>CAYRSN010000071.1:0-1833 GCA_964427185.1 uncultured Piscirickettsiaceae bacterium | reverse complement strand
ATAAGGTTTTTTACATTTAAGATGAAAGGGGAGCATTTATGAGCAAAATCATTGTCAAAGGTCAGGGCGAATGTGAATTCAATGGACAGTTTTCCATCCTGGAGTGTCTGGATGAAGCGGGATTTGACGTCCCCTACAGCTGCCGCGGAGGTAGCTGTGGCGCCTGCGAAGTCAAGCTGGTTTCTGGAGAGGTGGACTATATTCAGTATCATGCCTACGAACCTCAGTCAGGCCATATTCTGACATGCTCAACCATTCCCACCTCGGCCGTTGTTGAAATCGAGCTGCCCTGACGCTTTAAATGCGCTGGATCGCCTCCAGCGCCTCGTTTAAGTTCTTCACCCCCTGTACCTGCATCCCCTCAATCGGCTTTTTAGGCATATTCGCCAAAGGCACAATCGCATGCTTAAATCCATGTTTTGCCGCTTCAGTAATACGCTCCTGACCCGAACGTACGGGGCGCACTTCACCCGCCAGCCCCACCTCTCCAAAGACAATCAAGCCTTCAGGCAGTGCACTCCCCCGCAGGCTGGAAACAATCGCAGCCAACACAGCCAGGTCTGCCGCCGTTTCGCTCACCTTGACTCCGCCAACCACATTTAAAAAGACATCCTGATCACCAGCCTGCACCCCGCCATGACGGTGCAATACTGCCAGCAGCATCGCCAGACGATTAGCATCCAACCCTACCGTTACACGCCTCGGTGCCCCATAAGGTGAAGCGTCCACTAAAGCCTGTAGCTCCACCAGCAGCGGGCGACTGCCCTCCCACAGCACCATCACCACTGATCCGGGTGCCACATTATCTCCTCGACTCAGAAAGATGGCAGACGGGTTTTTAATCTGCTTCATGCCGGTTTCCGTCATCGCAAACACACCCAGCTCATTCACGGCACCAAACCGGTTTTTCAAAGCACGCAGGGTGCGGTAACGGCTATCCTGCTCGCCCTCTAAAAACAGCACCGCATCGACAATATGCTCCAACACACGCGGCCCAGCTACCTCTCCGCTTTTAGTCACATGCCCCACCAAAAAAATCGCACACCCTTGCTGTTTGGCAAAACGCGTCAGTGCCGCAGCACTTTCCCGCACCTGAGAGACACTGCCCGGCGCACTGGAAAGCCCCGCTAACTGCATGGTCTGAATGGAGTCCACCACCATAATCTGCGGCTTTATGGAGTGTGCCTGCAGCGTAATATGCTCCACATCTGTTTCTGCCAACAGCAGCAGCTGCTCCGTTGGCAGCCGCATTCTCTGCGCTCGTAAAGCCACCTGCTCTGGCGACTCTTCTCCTGTCACATACAGCACGGCATACCGTTGACTCAAGTGCAGTAAAGTTTGCAGTAACAGTGTGGATTTTCCCACTCCGGGATCGCCTCCGATCAGCACGACTTCTCCCGGAACAATACCGCCGCCCAATACCCGATCAAGTTCCGACAGACCTGTCGGCCAACGTTGAATTTCACTGGCTTTCACTTCGCTTAAACGCTTGACGGTGCCTCCCGCAACCCCCGCATACCCCTTAGCCGCCGCTTTAGCTGTAGCGGATTTAACCACTTTAAACTCCTGCAAACTGTTCCATGCACCACACGCAAGGCACTGCCCCTGCCATTTACTGTATTCGGCACCACAGTCCGTGCAGACATAAGCTGTTGAATTTTTTGCCATGACACATCCTTTCCGAAAATAAAAACCCCCGACAATGCGGGGGTATATTAGTCATATCTGACAGTCAGCCAGCCTTACTTTACATCCCGCCAAAATTCTCGTTTCAACAAATATGCAATCAAAAAGAATACAAACAGGAACAACAAGACTTTCCAACCCAGCTCA
>CAYRSN010000070.1:0-1857 GCA_964427185.1 uncultured Piscirickettsiaceae bacterium | reverse complement strand
TAATCCCAGCCATTGACCTTTCATCAGCACGCCATTCCCAAAAATTTAATTTAACTAAACCATATACGCAATATTTTTACACAAAGCGCTGTATATCTGCCATCCGCATATAGCGCTTAAATAACGGCCCCTGCACAACCCCCAAACGCTGTAAGACCCACTGAGCACCGAGCAGCACTGAAACAATGCCCCGCGCGCCATGCCCCAGGGTCACGCCCACATTCGGCCGCTTAGACCAGACACCGACAATAGGCATGTGGTCTCGTGTTGTCGGACGCACACTTACCCGCGCCTGCTCAGGGGTCAAGCCCGCCGCCCGCTGGGCGCAAACCTGCTGTACACGGGCAAGGTTTTCCGTACTGGCCGCCTTTGAAACCACCGTATCAAAAGGCGCATGCTTGACAAAAGTCGCCCCACTGACAATCTCATGCTCAGAAACTGCCACCGTGTAACCACTGTGTACCCATGGCGCTCGCTGCGGCCACCGACACGCGTGTTTAAACACATCCACCTGCCCTGCAACAGGGCGCACCATATCCTGTGGCCAGTTGATACCCTGCGGCAAACGCGCACCTGTCGCTACGACTATCGCATCAAATACTTGACCAGCCACTTTGTCCGCCTCCAGCGATATCGACACCCCCTGCACCAAATGAATATTTTCATGCGCTAACAGATACTGCACCAGCGTTGGCGGTGCCAACCAGCCGCTCTGGTGATAGCGCCACACTTTCCCATCACCGCATGGTGCCGTCTGCCAGCTCATACCACTGTGGGGAAAACGTGCGGCAAAGCGCTCAAACCGCACCTGCCACTTTTCATCCACCGGCCAGTGCAGTACCGGTGCCAGCGCACCTTCCACCCCCGCCTGAAAAAACTCTGGCAGGGAAGATACCAGCATTTCCAGCGCCAACTGATACCACTGACTGCGCAAACTCCAGTCTGCCGTAATCAATGGATGAAACACACCGGCACGATTACCCGAAGCGGCACAGGCAGGCTGTTCCGCCTCAAACACTGTCACCGCCACACCCGCCTGCGCCGCTCGATGCGCAACCGCCGCCCCAGCCAGCCCGGCACCCACAACAGCCAGTGTACGGGGCTGAGCAGGCTTTGTCTGACAAGTCCCTGCCGCAAAGCGGCCACACAGCATCTCCCGCTTACGACCAAACCCCGGTACTTTCTCCACCTGAAAACCTACTGCCTGCAGCCCTCTGCGCACAGCACCTGCCGCCGTAAAGGTCGCAAACGTTGTGCCTTGGTAGCTTAAACGCGCCATCTGCTGAAACAGCGCCTCTGTCCACATTTCCGGATTTTTCGCAGGTGCAAATCCGTCCAGAAACCAGGCATCTACCGATACATCCAAATCAGCCAAGCCGGCATGCACATCCCCCAGCCAGAGCCACAGAGAAATATTGTCCGCCAGCCGAATGAAATGCCACCCTGGCAGCAAAGGTGGATACCCTGCCTGCAATGCCTGTGTCAATGGCGCAAGCTGCTTCCAACCGGCTTGCGCCCGTTTTAAATCTTCAAGCCGCAAAGGGTGCTTTTCAAAGCTTATGAGATGCAGCTGACCACTCGCAGGTGCCGTACGCAGCCAGTGATCAGCCGCCAGCAGGCAGTTTAAACCGGTGCCAAATCCTGTTTCCACCACCGTAAAGGGCTGCCCCGCTACAAAACGTGCCGGCAGCTGATTATGACGTAAAAACACATACTCACTTTCAGCCAGCCCGCCCGCTGCCGAAAAATACACATCGCCATACGCGTTGGCCACCGGCGTATCATCCGCATGCCAGCTCAACTGTGCCGGCTGTAAAATAAAATCTTCTTTCTGCATGGAGCCTTCTATGTCTTATG
>CAYRSN010000069.1:0-1890 GCA_964427185.1 uncultured Piscirickettsiaceae bacterium | reverse complement strand
GCCTGTACCCAGCAAGCATGTTTCCCGCCGTCAGTTGCTCACCACTACTTTACTCTTACCCTTTAGCGCAGAGACACTGGCAAATGCCTTAAAACATAGTCTTTCGCCCTATCTTGCCATGCATGGCAGCGACCCTGTCCACTGGCAACCTTGGTCTCAAGCCGTGCTGACACAGGCGCAACAAAACAACCGATTGATTTTTATCTCCAGTGGCTACTTTGCCTGCTACTGGTGTCACCGTATGCAAAAAGATGTCTATCTGCATGCAGATGCCGCAGCACTGCTCAACCGTTTCACCATCCCCGTCAAAATTGATCGCGAGCTTAATCCGGCACTGGATAGCTATCTGGTAGAGTTTGCCCGTCGTACCACAGGTCGTGCTGGCTGGCCGCTTCATATTCTGCTCACGCCGGAAGGATTACCCTTCTACAGTTTTCTTTACCAGCCCAAATCACAGTTCATGCAAACACTGAAACGTGCAGCACGCCTGTGGCAGACAGCACCTGAGCGCATTCGCACTGCAGCACGCAAAGCACTGCCCAAACCCAAGGCCTACCCCGCCCAAGCCCATCTGACAATCACCCACGCCAGCCTCCGTAAAGCCTTTTTAAATGCCTTGGCCGCACAGATGGACGACTTCTCCGGTGGCCTCAAAGGGCAGCAGAAATTCCCGCAAAGCCCACTGCTTCTCGCCACCCTCAGCTTGAAAAACCTGCCTGATGAGATTCAGACATGGCTACAGCTGACCCTGGATCAGATGGCGCAGCAGCATCTGCGTGATCACCTGCATGGTGGATTTTTCCGCTATACCATTGATCCTGAATGGCACACCCCCCACTTTGAAAAAATGCTTTATGACAATGCCCAGCTGGCCACACTCTACCTACAGGCAGGGCAGCGCTTTCAAAGGAATGACTGGATAGAGGTGGGGCTGGATACTCTGCATTTCATGCGCCGCCATCTGTTCAATCAGCGTACCGGACTCTATTATGGCAGCCTCTCCGCCATGGATACACAACACCATGAGGGTGGTACCTACCTGTGGCGCAAAGATCAGCTACAACAGGTACTGCCTGCCGATTTATACACGCAACTGGAACACGCATGGCAACTGAACCAACCCGGCCCTTGGGAAGGCAAGTGGCTTCCTCAACCATTTGATGATCCGCGCTGGCCACTTATCAAAACCAAGCTCCGAGCAGCCAGCATGCAGCCCGACCGGGATGAAAAACAAATGCTGGGGTGGAATGCATTAGTCGTAGAAAGCTTAATTGCAGCCTACCAGGTCAGCGGCGAACGCCACTGGCAACAACAGGCATATGCGCTCTATCATGCCTTGTACCGCCGGCTGATGTCAGACTCCGCACCGCCCCGTGCACTCAACGAACAGGGACAACCTCTGGGTACCGCCACCCTGGAAGACTACGCTCTGCTTAAACACACTGCTCAACTGCTTGAACAGAAGACATCCTCCATTCAACAGCTGCTGGAAACTCGCTATCTCACCCCTTGGGGCTGGAAGCTGGCCGCCACCCCGCTTCTACCGGGTATGAGTGGTACAAAATGGCTGCCGGATTACTTCCTTCCCAGCCTTACGGCATTAACCGATCAACAGGCCGCACAGCGCCTCTCTGCCGCGCAAACATATCTGCGGGCACATCCACTTACCAGCGGCAGCTACCTGCGTTTTCAAACCCTGCCGACATAAAAAACGCCGGAATACCACCCCGGCGTTCCAAATACCGCGCTTACTGATGCGCCAACCCCAATGCACGATAAAAACGTGCGCGTATCGCTGCCTCCAGCCGCGCCACCTTATCCACCTGCATACCGCGTATCTGTGCCACCGCTTCTGTACTCAGCCCGCCGCGTGTGCGCAAATCCAGCACA
>CAYRSN010000068.1:0-2547 GCA_964427185.1 uncultured Piscirickettsiaceae bacterium | reverse complement strand
CTGTCAGAAGCCCAAACAGCACCCAGCTGAGTTTAGTGGAGGCTGCTGGCACCGCGTTCCGTAAAACGAGCTTTGGCATCCTGCACCATGGGCCAGGGGCCGCATATATAGCATTCAAATGGGCTTAAGTCTTCAAAATCTTCCAGCACGACATCGGCGACCAGGCCTTTTCGACCATCCCAGTCCGCTTCTGATACGACGGGTGTGTAATGTAGCTGCGGGTGGTTGTCCGCCCAAGCCTGAATGACTTCATGCTGATACAGCTCTTTCGGTGTGCGTGTGCCCCAGTAGAGATAAATGGGCGGTTCAAAGCCCCGGGTGAGCAGCTGTTCGATCAGAGATTTGAAAGGCGCAAAGCCTGTGCCACCGGCGACAAACAGCACAGGACGATCACCTTGTGGCAGAGGGTATTGGTGTTTGACTTCATTGAGAAGCAACGTGTCGCCTGTTTGTTTTTTAAATAAGTGGTTATACCAGTTGTCATGGGTGTGGCGGATATGCAGTTCCATACGCCCGGCGGGGTTAGGTGCATTAGCGATGCTGAAAGGGCGCGCATCCACTGTTTCATCCGGCTGCATCATCACATAATCTCCAGCCTGCCACGGCACAGGCTGTGCCGGCGTCAGCCACAGTTGGGCAATGTCGGGCGTGAGCCAGTTGAGGGCTTCAAGCTTTACAGGTGTGTTCATGGGGAGTCCTTGAATTTTGTCCATACGGGGGCATGGTCGGAGGGTTTTTCCATAGCGCGGATGTCATAGTCGATGCCGGCATCCTCCACCCGTGCATTGAGCGATGCGGTGGCCAGAATATAATCAATGCGCAGCCCGCGTTTGGGCTCACGTGCAAAGCCGCGGGAGCGGTAATCGAACCATGAAAAGCAGTCGTCCACATGCGGATGCACGGTGCGGAAGGTGTCATGTAGCCCCCATGCCATCAGTGTTTGAAGCCACTCCCGTTCTTCCGGCAGAAAGGAGGTTTTTCCCTGACGTAGCCAGCGTTTGGCGTTGTCTGCACCGATACCGATATCCTTATCTTCCGGGGCAATATTGAAATCTCCCATGATAATCAGCGGTTGTTGAGGGTCACATTCTGTTTTCAGATAGGCCAGCAAGTCCTGATAGAACTTTTCCTTAGCGGGGAATTTCACCGGGTGTTCACGATTTTCACCCTGGGGAAAGTAGCCGTTGATCACGCGCACGGTCTCCCCGGTGGGCGTTTTGACATCTGCGATAATCAGGCGCTTCTGCGCTTCTGCGTCATCATGGGGAAAGCCTTTCTGCGCTTGGATAACTTCATAATCCGCCGTGGTCAGCAGTGCAACACCGTAATGGGTTTTCTGCCCGTGGAAGACAGCACGATAGCCCAGTGCTTCCACGGCCTCAAGGGGAAAGTCTTCATCTGTGACCTTGGTTTCCTGCAGGCCGACAATATGCGGGCCAAGTCGGTTTTTCAGTGCTTCCAGCTGGTGCAGGCGCTGACGAATGGAGTTCACATTGAACGAGGCGACAATCATGGGCGTATCCCTTTGCTACAATGCCGGTCATTATAAAAGGAGCAGATTAAGATGAGCGAGGTCTTTCGTTTAACCATCGCCTGCCCGGATCGAGTGGGAATTGTGGCCGCGGTGGCCAACCATGTGGCGGAGATGGGTGCCACCATTGTGGAGGCCAATCACCACACGGACACAGTCAACGGTTGGTTTTTCATGCGCCATGAAATTCTGAAAAGTTCGGTGCCGGGCGGGGAAGCGGCTTTCCGCGCCGGGTTTGAAGCCATTGCCACCCAGTTTAATATGCGCTGGCAGCTGACAGACTCCAGCAGACCAAAACGCATCGCCCTGTTTGTCTCCAAGGAGGGGCACTGCATGGCGGACTTGCTGCACCGCTGGCATGAAAAGGATCTGCCCGGGGAGATAGTCTGTGTCATCTCCAACCACGAAACACTTAAAGAACAAGCCCAGTGGTACAAGGTACCCTTTCATCATGTGCCGGTGACACCGGAAAATAAACCGCAGGCCTTTGCCCGCGCCTTTGAACTGGTGGAGCAGTATGACATTGATGTGGTCGTGCTGGCGCGCTACATGCAGATTCTGCCGCCGGATATCTGCTCAGCCTATGCCGGGCGGGTGATCAATATTCACCATAGCTTTCTGCCCTCTTTTGCCGGGGCACGCCCCTACCATCAGGCCTATGAGCGGGGGGTGAAGCTTATCGGTGCTACCTGCCACTATGTCACCGAGGTGCTGGATGCAGGCCCCATTATCGAGCAGGACGTGATCCGCGTGAACCACAGCCACACCATTGAGGACATGCGCCGCCTCGGCCGGGATGTAGAAAAAACCGTGCTGGCACGCGGCCTGCGCTATCACCTGGAAGACCGTGTGCTGATTCACGGGAACAAAACAGTCGTATTTGCTAACTGAGGCATCAAGGGGGTCTCCCCCTTTTTTGAAAAAGCATTTTTGCGCGTTTGGCTTAAAAACTCAGTGCGATTTGAGTGTTTATCAGCCTGTTTACACGCCCTGTGCCGCTGTTTTGTGTGCTGTAA
>CAYRSN010000067.1:0-2674 GCA_964427185.1 uncultured Piscirickettsiaceae bacterium | reverse complement strand
ATTATTTTAGAACTTTAGTGCAAGTAACGAGATGATTTTGCAACCCTGGCTGTTTTTCCCGAGTATTACTTATTTTGCTATGCCCATGGCGTTGCTGGCCATGAGTATGAATCTGTTTCATCTTGAGCATCTTTTGGCATGGCGGCGAGATATCGCGCTGGGCGTTGTCAGCTATGGCTTGTTGGCGCTGTTGTTGCTGAGTCTGTTTTACTTTCAGCATTTTTTAGGAAAAGGGCGGGCAGCTTTGGTAAAAGAGTGGCAGCACCCTTTTCAGCTGTCTTTTTTTCCTTTGATGAGTATCAGCTGGTTTTTCACCGCTTTTTTTGCCGCCACCTATATGCCGCAATATCCGTGGTTGGGAGAGGGAATTTACTGGTTCACTGTTATCTGGCATGGGCTGTTGAATCTGTTTCTGATCAACCGCTGGTTGTTTGATCATCAGCTCACGCTGGATCACCTGCGTCCCAGCTGGTTTATCCTGCTTTCCGGGGATTTTGTGGCCGTGTTGGTCGGGGTGGAAATCGTGGGGATGGATGAGTGGATGTGGCTGTTTTACAGTGCTGCTTTGTTTATGTGGTTTATCTTTGCCACGCTGCTGCTGTACAGGTTAATTTTCATTACACCCATTGAGGAACGGTACCGCCCCAGCCTGTTTATTTTTCTGGCACCCCCCAGTCTTGCCTGTATGGCAGGATTGAAGCTTTTCGGTGATCCCTGGCACCTTGTGGTGTGGGGGCCTTATGGATTTGCCACGTTTATGCTGCTGGTCTGGGTGATTTCCGGACGGCGTTTTATCCGTAACGGTATCAGTATGATCAGTTGGTCATACATATTTCCTCTTGCTGCTTATGGGCTGGCCAATCAGCATCTGTATGAGGCCTTTCACCAGCCTTTGTTTTTGTGGATCGCTACTGTCGTTATGGGGGGCATGGTATTATTAACGGCTTTGATTTCCGCTTGGCTGTTGCGCGTGGCCATTGAAACCATCAGGAGTAAATTTACATGATTAAAACCCGTTTTGCTCCCAGTCCGACTGGGTATTTGCATATCGGCGGTGTGCGTACCGCGCTGTTTTCCTGGCTGTTTGCCCGCAAACACGGCGGTCAGTTTGTGCTGCGCATTGAAGATACAGATCGCGAACGCTCTACAGAGGAGTCGGTGAATGCTATTTTAGAAGGCATGAGCTGGCTGGGGCTGGACTATGATGAAGGGCCTTTTTATCAGACGCATCGTTTTGCACGTTATCAGGAAGTGATTCAGTACTTGCTGAATAATGATATGGCCTATTACTGTTATGCCACCAAAGAGGAGCTGGACGCGCTTCGTGAGGCTCAGAAAGCCCGTGGAGAGAAGCCGCGTTACGATGGCCGTTATCGGGATTTTACCGGCACCCCGCCGGAAGGTGTTGACCCGGTGATTCGTTTTAAAAACCCTCAAACGGGCGAAGTGGTGATTGATGACCTGGTGAAAGGCCAGGTAGTTATTCAAAATAGTGAACTGGATGATTTGATCATTGCCCGCTCCGACGGAACGCCTACCTATAACCTGACAGTGGTAGTAGATGACTGGGATATGGGGATCACTCATGTTATTCGTGGGGATGACCATCTGAATAACACCCCGCGTCAGATCAATATCCTGCAAGCACTGGGAGCGCCCATTCCAAAATACGCCCATATTCCCATGGTGCTTGGGGAAGATGGCAGTCGTCTGTCCAAGCGTCATGGTGCCGTAAGTGTGCTGCAATATCGAGATGAGGGCTTTTTGCCTGAGGCGCTGTTGAACTATCTGGTGCGTTTGGGGTGGTCTCATGGCGATCAGGAGATTTTTTCGCTGGACGAAATGGTCGAATACTTTTCTCTGGAAGGTGTCAATAATGCTCCGTCCACGTTCAATAGAGAAAAGTGCCTGTGGGTGAATCAGCAACATATTCAGCGCAGCAGTGGCGCGCATCTGGCACGTCATCTGGCTCCTTTTATGGCAGAACGGGCGTGTGATCTCACTTGTGGCCCTGAATTGGCGCAAGTGGCTGAGCTGCTTAAAGAACGTAGCAAAACACTGGTAGACATGGCGGATCAGGCAGTTTATTTCTATCGGGATTTTGAACAGTTTGATGAAGTCGCTGCTAAAAAACATCTGCGTCCCGTGGCAGAAGCACCGCTTAATCTGCTAAAAGAAAAGCTTGCAACGCTGGATACGTGGGATGCGGCAGCTATCCATGAAATTATCCAAAGTGTGTCCAAGGCACTGGAAGTGGGGATGGGCAAAGTGGGCATGCCGTTTCGTGTGGCCATCACAGGGCAGGGGCAGTCTCCCTCGATTGATCAAGTAGCGGCATTGCTGGATAAAGATAAGGTCTTGCAGCGTTTGGATAAGGCCTTGGCATTTATTGAGCAACGCAAAGCACAAGCTTGAGCTTGATTTACAGAACGGGTTGCGTATAATGCGCACCCGTTCTGCCGCGAGCCGTGCAGAAAGCTATAAAAAGAAACTTGATTTTTTATGGCAGGTGTATAAAATACGCCCATCACAAGTTGGGGCCGTAGCTCAGCTGGGAGAGCGCTACAATGGCATTGTAGAGGTCACCGGTTCGATCCCGGTCGGCTCCACCAATACAATATGCGTCCCGTTCGTCTAGAGGCCTAGGAGCCTGTCGGACTTAACGCCAAAGACA
>CAYRSN010000066.1:0-2801 GCA_964427185.1 uncultured Piscirickettsiaceae bacterium | reverse complement strand
GTATTATTCACCATGCTTTAAAAGAAACATGCTGTAGGAAGGGACAGAAACTGCCGTAAAAGTTTTGACAAAAGCAATAAGGTTTTGCTCCGTAATACCGCCATCTGTAATTAGGTCAGACTCCAAAACGGGATTACCTTCTTGATCAATATACGCACGACTGAGTCTTTTGGTACGGTTCCACTCATTGATCTGCTCGGGTGTCAACTTAATACCACTTGCACCGTAATAGAGCTGAAAATCTCCATCCCCCATCTGGAACAGCAAAATTTTCCTACCCTCTTGCAGAATCGTCAGGCTATCATCATCTTTATCGTCCAGACTGAAGCCTGATTTTTTTAAGAATCTGATAAGCTTGATCCAGTGTGATTTTATAAGCGGCACCGGGTGTCACTTCAGCACAAAAAGCTTTTACCTTTTCGGAAAGTGCACGCTCACTTTCAGCCTGTGCCATATGTGCATTAAACAACATACTCAGCGACAATAACGAAATGACTGACAGTTTCTTCATTAACAACTCCTTTGTCTTTGTATTTTGCTTGGCATCACTGCCACGTTTATCATAATCTTTATAAAAAACTAACAGGAACAAAGATGATTAAATTTTTAACAAAAAGATTGATAAACATTCTTTATCGCGTAGAAGTTAGAGGCTTGGAGCACCACCAGGAAGCTAAAGCAGCAAACAAGCCTATTCTGATTATTGCTAATCACGTCTCTCTACTGGATGGCCCCTTAATTGACCTGTTTGTGCCCGGACGCACGACTTTTATGATCGATAAAAAACAAAGCCAGGGATGGAAGCGCTGGATATTGAAGTTTGCTGACTACTTTACCGTGGACATGTTCAGCCCCTATGCCGCAAAGCATATGATCAAAGCCCTTGAAGCAGGTAAACAATGTATGATTTTCCCTGAAGGGCGCATTACAACGACGGGCTCTTTAATGAAAGTTTACGAAGGCCCCGCTGTAGTTGCTGACCGCGCAAACGCCCTCATTCTGCCTGTCTTTATTGAGGGCGCTCAATACTCCAGATTTTCTTATCTGGACGGTACGAAATTTGCCTGGATTAAACGCCGCTGGTTCCCCAAAGTCACTCTGACCATCTTACCCCCTACTGAACTAAAAGCTCCCAAACAGCTCAACGGCCACCAAAAGCATGCATGGTTAAAAAACAAGCTTTATCTACTGATGCGAGATATGGCATTTTATGCCCGCTATCAACCCACCAACCTGTTTAATAAACTCTGTGAAAGCACATATACCTTTGGCGGAAAAGGTGTTTGTGTTGACGACATCAACCACACAGCACTCACACGCCACCGCCTGAAAACCGGCGCGAAAGTGCTGGGACGTGCGCTGGAAAAACATATTGCAGGTGAAAAGTGTGTTGGCATTCTGTTACCAAATGTTGCCGGCCTGGCTGCAACCTTCTTTGCCCTGCAAGCCTATGGGCATGTACCCGCCATGCTGAATTTTACGGTTGGACATGGCCCTATGCGTTCTGCCTGTCATACGGCAGAAGTTAAAACCATTTTGACTTCGCGTAAGTTTATTGAAGCCATGGCATTTGAGTCCTTAATTGATGCCCTATCAGAAGAGTTCAAAATTATTTATCTTGAAGAGATTCGCTCGGAAATCCGCACATTTGACAAACTTTTAGGACTTGTTCGCTCTGATCACAGTTTGCCGGGTGCACAATGCAGCGCAGATGAAGAAGCGGTTATTCTTTTCACATCAGGCTCTGAGGGCGCACCTAAAGGCGTAGTATTAACGCATGCCAACCTTCAAGCCAATATTGAACAAATCAGCGCCATGCTCGCTTTACTGCCGGAAGAAACCATCTTCAATGCATTGCCCACTTTTCACTCATTCGGCTTGACTGCTGGGCTACTCTGGCCCATATTCAAGGGTGCAAAAGTCTTTCTATATCCCTCCCCCCTGCACTATCAGGTCATTCCTGAAATGGTTTATCAGGTGAATGCCAACATCATGTTTGGAACGGATACGTTTTTTACCGGATATGCCCGTAAAGCACATTCTTATGATTTCTACAGTCTGCGGGCATTAGTGGCCGGAGCGGAACGCCTTCGCCCAGAAACTCGACAGCTCTATGCAGACAAATTTGGCAAAACGATTTATGAAGGCTACGGCGTCACAGAAACCGCACCGGTGCTGGCAGTTAATATCCCACAATCTCATAAGGTGGGAACGGTCGGGCAGTTTATTCCTAATATTGAATATCGCCTTGAGCCAGTTGAAGGCATTGATGAAGGCGGACGCCTATGGGTAAAAGGGCCTAATGTTATGAAGGGCTATCTGTTTAATGAGCGCCCTGGTGTACTGGTGCCACCGGAGCATGGCTGGCATGATACGGGAGATATTGTTAAGGTGGATGATGAAGGCTTTGTCACCATTCTAGGACGCGCTAAACGTTTCGCAAAAATTGCCGGAGAAATGGTCTCCCTGACGGCCGTAGAAAACTATATCAGTAAACATGCACCTGAAGGACACCATGCCGTGGTATCCGTGCCGGATGTCAAACGCGGTGAACAACTGGTGCTCGTCACCGATGATGAAAACATGAGCCGACATGTACTTAAAGAAGCCGCTAAACAAGCTGAAGTGGCTGAGATTCTGATTCCAAAAACCGTGATTCTAGTAGAACAGGTTCCTATTCTGGGGACAGGAAAAACAAGCTACCCGGAAGTGCAAAAAATTGCCGAACGGCATCTTAACAACTAAGGCACCTAAGTCTCTTGTTTCACGTGAAACAAAAAAAGCTTGCGCCAATCTCAGAA
>CAYRSN010000065.1:0-3228 GCA_964427185.1 uncultured Piscirickettsiaceae bacterium | reverse complement strand
TCATTCTTATAGTGAACAGTGGCTCAGAAATATTGAGCACCGCTGTAAAAGTAAAGCAGCTAAGCAACCATGATTCCTGAATTTTGCAATCAGCGCAGGTTTTACCGCATTGATACAATGCTGCCAGTGTTTGTAGATGTGGTTGTGACCAAAGACCGAATTCATGTGGACAAAGGTGATTTTGGCGCGTTGCCGGTGCCAATTTTTGATACCTTAAAAATGCGCTGGTTGAACCACAAAATGGAAGTGTTTCTGGAAAGAAAACGCTGTGCGGAAAGGCTGGATGAACGCTGTACCGATTACTTTCAGATGCTGCATGGCAAAGTGGAGTTTTTCAGGGAAATGCTGCTGTATCTGGCAGAAGGTGAAAACCCATATCTTGGCTCATTGGCAAGCCGAATAAAAGGGAATTTTCGCAAACACTATCAAAAAATAACCTTTGACCAGGATTTCTCTGAAAGCGCCCCAAGGTCAACGGCCATTATGCGGCTTTTTGACAGAAGAATGATGTATACCTTGGAAAGAATCGAGCATGTATTTGTGTATTCAAAAAGTGGGATTCTTCAGCCTTTCCATCTGGCGGCGGATCAAGCACTGGAGAAAGTGATTCAGGAGCTTAGAGCTTATGCTGATTATGCGCCCTTGGCCGCGACCTTTGTGGCTCTGTTCGACTATATCACGGCGCTGGAAGATATTTATGGCTGGATCATGAAAAAAAACGATCCGCATCGGCATCAATATAAACAGCCAGTAAACTTATCCTGTGGTGGCATCAGGTTGAGCCTGCCTTTTCGAATCAAAACAACAGATAAGGTCAGTGTGGAGCTTTTTATTGATCCGGTACCCGGCGTAGGGTTTACCCATGAAGATAACCCGCTGGTTTTAGAGGGGTATTGTGTTAGAAGTGATTTTGATGCAGAAAGTGCGAATTTTGATACGGTCATCAATTTTGAATTTGTGCCGGATTACGTTTACAAACGGATTGATAGCTATATGATCAGCCTTGAGATGAACGAGCTTGCAGGTGAGTTGAAAAAACTATAATGGTCTTAAGAGTTTTAGCTTTACTGGTTGTTGTAGGTGCCTTGGTAGGTGGGTTTTATATTGCAGGAGGAAGCCTTGCCATGTTAGTTCACCCGGCGGAAATCATCGTTATTCTGGGTATGGCGCTGGGTGGCTGGCTGGCTATGGTGGATAAGCACCTTTTTAGCGATACGCTGCGCCTGTTTAAGCTCTATTTTTCCGGCTTGGATCATAAGGGTATGATCCACCAGATTGCGGATTTCAGTGAAGAAATGATGGAGATTCGCCGCAAGGATGGCCCGCTTGCGGTAGAGAAAGCGTTGCAAAGATATGAACGGGACAGTAGCGCTTTTAAACAAGCCTACTCTGATATTGCTGCCTGCCCATTGATAAAAAAATGCCTGTTTGATGTCATGGAGGTGTATATGAGTGCCGGTGCGGAGGAGGCAGCACAGTTTGCCGCCAAGCTGGTAGCAGCACGCAAAAAAGATTTCTCCTCTCGTTATGAGCGTGTCGTGGCATCACTGGAGCGTGTTGCGGACTGGCTGCCCGGATTTGGTATCGTAGCGGCTGTGCTGGGCGTGATTCTGGCCATGGGTCTGCTGGGAGAAGGGGTCGATATCGCATCCATCGGCAAAGCGATTGGAATTGCATTAACAGGCACCCTGTTGGGGGTGTTTGCTGCATTTGGCATCGTATCTCCATTGGTGGCGGGAATGTATGCCAGATTTAAAAGCATCGAGGCGGTGTTTGACAGTATTAGCGAGTTTATCATGCTGTATCACAATGCGAGCAATCCCAAGTTTACTGCCCGTTATATCCATCTGTTAGACGGGGATCAAAGCGACAGTTATATCAGGTAAGTGTGTTATGGAGCGTTTTAAGTCGGGAGGAAACTGGAAAATTGCCCTGGCGGATATGATGACCGTCTTGATGGCTTTTTTTCTGGTTATGTGGATAGGTTCTATTGTGCCTGATGATCAGAGAAAGCGCTTTATCAACGCCATGTTTAACCAAGAGCCCATAGGAGATGACCAGGGCAACAGCCCGATTCCCTTGCAAAAAGGCATGCTACCCCATGAAGAAACCAATAGCATCCTGCTGGAAAAAACTGCGCTGGTGAACCTGCTGCAGCGTTTAGCCAAACTGGATAAACGTATAGAAATTGTAGAAGGCAAAGACAGCATTCTGATTCGCCTGAAAAACGATATCCTGTTTGAAAGCGGACGCGCCATTCCTAAAAGGGAGGCTGTAGAAACCGTGCGTAAAATCGGCGATATCCTGGCGCAATCCCCGTGGCCCATAAAAGTAATCGGTCATACGGACAATGTACCGATTAACACCATACAGTTTCCCTCTAACTGGGATTTATCTGCTGCGCGTGCCGCTACGGTAACACGTATTTTAGAAAGAAGCGGTGTTGCGCATGAGCGCTTAATTGTCCTGGGTGCGTCCGACACCATGCCTTTGGTAGAAAATACTTCCCCAGCGTTGAGGGCGATTAACCGCCGGGTGGATATTCTTGTCTTAACGAATGAGCACAGCGGTACACACCGAGCGCGTTTCCCGCATCCGACCGTCAAGCCCGAGTAATAGTGTGACAGGGATGCTGTACATTGAAGCTGGAGTATTGCTTCTTAAACATACTGTGTAAAAAATGCTTAAAAAACGCCTTTTATCCCTTGACATGATTTAATCCAAATTTATAATACGCCTCACCTATCCAATACGGGCCGACGTAGCACAACTGGTAGTGCAACTGACTTGTAATCAGTAGGTTGGGGGTTCAAGTCCCTCCGTCGGCACCATCTTCAGGTCTTTCAATCTCGGGGCATAGCTCAGTCTGGTAGAGCACCGTCATGGGGTGGCGGGGGTCGCAGGTTCAAGTCCTGCTGTCCCGACCAGGTTCTAAGGGTTGTTGTGAATTTACAACACTGTATAAGTCCGCTTCAATTCACTTGATAAAAAGGCTTGAAATAGAGCACTACAAGCCCTATAGTTCACCTAACGCTAACGGGCGTTGACCTTGAGTAATCAGGGTTTAACTAGTTAAATCCATTTTGTTAAAAACCTAAAGAGGGTAAAAATATGAAAAAACAAATTATTGCTGCTGCGATTGCTGCTGCTGTAGCTGCACCTGCTGCCATGGCCGGTGCACCGACTGTTTATGGTGAGATCAATATGTCTTTGGATTTTAATAGCGAC
>CAYRSN010000064.1:0-3511 GCA_964427185.1 uncultured Piscirickettsiaceae bacterium | reverse complement strand
ACCCTCCTCTTGTATGGTTGCTATAACGGAATTTGTGACTTTTTATTATGCAGATTTTATGCACCATGTAATAAACTATTCACCATGCCGAATCGTCACACACTTCATCATATCCGCAGAGAGTATCAGGGGGCGCCGCTTCAGACGGATACCATGCACCCGGATCCCATCACTCAGCTGACACACTGGCTTGAGGATGCACAACACAGCAGCATCCTTGATCCCACAGCCATGACGCTGGCCACAGTCACTGCACAGTGCCGTCCTCAGACACGCATCGTGCTGCTAAAAGACCTCAGCGCTCAAGGTCTGGTGTTTTACACACACAGTCTGAGTGATAAAGGGCGCGCACTGGCACTCAACCCTTGGGCAAGCGCGCTGTTTTACTGGGATCAGCTGGATCGTCAGGTGCGCATTGAAGGCAAAGTCAGTAAGCTTCCAAAAGCAGAAACTTGTCAGTATTTTTCCAGCCGACCTCGTGACAGCCAGCTGGCTGCACTGATATCCGAACAAAGCCACCCGGTTCCCAGCCGCAAAACCTTAGCAGCGCGTTTTGAGGCCGTACAAAATACTTATGCGCAACACCCCATTCCCTGCCCAAAGCACTGGCACGGCTATCGCCTTACTCCTGAGCAGTTTGAGTTCTGGCAGGGGCAGCCGAGCCGACTGCATGACCGTATTCGCTATAAAAAACAGCAAAATCGCTGGATACGAGAACGCCTGGCACCTTGAGCCATATGCCTATGGAACGCCCAATAAAACTACATCCCAGCTGGCTTGCACACTTGGAAGCCGAGTTTAAACAGCCCTATATGCAACAGCTGCGCCAGTTTCTGGTACATGAAATGCATAGTGGGAAACAGATTCTGCCTGAACCAAAATGCTGGTTTAATGCGCTTAACACCACACCTCTGGATGCCGTCAAAGTCGTCATCCTCGGGCAGGATCCCTACCCTACTCCGGGGCATGCGCACGGCCTGTGCTTTTCTGTACGCCCTGAAGTGAGCCCTCTGCCTAAGTCCTTGCAGAATATTTTCAAAGAGTTAAAAGAAGATTTAAATATTGATCACTTTCACAACGGCTGTTTACAGGGATGGGCTGAGCAAGGCGTACTGCTGCTCAACACCGTACTCACCGTTGAAGCCAATCGCCCTAATAGCCACCAAAATAAGGGCTGGGAGCCTTTTACAGATGCAGTAATTCGCACTGTCAGCCAACAGCAGGCGCATGTTGTGTTTTTGCTCTGGGGAGCCAATGCCCAGCGTAAAACCAGCCTGATCGACTCCAGTAAACATACACTGCTTAAAGCACCACACCCCTCGCCACTTTCCGCCTATCGAGGCTTCTTCGGCAGCAAGCCATTTTCCAAGTGTAACAATGCCTTGCAACTGCATCACCAGCAGCCGATTGACTGGCAGAAATAGCTTAGGCACTGCCCTTACGCTTTCAGACGCTCTAATACGGTCATAATCAACTGCGCTGCGTTTTCCGCCGCCGTCTGCAAAAACTGCTCAAAGGTCTGCGCGTTTTCTTTGCCGGCAATATCCGACAGCGCACGAATAATGACAAAAGGTGTCTTAAACAGATAACAGGTCTGTGCAATAGCCGCCGCTTCCATTTCCACCGCCAGCATGGCCGGGAAGCGCTGGCGTACCCGTGCTACATCTTCAGGCTCATGCATGAAGCGGTCTCCGCTTGCGATCAAACCGGTTTTAAAATGCACTGAGGACAGTGTCTGCACCGCCTCCTGTGCCAGCTGCACCCACTTTTCGTCTGCCACAAAACAGGCGGGCAAGCCCGGCACTTGGCCAGCCGCATAGCCAAAGGCGGTCACATCTACATCGTGATGGCAGACCTTCTGCCCAATGACAATATCCCCTACATTCAACTCTGGATCAAAGCCGCCTGCAGATCCAGTATTGATAACTGCATCAATTTCATAGTGATCTAAAAGCAAAGCAGTACTGATGGCAGCATTAACCTTGCCGATTCCTGAACGAAGCAATACCACCTCCTGCCCCGCCAAGCGGCCGGAATAAAACACAAATCCTGCCCGTTGCTCGGTTCGTTTGTCTTCCAGGCGGTCACGCAACAGCACAACCTCCTCTTCCATGGCACCGATCAGGCCGATGCTCATACAGGGTTCCCCAATTTGCGCAGAAGATCTTCGCTCAACGCCAGATCTTCGTTTTTCATCACCCCAATCCCGCGCGTAAGTATCGTGCGCGCAATCTCATGCGCCTCTTCCAGCGAGTGCATTTTGTAACTGCCGCACTGGTATTCGTTAAGCTCTGGAATATCCTCCAGGCGTTTGACCTTGAGCACAGCCTCCATGCTGGCTTTCCAGGCCTCGGCAACACGCTGCTCATCCGGTGTGCCAATCAGACTCATATAAAATCCGGTACGGCATCCCATGGGTGAAATGTCGATAATTTCCACATCCGATCCATTCAGATACTCACGCATAAAGCCCGCAAACAGATGCTCCAGCGTATGAATCCCTCGCTCTCCCATAATCTCCTGGTTCGGCTTGCAAAAGCGTAAATCAAATACGGTAATGGTGTCGCCGCAAGGGGTCTGCATGGTTTTGGCAATACGCACAGCAGGTGCCGGCATGCGTGTATGATCTACAAGAAAGCTATCCAGTAATGGCATGTTCAATTCTCCTTTTCTTTTTCTGTCGAAGGTGTTGCGCGTTTAATCAAACCCACCACCTGCCATTGCCCTGTTTCTGGGTGCCGCTCAACCAGCGCCCGCAGGTGTGTGGTCAACTTATGTCCGCGCTGCACGGCTCCCAGGGAAATCATGCCCTGAATGCGCCCTCGCAGCAGTTTATTTTCCAAAGTATCCGGCAGGCTGCTCAAACGTGCCTGAAGGTCTTCTGTTACAACAGCCGTCAGCGTCACATCATAGACTTGATGATCCGCCGTATTCAGCTCGCTTTCTGCAGGGGTAAGCGTCAGCTCACTCACTTCCGCAAGCCCACTATAGGCCGCATTGAAGCGCTGCTTAATTTCTGCCTGAATAGATGCCATCTCCGGTGCTTCGGCAGGCTGCTGCCCACAGGCTGCCAACAGGCTCAATAGCGCAATAAAAAGCCACGCCTTTGAATAAGCTTGCATTATGATTCCTTCAAGTTGTTTCATTTATTATAAGATCATGCATCTATTTTCGATCTGGTTTTGGTTATTTGCCTTTTTTCTGACGGGGCTGGTGGCAAACCTGATCACCGGCAGTTTTTCGCCCGAAGCATTATGGCATGGTCTGGTTCAACAAGACCCTATTATGCAGCAAATCTTTTGGGAGCTGCGCCTGCCCCGTGCACTGCTGGCTCTGAGCGTAGGCGGGCTGCTGGCCTGGGCGGGCATGAGCATGCAAAGCTTGTTTCGCAACCCGCTTGCCGATCCTGCACTGATCGGTGTTTCAGCCGGTGCTGGTGCTGCGGCAGTCAGCACACTGGTGCTGCTGAGCACCTCACTGCCAGTACAGATGAGTGCTGCTTTTCTCGGAG
>CAYRSN010000063.1:0-3674 GCA_964427185.1 uncultured Piscirickettsiaceae bacterium | reverse complement strand
TGTATGAAAAAGCCCGCAAAAAGCGGGCTTCAGATGCGTTTTTTAGCACTTTTGGGAGGTGTATTAAAGGTCATTCCAGCTGTTACGACGGCGTGGCATGCGGGCAAATCGACCCAGTAGCAGCCCCAGCAGCAGCACGCCTGCACCGGTGAGAAACCACTGGCGTTTGATGGCATCTTCCGAGTGGGCGATCTGGTCTTTCAGATCGGCGTTTTCTTCTTCCAGCTGGGCAAGCTGTTGCTTAAGCTGCTGGTTTTCTTTATCCAGCTCTAAGGCGTTGCCAGCGGTCTGTTTCAGGTGGTCATAGTCTTTGCGAAGAATGAAAAGTTTTTTCTGCGCCTCGCTGAGCAGCTTTTTGGTTTCTGCTTGTTCTGTTTGCAGGTTGGAGAGCTGTGTCTCAAGCTGCTGGATTCTTGTTTTCAAGCGGGCATTTTCTGCTTCGACTTCTTTCAGCTGCATGCGGGCGATGGGCTGGTTGGTGAGCAGGCGGGCGGGTACCCAGCCTTCTCGTGTTTTGCCTTTATAGGTGTATTGAATACGCGCCCAGTTTTCTTTGTTGGTTTCCAGGATGGTCACAGGCGTGCCGGAGCGCAGCAGGTTGATGATTTTGTAGTTGAAGCCGGGGCCGCGGCGTACGGGCAGCTGCAGCCGGTCGGTGACATAGTGTTTGAATCCGTCTTCCTGTTTCGGGGCGGCGGTGATCACCTGCGGGCTGAGCAGCATGCCACTGATTAAGGCGGCAGCCAGCCAGTTAGAGGGCTTGGATTTTTTCATACTGTTTTTCCAGGTTGGTGAGTGCACTGATGACATCTTGCAGTTTTTTCCGTTCTTTTTCAACTACTTCAGCCGGTGCGCGGGCGGTGAAGTTTTCATTGTTGAGTTTGCCCTGCAGTCTGGCCTGTTCTTTTTTGAGTTTATCCAGCTCTTTGCTCAGGCGTGCCAGCTCGGCTTCTTTATCGATGAGGCCTGCCATGGGGATGAGCACTTTCATCTCGCCCACCAGTGCTACGGCGGATTCTGGCGCTTCGTTTTCATCCGCCAGTATGGTGATGCTTTCCAGCTTGGCCAGTTTCTGGATGAAATCTGCATTGCGCGCCAGGTAGGCCTGATCAGTGTCGGAAAGGTTGGCCAGCAGCACGGGCAGTGGTTTGCCGGGGGCGATGTTCATTTCTGCACGGATACGGCGCACCCCCACAATAAACCGCTTGAGCCAGTTGATCTCAGCTTCTGCCGCCTCGTCGATTTTGTCCGCATCCGCTTCAGGGTAGGGAGCGAGCATAATGGTCTCACCCGTGCTGCCGGATAGCGGCTTGATCTGCTGCCAGATTTCCTCTGTAATAAAGGGGATTACCGGATGCAGCAAGCGTAGCAGGGCATCCAGGGTACGCACCAGGGTGCGGCGGGTGCCGCGCTTTTGTGCCTTGGTGGCTGTGTCACTGTTGAGGATGGGCTTGGTCAGCTCCAGATACCAGTCGCAGAATTCATCCCAGGTGAATTCATACAGGGTCTGCGCCATCAGGTCGAAGCGGTACTGCTCCATATAGCGTGCGACTTCCTGCTCCACTTTCTGCAGGCGGGAGATGATCCAGCGGTCGGGCAGGGAAAGTTCAACGGGATCGTTTTCATTGAGCCCCACATCTTGCCCTTCGGTGTTCATCAGCACATAGCGGCTGGCGTTCCACAGCTTGTTGCAGAAGTTGCGGTAGCCTTCGCAGCGTTGCAAATCAAACCGGATATCCCGTCCGGTGGAGGCGAGTGAGGCGAAGGTGAAGCGCAGGGCATCAGCGCCATAGGCGGGAATACCGTTAGGGAATTCCTTGCGGGTCTGCGCTTCAATCTTTTTCGCCTTCTGGGGCTGCATCATGCCGTAGATGCGTTTTTTCACCAGGCTTTCCAGATCGATGCCGTCGATAATATCCAGCGGGTCGAGCACATTGCCTTTGGATTTGGACATTTTCTGCCCCTGAGCGTCCCGCACCAGCCCGTGCACATAGACTTCATGGAAAGGCACCTCGTCCATGAACTTCAGGGTCATCATGATCATGCGGGCGACCCAGAAGAAGATGATGTCAAAGCCGGTGACCAGCACGGAGGTGGGGTGGAACCTGTGCAGCTCCTCGGTGTTTTCCGGCCAGCCCAGGGTGGAGAAAGTCCACAGGGCTGAGCTGAACCAGGTATCCAGCACATCCTCATCCTGTCTGAGTGGAATATCGCCCAGGTCGTGTTTTTGACGCACTTCCTGCTCACTGCGACCCACATACACATTGCCCGCCTCGTCATACCAGGCGGGGATGCGATGCCCCCACCATAGCTGGCGGGAGATGCACCAGTCCTGAATATTGCGCATCCATTCGAAATAGGTGTTTTCCCAGTTTTTGGGCACGAATTGAATGTCGCCTTTTTCCACTGCCTCGATGGCGGGCTTGGCCAGGGATTCAATGGACACATACCACTGGTCGGTGAGATAAGGCTCCACCACGGCGCCAGAGCGGTCGCCTCGGGGCACCATGAGCTTGTGAGCCTGAATCTTCTCCAGCAGGCCTGCGGCTTCCATATCTGCCACAATGCGCTTGCGCGCTTCGAACCGATCCAGCCCGCGGTAGGCTTCTGGTGCATTGTCATTGATCGCCGCATCGATGGTGAAAATGTTCAGCATCGGCAGATTGTGGCGCTTGCCGATTTCATAGTCGTTGAAATCGTGTGCTGGGGTGATTTTCACGCAGCCAGTGCCGAATTCCGGATCCACATAGTCATCGGCGATGATGGGGATTTCCCGTCCTACCAGCGGCAGGGTGACGGTCTTGCCAATGAGATGCTTGTAGCGCTCATCTTCCGGGTGTACGGCCACGGCCTGGTCGCCCAGCATGGTTTCGGGGCGGGTGGTGGCCACCACCAGATGGCCGCTGCCGTCAGTAAGTGGATAGCGGAAGTGCCAGAGGTGACCGTTTTCCTCCTCGCTGATCACTTCTAAATCGGAGATGGCGGTGTGCAGGACAGGATCCCAGTTTACCAGTCGCTTGCCGCGGTAGATGAGGCCTTCTTCATACAGGCGTACGAATACTTCCTTAACCGCATTGGACAAGCCTTCGTCCATGGTAAAGCGCTCGCGGCTCCAGTCCGGGCTGGCACCCATACGGCGCAGCTGGCGGGTGATGGTGGAGCCGGATTCCTCCTTCCACTGCCAGATTCGCTCCACAAACTTTTCCCGACCCAGATCATGACGGCTTCTGCCCTCTTCCCGCTCAATCAGGCGCTCGACTACCATCTGGGTGGCGATACCGGCGTGATCCATGCCGGGCTGCCACAGGGTTTCATCGCCTTTCATGCGGTGGTAGCGGATGAGTATATCCATGACAGTATCCTGAAAGGCATGCCCCATATGCAGAGAGCCGGTGACATTGGGCGGAGGAATAACAATGGAGTAGGTCTTACCGGTACGGCTGGGTTGGGGTTTGAAGTAGTCTTTTGTTTCCCATTCGGGGTACCATTTTGATTCGATGGATTTGGGGTCGAAGTGCTTGTTCATGAGCCTCAATGACGGTTAAATTTGAATCGGACAATTATAGCATTGGCGCAGGGGGTGCGGATGAGCTGCTGTGGCGGGGATTTTTGTAATTTTAAGTTTCCGGAAGGTCCACCTTTGCTGGATGTACCGGTGGCGCATCTTAAGGCGA
>CAYRSN010000062.1:0-3864 GCA_964427185.1 uncultured Piscirickettsiaceae bacterium | reverse complement strand
CTAGGTACTCTGCACCTATACTCAGTAGAGATCTTGCGGATCCACATCCACTGACCAGCGCACACAATACTGACGCATGGCATGCATCTGTGCAATCAGTTGATCAAGGCACCGATGCAAACGTGCACGGTGCTTTGACTGGAGCAGCAACTGATAACGCCAGTACCCCTGACGTTTGATCATCGGCGCAGAAGCCGGCCCCCAAGCCTCCACTTCAGTATCCGTAAGACTTGACAATAACTGTTGTAAAAACAGCAGCCCCGCCTCCTGCTCATGTGCTTGTGCCCGAATCAATACCTGATATTGAAAAGGGGGAAGCCCTACCGACTGGCGCACTGCCAACTCCTGCTCACTAAATGCTTCATACCCCTTATTCACCAGCACCTGCAATAAATGATGTTCCGGCTGTCGCGTTTCAATGAGCACCTCCCCCGGATGCTCACCCCGCCCAGCACGCCCCGCCACCTGAATCACCTGCTGTGCCAGTCGCTCAGGTGCACGAAAGTCAGGCGAAAACAGCCGCTGATCCACTTCCAGCATCCCTACCAGCGTCACCTGAGGAAAGTGATGCCCCTTTGCCAGCATCTGCGTGCCCAGCAAAATCATAGGCTTCCCCTCATGCACGCGGGCCAGCTGAGCATCTAGCGCTCCTTTTTTGCGGGTACTGTCTCGATCAATCCGCACCACAGGCACTTGAAAGCTTTGCTGTAACACAGTTTCCAAGCGCGCTGTACCCTGTCCCACCGGCATCAATGTGCCACTGCCACAATTCGGACAACGCTCAGGCACGGGACGCTGATAATCACAATGATGGCAATGCAAATGAGAGGGTTGAGCATGATAGGTTAAATGAGTGCTGCACGCCGGGCAATCGGCCTGCCAACCGCAGTAATGGCACATCAGCACCGGCGCAAAGCCGCGTCGGTTCAAAAACAGCATAACCTGATGCCCTTCCGACAAGTGCTGTTGCATGGCAGCATATAACGGGCGTGAAACGCCTTCCTGAATCGTTTCCCCGCGGATATCCAGCAGTTTCAAGCGCGGCAGCCTTGCCCCACCTGCCCGCTCATGCAGCTTTAAATGCTGATAACGCCCGCTTCGCGCATGCTGCAGTGTCTCCATTGACGGCGTGGCAGAGCCCAATACCACCGGGATATTCAAATGTTTTGCCAGCCAGACTGCTGCATCCCGCGCGGAGTAGCGTACACCCTCCTGCTGTTTATAAGAGGGATCATGCTCCTCATCCACCACAATCAAACCAAGGTTCTGAAAGCGGCTTAACAGTGCCGAGCGTGTGCCCAGCGCCACCTGAATATCCCCCTTTGCCAGCTGTGTCCAAGCACAATGACGCTCAGCGGCATTCAGGCCAGAGTGAAGTACGGCTACCGGCTGCTGCAGCCAGGCCTCAAACCGCTGAACCATCTGCGGTGTCAGCCCGATCTCCGGCACCAAGACCAACACCTGCTGCCCTTGCGCAATGACTTTTTCCGCCAAAGCCAGATAAACGGCCGTCTTGCCTGATCCGGTCATCCCCTGAAGTAATACGGGAGCAAAAGCCCCCAGTACCACCCTTTCCACAGCTTCTGCTTGAGCCTTGTTTAAAGGGTGTCGATTTAATACCGGTAAAGCCTTCGCTTCCAGACAAGGCTGGGTATAGGCTTCCAGCCATCCTTTTTCTTCCAGCTTCTTCAATGGAGCTCTATAATCAGGCATCCAGGCGCGCAGGTCACTGACACTGCCTGCCTCATGCTGTTGAAACCAACGCAATAACCTGCGCTGCCGCACAGCACGCTGCGCCAACGTTTCCAGGTCGGCTTGACGACCCGCTTGAGTCAGACGCCAGCTGTGCACGCCCTGACGCCACAATGTCTGCCCTTCCCGTAAGGCCTGAGGTAAAAACAGCTGCAACACTTCTCCAACCGGTGCATGGTAATAACGCGCCACCCATGCCATAAACGCCAACTGTGATGGTGTCAAAGCCGGCTCACTGTCTAAAACAGTCTGAATCGGTTTCAGTCTGTCTTCAGGCAGCGTACCTTCTCCTTCTTTCTCCCCCATCACCACACCAATTACCTTACGGCTGCGCAGCGGGACACGCACCCGCACACCCGCCTTAAGTGGCTGTGCAGACAGATAAGTCAGCGGCTGATAAAAAGGGCCTGGGACGGCCACTTGAATGCGATATACGCCCATACCCGCTAAAATAGCACGTTTACTAAAAAGATGGGAGCACTACCGTGCTTGTGCGTTTCATTCACTGGCAAAACCGTTTGCAAAATACTTTGGGAGCAGCAGCCAGCTGGCTGACACTGTTGCTGGCTTTAACCGCTACCACGGTAGTGGTATTGCGCTATGGTTTCAACACAGGCTCCATCGCTTTGCAGGAAAGCCTGATCTATATGCACGCGGCCGTCTTTATGCTGGGCGCAAGCTATACCTGGATGAAAGATGCTCATGTGCGTGTAGATATTTTTTATGCTGCTTTATCAGATCGCACCCAAGCATGGATCAACTTGTTAGGGGTACTGCTGTTTGTACTGCCCATGTTCAGCTTTATCTTATGGATCAGCTGGGATTATGTTGCCGCCAGCTGGGCAATTCAGGAGCGTTCCACAGAAGACTCCGGACTGGCCTATATCTGGCTGCTGAAAACTCTACTGCTGATTATGCCCGCGCTGATGCTGCTGCAAGCATTAAGCTGGCTGGCGCTTTATGTGCTGACCTTACGTGCCCCTGAACTGGCCGCCCCGCTATGGGCTCAACACAAAGTTCAAGCCGCACAAGAACGGGAGCATGTGTAATGGAATATCTGGCGCTGCTTTTATTTGCTCTGGTGTTTATAGCCTTACTTTCAGGCTTCCCGGTTGCTTTTGTATTAGGCGGATTGTCTTTACTGTTTGCTCTGGCTGCCACAGCCGCAGGCCTGTTTGACCCGAACTTTCTCTCCAGCATTCCCAGCCGTCTTTACGGCATCATGAATAATGAAACACTGCTTGCCGTACCTTTATTTGTACTGATGGGACTAATTCTGGAAAAAAGCCGTATCGCCGATGAACTGCTGAGCACGCTTTCCGAAGTGATGAGCAGCCTGCGCGGCGGGTTGGCACTGGCTGTCATTCTCGTCGGCGCACTGCTGGCAGCCAGCACCGGGATTGTAGGCGCCACGGTCGTCACCATGGGGGTGCTGGCTCTGCCTGCCATGCTGCGCCAAGGTTATGATCCAAAGCTGGCCGGTGGCGTTATTACCGCCTCCGGCACCTTGGGTCAGATTATTCCACCTTCCATTGTGCTGATTCTATTAGGTGATGTCATCTCCAATGCCTACCAACAGGCACAGTTAGCACAAGGAAACTTTGCACCTGACCCCCTATCCGTAGGTGATCTGTTTGCCGGCGCCTTTCTCCCCGGGGTGCTGCTGGTAGGGTTTTATCTTGCCTATGTGATAGGCATGAGCTTTATACGCCCTGAAGCTCTACCAGCCAGAAAACAGATCACCTGGACACCTGAGCTTTTTAAACGTGTCATCACCAGCCTGCTCCCGCCTCTGGCGCTTATCGTACTGGTACTGGGCTCTATTTTGGCCGGCTACGCCACCCCTACAGAATCTGCCGCCTTAGGGGCAACAGGCGCGCTGATTCTGGCATTGCTGAAAAAGCAACTCTCTTTAAAGCGACTACAAACCGCCATGCGCGATACGCTGACCACCACCAGTATGATTTTCATGATCTTTATTGGCGCGGCCTTTTTCTCGCTGGTCTTTCGCGGGCTGGGCGGGGATGAACTCATTCAGGAAAGCTTGCAAAGCTTACCCGGCGGTGAGCTGGGTGCACTGCTGATTGTACTTGCCGTGTTGTTTTTACTAGG
>CAYRSN010000061.1:0-4164 GCA_964427185.1 uncultured Piscirickettsiaceae bacterium | reverse complement strand
ACACAAGCCTTTTTGGAGATAACCTCATAGCAATATTTAATGTGAAAATAAAATTTTATTTGGGCAAGGGGGTACCGGGCTGCGCTTTTATTTGTGTTTCAAGCGCTTGGAGTGTGAGTCTTGCTCGTGGGGAGAGGTTGGCAGTATCTATGGTTTTGATTATGCGCTTTGCGGTTTGTCTGTAGCCTTGTTCGAGTTTGGCCCAAGCTGAGTAGAGTTTACTTTCTTCGGGCGCTTGTTTGGCTAACTGAGCGGAAAGCGTCTCAAGTACCAGTACATTTAAGGGGGATGGGCTGTTTGTCAGGCTTTTGAGGCGCCTAATAAATTCTGTTTGAGGCAGTTCGGAGCCCAAACGCAGGTGTAGTGCAACATTTTGAGGGTAGCGATCCAGTAAGTATCGGATTGTGCGAATGTTTTGTGGAGGAGAGGAGAGGTGCGCCAGCCAGCCGCTTAGAGTAAGTGTACAGTTTAGATCATTTTGGAAAGAAAGCTTTTGTATGAAACAGGTTTGTGCTGGTGTGTAAGGCGGCTGCGACAGGAGGGCTTGTATGTAAGGCAGATAGTCAGCTTCTGGTAATGCCGGCTGTTGGAGGGCGGCAGTCTTGAGCTTTGAGGCACGGTTTTCGGCAGCAGCCATGCGCTGTGTGCTGGTGGGGTGTGTGCGTAGAATCTCGGGTGTGGCTTCTTCCAGTGCACTTACGCGGGCAAGTTTTTTGAAAAAAGAGGCCATGGCATTTGGGTTGAAGCCTGTGCGAGCCAGTATATCAATGCCCACTGCGTCTGCTTCGGTTTCATGTGTTCTACTGAATGCGAGCTGTTGCTGTAGATTGATGCTATTGCCAGCATATAAGGTGGCGATGCCAGCTTGTGGATCGTGTTGTCCGATTAAGATGGCGGCCAGAAGGGTTGCAAAAGCAGTTAACTGTGCCCGGTCGCCACCTTGTACGCGGCGGAGCAGGTGATTTTGCTGAAGGTGTCCTAATTCATGGGCGATGACAGCGGCAACTTCACCTGTTGTTTGTGCTTTCATGATCAGGCCACTATGAATACCAATTACACCGCCGGGGCCAGCAAAGGCGTTAATGCTTGGGTCGTTGATGAGTAAAAAGGTGGGGGGATTGGGCAGGTTGCTGAACTGTGTCAGGTGTTGCCCGAGTGTTGTAAGCCACTGGTTGAGGATGGGGTTGGTATTAACCTTGTGGCTACTGTACAGTGCTTTTATAAAAGCTTGTTTTAAGGTAATTTTTTCGCTTGAGGAAAGGCTTTGTTGGGCGCTGCTGCCCAAGTCGGGTAAAGCAGCTAAGTTGAGCGCCGGAGATAGCAGGCAGGTGAACAAGAGTCCACCTGCCAGAGGCTTGCGTAAATGTTTAAAGAGAGAAAGTTTCTTTAGGCTCACAATGGATAAGCGGGGGGATGTCGGTTTCAAAGAGGGGTTCATATTCGTAATTCTCGTCTTCTACACGTGTGATCAGCCAGGTTTCCATCAGAGGGGAGCGACCCGTAGTGGCAATCATGCGCCCACCTAATGCGAGTTTTTTCAAAAGTGCTTCTGGGACTTCGGCGCTGCTGCCTGTCAGAAGGATGACATCATAGGTTTTTCCATCCTGCCAGTCACAGGCCCCATCTCCAACTTCATAGTGGATATTGTCATAGTCATAGGCGGTGAGCTTTTTTTGTGCTGCTGCACTTAGGTCAGCGAAATACTCTACGGTGGTGACACTTTTTGCTTGTTGCGCCAGCAGAGCGGTCATGAACCCGGAGCCTGTTCCAATTTCCAGAACGGTTTCGTTTTCATCTATATCTACGGCTTGTAGCATTTTAGCTTCCACCTTTGGAGGGAGCATGACTTGGTTGTGTGCCAGCGGTACTTCCAAATCCATGTAAGCGAGTGCCTGAGCCTCTTCTGGCACAAACAGATGCCTCGGCGTCTCCAAAAAGAGTTGTAGGATTTTAGGATCTAAAACATCCCATGGGCGGATTTGCTGTTCCACCATGTTGAAACGGGCTTGATCGAATTGCATGATCAGTCCTTTGTTTGTGATGCAAATACTGTCAATTATAGCACTGCCTGGAATGATAGACACTATGAAGGAAAGTGTATGGGGTCATTGGTAAGCATGGGTATAATGGGAAGCTATTTTTAAATTGTTCATCGCTCGGGGTGCTGATAGATGCATCGGCTGAGAGCATACCCGTAGAACCTGATGCCGGTAATTCGGTCGCAGGAAAGCGAGATGAAGCGGGCTACACGCGACATCTTGCGCTCAGACAGTTATTAAGGAGAAGCATATGAGCGCACTATTAGAAACTCTGGAAAAGAAAAAGCAGGCGTATGTGGAGCCTTTTCCGGCCTCCAGAAAGATCTATGTACAAGGGTCCAGACCCGATATTCAGGTTGGAATGCGGGAAATCGAACTGAGTGATACGCCCTTATCAGACGGTGGTTTTGAGCCGAACCCGCCTTTGACTGTCTATGATACCTCTGGCCCTTATACCGATCCCGAAGTGGAAATTGACTTTAATCAGGGGCTGCATCCTTTGCGGGCACCTTGGATTGAAGCGAGGAAGGATACAGAGCAGCTGACGGATTTCTCTTCGGAGTATCACCATGTGCGCATGCAGGATAAGCGTACTGAGCAGATTCGTTTCCCTAATTTACGTATTCCGCGCCGTGCCAAAGCAGGCAAGTGTGTGACGCAACTGGAGTATGCACGTAACGGGATTATTACGCCCGAAATGGAATATATCGCCATTCGGGAAAACTGCCGCTTTCAGGAAATGAAAGCCATGGGGCATATTGTGCGTCAGCATCCGGGTAACAGCTGGGGATTTGAGATGCCCGAGGAGATTACGCCTGAGTTTGTGCGTCAGGAAGTGGCGGCCGGGCGTGCGGTTATTCCGGCCAATATCAACCACCCGGAATCGGAGCCTATGATTATAGGCCGTGCATTTCGCACCAAGGTAAATGCAAATATCGGCAACTCTGCCACCACCTCTTCCATTGAAGAGGAAGTGGAGAAGATGATCTGGGCTGCCCGCTGGGGGGCGGATACTGTGATGGATCTTTCCACTGGGCGAAATATCCATGAAACGCGGGAGTGGATTATCCGCAATTCGCCTGTTCCTATTGGTACTGTGCCTATCTATCAGGCACTGGAAAAGGTGAATGGTATCGCTGAGAATCTTACCTGGGACGTTTTCAGAGATACGCTGATTGAGCAGGCAGAGCAGGGTGTGGATTACTTCACCATCCATGCGGGCGTGCTACTGCGTTATATCCCGCTGACGGCTAACCGTTTGACCGGGATAGTTTCCCGTGGTGGCTCTATTATGGCGAAGTGGTGTCTGCATCATCACAAGGAAAATTTCCTCTATACGCATTTTGAGGAAATTTGTGAAATTATGAAGGCCTATGATGTGACCTTTTCGCTGGGGGATGGTTTGCGGCCGGGTTCGGTTTACGATGCAAACGATGAAGCGCAGTTTGCTGAATTACGCACACTTGGAGAACTGACACAGATTGCATGGAAGCACAATGTGCAAGTGATGATTGAGGGGCCTGGACATGTGCCGATGCAGATGATTCAGGAGAATATGGATAAGGAGCTGAAAGAGTGTTATGAGGCGCCTTTCTATACGTTGGGGCCGCTGACGACGGATGTGGCACCTGGATATGATCATATTACTTCTGGCATTGGGGCTGCGCAGATCGGGTGGTATGGTACGGCCATGCTCTGCTATGTGACACCTAAGGAACACTTGGGGCTGCCTAACCGTGAAGATGTAAAAGAGGGGTTGATCACCTACAAGATCGCTGCTCATGCAGCAGATTTGGCAAAAGGTTTCCCTGGGGCGCAGATTCGAGATAATGCGCTCTCCAAGGCGCGTTTTGAGTTTCGCTGGTATGATCAGTTCAATATTGGTTTTGATCCGGATCGCGCGCGGGCGTATCACGATGAAACCTTGCCCCGTGAGTCTGCCAAGGTGGCGCATTTTTGCTCCATGTGTGGTCCTAAGTTCTGCTCCATGAAGATCACGCAGGATATTCGAGACTATGCTGCGGAGCAAGGCTTTAAGGATCTCGGTGTGGCTGTTGAGGTGGGCATGAAGCAGCAGGCTGAGCAGTTCCGTGAAAAAGGTGGTGAAATTTACCTGAAAAAATAA
>CAYRSN010000060.1:0-4539 GCA_964427185.1 uncultured Piscirickettsiaceae bacterium | reverse complement strand
ATAAAGATATCACCTAAGCTGCCTGCTCCGCCTTCAGCCGCATAAAAAAGTAATGGGATAGCGCAATCACCGCAAGCATAGATGCCAACAAACTCAGTACCGGCAGCATGGATAATCCGTAGAATACCAGCAGTATCCATGTCGGAGCCCAATTCATAAAGGGTTTTTCTCGCTCAAATCGCTCTTGCGGCAGTATCACACTCCCTACATCCAGCAACATACTGTAACGGAAAAACAAAAATCCCAGCCACCAGAACCACACCACATTCAATCCCGGCACAAATAGAATCGGCAAGGTCACAACTAACAATAACAAAATACCCAACCCATAACCGGCCACCTGCATTAAAAGCCGCCACATACTGCCGTGCCCATGATACGTTACTTCAGGGTAGTGCAAATCATGCACCGTCTTAACCAGAGCATCCGTCATCAGCCCAGCAATGACCATTGCAAATAACAAAACCAGATAGCTTCCCAGCAAAACCCCTAACACACCAGCTGTCACAGTAACCACAGCACTTAACAGCCACACCAGCAACGCACCAATCAAAGGAATACCAGAAATCGTCTGCTCCGTCTCCGCCACCCAGCTTGTCAGCGCCTGCACCCACGCGGATTGGGCCAGCCAATCACTGGTTAACACAAACCCAAACAAGCCATACCCCAATATAGAAACCAGCACAACCCCCGCCACCAGCGGAATGGCCAGTTTCATCAAAATCTTGCCTTCTTTTAAATCCAGTGCCGCTCTAACTAAAGCCTGCCATACCATCTGATTTTTCCTTAAAAGGGGGGTCTCCCCTCTTTTTTTGCAGCGAAAATTTTTCAAAAAACGTCTAATTGCAGGCGTTTTTCGGCCTTTAAAGCCTCAAACCGCACCTCGCCCAGAGCGTTTTTCAACGTTTTTAGCACCTCTGGCGCCATCTTATGCTTATCCCCGCAAAGATAAAGATAAGCGCCTTCATCCACTCTTTCACACAAGGCTTGTGCGGCTTCCTGCAGCCTGTGCTGAACATAAACCTTTTCTGCCTGATCCCGGCTAAAAGCCGTTGTCAATTTTAAAACACCCTGTGCCTGCCAGTGCTCCAGCTGCTGCTGACATAAAAATGTCCTATGCCGTGATGTTTCCCCAAAAAACAGCCAGTTTTCACCTTTGGCCTGCCGGGCAGCCCGGTGTGCAATAAACCCCATAAAAGGTGCCAACCCGACACCTGAGGCAATCATAATCACCGGCACTGCCTCATTCTCAGGCAATTTAAAATGAGGGTTAGCCTGTATTTTTCCCTGCAAGACATCTCCGGGTGCTAACCGCGCCATCATGGAGGTTGCCGCACCCTCATAACATTTTCCGCGAACACTATGTGTCATAACTCGAAAGAGCACATGGAGCTCACCTGCTGTCGCCAAAGGGGAAGATGCAACAGAATAGAAACGCGGTGCCAAAGGCGAAAGCCTGTCTAACAGGCGCACGCCTAAGGCTTGTGCTGCCGGAAAGTCATTCAGATAATCCAACAGATTCTTACCTTGCGCATAAGTAACAATCGCCTGACGGTCGGGCCACCCCCCGATACCCTCTTCTCGCTGAAGACGATACAGTGCAGCCGGATCCAGCAAGGTTATTTCCAGATGGCGCTTGAGTGCACGGTATGCACTCATTTCACCTAGGCGACGTAACCTGAGTGTTGCTTCCCCATTCAGGGACAAAGCCTCCAGCACATCATTGACAATATCATCAGGGTTTTCCGGCTGTACCATCAGCCAATCCCCCGGCGCATAGTCTTCTGCACAGATCAGCTTCAGGCAGTAAACGGTTTTTTCTGCCCCTTTTTTTGTCTGGGGCGTTAACGAAATGACTTGATAAGAATGCATGCAGACCTCCTATGCGCATTCTCTACGAAGCCTGCACAAAATAAAAGAGGGGGGCGTTACAAACGCTCCATCAACAGCTGTACCCATGGCAGACAGACGGCTACCGTCACCCCTGCCACAATCCCACCGACAATCCCCATCGCCAGCTGAGGCAATACCGTATTTTCTGCAATTGATATTTTTTCTACTTTGCGGTTAATGCGTTCAAACCCATCAATCTGCTTTTTTAACAGGTTATTCAACGTCTTTAACTGCTTATAAAGCAGCTTTTGCTGGTTTTCCAGCTGGCGGTTACCATTATCCATCACTGTTTGCGCATGCCGCAGCTTATGTGCCAACTCCCCAATACTGGCATCCATCTGTCGCACTAAATCATGGATAGCGGTTTTATCTTCCACCAGCCACTGTAAATCCACAGGAATCTCCCCCTCTTTCGATGAGGTTTCCAACATATCCTTAAGTTTAATCCCCCCTAACGGCCCCCGTTGCTGCTGCGCCATAGCCGCCTCCAGCAGTTCTTTTTTAGGCTTTAAGGGATCAACGGATGATAGGTCAATAGCCATGCATACCTCCTGTCAAAATCTTGTCATATATCAGCTTATGCTATGCTTATGGCAAACCTTATGCCAACTACAGGATACCTCTATGCAAAAATACATCGGCGCCCATGTTTCAGCTGCAGGCGGCGTGGCACAAGCTCCCATCAGAGCCCATGAAATCGGTGCAACAGCCTTTGCACTCTTCACCAAAAACCAGCGCCAATGGCAAGCTAAACCCCTCACTGATGAACAAATCCAGCGTTTTAAACAACACTGCCAAAACTTTGACTATGGCACCAAACAGATTCTTCCCCACGACAGCTACCTGATCAACCTGGGACATCCAGATCAAGAAAAGTGGGAAAAATCGCTCCGTGCCTTTATTGACGAACTAAAACGTTGCGAACAACTGGGCATTCGCATGCTCAACTTCCACCCAGGCAGCCACCTGCGCCAAATTAGCGAATCCGAATGCATCCAGCGCATTGGACATGCCCTCAACCTGGCGCTGGCAGAAACAGAGCAGGTGATCGCTGTTATTGAAAATACCGCCGGCCAAGGCAGCAATATCGGCTATAAATTTGAACATTTGGCAGATATTATGGCGCTGGTACATCAGCAGGAACGTATTGGCGTGTGCATAGATACTTGTCATGCTTGGGCTGCGGGCTACAACCTGCGGGATGAATATGACCGAGTCACAGAAACTCTGTGTCAAACAGTCGGCCAAGACAAAGTGCTGGCTTTCCACATCAATGACTCAAAAGGCGATTTGGGCAGTCGTTTAGACCGCCATCACAGTCTGGGGGCCGGACACTTGGGCTGGGCACCCTTCAAAAAACTCATGCAAGACACTCGCTGGGATGAGCGCCCCTTTATTTTAGAAACCATAGACCCTGCCCTCTGGCCTCAAGAAATTGCACAACTCAAGCAATTCATGCAAAATGAGAAAAAAGAGGATAGCAAATGACCCGTGAAAAATTCATCGAGTTCCTGTTAGAAGCCGGCGTATTAAAACTTGGCAGCTTTACCCTTAAATCTGGTCGCACAAGCCCTTATTTCTTCAATGCCGGGCTAATCAACACTGGTAACCAGGTCAGTCAACTGGCACGAGCTTACGCCAGCGCCATTGCCAACAGCACCTTAGGATATGACGTTCTATTCGGGCCCGCTTACAAAGGCATTCCACTGGTTGCAACCACCGCTATGGCGCTCAGTGAGTTCCACCAGATTGATGTCCCTTTCTCCTTTAACCGAAAAGAAAAGAAAGACCACGGAGAAGGCGGCCTGCTTGTCGGGGCTGAACTCAGAGGGCGTGTACTGATTTTAGATGATGTCATCACAGCTGGCACCGCCATTCGGGAAGCCATCGAGCTGATTCAAGCCCATGGCGCACAGCCCTCAGGCATTGTTGTCGCCTTAGACCGAATGGAAAAAGGGCAAAGTGAAACTTCTGCCATTCAGGAGCTCCAGCAGGAATTCAATATTCCCGTCATCAGTATTATCACCCTGAGTGACATCATAGACTACCTGGCACAATCCCCACACAAGTATGCAAATGTCTTAACCGCCATGCAAACCTATCGTAAACAGTATGGAGTAGAATACTGAATCATGCCTCAACCACTCCGTGAACTGCTGATTATTCGTCACGCCAAATCAGATTGGTCAAATGAAACGCTTCCAGATATTGAACGTCCTCTGGCAGAAAAAGGCAAAAAACAAGCCTGCAAAATGGGACACTGGCTTCAAAACGAGAAACTCATTCCTGAGCACATCCTCGTATCCCCCGCCACCCGTGCTCAGCAGACACTCACTCGCCTGATGCGGCATTGGGATCCACCGCACCCCACTCATCAAACCATTGCCGCCCTCTATAACGCAGACTTGGATACTCTTATCACAGCCCTCAAACAACTTCCTTCACATATTTATCGCACAGCGATCATTGGCCACAACCCAGGTTTGGAACAGCTCCTTGCCTGGCTTACTGATAATGACGAACATGCGCACCTATCTACCTGCGCCATGAGCCACCTGATTCTCCCTGACGACTGGCAAACACTCTCGCCGGGTACCGCAAAATGTATTCAGTCAGCCTCTCCTAAAACAATCTAAGCCATCAAAA
>CAYRSN010000059.1:0-4615 GCA_964427185.1 uncultured Piscirickettsiaceae bacterium | reverse complement strand
GTTAAATTAAATTTTTGGGAATGGCGTGCTGATGAAAGGTCAATGGCTGGGATTAGTGGGGCTGGGGAGTGTGTTGCTTTTAAGCGGGTGTGCGTTTCAAGGTGGTGCAAAAACGGATGAAGCCGCTTTTGCAGCACAGCAGCAGAGGCTGGATACGGTACGTCTGTCACGGCATTTTGAACAACAGCCCACAGAGGAAGAAAAACAACGGGTAGTTGAGCAGGCTACTCAGCAGTTAAAAGCGGAAATTCAGGCCAAAAGTGAGCAGGATGTTGCACAGAAGTTGGAAACTTTTCCTCGGGTGTTGAAGTTGGCTTTGCAGCAGATGCATTGGGCACCTTTAACGCTTGATCCTTCGGTAAGGGTGGTGCAGCAAACTTATCTGCCCGTTGGTAATACGCTGGATGTACAGGTGGAGCTGGATCATATCGCCTGGCTGGCGCAGCTGAATACACGGCTGGAACAACTGGATCGGGAGATTTTGCACTTTAAGCGAGTGCCGGATAATGTCAATGCGCTTCTTAAACTGCGAGCGGCGCTGCCGGCACTGCCGTTTTTGTTGCATCGTATTCAGATCAGGAAGATGATCTGGCGTCTGGATCCCAGTAGTGTAGAAACCAAGTGGGATCGTATGGCAGACAGGTTGATGCGGCATATTGTGCAACAGAGCCGTGATTTTGTGATTGAAGTGGATACGGATATCGAAAAACAGACAGAATTTGAAAACATGCTTTCCTCTGCTATGGTGGAGCTGGGATTTGAGCTGATTTCCACACGCCCGGCGGATCTGATAATTATCTATGACTTGCAGGATAAGATGATTGAGCAGGATGATTCTGGTTTTAAGGCTCTTTACAACTTGAACCTGAAACTGTCTGATGCCCAGGCGGCACCTTTTGCCATGTATATGTTGGAGGTTGAGGGGCGGGGCACCACCCCACAGCTTGCGCAGTTGCGTGTCATGCAGGAGATCGCCAGAGATATTCAGCTAAAAGTGGTAGATTATCTGCTGGAGGAGTATAGGGTATTTTATGAGCAGAAAGGAAATGCGCTGTGAGATGTTTATTCGGTTTAATATGGATTTTGATTGCCGTTGCCGTATTGATTTTATTTGACTGGCTGGATGCCAGAGCGGTGGCCATGGATGTGCTTGGAATGCTGCAGTATAGCGTAGAGGTACTGGCGGAATGGGGGGATCAGCTGAAATCCGCCCTGGGGGTTAGCCAGGAAGCTACTGAAGATGTAAAATCCGCAGTAGAAAAAGCCAAAGCGGCGGTGGAGAAAATCAGCGAGTAAGCGGGATGGGGCCTTGGCCATGCCCCAGTTGCCAATGTGCCGCTTGTAGGCGTTTATGCAGCCACTCAATGGCGGTTTCAACCGCCTGTGTCAGAGGCACCTGTTGTGCCAACAATGTGGCAATGGCACTGCTGAGTACACAGCCGGTACCGTGGGTATTAAGGGTGTCAATGCGAGGATGGCAAAAACGTACAGTTTTTCCTTCTGGCAGCAGCAGTTGATCTTCCAAACGGTGGCCTTGGCCATGTCCGCCTTTTAACAGTACAGCTGTGTTGAAATAATGCGGTAGTTGTTGCGCAGAGCAGCCAGGTGCCAGTTGTTCGGCTTCTATCAGGTTTGGAGTCATAAGTGTGGCGCGTCGCAGCAGCTGCTTGAAGGCACAGCCTTGTGTCTGCAGCAGAGGGTGTCCGCTGGTGCTTTTCAACACCGGATCGACTACCACAGGCCCTGTAAAATCTGTCAGTGCTTCAAGTACTCCTTTCGCCATCGCTTCTGTACCCAGCATGCCGATTTTCACGGCGACAATGGGTAAGTCTTCAAACAGCGTGGCAATTTGCGCCTGCACACCCGCCACCGGCTCTGGCCAGATCTGCTTCACACCGCAGGTGTTCTGCACAGTTTGAGCGGTGATGACGGCCGTCCCATAGCCACCTAAGGCATGGATGGTTTTGATATCCGCCAAAATGCCCGCACCGCCGCTGGGGTCAAAGCCGGCAATAGAAAGGATTACAGAAGGGGTATGCATGGCGGCTATAATGCCATAAAAAACAGGAGACAGCCATGCAGGGTAACATAGGTTTGTTGGTGATTGGGGATGAAATCCTTTCTGGGCGTCGTCAAGATCGGCACTTGCATAACCTGATCGCACTGCTTAACCCGCGCGGCTTAAAGGTGGACTGGGTGCGTATTGTGGGAGATGATCCTGCTCTGCTGACAGAAACCCTGAGGGAAACTTTCCAGCGCCCGGGAATTGTCTTCTGCCATGGAGGCATTGGTGCCACGCCGGATGACCGTACCCGTCAGTGTGCAGCGCGTGCGCTGGGGGTGCCGCTAGTGCGGCACCCTGAGGCGGTCAAGGCCATTGAAGCCCAGTTTGGAGAAGAGGCATACCCTCATCGTGTGCTGATGGCAGAGCTGCCACAAGGAGCGGCGCTGATTCCCAATCCTTTCAACCGAGTCCCTGGTTTTAGCCTGTTGGATTTGCCCGGCGGCGGGCATCATCACTTTATGCCCGGCTTTCCCCAGATGGCGCAGCCGATGACTGAGTGGCTGCTGGAACACTATTATGCCGACCTGAGCCGTCCGCAAACCGTGGAGAAGGTGGTGCGTTTGGAAGATACCTCTGAAGCCCAGTGGCTGGATTTCATGCGCCAGTTTGAGCAGGATTTTCCTGATTTGCGCTTGTTTTCGCTACCGCGTATTGAGCCGGACGGCCGCCGTAGCATTGAGCTGGGCGTAGAAGGGCGGTCAGAGCGTGCAGAGACGGGTATTCGGTGCATTGTGGAAGAGGCCAAACGTCGAGGCGTAGCCTTTGAATCTCTGTGATGTATTGGTAATCGGTGCCGGGGCAGCAGGCTTGATGAGTGCCCTCACCGCGGGCTACCGTGGGCGAAAGGTTATTGTGCTGGATCATGCGCCAAAGCCCGCTGCTAAGATTCGTATTTCTGGTGGCGGCAAGTGCAATTTCACCAATCTCCATGTTTCGTTTGCCCATTACTACACGCAAAATCCTCACTTTGTGAAATCCGCCCTGTCACGCTTTAGTAATGAAGATTTTATTGCCATGGTGGAACGCCACGGCATTGCATATGAGATACGGGATCATGGTCGTCTTTACTGTCGGCATCAGGCCAGTGACATTACCCGCATGCTGCTGACAGAATGCGACTGGGTGGGTGTTGTGCGTCATCAGTCCGTGCGGATTGATAAGGTTCGGCAGATTTCAGGCGGTTTTATGGTGGAAACTAACCAGGGAACCTGGCAGAGCGAAAGCCTGATTATTGCCACAGGTGCGCTGTCTTTTCCCAAACTGCGTGCCAGTGATTTCGGATATCGTATTGCCCGGCAGTTTGCGCTGCCGCTGGTGCCTACACGGCCAGCACTGGTGCCGCTGGAAATGGATACTCGCTGGCAAAAACGTTACGGTGCATTGAGCGGGCTCTCCTTGCAGGCGGAAGTCTGTTGCGACAAGGTCTGTTTTCAGGAGCCGGTGCTGATGACGCATCGGGGGCTAAGTGGACCGGGAATTTTGCAAATTTCCTGTCTCTGGCATGAAGGCCTGCCGATTACATTAAACCTGTTTCCCCATACGGCACTGGTGGAGACATTGCTTGCCTTAAAGCGCGATGGTCGCAGCCTGCATACCTGGTTAAAGCAGCAGTTACCGCGGCGATTTGCACAGGTGTGGATTGAACAGATGGGCTGGCCGCAGCGGCTGGATACCCTGACTGATTCAGCCGTATGCCAGTTGGCAGAGCAGCTGAGCTGTTGGTGTCTGTATCCTGCTCGGACGGCCGGTTATGCCAAGGCGGAAGTCACCTTGGGCGGAGTGGATACCCGGGCGCTTTCCAGCAAAACCATGATGGCAAGCCAAGTGCCCGGGCTTTACTTTGTGGGCGAGGTCATGGATGTCACCGGCCAGCTGGGCGGTTATAACTTTCAGTGGGCATGGAGCAGCGGCTATGCAGCTGGCAGCTTTGCCTGAGCACAATGGGAGCATGTTTTTAAAGCATGGTTATCGCGTTCTGGCTGTCCATGCAAAGCCTTTGCTGGCCAGCATAAACCCGCCTAATGACCCCAGCAGCCAGAGCCAGCCGTGCAGGCTGCCGCTTGCCGTGCCGCTGAACAGTGCACCGATATTGCAGCCATAGCTGATAAGGGCACCAAAGCCCATGAGCACACCACCTGAGGTTACACGTAAAAGCGTGGGCAGTGTGATGCGAGGACGCACAGCCGTGCGCTCAGGTTTTAGCAGTGTCACCAGCAGGCTGCCCAGCACCACGCCAGTGGCCATTAGAAACACAGGCGCATCCAGTGGAGCACGTTCAAGTTGGCCGCTCATCAGGGAGGCATAGTCCCAAAACGCCCACTCAAATAAGGCTTCGGGCAGTAAATCATGCACTTGGATACCAAGGTAAGGAAACACTGTGGCGATGGACCAAGGCTTGTGCAGGTAAATTAAGGTCAGCAGTGCGCCCAGTGAAAGCAATTGAACCGCCCACCACCAAGGGTGTGCACCGACCAGCGGTGCTGCCTGTTGATGCCAGTGGCGCTCCAATTTGAGCAGATAAAAATAAACGATGCCAATGAAGCCCAGCTG
>CAYRSN010000058.1:0-5021 GCA_964427185.1 uncultured Piscirickettsiaceae bacterium | reverse complement strand
TTTTTCCAGCTGTCCAGTTGCCTTTTTCAGCCGCAACAGCCTTTATTGCCTTTTTGTTATAAGGCAGCTTAGCTTTTTTCCAGGCTTTCTCGCCGCCATTTAAAATGGTGACATTATCATAGCCGAAATACTTGAACTGCCAGTATAAACGCGCAGCATTGGCGGCATCTGAAGCGCTCTTGCCCGCATCCACGATAACGATTGCATCCCCATTGTCCACGCCTGCGGCACGCACAAGCGCTTCAAACTGTGCTTTGCTCGGCACCAGCCCTTGGCCTTTCACACCTTCTTCCATGCGTTTAACCCGCATTTTTTTACTGTCAAAGGCAATGGCTCCAGGAATATTAGCTTTGTCGGATTTTTTAGTCAGCTCCAGAATCACCACTTCATTCTTATGCTGATTCACCCATTTGGCATCCACCAGCGGACCCGGCACCTGTAACGCATAAGCCTGTGCTGAAGCCAGTATCCCTGTTAATACGGCAGCTTTCCACATCACCTTCATCACACCACTCCTTTTAGTCAAAAAATATTAGGAAAAACGAATATGATTGACTATAACGCCACTATCTTTTCAATACCAATAAAACTTTTCTAAAACGGATAAGAAAAAATAATCACTCACCCTTCCAGCGGTTAATCTGGCGCCGCTCCCGCTTGGTGGGACGGCCTTTACCCTTCTCACGAAACCCGGCCAAGGCCATGGCAGGGTCGGGCTTACGCTGGTTGAGCACTTCCTTTTCCACCGTATAGAGTGTCTGAGCTACTTCCGCAGGGCCGCGTTTATCGGAAAGGACGACCACTTTCACCCATACCTTGCGGTGTGCCTGGGTGATTTCCAGCGCATCTCCCTCGCTAATCGTTTTGCTCGGTTTGACACTATGGCCATTGAGCTTGACCTTACCGCCTTTGATGGCTTCCGTGGCCACGGCGCGGGTTTTGAAAAACCGCGCCGCCCACAACCACTTATCCAGCCGCACTTTATTCATCAAACAGTAGCCAATTCCGCGGGTGCTTCAAGGTTTCAATCAGTTCAGCCTCCTCCGTTCCCGGCTCCGGATGATAGTCATATTTCCAGGCAGCCAGCGGCGGCATGGACATGAGAATGGATTCCGTACGCCCGCCGGTTTGCAAGCCAAAGATGGTGCCGCGGTCATAGACCAGGTTAAACTCCACATAGCGACCGCGGCGGATCAGCTGCCAGTTACGCTCCCGCTCCCCGTAAGACATATCCTTACGCCGTGCCAGAATGGGACGATAGGCCTCGATATAAGCATCCCCTACCGCACGCATAAAGGCAAAGCAGGTATCGAAATCCCACTCGTTCAGATCATCAAAGAACAGCCCGCCTACACCGCGGGTTTCCCCTCGATGTTTAAGATAAAAATATTCATCGCACCATTTCTTAAAGCGAGGATAAACCTCCTTACCAAAAGGTTCACAGGCGGATTTGGCAATCTCATGCCAGAAACGGGCATCCTCCTCAAACAGATAAAAGGGGGTCAGATCAAAGCCGCCGCCAAACCACCACACCGGCGCTTCACCTTCCTTTTCCGCTACAAACAAACGCACATTAGCGTGACTGGTGGGCGCGTAAGGATTGCGGGGATGAATCACCAGCGACACGCCCATGGCCTGAAAGCTGCGCCCTGCCAGCTCCGGGCGGTGTGCTGTGGCCGAAGGCGGTAGCTTGGCATCTTTCACATGGGAGAAATTTACCCCGCCTTTTTCAATGACATTTCCTTCTTCCAGCACACAGCTAATCCCACCGCCTGTCAGCTGCATTTCGCCCTCCGGCTGCTCCCGCTTCCAGGCATCTCTGATAAAATCCTTACCGTCTTCCGCCGCCAGCTGCGCACAGATATCCTCCTGCAAAGAAAGCAGGTAATCCTTCACCGCTTGCAAATCCATCACTTACTCCTAAGATAAACTGATCTGGCAATTTTAGGAGGGAATGTAAATGAACTCAAAAAATTCTCCTGTAGAAAGGGTCTCCCATCTTTTTTCAAATTCAATTTTTTCGATATTGAAAAAAAGCCTGTTTTTACTGAGCTTAAGCGGTGTGCTGGCCGTTTCGGGCTGTGCCACTACAAAAACAACCGATTCCGGCGCAGTAGGCGTTAAACGCTCTCAGCTGATGCTGGTTTCTGAGTCAGAGCTGGAGAAGGCTGCTCAGAAAAGCTATCAGGCCGTACTGCAGGATGCCGCCAAAAAGAAAAAGCTGGACACGGATCCACAACTGGTGGCACGGGTACAGCGTATCGTAAAAGAACTGATTCCCCAGACTCGCTATTTCCGTAAAGATGCACCCAACTGGCAATGGGAAGTGCATGTGATTGACAGCCCTGAGCTGAACGCCTGGTGTATGCCCGGCGGGAAAATCGTGGTGTACTCAGGATTAGTGAAGAAACTGAAGCTTACCGATGATGAACTGGCTGCCATTCTTGGCCACGAAATTGCCCATGCCCTGCGGGAACATGCACGGGAACGTACCTCTCAAGCCATGGCAGCAAATATCACTTTGGATCTTGGCGCAACGCTGTTAGGGCTGGACAGTGGCAGCCGTAATCTGGCCGGTATGCTCTATCAGGTCACTGTCGGCCTGCCCTTTTCCCGCCTGCATGAAACCGAGTCAGACAAAATTGGCGTAGAGCTGGCCGCGCGGGCAGGGTACGATCCCTATGCCGCCGTAAACGTCTGGAAAAAAATGCAAGCCGTTGCCGGCGACAGCCCACCGGAGTTTCTCAGCACCCATCCATCCAGTGAAACACGCATAAAAACGCTGCAGAAAATCGCCAAAAAGGTTTACCCTCTCTATCTAAAAGCAAAAAAAGGTTGAAAAAAATCTATAAAAATGCCAATATAGAACCTAAACCAAGGAGGGCACACCATGTTATCCAACACCATGTATGAACTGCTGAACAATCAATTCACTGCGGAACAGGATGCCGCTTACAAATATCTGCAGATGTCCGCCTGGGCAGCAGCCGAAGGGCTGGACGGTGCGGCGCAGTTTTTCCGTATTCACAGTCAGGAAGAAGAAGCGCATCGGGATCGCATTTTTGATTATCTGATCGAGTCCGGCCAACATGTCAAACTGGGCGCGCTGGAAGCGCCCAAGCCCTGTTACGACAACCTGCTGGAAGTGATCAATGCGGCCTTTGAGCATGAAAAGAAAGTCACCGCCATGATCAAAAACATTGCGGAAAAAAGCTTTGCTGAACAGGACTACAAGACTTTCAACTTCATCCAGTGGTTCATCGCCGAGCAGCATGAGGAAGAAGCCCTGTTCATGACCGTACTGGATAAGGCGCGTATCATGGGCTACAACGGTGAAAACGCCGGTGAAGCACTTTTCCTGTTTGACCAGTATCTGGCCAATGCGCACAGTCAGTTTGAAAGCAAAGAAGGTGGCGGCGAAGCCTAACGTAAAGCTGCACCAGTGCGGGCATCATAAATGGGTGTCGGGCCTTGTTGCCCACCCAGTTGCCCGCTGACACACCCTGCCAGCCTATCGGAAAAATACGCCGCGACCTGCATGCAGGATAAGGCGGGCGGCTCACCTGCCGGGTTAGCACTTGTAGAAACCATTACACCACCAAAAGCCGTACACAACGCTTGTACCGTAGGGTGAGCACTGATGCGAATAGCGACCGTATCAAACCGCCCGCGGATCCATCCAGGCACCTGACCTGCTTTTACAGGCAGCGTCCAGGTTACCGCACCTGGCCAGTCGGCCCATATTCGATCCGCATCAATACCTTCCCAGTTTATCAACGGGTCAATCTGTGCTCGATCCGACGCCACCAGTATCAGCCCTTTCTCAATGGGGCGCTGCTTCAATTTCAACAGGTTAAGTACTGCCTGTTCATTAAAAGGATCACAGCCCAGACCATAAACCCCTTCTGTGGGGTAAGCAATGATGGCACCCTGTTGCAATCTTTCAACTGCTTGATCGGTAGATAGCTTATTCATGACAGCGGCAGAGGGGTTTGTCGGTGGTGCAGCAACACCTGTTTGAATACATCCGGGTCTTTGATCATGGTCAGCTCCCCTTCTCGTGGCAACACCTTATCTTTCAGGCGTGACAGCCAGAAGCGCAGTGCCGCCATGCGCTGGGCAGCCGGCCATTCTGTCTGCTCCAATTCAGTCAGCGGCCGCACCTGCTGATAGCCCTGCATCATGGCGCGGACTTTATCCAGATCATAGGTATTGTCCCCATTCCGCGCCCAGTCATTGACCATCACCGCCAGATCATACAGCCAGGGCGCATTGCAAGCGTAGTAGAGGTCGATAATACCCGCCAGTTTATCTCCGTTAAACAGGGCGTTGTCCGTAAACAAATCCGCATGAATTACCCCCTGCGGCAGATGTGCCCAGTCCTGCTGAGCCTGATACGCCAGCTCTTCCTGCAAAAGTGTGCGGTCTTCTTCGCTTAAGTGTGGCTCAATTTCGTCAAAAGTGTGCTGCGCCCAGGCCAGATCCCGGTCGTTGGCGCGGTAGCCGTCAAAATCCCGACCCGCCAGATGAAAACGCGCCAGAGTTTCGCCCATTACGGCACATTGATGCACGGTAGGCTGCACCACACCCCGCCCATTCAGCCGTTCTACCAGTGCGGCAGGCTTGCCTTGCAGCATATTGAGATACTTTCCCTGCCGGTCGGCAATAGGGTGGGCGGTGGGGATTGCGTGCTCGGCCATAAAAGCCATGATATTCAGAAAATAGGGCAATTCATCGAAGGTATGCTGCTCAAAAATGGTCAGTACATAGCGACCCTGCTCCGTATCCACGAAATAATTGGTATTTTCAATACCTTCGCTGATGCCTTCAAAGGCTTGCAGCTGCCCGACATCATATTGAGTAATAAACTTCGTTAGCTGTTCAGCGGTAATCGGCGTATAAACAGACATGACTTACTGCATAAAATTAAAACCGCATTTTAGCCGATTCACTATGACCCTGCCTCAAACAGATTCAACACCTGAGCTTGCAAACGCGCTCTGACCTGCTTATCCGGTGCG
>CAYRSN010000057.1:0-5147 GCA_964427185.1 uncultured Piscirickettsiaceae bacterium | reverse complement strand
TTTTTTAGTTCTGCTCAGCGCATGGTCACCAGCTCTTCCGAAGAGGTCGGATGAATGGCAATGGTGGCATCCAGATCAGCTTTGGTAGCGCCCATCTGCACTGCCACGGCAAAGCCTTGCAGCATTTCATCTACGGCATCTCCCGCCAGATGAATCCCCACCACCTTTTCTTCTTCTCCTACACATACCAGTTTCAAGGCTGTTTTAGGTTGGTGATGGGTAAACGCATACCGCATCGGCGTGAAAATACTGGTATAGACTTTTACCGCATCGCCATACTGCTCCCTCGCCTTCGCTTCGGTCAATCCCACCGTCCCCAAAGGTGGGTGGGCAAATACGACCGTGGGCACATAGGTCAGATCCAGCTTCAGGTTCGGCTCATTGTTATACAGCCTACGCGCCAGATAGCGTCCTGCACGAATGGCGACGGGGGTCAACTGCGGAAAGCCCACCGCTGCATCGCCAATAGCATAGATACTGGCCACACCGGTATGCTGCCACTCGTCCACAGGGATATAACCGCGGCTGGTTTCAATCCCCACATTCTCCAGCCCCAGTCTGGCTGTCAACGGACGACGTCCTACTGCCCAGATAATCTGATCAAAACCGTTTAAGGTTTCATGCTCTCCCTTCACACTCAGGCTACCATCTTCAGCCTTTTCCAAGGCGGTGACGCGAAATGGCATTTTCAACACCACACCGTCAGCCTGCAGGTTGGTTTTCACCTGCTCTTTAAGCATCTCATCAAACAGAGGCGTAGGCTCCGGCGCAATATCAACCAAGGTGACCCCCGTGCCTAAGGCACGAAATACACCCGCCAGCTCAACCCCAATATAGCCGGCACCGATAATGGCAACATTTTTAGGCTGCTCCGTCAGCTGGAAAAAACCATCTGAAGTGATCCCCAGTTCTGCCCCGGGCACTGGTGGCACAATCGGCTCCGCACCGGGTGAAAGCACGATGGTCTCCGCCGTGTAGCGCTTGCCGTCCACCTCTACGGTATGCGTATCTACCAGCTGACCCCAGCCTTGCAGCACTTCCACACCCAAATCTTTCAGGTAACCGGCATACCAGTCGTTAATCATCTTGATATAGTTCTGGCGTTTTTCCACCAGAGTGGCCCAGTCAAAGCCTTTCAAAGTGACCTCAAAGCCAAAATCCGGCGCATCGGCAATGGCTGCAGCAATCTGCGCGCCAAACCACATGACTTTTTTAGGCACACAACCGACATTCACACAGGTGCCGCCCAGGTGTTTGGCCTCTACCACCGCCACCTTTTTGCCGAATTCAGCCGCTTTCTCCACTGCGGACAGTCCTCCGGAGCCTGCGCCGATGGCGATTAAGTCGTAATCGTATTTCATAGTTATCTCTCCACCTTTTATTTTTAAGGCATCTTAAAACAAAACGCCCCGTTTTGGGGCGTTTGAGGGGTCTCCCCCTTTTTCTGGCAAGCCGAAATTTCAAAATCATGCTCATTTCGGCTGAAATATGGCTGTTTTACCACCTGTACAGGGGTTATTTATGTGTATGCAGCCACTTTTCCAGGTCGTCCGAACCGCCGATATGCGCACCGTCAATGAAAACTTGCGGCACCGTATCACGGCCTGTGGCGGCACGCAATGCACGGGAGCTGACACCTGCTTTACTTACAGGAATCTCTTCATAGTAGATGCCGGCATCTTCCAGCATGGCTTTTGCCCGTGCGCAGAAAGGACAGCCTTCTTTAGTGAAGAGTGTGGCAACACGCGGGCGTGGTGCATTCGGAGCGATATAATCCAGCATGGTGTCGGCATCGGAGACTTCAAAGGGATCGCCCGGTACATCCGGCTCTATGAACATTTTTTCGATCACACCGTCTTTTACCAGCATGGAGTAACGCCAGCTGCGCAGACCGAAACCGAGATCGGATTTATCCACCAGCATACCCATGCCTTCAGAGAACTCGCCATTGCCATCTGGCACCATGGTGATGTTTTCCGCTTCCTGGTCTTTCGCCCAGGCATTCATGACGAAAGTGTCGTTTACGCTGATACAGAGAATGTCATCCACGCCATTTTGCTTGAAGATTGGTGCCAGTTCGTTATACCGCGGCAAATGGGACGAAGAGCAGGTGGGTGTAAACGCACCCGGCAGTGCAAAAGCGACGACGGTTTTGCCTTTGAACAGGTCGTCTGTGGTGACGTTAACCCATTCGTTACCCTGGCGCACACGAAACGTTACCTGTGGTACACGCTGCCCTTCACGATTTTCCAAAGCCATAACTTCCTCCTTTTGGCTATTATTGATGCAATATTGATTGATAAATTAAATAACTTCAGGCGTCATTATAGTGCCCCGTTAATGATTGTCAATATTTATTGTTATTTATATTTTGATAGCTATTTTATTCTCTCAGATTTTCAGGCAAGGTCTTTTTCGCCCTTGCGGACAGGTGGCCGATCTTCTCTACTCTGCGAACCAGGTTCCCTGTACCGGTGCTGAGTTTGTTATCCGCTTTGTTCCAGGCTTTCTGTGCCTGCTCAAGCCGCTGGCCGATCTCCTGAAAGTCTTTTATAAAGTCTACAAACTTATCATGGAGCTTACCCGCCTCTTCCATCAGTGACAGCATGCGCCTATCCTGATGTGCCAGCTTCCACAGGTGGCTCACCGTTTTCAGTGTGACCAGCAGTGTCGGCGGTGTGACCAGTGCTACTTCTTTCTGATAGGCATACTCCAGCAAATCCGGACTTGCTTCCAGTGCCATCAGATAAGCACCTTCCACGGGCACAAACATCAGGGTAAACTCCGGTGCATTCAACTCGCCGGACTGGTGATAACGTTTTTCGCCAAGGGTATCAATATGACGTTTGATGCTGGCCACCAGTGCTTTAACTTCTGCCTGGCGCTGACGTTCATCCTCTGCTTCCAGCGCGGCGGCATAAGCGGAAAGCGATACCTTGGCATCTACTACGATATGCTTGCCATCAGGCAGGTTGACAATCACATCAGGACGGGCTCGATTTTGCAGGGTTTGCTCCCGGGTGAACTCTTCGCCTTCACGCAGGCCTGCCGCCTCCAGCAGCCGTTCCAGCACCAGCTCCCCCCAGTTCCCCTGAGTTTTACTTTCCGAGCGCAAGGCACGGGTAAGCGCCTCGGCTTCTTTGGAGAGCGTTTCATTCAAGGCTTTCAGCTGCTTCAGCTCGCCCTGCAAAACGCCTACGCTCTGTTGCTGCTGCGCATGCAGCTCGTCCATGCGGCTGCGAAATTGACTCAGCTGCTGCTGATAAGGCTTGAGCAGTGCTTCCAGCTGCTGGCGGCTCTGCTGGCTGAATTGCTGCTGCTTTTGTTCATACAGACGGTTGGAGAGATTTTCAAAGGCTTCGGCCAACTCTTTTTTTGCCTCTTTCAACAGTTCAAGCTGCTGCGCATGCTGATGGGCTTGCTCCTCAAGGCGCGCTTTAAGATCGGCGTTTTCCGACCCCAGGCGGGTGAGCTTGTCTTCCGCTGTGTGCAACTGCTGCTGTTGTGCTTGCAACTGAGTTTTGACCGCTTCAAACTGCCCCAGCTGTTCCGCCTGCCGGGTAAGCTGCTGCCGCGCTGTTTCCAGTTGGGCTTCACAGGTGCTGAGTTTTTCCGTTAAGGCAGCATGTGTGGCTTGCAGAGAGGCCTGTTCGCTTTGCAGACGCATGTTCTCCGCCACCGCCTGATCGGCGCGTTTCTTTTCAAAGCGCCATAAAGACAGCCCGGTGACGGCCGCCATCACGACAATCAGCCCGGCAATTACATATAGCTCAATCATCGCGTGTCCCTACTGCACCGGTACGTTTTGTAAAGCACGCATAAAAGGCTCCAGCGCCCCCTGTTGTTCGGCATGTTTCATTAAAATCGCCAGCTGCGCCTGATCTTCCTGCTGGCTGGCCATCCGTGCCGCCAGCTGGATATCGCGATCGACCATAGTGCCTTCATAGGCTTTCAGTGTCAGCAGCGCTGCCAGTGCACCTGGGTTTTGCATCAGCACGGCGGCATGCAACGGCTTGACCGCCTCACCTTGTGCATCCTGTCCAATGGCGGCTTGGGGATCAACCTCGTAAGTCTCTACCAGTGTCAAAATCGTCCAGTAGTTCATTTCCGGCTCTGATCGGCTTTCCAGCGCATGGATAAAGATATCCCTTGCTGGCTGCTGATGCCGATCAATCAAGGTTTTGACCATTAAGGCGATCGGCTCACGATGGGATGGATCAAAATTCAAGAGTTCATGCATCGGTTGGTTCCTGTGTTTGCAATAAGCTTACAAAAGCCTGCTGAGCGGGCGTCAGTACCTGACTTTTCCGCCAGGCCACAAAGGTTTCATTCTCCGGAAGCAGCGCCGCCAGTGAACGGGCACCCAAGTCCTGATCCTGCTGTGCATCATATCCCTGCTGTGCAATAATCCCCACGCCCAGCCCCTCTCGTACATAGGTTTTAATCACATCCGTATCCGCTGCCCGCACGGCAAACCTTACGTTCAGCCCTTCTGCCTGAAAAGCTTGCCCGATCTGTGCACCACCGGAAAAACCTCGACTATAGGTTAAAACGGGATACTGCACAATATCGGCAAGTTTCAGTGCCGACTTTTCCAACAAAGGATGCTGCACAGGGGTAATCAGTATATAGTGCCAACGGTAACAAAAGCGCCGTTCCAGCGAGTTGGCTGCGGCAATGGCTTCCGTGCACAGTGCCAGATCCGCATCAGCATTTTTCAGCCAGTTTACCAGCTCACAGGGTGCGCCCTGGACAATATGCAGCTGCACGTGAGGATAATGCTCCCGAAACTGCCGCAACCTGGAAGGCAGGTAATATTTGGCTTGGGTGTGGGTGGTCGCCAGGGTAATCTCCTCCTCTTCCGCTTTTGCGGCCTGCGCAAGCGTGAGAATATTCTTTTCCGCCATGGCCATGACCCGCGCCTGATCCAAAATAGCGCGCCCCGGGGCTGTCCAAGCCTTAAGACGCTTACCTTCCCGCTCAAACAAACGAATCCCCAACGTTTCCTCCAGCAGTCTCAACTGGCGCGTGGCAGCCGGCTGCACAATATTTAATTCAGCCGCCGCACGGGTCAGGTTCAGCTGATGCTTATCCAATGCCAGAAGCAGTTTGATCTGTGTCAGCCCCAATCTCATAAATCACCTTTT
>CAYRSN010000056.1:0-5370 GCA_964427185.1 uncultured Piscirickettsiaceae bacterium | reverse complement strand
AAGACGCATTATCGTTCTCCCCAGTAATAAAAAATCACACCGGCCAAGATGGCCATTCCAATAGAAACACTGTACCCCAGGGTGACACCACCCCAGTGCCATAAGTAACCTCCCAGCAAAGCGCCTACACCGCCTCCCAGGCCATGACTGATGGCAGCATACAACCCCTGACCTCGCACCTGCATGGTACCTGTAAAGTAACGGTCAATTAAGGTAATAGCCGCCCCATGAAATAAAGCATAGCTGGCTGCATGCAGCGCTTGCGCAAAGATCTGCACTTCCAACACCACCGGCCAATTCAGATTCAGCGTCCAGCGTACCGCCGTCAGCACAATCGCAGCCAGAAACAGGGTTTCCACCGACCAACGCGCAAAAAACCGGTGCAGATAGAAAAACAGCGCCACCTCAACCAGTACCGCCCATGCCCACAGCAGGCTGATCACCGGCTTGCTGTAGCCTGCTTCTTCCAAAGTAAGTGAGTAAAAGTTGTAATAAACCCCGTGAGATGCTGTCACCAAAAAAATGGCACTCAACAAAGCCAAAACAGGGCGTTGCAATAAAATATACCGCAATGACGGCACGGCTTCTGAATGCATTTCACCCTGTGGTTCTTTTAAAAACAGAATAGTCAAAAACAGCACACCGCCCAAGATCAGCAGCAGGGATAAAAAGCCGCTCGTGCCAAAAGAGTGCAGCCACACGCCTGTCAAAAGCACTGTCACGATAAAACCAACAGAGCCCCACAAACGCACGCGTCCATAAAGGGTTTTATCCGACAAGCGTGCTAAAGTCACCGCCTCAACCGATGGCAGCATGGCATGATAAAAAAAGCTAAAGGCCAGTGCAGATAAAAACAGCCCCCAGAACTGTTCTATCCACCACCAGCTAAACAGTAATCCCCAGAAAAGTCCTGCCGCTAGCTGAGCCCAGCACACCTTATGGCCCGTATGGTCGGACAGATATCCCCATAAGGCTGGCGCAACCAGCTTGGTGCCGATAAAAGCGCCTAATACCAAACCGATTTCTACAGAGTTAAGCCCTTTATCATGCAGCCAAATGCCTGCATAGGGCACAAATGCCCCCAGCCAGGCGAAGTAGAAAAAGTAAAAGGCTGAAAGGTCGGCAAATGCCCGCTTCAGGCCGGGCATCTTAGACTCCCAAGCGAGCCAAGTCCGGCATGGGCGGCTCAACATCCGCATTCTGTGCCCGATGACGCAGATAATGATCCATCAGCACAATTGCCATCTGTGCCTCAGCAATGGGCACGGCACGGATGCCTACACAAGGGTCATGGCGTCCTTTTGTCACCATTTCCGTCGCTGCCATATCCTGTGTAACGCTTTTTCCGGGCACCATGATGCTGGAAGTGGGTTTCAACGCAATATTGGCAACAATAGGCTGACCAGTAGATATTCCACCCAGAATACCGCCCGCATGATTACTTAAAAACCCTTGCGCTGGCGTTATTTCATCTCGGTGCTCGGAGCCACGCTGATGCACCACCTCAAAGCCATCACCGATTTCCACACCTTTTACGGCATTGATGCTCATCAGTGCCTTTGCCAACTCTGCATCCAAACGGTCAAAGACCGGCTCTCCCAGACCAACCGGCACATCTTCCGCCACGACAGTCACCTTAGCACCGATGGAGTCACCCGTTTTTTTCAGGTCGATTAAAAATTGCTCCATATGAGACAAAGCCTGTGGATCAGGACAAAATAGCGGATTAGTTTCAATAAACGCCCGATCGACTTGAGTGATCGCCACAGGCCCGATCTGGCTGACATAACCATAAATTTCGATACCGCAACGCACCCGGAGATATTTTTTAGCAATTGCACCTGCTGCAACACGCATGGCGGTTTCCCGCGCAGAAGCACGCCCGCCACCGCGGTAGTCACGAACGCCATATTTCTGAAGATAAGTGTAGTCAGCATGTGCAGGCCTGAAGGTTTCGGCAATCTTGCTATAGTCCTTAGAGCGCTGATCCGTGTTTTCGATCACCATGGCAATCGGCGTGCCGGTGGTTTTTCCCTCAAAGACACCGGAGAGGATTTTCACTTGGTCCGCCTCACGGCGTGGCGTTGTAAACTTTGAGCTGCCGGGACGGCGGCGATCCAGATCAGGCTGAATATCCGCCTCACTGAGCTCAAGCCCCGGCGGACATCCATCTACAATACATACCAGTGCAGAACCGTGACTTTCCCCCGCCGTGGTCACACGAAATAATGCGCCTAAGGTATTTCCTGCCATAACCGCCTCCTGTAAAACAAAAAAACCCTGCTATTTTAGCAGGGTCTGATAGGCCGATCTCATCAAGCCGTCAATAGTAATAGAACGGATGATCGTCTGCCTGCTCCATATCCACCCAAGACTTCAGCACGTGGCGCGAGTAGTATGGCTGCACCGGCCGATTATTGGCACCCATGATTTTTTCCATCGCTTCCAGCTGGTCTGCTGAAGCTTCAATAGGTTGCTTGAAGACCATCCAGTACACCCCTTCTGAACAAGGCGGCGTCGTCAAAGAACCACTGTATTTATAAAAGCGGGTATCTTTGGGAAAAAAAGCAGTCAGGTTCAAATGCACATTTTTATGGCGATAGACCTTACCCACTTTTTGGGGTAAATGCTCAATCAACTTCTGCAGCTCCGCATTATGTTCACCCTGCTTGAAAATAATGCCTAAAACTGCCAGGTTGCCCGCATTATCCTTATGCACCAGATGCACCTCCATCGGGTAGTTGAAGCCATTTAACTGGTGCTCACTGGGGGTATGAAAGTGAAGCTGCAGCAGCTCGAAACGATGCCCACCCACTTTCAGATAGCTGTTCCCAATAGGATAGTTCACCTGAATTGTATGGCCATTATTGACTACCTCCAGCTCAGGCTGCCCATACACCACTTCCAACCCGGGCAAGCCTGCCGTGCCAACCGCTTTGTTCTCCTGCAGGTCAACCGGAGACTGGTTTTTTCCTATTTTGCAGCTGATATATTTCGGATCCAGCCCTCCCCAATATGCCGGCCCAGTTTTACCGCTATAGCTCCAGTGCGCTTTATGTTCAGCGGGTTTTTCCGCTTTAGCAGGCGCATGTGCTGCCGGTGCATGCTTGGTTTCAGTGGGAGCATACTTTTTGGCTTCTTCTTCCAAATTGACTAAAGGTGCAATCGCACCACCGTGCCCATCTGCCCACGCTACAGCATTTGCCGATAACAAGAGACCGAGTAATAGTGTTTTATTCATAAGGTGCCCTTTTGTTTACGTTGTTGCAAAATCTCATCAAATGCCTCAAGTTCATAGCGGTTCAGCGCAAACACGCCTTCTCCACCCCGCTCAAACTCAAACCAGTAAAACGGTAGCTCCGGGTAGGCTTCTACCAGATTGAGCCAGCTCACCCCAACCTCAACAATGAGTACACCGTTTTCATTCAGGTAATCTTTTGCTTCCGCAAGCATTCTACGTACCAAGTCCAGTCCATCTGCGCCCGCCTCAAGCCCTAATTGAGGCTCCTGTTGAAATTCAGCAGGTAAGTGCGCCATTTCAATCGCATCCACATAAGGCGGATTGGAAATAATCAGGTCATAACGCTGCCCGGAAAGGGCGTTAAACAGATCACTCTGAACCACCCGCGCGCTGTTTTCCAGCTGATGCAGGCGGATATTTTCAGCCGCCACCGCCAAAGCCTCAGGTGAAATATCCACCAAGTCAACCCGTGCCTGCGGTAATACCTGCAAACTGGCCAGACCAATACAACCAGAACCTGTACACATATCCAACACGGCATGGGTTCGCTCAGGATCTACCCAGCCATCGAACCCCCGCTCAATCAGCTCCGCAATCGGACTGCGCGGCACCAGTACATGTTCATTGACTTTAAACTTCATACCGGCAAACCAAGCCTCTCCCACCAGATAGGCCGCCGGCTTTCTTGTTTCGATGCGTTGGCGAAACAGCTCCGTTATTTTCTGTCGTTCAGCCAAAGTCAGCCTGCTTAAGAGTATCTTCTCCGGTAATTGCCAGGGGAGGCTCAGAGTAGAAAACACCAGAAACCGCGCCTCATCCAAAGCATTATCCGTTCCATGGCCGTAATACAGTCCTGCTTCTTCAAAACGTGTTGCCCCCCAGCGGATAAAATCCAAGATTGTTTCTAAACCATCGGGGTGATCATTGATAAAGTGCTGCATAAAAAACTCGGGGTCAAACTCTGGGGTGTTTCAGAAAATTAAGAAGTGTCAAAGAAGAGTCATGCAAAAGGGTGGAGGCCGAGGCCGGAATCGAACCGACGTCCAAGGATTTGCAATCCTCTGTATAACCACTCTACCACTCGGCCTTATATTGGAGCGGGAAACGGGATTCGAACCCGCGACCCCAACCTTGGCAAGGTTGTGCTCTACCAGCTGAGCTATTCCCGCAAAGCATGCGGCGTATTATAGCCCGCACACTGCCGTTGTCAATGGCTCCCTTGGCATAAGGGTGAAGCCGGCGCCTCACCCTTTTCTGCCCATTGTGCCGGCGTATAAGTATGTAGCGCCAGTGCGTGAAACTGGCTCCGCAGTGCTTCAAGCACACGGTTGACCTGCCGATGACGTTGAATCAAAGGCATCCCTTCAAATTCACGTGATACGATAACGACTTTAAAATGGCTCTCGGTATCTGGACCTGCATGCATATGGCTTTCATTGATTACTTCCAGATGCTCCGGCGAAAAGGCCGTTTGCAGGCGCTGTGTAATCTCAGCTTGCAGGCTCATCAGTAGTTCTCCACAATGCTTTCAATCATCTCACGCAACAACTTCTCAACCGGCATATACTCCGGTGTGTTGGCAGGCGGCACGCGATAACTCAAATAGACCTTGCCGGGCTCACCGGCTATATCATATACTGCGATCGCATAAGGACACAGCACCACATGATGCGGATTGACCCGCACCAGTTTTTGGGAGATGTCAGCCTTACAGAATAAAAAGATTTCCGCACCCTGCGGATAGACAGAATCCTGATAGCCCAGGTCTTTTCCCGTACGATCCAGCATCGCTTTAGCATGGCTGATATAGCTGACGACCATGCCGCGTGACTCAATCGCATCCTGCAAATCATCTCTTACATCCTGATAATCCGCTTCAACCTGCCAGACCACCGCCTGCCCTATTACCTTCGGCCAGGTTTCAGCACCTGCCCAAAGCGCCGCACTCCAAACAGTGACCAAGATGCCAAGTAATGCGCGCATGGTTTACTCCTTCTATCGTGAAAAGACCATGGAAAATATCCATTCTACACATCACCGCTTAAGCAGTAAACATCACCGCTTAAGCAGTAAAATAAGGTTTTTTACATTTAAGATGAAAGGGGAGCATTTATGAGCAAAATCATTGT
>CAYRSN010000055.1:0-5465 GCA_964427185.1 uncultured Piscirickettsiaceae bacterium | reverse complement strand
AATGCCAGATCGCCCTGACACCACACCCCAGTCGGTTGCCGTTTTTCCACCTTTCCGCCAAGCGCAACAACTTCTTCCGCAAGAAGCTCTACGGCACCTGTAGGGACTGTGGCAAAATAAAGAATATGCGCCATGAAAATAAAATGACTCGCTTTTTTAAAGGCACTATTGTAGCAGCTTTCTTGCTATACCCGCTTGTCAGTGTGGCAGCGCTGCAGAAAGCCTCTCGTCCACTTGCCCAGGCTGACTTACAGCGGTGGTTGAAGCATGTGGTGTATCCGCAGGCACAACAAGCCGGTCTCCAGCCGGAAACTCTCAAGTTACTGGATCAGGTTCAACTGCTGCCCCGCGTCATTCAGAAAGATCGCAATCAGCCGGAGTTCACCACCACATTCTGGCAATACTATGTGCGCGCCCTATCGCCCCAGCGGATTGAAAAAGGGCAGGCGCTTTACCGCAAACACCGCCCACTGCTAAACAAAATTCACCGACAAACCGGCGTACCAGGTCATTACCTGATCGCACTCTGGGGGTTGGAAACCAACTATGGCAGCTACATGGGCAATACGCCTGTGCTCAATGCACTGGCTACCTTAGCCTATGAGGGCAGGCGTGAAGCCTTTTTTATCCGTGAGTTGATCGCTGCTCTTAAGGTCATCCAGCAAAACCGGCTTTCTCCGCAGCAGCTCAAAGGCTCCTGGGCAGGCGCCATGGGACAGGTGCAATTTATGCCCTCCACTTATCTGAATTACGGCAGAGATGGCGATGACGATAGAAAGGTTGATCTATGGAGCAGCCTGCCTGACGCGCTCTTTTCCGCTGCCTATTTTTTGCAGCAACTGGGCTGGCGCAAACAGGAGAGCTGGGGAACAGAAGTTAAAATTTCTCCCTCGTTCCGAGCCTATGCACAGGCCGATGGCCACACTCTCAAGCCTGTTCAATTCTGGCATCAGGCGGGGGTTACACAACCGGACGGCCATCCTCTGCAATCCGCTGCTGACAAAGCGGCGCTGTACCTGCCTATGGGGCACAGCGGCCCTGCCTTTTTGCTATACCCCAATTTCTTTGTGATTAAACGTTGGAACAACAGCCATTTCTATGCAGTTGCCGTCGGCAGGCTCGCTGAGCGGATTCAAGGCGCACCGCCACTGGCACACCGCCCACCTGCCAACCCTGCTCCCATGCCTATTCGCCGCATCAAAGCCATTCAGCAGCGGCTGAATGAACTGGGTTATGAGGCCGGTAAAGTGGATGGTATTTTTGGCCGTCAATCTCAACGCGCCCTGCGACAGTGGCAAAAAGATCATCAATTGCCGCAAGACGGCTATCCTTCCGAAACCATATGGAGGAAGCTTTATGAAACGCCCCCCGCAAAAGCCCCCTAAAGCACCTGCGACCGAGCTGGCCTGGCGTTTCTGGAAGGCGCAGCACCAGCTGGTTAAGCTAAACTTACGCCTGGCGCATCTCAAAAATTACCTTAAGAAACATTCCGCCAAGCCTAACTTCGATGATAAGGATGATTTTGCAGAACGCTCCAAGCGCGGTACAGCTGCTCAGCCACGATCACCCGCACCAAAGGATGCGGAAAAGTAAGCTTGGAGAGCGACCAGGTCCAGCGCGCCTTCTGCAACAGACGCCCATCCAAACCATCCGGCCCGCCAATTAGCAATGCGACATCCTGCCCGCTTTCCAGCCACTGTTTCATTTTATTGGACAGACCAACAGTAGAAACTTCCTGCCCATACTCATCCAGCGCAATCACCAATGCCTGCTTTGGCAGTGCCTGCTCAATCAACGCCGCTTCCTTTTCCTTAAGCTGCTGAACAGAGCTGTTTTTACTACGCTGCGGCATAGGTAGCTCGATCAGCTTTAAAGCACAGCTATGCGGCAACCGCTTGGCATATTCATAAAATCCCTTTTCCACCCAATCTGGCATTTTCTGGCCAATGGTGATCAAGTAGATATTCACGTCTTTTCAACCTCTCGCTCCGGTGCAACGCCCCACAGCTTTTCCAGCGCATAATACGCCCGCGCCCGCTCCGTCATGACATGCACCACCACATCCCCCAAGTCTACCAGTACCCACTCTGGATCCTGCGGTGCCTCTACTCCCAAAGGCGGATGGCCAGCCTCTTTAGCCGCCTGCGCAACCGCCTGCCCCAGTGCTTTGACATGGGTGCTGGAGCGACCGGTCGCAATCACCATAAAATCGGCAAAGTCACATAACCGACGCACATCCAATGCTTCAATTGCCAGCCCCTTTCCCTCATCCAGGGTTTGAACCACACGCTCTTTTAATGCCTCTGCTTTCATACTCACCTTTTCTGATAAAGTCCATGTTCCTTAATATATGCAATAACCGCTTCGGGTAGTAAATAATCTATCGACCGGCCTGCATCAATTTCTGCCCGAATCTGCGTGCTGCTGATCGCCAGCTGTGTCACCGGTAGCAACCCTACCGCGCCTTGTGCCGGCATCTGCGCCAAAGCGCCCGTATAGAGATAAGGCCTTAATGCCTCAGGCACTTCAACAACATAGCCCGGACGCTGCGTCACCACCAACGAGGCCAGCTCAAGCACCTTCTGCCACTGGTGCCAGGTCTCAAATTTCAAAAAAGCATCCTGCCCCAGAATCAGGTAAAACCCCGCCTCAGGCTGCTCTGCCTTCAGGCTTGCTAAAGTATCGACCATGTAGCTGGGGCCGCTCCGGCGGATTTCCCTGTCATCCAACCGAAAAGCCGGCACAGACGCAATGGCGTGCGCCACCATCGCCAAACGCGCCGATGCATCCGTTTGCGGCATATCTCTGTGCACCGGTTGCGCACAAGGAATAAAGCGCACTTCATCCAGCGCGCAAGCCTCCAACACTTCCAGCGCGGGGCGTAAATGCCCAAAGTGGATCGGATCAAATGTGCCGCCCTGAATACCGATACGGCGCATTACACCAATACCTCCGCCATATCGCCCCTGGCCTCCAGCCAGCTACGCCGATCCGCTGCGCGCTTTTTCGATAACAACATATCCAGCACCTGTTCAGCCTGCCCCTTCTCCAGCGTAAGCTGCACCAATCGGCGTGTTTCCGGTGCCAAGGTTGTTTCACGCAGCTGCTTTGGGTTCATTTCCCCCAGCCCTTTAAAGCGTGTTACCTGCACCTTTCCGGGTAGCTTCTCTGCAGCTACACGTTCCAGCACACCGTTTTTTTCCGCTTCATCCAGGGCATAGAACACCTGCTTCCCCACATCAATGCGATACAGCGGCGGCATGGCCACATAGACATGCCCTCTCTCCACCAAAGGTGCAAAATGCCGCACAAACAAAGCGATCAACAAAGTGGCAATGTGCGCCCCGTCGGAATCAGCATCCGCCAGAATACAGATCTTTCCGTAACGCAGCCCGGAAAGATCATCACTGCCCGGATCCACCCCAATCGCCACGGCAATATCATGAATTTCCTGAGAGGCCAGCACTTGCTCTGAAGGCACCTCCCAGGCATTTAGAATTTTGCCCCGCAAAGGCATGATGGCCTGAAAAGTTTTATCCCGCGCCTGCTTGGCTGAGCCGCCGGCAGAGTCCCCCTCCACTAAAAACAGTTCTGTCAGCGTCAGATCACTTTCCGTACAGTCGGCCAGTTTACCTGGCAGTGCCGGTCCTGAAGCGATTTTCTTACGAGCAACCTGTTTAGCCTTGCGACTACGTGCCTGAGCATTAGCAATCGCCCGCTCTGCAATGGCCTTACCGGTTTCCACATGCGTGTTCAGCCATAAGGTTAAAGCATCATTCACCACACCGGCAATAAAGGGCACGCATTCACGGGAAGAGAGCCGCTCTTTCGTCTGGCCGACAAACTGTGGATCCAGCATTTTGGCAGACAGTACATACGCCACGTGTCCCCAAACATCTTCACCTGTAAGACGGATGCCTCTTGGCAACAGATTATGCAGCTCACAAAATGCTCTTATGGCCTCCAGCACGCCTTGACGCAGACCGTTAACATGGGTTCCACCCTGTGGGGTCGGGATCAGGTTAACATAGCTTTCCTGCACGGGCGGCTCTCCCTCCATCACCCAGACCAACGCCCAGTTAACAGCTTCTCGCTCTCCTTGCTGCGCACCGATAAATCCCTGTTCAGGCAAAACCTCCAGAGCGGAGACTTTTTCCAACAGGTAATCTTTCAACCCCGCCTCATACTGCCAGCATTCTCGCGCATCCGAAGCCTGATCTTCAAAACAGACATGCAACCCGGAACACAAAACCGCTTTGGCACGCAACAGGTGCTGCAAACGCCCCAAGTGAAATTTTGAAACTTCGAAAAACTGCGGATCTGGCCAAAAACGTACCGCCGTACCTGTATCCTTTTTGCGTGTTTTGCCTATCTCATGTAAAGGCTCGACCAGCACTCCATGCTCAAACGCTATCTGCCAGATTTTGCCGTCACGACGAATGGTAACTTCCAACCGCTTGCTCAACGCGTTGACTACAGAAACCCCCACGCCATGCAGTCCACCGGAAAAGCGATAAGCCTTATTGGAAAACTTCCCGCCGGCATGCAGCCGTGTCAAAATCACCTCTACCCCGGGGATCCCTTCTTCCGGGTGCACATCCACAGGCATGCCGCGCCCGTTATCCTCCACACTCAAAGAGCCATCCGTATGATGCACCACCTTAATTTCTGATGCATAACCTGCCAGTGCCTCATCGACACTGTTGTCAATGACCTCCTGCGCCAAATGATTGGGACGCGTTGTATCGGTATACATTCCCGGACGCTTGCGCACCGGCTCCAATCCGGTTAAAACTTCAATTTCCGCTGCGGTGTAATTCTGATTCATGCATTACTCAACTGATGGCCAAAAGAAAACGCCTGCACAAGGCAGGCGAACCTTCGTATTTTACCTTTACCACTGAACGGGTCACAATGCCGCAAATGCAGCTTCATAATCCGGTTCTTGCGTAATCTCAGGTACCAGCTGCACGTAGCGCACAATATCCTGTTCATCCAGTACAACCACCGCACGGGCACATAAGCTGCGTAACGGCCCGCTATTGATCAGTACGCCATAATCCCGCGCAAACTGTCTGTCCCGCATCATGGATAAAAACAAAATGTCAGAAAGCCCATGTGCTTCTTTAAAACGTTTCTGCGCAAAGGGCAGATCCGCAGAGACAATGACCACTGCCACCTCCTCGCGTTCTGCCGCCAACTCATTAAAGCGCAACGTTGAACGTGCACACACGGACGTATCAATACTGGGTACAAGACTCAAAAGCTTTTTCTTGCCAGAAAATGTATCCAGCCCCACATCCTCCAGTGCTTCGTTTGTCAGACAAAACGCCGGTGCGTGATCCCCCACCCGGGGAAACATGCCTGCCAGCTCTACCGGTTCTCCTTTAAATGCCACGCGCATCTTTATACCCTCCTCTTGTATGGTTGCTATAACGGAATTTGTGACTTTTTATTATGCAGAT
>CAYRSN010000054.1:0-5547 GCA_964427185.1 uncultured Piscirickettsiaceae bacterium | reverse complement strand
TATAAGCACATAACAAAACCCTGATATAGCTTCCTGACAACAACCAGCAGCTTTGTTGTTAAAATGATCTTCCATATGACCAACCTCTTAGCAGGAACGCTATGCGCAGTGCACAAGTTGAACGCAAAACGAACGAAACACACATTTGTCTCACCGTTAACCTTGACGGTAGTGGCAAAAGCTCTCTGAACACCGGTGTGCCTTTTTTAGAGCACATGCTGGATCAAGTGGCTCGTCACGGCCTGATCGACCTGACTGTTGAGGCAAAAGGCGATACACATATTGATGATCACCATACCGTTGAAGATATCGGCATCGTGTTAGGCCAGGCCATCAACAAAGCAATTGGCGACAAAAAAGGCATTTACCGTTATGGACATGCTTATGTCCCGCTGGATGAAGCCCTATCACGCGTGGTAATTGACCTTTCCGGACGCCCGGGGCTCTTTTTTCATTGCGACTTTACCGCACAGACAATCGGACGCTTTGATACCCAGCTGGTACAGGAGTTTTTCCAAGGGTTTGCTAATCACGCCCTGGCCACGGTGCACATTGACAACCTGCGCGGCACAAACGCCCACCATCAGGCGGAAACCATTTTCAAAGCCTTCGGTCGCGCACTGCGCTTTGCCATCAGCCGGGACACTCGCATGGGAGACGCCATTCCATCCACCAAAGGGAGCCTGTAGATGAAACAGGTGGTTGTAGTAGATTACGGCTCCGGCAATTTGCGTTCGGTTTCAAAAGCCGCTGAACACGTTGCACCTGCCGGCACACGGATTACCGTCAGCAAGCGGGCAGAAGATATTCATAATGCGGATGCCATTATTTTTCCGGGGCAAGGCGCGGCAAAAGCCTGTATGCAGCATTTAATCGAAACCGGCTTGGAGCAAGCTATCCGCCAGGCAGCACAGGAAAAACCTTTTCTGGGGATCTGCATGGGCATGCAGATCCTGATGCGTTTCAGCGAAGAAAACGACGGCGTGCACTGCCTGAATGTACTGCCCGGCGAAGTAATACCTTTTCACTTTGCCGATACGACCAAGCTAAAAATACCACACATGGGCTGGAATGAAATTGATCAAGTGCAGCCTCACCCGCTTTGGCACGATATCCCCAATGGCAGCCGTTTCTATTTCGTGCACAGCTATCATGTACAGCCTGCCGAACATCACCTGACAGCAGGCATAACTGACTATGGCTACCCCTTTACCGCTGCCATCGCCCAAGGCAATATTTTCGCTATTCAGGCGCATCCTGAAAAAAGCAGCGATGCCGGCCTGAAACTACTTAAAAACTTTATCAACTGGAACGGAGCCTTATGATTCTCATCCCTGCAATCGACCTGAAAGATGGGCAGTGTGTTCGCCTGCGCCAAGGTGAAATGGATGCAGCCACCATTTTCTCATCCGATATTGTCGCTATGGCAGAAAAATGGAGAAATGCCGGGGCACGACGCCTGCATATGGTGGACTTAAACGGTGCCTTTGAAGGCAAGCCTGTTAATGAAGCAGCCATTTTATCCGTCAGCAAAAGCTTTCCTGAGCTCCCCATCCAAATCGGTGGTGGCATTCGCAACCTGGAGACCATAGAAAGTTACCTGAATGCCGGCGTACAGTATTGCATTATCGGCACCCAAGCCGTCCACACCCCCAGCTTTGTCACAGAAGCCTGTAAAGCTTTTCCCGGTCATATTATGGTCGGCCTGGATGCCAAGGACGGTAAGGTCGCCATCAATGGCTGGGCAGAGGTGACCGATTTTGATGTCATTGAGCTGGCCAAACGTTTTGAACAGGATGGCATTGAAGCCATCATTTACACTGATATCGGTCGTGACGGCATGATGCAAGGAGTGAATATTGAGGCCACCGGCAAGCTGGCCTCAGCCATTTCCATACCCGTCATTGCATCAGGTGGTGTTACTGATTTAGATGATTTACGTGCGCTGGCACCTTTAGCCAGTAAAGGTGTCAATGGTGTCATTACCGGACGCGCCATTTACGAAGGCACGCTGGATCTTAACGAAGGCCAGCAGCTGCTTGATCAGTTAACCGGAGCACAATAATGGGGCTGGCAAAACGTATTATCCCTTGCCTCGACGTGGACAATGGCCGTGTTGTCAAAGGCGTCCAGTTTGTGGATATCCGCGATGCCGGTGATCCAGTAGAAATCGCCCGCCGTTACAACACCGAAGGTGCAGATGAAATCACCTTTCTCGACATCACCGCCAGCTCAGACAACCGGGCTACCATGGTACATGTCGTAGAAGCTGTCGCCAGCGAAGTCTTCATTCCGCTGACAGTCGGCGGCGGGATTCGCACCGTAGAAGATGTGCGCCGCATGCTCAATGCCGGAGCAGACAAAGTAGCCATTAACACCGCGGCTATTTTTAATCCGGGTTTTGTAAAAGAAGCCTCCGACCTGTTTGGCAACCAGTGCATCGTTGTAGCAATTGATGCCAAACAGGTCAATGCACCGGACGAAACGCCACGTTGGGAGATCTTTACCCACGGCGGACGTAAAGCCACAGGCATTGATGCCATCAGCTGGGCAGAACGCATGCAGACACTGGGCGCAGGCGAGCTACTTGTCACCAGCATGGATCGAGACGGCACCAAACAAGGCTTTGATCTTTCCCTGATGCGCGCTATCACCGAGCGGGTGCATATTCCCGTCATTGCCTCCGGCGGTGTCGGCAACCTGGATCATCTGGTCGAAGGTATCCAACAAGGCGGAGCGGATGCCGTACTGGCTGCCTCCATTTTTCATTTCGGCGAATACACCATTGAACAGGCCAAACAGCATATGGCCGCACACGGCATTGAGGTCAGACTATGAACGATATTCTCTCGCAGCTGGATCAGGTGCTCGCTGAACGCAAAAGCGCCGATCCGGACAGCTCCTATGTGGCCAGCCTCTATGCAGCCGGGCTGGACAAAGTTCTGAAAAAAGTAGGTGAAGAAGCCGTCGAAACCATTATGGCGGCAAAAGACGGAGATCAGGCGCACCTGATTTATGAAGTGGCTGACCTCTGGTTCCACACCATGGTATTATTAGCGCAGCAAAACCTGTCCTCTCAACAAGTACTGGACGAACTGGCCAGACGATTCGGCCTTTCCGGCCTGGAAGAAAAAGCCAGCCGAGCACACACAGACAATCCGCATCACCCACCCGGTCGTGCGGATTAGAACAGCCAAAAGCGTTTGTTGCATGGAGCACACAATAATGGAAGAAAAAACCGTTTTTGAAAAAATCATCGACCGTGAAATCCCTGCGGATATTGTCTATGAAGACGACAAATGCATCGTCATCAAAGACATCAACCCCAAAGCCCGCGTTCACCTGCTGATTATTCCCAAGAAAAAAATCCCTACCCTGTTTGATCTGACCCCTGAAGATAAAGACCTGATGGGACATATGATGCTGCTGCTACCACAACTGGCACAGGCGCATGAGCTGGAAGGATTTAAAACACAAATCAATACAGGTGAAAAAGGCGGTCAGGAAGTTTTTCAACTGCACATTCACCTAATGGGCAACTAATTCAACCAAAGGAGAAACCGATATGGGCATTAGCATCTGGCAACTTTTAATCATTCTGGCAATCGTTCTCGTACTGTTTGGCGCCAAGCGGCTGCGCAATGTAGGTTCTGACTTAGGTGCGGCTATCAAAGGCTTCAAACAGTCCATTAAAGACGAAGATGCCAAAGCCGCTGAGCAGGAAAAAGCCGCACTGGAGAAACAGCAGCAGGCAGAAGGCCAAGTTTTCGAAGCCAAAGCGGAAGAGAAAAAACCGCAAGACGCCCAACAGCCTAAAGCTTAACTTTTATGTTCGATATTGGCGGACTGGAGCTCTTTCTTATCCTGATCATCGCACTACTGGTGATCGGGCCTGAACGCATGCCCGAAGTCGCCCGCCAGATTGGGCGTTTCGTCGGCAAAACCAAGCGTTTTGTGCAGTCTGTCAAAGAAGAAAGCGACCTGCGCGAAACCGTAGAAGAGCTGCGCCGCGAACTGGATCTAAAAGAAGAAGCACAAGCCCTGCGCAATATTGAACAGGATCTGCAACAAGACCTCTATGGCAACCTGCGCCAAGTAGAACATGAACTCCAAGAAGACTTAGACTTCAAACAACTGCAACGGCCTTCTTTCGGTGGTAAAGAACCGCCCCCATTGCACATGGAAAACCAGGATCCGGAACCGCAAATCAACACTACGCAGGCAGCAAAGAAGCCTCAAACTTCCACCGCGGCCGACCAGACTCGCAATAAAACCACCTCTTCTTCGGCTGAACATACAAGCAAAACATGAGCAATCAGACACTGCCCCCCACTGATAAGGAAATGTCGTTGGTCGAGCACCTGCTCGAGCTGAAAAACCGGCTGACCAAAGCCGTGCTGGCAGTGATCGTGCTTTTTCTGGTGCTTTTTCCTTTTGCCAATGATCTGTATCTGTTCATTGCCGAACCTCTGATGCGCTACATGCCGTCAGATACCAGCATGATCGCCACTGCTGTGGCCTCACCTTTCCTCACCCCCTTCAAGCTCTCCCTCGTGCTGGCCATTTACCTGGCCATGCCCGTTATTCTCTATCAGCTATGGGCTTTTATCTCCCCCGGGCTATACGAGCACGAAAAGAAACTCATTGGCCCGCTGCTGGGCTCAAGTGTCTTTCTGTTCTATGCTGGGGGAGCCTTTGCTTACTACGTCGTCTTCCCGCTGGTCTTCCAGTTTCTCACCAGCACCACACCGGATGGTGTGACCGTCGCAACAGATATCAGCCTCTATCTGGACTTTGTCATCAAGATGTTCTTCGCTTTCGGCATCGCCTTCGAGGTGCCCATTGCAACCGTACTGCTGATTATCACCGGCATCACCACCCCAGAAAAGCTTTCTCACATGCGCCCTTACATTATTGTTGGCGCTTTCATTATCGGCATGCTGCTGACACCACCGGATATTATTTCCCAAACCCTGCTGGCAGTCCCCATGTGGCTGCTGTATGAACTGGGGGTATGGATTGGAGCCCTGATCATCCGTCGCCGTAAAGACGATGAACCGGAAGAAACCGGTGGAGATGAGCCTCCCACTCCTCCGGACACCCCTCCTTCTGGCGGCAGTGGCTCAGCACCGCAAGCTCCGGCACCTGCCGCACCAGCAGCCACCGCTCAACAGGCAACCGCTACTGGTACCCTGGCCGTACAGTCTCCCGCAGAAACGATCGCTTTCGATGAAAACGGCCTGCCGAAACCCTCAGAGCCGGCAGCAGACCAGACTTTTCAGGCAGACAGTGAAAACAAATCCACCAAAATTGATGATGAATTCGACTGGGATGCCGAGTTTGACAAAATCGAAGCGGAAATGAATGCTTTAGAAAAGCCTCAGCCGGAAGCCTATAATGGAAAGCATGCCACACAAAATGAGGCAGCTTCCCATGAAAAAGACCCAGGCGACAATGCCGCCTCCGCAAAGCAAAACGCCTGACCGCTACCCGCCTGTACCCAGCAAGCATGTTTCCCGCCGTCAGTTGCTCACCACTACTTTACTC
>CAYRSN010000053.1:0-6400 GCA_964427185.1 uncultured Piscirickettsiaceae bacterium | reverse complement strand
TTCAGATATGGCGACTTCGCTGAAGCTCTACAGTATTGCGGAGTTTATTGAGAATGAAACCATTGCCCAAGCGTTGTCTGAGCGGGAGATTACCTATGGTCAGGGGTATTATCTGGGTAAACCCAACTCCCCTGACTACTGGTTGATTGAGTGCTCTATGGAGGCGTGTTAACGAGGCACCAGCCCCACTGCTTTATGCACTTGCTCCAGTGTGGGTTGCGCCAGCGCCTGCGCTTGGGCAGCGCCTTTGCGCAGAATTTCTAACAAGCCGGCTTCGTCATCGCGGATGTGTTGAAACTCTGACTGTATAGGTGCAAGCTTTTCTGCTACCAGCTCTCCCAGCTCTACTTTAAGGTGGCCGTACATTTTGCCTTCAAAGTGTTTTTCAACCGCTTCGATCGATTGTTCGTTGAAAACAGCATATAGTGTCAGCAGGTTGGAAACACCGGGCTTGTTTTCCGGGTCATAACGGATCTCATCCCCTGAATCTGTCACAGCCTTTTTGAATTTTTTGATAATTGTTTTTGGCGCATCCAGCAGTGATATGTAGTTATTAGGGTTTTCATCCGATTTGGACATTTTCTTATTGGGTGCCTGTAGGCTCATAATGCGCCCGCCGGAGGTTTTGGGGGGAATGTAGGGCTCTGGCAGGGTGAAAATTTCTTCGTTATATTTTCGGTTAAAACGTTCAGCCAGATCACGCGTCAGCTCCAAGTGCTGTTTCTGGTCTTCGCCTACGGGCACCATTTTGGTTTGATAGAGCAGAATATCGGCAGCCATTAGCACAGGGTAATCGAACAGACCGACGGAAATGTTTTCCCCTTGTTTTTGTGCTTTATCCTTGAACTGGGTCATGCGGGAAAGCTCTCCCATGTAAGCATGGCAATTGAGCACCCAGGCCAGCTCGGCATGTTGCGGCACATGAGACTGGATGAAGACGATGGACTTGTCAGGGTCTATGCCGCAGGCCAGATAAAGCGCGACAAAGTCCAGGGAGCGCTGGCGCAGGGCATTAGGATCTTGTGCGACGGTGATAGCATGCAGATCAACCAGTGAAAACAGGCACTGATAGTCGTCTTGCAGTTTCACCCAGTTTTTCATGGCGCCGAGATAGTTACCGATGGTCATGACACCGGATGGCTGGATGCCGCTGAGTAGGATGGGCTTGCCCATGAGAAACCTCCTGAAATAATTTGAGCGGGATTTTACCAGAGAAAAGGAATCAGGCGTTTGCTACGCTGGCGGTAGTCTGCGTAACCGGGTAATTTTTGGGTCAGCAAATGCTCCTCGTAGAGGAGTTTGATGATTAGAACCAGCGTGAGCATGCTCCAGAGCCCCCAGCGGGCGGGTGAGCCTTCTTCCAGTACTAAAGGTGTGAAGTAGAGCAACAGAGAAAGATACATGGGATGACGTACCCAACGATAAGGCCCGTGGCAAACAAGGGTACAGTTTTCCCGTGGCTCCGGCACGATGTTAAAGCGTTTCATGGTAATCACCGCCCATAAGCCGAGCACGATGGCCAGAAGTTGGCTTATGGCTCCCGCCGGGCTTTGCGCAAACCAGGTGCCGGTGAGCAACAGGCCGAGCAGGCTTGTGAATTGAAGGGTCACCAAAAGGCGGGAAAATAGGGGATTGTGCTGCATTCTGATAAAATAAACCGTTATTCATTCACTGGACAGGATACTCGCCCATGCAGAAATGGGTCAATGCCGTAAAATCTTTTTTTTCTCGCCCAGCTTCTGTCCCTGAAACAGATAGGCCTTTACGTCTTCCTCGCAAAGCGCACGCTATTTCGCGGCAGCAAATTGAGCGTAAGGCGCTGGATGTTTTGTATGGTTTAAAGCGTGCCGGCCATGATGCCTATCTGGTGGGTGGCGGGGTGCGTGACCTGTTGCTGGGGCTGGAACCCAAAGACTTTGATGTGGTGACCAACGCACGCCCGGAGGAGGTAAAGCGGGTTTTTGGGCGAAAGTGTCGTATTATCGGTCGTCGTTTTCGACTGGCGCATGTTTATTTCGGACGTGAATTTGTGGAGGTGGCGACCTTTCGCGGTGATGCGGGAGAGGGACGTCGCAAGACGGACGAGAATGGGCGGATCCTGTTTGATAATGTTTATGGCACCATTGAGGAAGATGTCTGGCGGCGGGATTTTACTGTAAATGCGCTGTACTACGATATTAAAGACTTTTCCATCGTGGATTATGTGGGAGGGCTGGAGGATTTACACCAGGGCATTCTCCGCCTGATTGGTGAGCCGGAGGTGCGCTATCGTGAAGACCCTGTGCGTTTAATCCGTGCGGTGCGTTTTGCGGTCAAGCTGGGTTTTAAGATCGAGCAGCGCACGGAAGTGCCAATTGAAAACATGGGGCCATTGCTACTGGAGGTGGCACCGGCGCGCATGTTTGAAGAGGTGTTAAAGCTGTTTCATAACACTCAGGCGGTAGAAGTTTTTGAAAAGCTGCGTCATTACAACCTGTTCCGTTTTTTGTTTCCGCAGGTGGACGCATTGCTGGAGGTGGATACGCTTACGCGAGCGCTGGTGCTGGAAGGCTTAAGAAGCACGGAAGCTCGCTTGCAGCAGGGTAAGGGCGTTAATCCAGCCTTTTTGTTTGCATTTATATTGTGGGGGCCGTTGATTCAGGTCATGAAACGGTACCTGTCAGAAGCCCTGCCACCTGCACAGGCGCTGGCTTTGGCAGCAGATGAGGTGCTTAAGCAGCAAGTACGTCATACTGCGATTCCAAAGCGTTACAGTCAACAGATGAGAGATGTATGGCACATGCAGCTGAGGCTGCCCAACCGCTATGGCGAGCGTGCTGCAAAGCTGGCAGAACAACGCTCATTTCGTGCGGCTTATGATTTGTTGGGGCTGAGAGTGGCGGCCGGAGAGGTAGAGCTTGAGTCACTGCATGATTGGTGGACGCAGTATCAGGCGTTAAACCCGATAGAGCGTGTTGCATTTGCACTGGAAGTAGAAAAGCCTAAGCGTAAACGGCGCCGCCGCCGTAAACATCGCAACCCTTATCGCCGCTCAAATACGGCGCGTTCTTCTGCAGCAACTTCGGCACATCAGGATGGTTGAAGCGGCTATCGGAATTGGGAGCAACCTTTGTCATCCGGAAAAACAGGTCTCCCAAGCGATGTGTGCTCTGAATGAATTGCCGTATACACGCGTGGTGGCCTGCTCAAGGTTGTATCGATCAAAGCCGCAAGGGCCTTTGGATCAGCCTCATTATGTTAATGCTTGTGCGGTAGTGGAAACGAGTCTTTTACCGATGCAGTTATTGCAAGCGCTGCAGCAACTGGAAAAGCGTCAGGGCAAAGTGAAAAAACGCCACTGGGGTGAGCGGATTATTGATTTGGATTTGCTGCTTTATGAAAACGTGGTGATGAGTACGCCCGTATTAACATTGCCGCATCCGTGGTTACACCGGCGAGATTTTGTGCTGGTGCCATTAGCGGAGATCGCAGCTGACTGGTGTGTGCCGGGGAAGGGACGGGTAAAACAGCTTTTGGAAACATTGAGTGATGAAATTTATATAGAAAGATGTCTTTATGAAAACACTTAAACAGCTTTATCGGCTTAAACAGCAAGGCGAAAAAATAGCCATGCTGACTGCTTATGATGCCAGCTTCGCGCATTGGTGTGGAATGGCGGGGTGTGATGTGCTACTGGTGGGGGATTCGCTGGGAATGGTAGTGCAGGGGCATCAAAGTACCTTGCCAGTTACATTAAAGCAGATGTGCTATCACACGGAAATGGTTGTGCGTGGGAATCATGCGGGCGCATGGGTGATTGCAGATATGCCTTTTATGGCAGATGCCACGCTTGAACAAGGGCTGAAAGCAGCACAGGCATTGATGCAGGCAGGTGCCAATATGATCAAGCTGGAAGGGGGGGAGCGAGTTTTGCCTTTGGTGGAAGCATTGCACCAATTAGGGGTGCCTGTATGTGGGCACTTGGGGCTTCTGCCCCAGCAAGTGATGAAATATGGTTATCGCACACCTTCAGATGCCACGGCATTGATACATCAGGCTCAGCGATTAAGTGCTGCTGGGATTGAAATGCTTGTGTTGGAGTGTGTGCCGGGTGATGTGGCAGAAAGCATCGCAAAACAACTGCCTCAGCCTGTCATTGGTATTGGGAGTGGCTCGGGAACTGATGGGCAGGTATTGGTCACCCATGATGTATTGGGCTTGACACCGGATACCCCGCCTTCTTTTAGCCGCAATTTTATGACCGAAGCAAACAGCATTCAGGATGCCTTGCATGCTTATGTTCAGGCAGTTAAGACAGGGAGTTTTCCTGTATGACTGCCATGATCCAGGATGTATCGATCATGCAGCAGCAGGCGTTACGCTGGCGAGCCGAGGGCTTGGTAATCGGGTTTGTGCCAACGATGGGAAATCTGCATGCTGGCCATCTTTCGTTGGTAGAGCAGGCACAGCAAGTGGCGGATAAAGTGGTTGTCAGTATTTTTGTGAATCCGTTGCAGTTTGGTCCCGATGAGGACTACAACCGTTATCCGCGCACACTGCAAGCTGATTTAGAAAAATTAACAGAGCGAGGCGTAGATGCTGTGTTAAGTCCTCGCGCTGAGCAGATGTACCCTAAAAAACAGGGCACCCGTTTGATTGCAGATCCAGCCTTGGCGAACGTATGGGAGGGTGCAGCAAGACCAGGTCATTTTGATGGTGTGGTGACAGTCGTTAACAAACTGTTGAACCTGGTTCAGCCACATCTTGCAGTCTTTGGGCAGAAGGATTACCAGCAGCTGCGGCTGATAGAGGAAATGGTGTCAGATCTCTCTATGCCGGTGCAAATTAAACGCGCGCCTATCGCAAGAGAAGAGGATGGCCTGGCGATGAGCTCCAGAAACCAATACCTGAATGCTGAGCAAAGGCGTATTGCGCCAGCGCTTTTCCAGACATTAATATGGGCTAAACAGCAGCTAAAAAAAGGAGTACTTACAGAAGCGGTTTGTGAGCATGCCTGCCAACGCTTACTTCAGGCTGGATTTGAGAAGGTGGACTATTTTGTTCTGGTGGATCGTCAAACCCTGCAGCCAGTTACCGAGTTAAATGTTCCATCGGTTTTATTGGCAGCTGCACGTCTTGGCACTACACGTTTGCTGGATAATATGGAAATTTAAGCGGAAATACGCTTGAAATTTATGAGAGCTTATCTATAATACGCCCCTTGAAGCTCGGTGGGGTGGCTGAGCGGTTGAAAGCACCGGTCTTGAAAACCGGCGTGGGTTGATAGCCCACCGTGGGTTCAAATCCCACCCCCACCGCCATTCCATAGACTCATCTTACTTTTTTCTTTTGTCTATCCAGGTTGTAGGTTTTTTATTCAAGGTTGTTTTTCCTGTTCTTATTCTTGTTTAGCAGAACATTTGTAGAATAGATCTATTGCTTTATCCTCTTGATATGCCTATAATTGTCCGCCTTACAAATCCTTTCCCCGACATCCCGTTAACGTCAGGTGGCTTTGAGCCGTTGATTGGATTTGAATGAATATCATCAGGATACTGAATTATGAAAACATTTGTAGCAAAACCTGCAGAAATTAAACGCGACTGGTATGTCGTGGATGCAAACGGTAAAACGCTAGGGCGTTTGGCGGCAGAAATTGCTGCGCGTTTGCGTGGAAAGCATAAGCCGGAATATACACCTCATACGGATACCGGTGATTATATTGTTGTCATTAACGCTGAGAAGGTTGCTGTGACAGGCAAAAAGCGTAAAGACAAAAAGTATCATCGTTATACCGGTTATGTAGGTAACCTTAAAACTTTTAGTTTTGAGGAAATGATTGAGCGCTCACCAGAGCGTGTAATTCAGTTAGCCGTGAAAGGTATGTTGCCTCGTGGTCCGTTGGGTCGTGCCATGCTGAAGAAGCTTAAAGTATATGCTGGCAGCGAGCATCCGCATGTGGCGCAACAGCCACAACCCTTGGAAATTAAGGCATAAGAGGTAATAAATCATGGCAACTGAACAGTACTATGGAACAGGTCGTCGTAAAAGCTCTGTAGCGCGTGTGTTTTTGCGCCCAGGCAGTGGAAAAATGGTAGTGAATGGGCAGGATATTAAAACTTTCTTCTGCCGGGAAACGGATTTGATGATCATCAATCAGCCACTGGAAGCAACTCAGTCTGAAGGTAAGTTTGATGCTTATATCACCGTAAAAGGTGGTGGCACCACTGGCCAGGCAGGCGCTATTCGTTTAGGATTGGCGCGTGCACTGGTTGAATACAGTGAAGAAAACCGTCCAGCGCTGCGTGCACGTGGATTATTGACACGTGATGCGCGTGAGGTAGAGCGCAAGAAAGTGGGGCTGCGCAAAGCACGTCGTCGCCCACAGTTCTCCAAGCGTTAAAATTTATCTTTGTTTTGT
>CAYRSN010000052.1:0-6667 GCA_964427185.1 uncultured Piscirickettsiaceae bacterium | reverse complement strand
GGTGATGCCAAATAAAAGCGTTTAACGGCCAACACCATAGTAAACAAACCCATCATCCTTTAGGAACTCAGGTGAATAGATATTACGCCCGTCAAACACAACTGGCGTGCGCATGGTATTTTTCACCCTTTCCCAGTCCGGATGCCAAAAAGTTTTCCACTCCGTCACTAACATCAAGCCATCACTGTCTGACAACGCTTGATAAGGGGTTTCGCAGAGCTGCACCCGTGACCTTTCCTGCTCTGTCAACACAGCCATAAATGCTTGCATGGCAGCAGGGTCATAAATCTTTACCTGCGCACCCTGTGCCAACAATGCTCGCACCAGCGGCACAGAAGGTGCGTTGACCACGCTTTCCGTATGCGGCTTATAACTCACGCCCCATAAAGTAAATGTGCGTCCCGCCAATGCATAGTCATAATGCACCCATGCCTTGCGAAACAGCACTTCTTTTTGCAGCATGTTTATTTCCAAAACAGCATCCAACAGCCCAGAATCCACCTGCTGCGCCCGCATCATTTCTGCCAGACGCTGCACATCCCGTGCAAAATAGGGTCCGCCAAAGCCTACCCCGGGATAGAGAAAATCAAAACCAATACGCCGATCCATGCCAAGCCCCTGACGTACTTGCTCAATATCCACACCATAGCTTTCCGCCAACTGTGCCAACTCATTCATCAAGCTAATACGTGTTGCCAGCATGGCATTGGTTGCAAACTTAGTCAGTTCAGCGGCGCGTGGACTGACCACAAGCATCACATCCCGATTACGGCTAAAAGGCCGATATAGATTGCGCATGCAGGCTTCCGCCTCCCTGGAAGTCGTTCCCAGCAAAATACGATCTGGTCGTTTAAATGCGCTGAGCGCCCTGCCTTCCGGCAAAAAGTCCGGCTCCACCACCAACGCACAGGGACGCTTGTCTGCTATGCATGCCTGTAAGCACTCCGCACTGCCCACCGGAAAGGTAGCACGTACGACCAAGGTGACTGCCTGTGTACCGGACTCCGCCAAGGCAGCTGCCAACTGCTCTGCCCACATCTGCTGCTCAGCCTGCATGGCAAATATTTGCACCTGCGCATCCTTCACCGCCTTTTGAGACGGCGCCAATTTAAAGGTGCCGTTTTGCAAACCGGCGCTCACCAGGGCAGGCACCCCCGGTTCTTCTGCCACCTGCCGCAACAAGCGTGCTTCATCCATAGTGGCAAAAGGAACCAGTGTGACATGGTTACCTGTCTCTGCAAAAGCCGCTGCACAGGTAATCGCTGCGGTACTGTCTCCATACACGGCAATCTTCATTTCTGTTGCTCCCGAAGATAGTTAACCAAGGCAGCTGTTACGGCATTTTCCATCTGCGCTTCGCCTTGGAGCGCAGAGAGCGTCTGCTGCGCAATCTGTTTACCCAGCTCAACCCCCCACTGATCAAACGGATTAACCCCCCAAATCACCGCCTGCGTATAAACCTTATGTTCATACAATGCTAAAAGCGCGCCCAGCTGCCAGGGGGTCAGCGCATCCATCAGCAATAATGAGGCGGGATGATTGCCCGGATAATTTTGCGCCGGCATGTCACCTTCACGACCCGAAGCCAACACCTGCATCTGTGCCAGACAGTTGGCCAGATTCAACGTCTGCTGCTGCTCATTGGCCGCACCCTTGACCGCCGCTAAAAATTCACAACTGACCGCCTCGGTTCCCTGATGCAACAGCTGATAAAAAGCATGCTGAGCATTAGGCCCCAGCTCACCCCATAACACCGGGCAAGTATGCTGCTCGACAGGCTCACCCAGCTGTGTGACTGACTTGCCATTGGATTCCATCTCCAGCTGCATCAGATACCGTGGCAATAACTGCAAACGGTAGTCATAAGGCAGCACCGCATGGGCGTGCAGATCCAACACATTATGATTCCACACTCCGATCATGGCGAGCAGCACAGGCAGGTTGTCCAGCCAAGGGGCATGACGATAATGCTGATCCATGGCATCCGCACCTTCAAGCAGTGCCATAAAACCCTCCATCCCCAACCAGACAGCAATCACAAACCCCACCGCTGACCACAGAGAGTAGCGCCCGCCAACCCATGACCAGAACCGTAACTGATGCGCAGGCGGGATGCCCCATGCCGTCATTTTATCCGGCTGTGCCGAAACCCCTACAAAATGTAGATGCTTAAGTATTGCCTCATCTCGCCCGCTTGCCGCCTGAAGCCATGCCAGCGCCATCTGTGCATTCGCCATCGTATCCAGTGTGGTAAAGGTTTTAGAGACCACCACAAACAATGTCGTCTCCGGGTTCAGCTGACTTAAAATGCGCTGTAACTCTCCCCCATCCAGGTTCGCAACAAAATGCAGCCTTACGGGACAGGCAGGGTGTCGATACTCAGCTAAAGCATCCACCACCAGATGCGGTCCCAGTTCCGACCCACCAACGCCCATATGCACGATATCCGTTATCGCTCTACCACTGTACCCCCGCCACTGGCGCTGATAAAGCCGCTGGATCAGCTTATCCATCCGTTGCCACTGCGCTCGCACGGCAGGCAGAATATTTTCACCCTCTACATAAACAGGGGTTTCCGACCGCTGACGCAGCGCAGTGTGCAGCGCAGGGCGCTGTTCAGATCTATTAACCTGCGCCCCCTGAAACAGATCTTCAATATGCGTCCGCAGCGCAATGTCATCCAGCAGCTGTGAAAACTTTGCCAGCACGGCCTGATCCAGCCGCTGCCGGGTCAAATCCAGCAAAAACCCCAAATGGCGCTTTTGCAGCTGCTGAATTCGCGTCTGTCCACCTTCAGACAACAGCTGTCTCAAGTGCTTTTTTTGAAAAGGCGCCGCTAAAGAAAACAGTTGTTGCCAGTGTTGTGCCTCAAACATTTTGCTTTAACCACTCAGAAAAGGCTTGACCCAAAACAGGATGTTGCTGACCATAGGCCACAGTCGCCTTAAGGTAGCCCAGCTTATCACCACAATCATGGCTCCGCCCCTGCATATGCCATGCTTCCACAGTATGCTGCGCCAGCAAAGCATCCAGCGCATCTGTCAACTGAATCTCTCCACCTGCACCAGGTTGCGTCTGCGCCAACAACGCCATAACCTCTGCAGGCAACACATAACGCCCTACCACACTTAAGTTTGAAGGCGCCTCTTCCGGCTTGGGCTTTTCCACCAGGCGCTGAATGGGTGCCGCCTCACCGGGCTGTAACACCACATCTCCAATATCCACCACCCCATACTTCTGCACCTGTGTTTGCGGCACCGGCTCCACCATGATCTGTGCAGCGCCTGTCTGTTCAAAACGCGCTACCATTGCTTTCAGGTCGCATCCATTTTGCTGCTGAATTAACACATCCGGCAATAATACGGCAAAAGGTGCAGCCTCCACCCAGGGCGCTGCACAAAGCACTGCATGCCCAAGCCCCAACGCTTCCGGCTGACGTACGGCGGCAAATTTCATGTGTGCAGGTGCAATCTGCCGGACTAACGCCAACAACTCGTCCTTGCCTCGACGCATCAGCTCGTCTTCCAGCATAGGGTTTTTATCAAAGTGATCCTCAATCGCGCGCTTACTGCCATGGGTGACAAAAATAATCTGCTCAATCCCAGCTTGGGCAGCCTCCTCCACAACATACTGCACCAACGGTTTATCCACCAAGGTGATCATTTCCTTGGGAATTGCCTTCGTGGCTGGCAGAAAACGGGTTCCCAGCCCTGCTACAGGTAAAATAGCCGTCTTAACACGGTTTCCCATTGTTTTCCTCACGCTTTTTGTTGCGCAAAAAATTCAATTTCAAAAAAAGGGGGAGACCCCCCTCGGCTTATATGACTTTTGAATACCGCGCCGATGTTCGAGATAAATAGGCATCAAAAACCATGGCGATATTACGAATCAGCAGCCGCCCTTTAGGTAAGACAGTCAACGCTTGCTCATCCAGGCACAGCAAACCGTCTGCCGCCATCTCTGTCAGGCGATCCAGTGCATCGGCAAAGTAAGTTTTGAAATCAATGCCCCACTGTTTGGACAGCGCGGCATAATCCAGCTCAAAGTTGCTCATCAGCTTCATAATGACATCTCTGCGTAGCAGATCATCTTCATTAAGCCGCACTCCACGGAATATGGCCAGCTGGCCAGCATCAATACGGGCATAATAGTCATTTAACGTTTTTTCATTCTGTGCATACACGTCATTGACCAAGGAGATGGAGGTGGCGCCCATCGCTACCAAGTCACACTCTGCATGGGTGGAATAGCCCTGAAAGTTGCGATACAGCTTGCCCGCACGCTGCGCCACGGCCAACTCATCCTCCGGCTTGGCAAAGTGATCCATGCCGATATAAACATATCCGGCTGCTGTCAAGCGTTCAATGGTAGCAGACAGGATCGCAAGCTTCTCTTCGGCACTGGGCATCGCACTTGCCTCCATACGGCGCTGCGAAGGGAACATATCTGGCAAGTGGGCATAATTGAATACACTGAAGCGCTCGGGCGATACTGCCAGAAGCTTTTCCAATGTTTCCAAAAAGCTTTCCCGTGTCTGATAAGGTAGCCCGTAAATCAGGTCGACATTGATGGATTTAAACCCTTCTGCTCGCGCCGCCTCCAGCACGGTAAAGGTTTCAGCTTCCGACTGAATCCGGTTGACAGACTTCTGAACCTGTGGGTTAAAGTCCTGCACTCCCAGGCTCATTCTATTAAACCCCAGGCTGCGCAGCAGGCGTACCGTATCTGCATTTGCCTCCCGGGGGTCGATCTCAATGGAGTATTCACCGCTGTCATCATCTAACAAATTAAAATACGTACGGGTCATCTCCATGAGTACCTGCATTTCATCATGGCTGATAAAGGTCGGGGTGCCGCCCCCCCAGTGCAGCTGCACTACAGGGCGTGTACGGTTAAACAGGGCACCTTGACGTTCAATCTCCTGAAACAGTCGTTGCAGATAAGGGGTCGTTTTGCTGCGATCCCGCGTCCAGACTTTGTTGCAAGCGCAATAAAAACAAACGGTATCACAAAAAGGAATATGAAAATACAGTGATAACGGCTGCGCCGTCTCGTTGGAACGCGCTACCGCCGCGCGATAGTCCGCTTCCGAAAAAGCCTCTGTAAACTGCACCGCGGTCGGATAAGACGTATACCGTGGCCCGAAAGTGTTATATTTTTCAATCAATTCAGGGTCGAATTCGATGGACTGACTCTTCACGTAAATACCCCTTTTCATCCATATGGCCGGCCCATGCCTGGTTGCGACCTGCCGTTTTTGCTCGATAGAGTAAAGTATCCGCCGCCGCAAAGACTCGCTGCTCCATAGGCGGCTCCTCAAATGCCGGATCCACCGATACGGTAGCCATGCTCATGGTCAGCGGTGTCTGCAACGCCAGCTGGTTTGCCAACTGCAGCTGATTAAAACGATCAAACAGTCGCCCTGAGAAGGTTTCCGCGCCCTGCGCATCTCGGTGCAATGTCACAATTGCGAACTCCTCCCCTCCCCAACGATACAGCTTATCTTCTTCTCTAAGCAGGGAAGCGATGGCATCACTGAAGGTTTTTAAGACTTCATCCCCTTTCAAGTGGCCGTAGGTGTCATTCACCTGCTTGAAATGATCCAGATCCAGAAGGTGCAGCCCTAAATACAGGTGATAACGCCGCCCCACTTTTACAGCCTGCCGATAATCACGCTCAAAACTGCGACGATTAGGCAGCCCGGTCAACGCATCCAGTGTGGCCACCTCTACAAATATCTGATCCATTGCCTGCAACAGTACGGTAGCCACTTCATCGGATGCTTCCTCAATGTCCCAGATGAGCACAAGCAGCTCATCCAGTGCACGCTCCTGCGCAGTTTCCAATAGCTTGCTACCTAATAGATGAACCCGTTCATGCGCCTTTTTAAAATCTTCCTGTCGGGTTTTGGGAATCAACCGCCAGCCGCCTTCCTCCTCCAGCCAGCGCCCCAATGCACACTTTTGAGGCGAGCGTTCCAATGAGGCCTTCACCGAAATGCCCAGAATAATCTCATAAGCCAGCTGCTTCCAGCGCTGATGATCTCGATATACCTGAATCAACATCTTGGGAGGAGACTGATCAATCATCAGAAACATATTCTCCACCCGTTTAACCTCAAACTCCGCCCGCTCTCGAAAGCGCTCCAAGGTTCTGGCCAGGTGATAAACAGAGCTGATCACCGCCTGAATCGCACCAACCAGATGACACAGCGCCCGTGCCAACGCCGGCTGATTTTCCCGCTGCGCCAACTCCACATAAAACTGGCGAATGCGACTCATCAGCACAAACAGCGCCGTCTCCTGCAAATCAAGCTTTTGCCAACGCAGCGCCTGCTGATAAACCACCGAAAAAACCTCCTCACCCGATAGCTCATAGCGCAGCAGCCGGATAAAGGCCTTCGTAAAAAAAGACGATACCGTCTGCTCCGGAAGATACACTTGCAACCACTGTTTCAACAGCTCATGCAACGCCTCATCATGCGCCTGTACCAACCCGTGATGTAATGCAAGCTCTGCTTCATCTGCTCGGGTTAAACCAACCAAATTTTTAATCGAAGCGATATTAACCATGTCGTTTACTCAACTGCCACACCTGATGAATGCGGGGGTTACGGGCAAAATCCGGCGGCAGTGTCTGACGGTGGATATTCTCAATCACCCAGTCA
>CAYRSN010000051.1:0-6857 GCA_964427185.1 uncultured Piscirickettsiaceae bacterium | reverse complement strand
TCCACACCCAACACATCAAACGCCTGATCTTGCTGCTGACCGCCCTGGTGGTTGGTGGTGCTGTGGCCAGCAGTGGCATGATCGGCTTTATCGGGCTGGTTGCACCCCATATTGCCCGACAGCTCACAGGCAGCCTGCACTACAAATTAGCACCGGCCAGTATTCTGACAGGCATGGGGCTGGCACTCTGGGCAGATGCTGCCGCACGCTGGCTTGCCGCCCCCCTCGGAGCTGCCTGTAGGGCTGTTACTTTCTGCTATGGGCGGCCCCTTTTTTCTATGGCTGTTAATCAGGATGCGACGACATGTTTGAACTGAAGCAGGTGCACTGGCCTCATAGAATCTCTGTTGAATACCTGACCCTTCAAGCCGGTGAAATGGTGGCGCTGATTGGCCCGAATGGTGCGGGAAAAAGCTCACTCTTACGGCTACTTGCTGGCTTAAACTCGCCTCCCCAAGGGCAGGTGCACCTGAATGACCGCCCTTTGTCACACTACACTCCGGCACAACAGGCTGAGCTACGCGCCTTTCTTCCTCAAAACATCACATTGAACACGCCTCTGACTGTCAGTGCCCTGCTAACACTCGGCACACTTCCTGGCAACCCCATCCACTCTTCACGCAAAGAAGAAATTCTCACACTCTTGCAGCTGTCCCCCTTACTGACACGCCAGTTGCACACGCTCTCCGGTGGGGAACAGCAACGCGCACAACTGGCGCGCGTGTTACTCCAGGTGTGGGGGCACCCGGCTTCCTATCCCCGTACACTTTTATTGGATGAAAGCTTAAACAGCCTGGATATCCGCTACCAGCAAGTCCTGCTTCACTGGCTCAGGCAAAAATGTGAGCAAAAAGCCTTAGCGGTTGTCTGGGCCTGTCACGATTTGACACAAGCACTTCACTTCAGCCACCGAGGCTGGTTGGTAGCACACAACATGCTCCATGCCGCTGCGCCCTTGACGCATATGGCAGAAAATGGACAGCTCAGCCGTGCATTCGACTGGCCGCTACAACTGTACCCGTGCGAAAAGACAACTGCAATTCTTCCTGCTCAGGCGATACCGTCAGACTGAAGACAGTTTGCGCTAAAGAGATCAGCAGGCATCGGTGGATAAAAACTCAAGCCTTCTGCCGTCTCCACTCCCATATCCGATAGCCACGCACTTTGATCGGCATGCGCTATTTGCTCTACATGAATACGCACCCCCAAGCCTCGTGCCATGGCAATCACGCCCTGCACCCAGCGCAAACCTTCCGAACACTGCCACTGCGCCTGAATCCACTCCCCCTCTAATGCGATACCATCCAAAGAGATACGACTCAGTAATGCCAAATCTAACTGAGCTGCCCCCACACCGGACAATATAATCTCAAATCCTGCCTCATGCAGGCTGTTGAGCGCCTGAACCGCTTTTTGATCCAAGCGATACAGACTCTCCAACTCGATGCGCAACTGCAGCTGTGCAGGAGAAACACTGTAGCGTGTCAAACGCTGCATCAGCAGTGTTGCCACATGCTCTTCCAGCAACAAGGACTGATCCAGCGGCACACTTACCGAAAACACCTTATCAGGCTTACCCCATTGTGCACAGTAATAGGCAGCTGAATCTATCATCCATAATGCCATGGAAATACTCCACTGGCTACGGTGTAAAAGTTGCTGCCAGTCCTTATACCAAGGAGATGCCAGAGGCGCATCACGCCAGCGCACATCCAGCTGCGCCCCTCGGCAGACATGATCTGACAAGCGCACAATAGGCCGAAAATAGATATCAAACTTCTGGTGTTCCACATCCACTTCAAAGCGTGTCTGCAGCTTATCCGGCATTGCCTCTGGTATGGTTTCTGCCTGGCGATAAAAGCAAAACTGCTTACGCCCCCGACGCTTGGCCACATAGAGCGCCTGATCCGCGCGTTCTAATAGCTGGTTAACTGTTTTGCCATCCTGTGGGTATTCCGTAATTCCAATACTGGTTGAAACATGCACTGCTTTGCCATCCACCCAGTAAGCCTGGCTCACCTCCTGAATAATTCGTTTGGAAATAGTTTCTATGATTTCATCATCCACTACGTCCCGCAGCAGAATCACAAACTCATCCCCACCCAGACGCGCTGCAAAATCATAGTCCCGTACACTGGAAACCAACCTTGCCGCCACAAGACGCAACAGCTCATCCCCTGCGCCATGCCCGTACATATCGTTTACCGGCTTAAACCCATCCAGATCCAAAAACAGCAGGGCAAAATTATTCGTCTCCTTTTCTGCTGTTTTTAAAGTGTGCTCTACCGTCTCCATGAAATAAGCACGATTAGGCAAATGGGTAAGCGCATCATAGTGTGCTTGTCTAAAGAGTTCCTGTGTGCGTGCCTGCACCTGTGCTTCTACCCAGTGCGACAGTGAAAGCTTTTTCAGTATCCAAGCCGGAAACTGACGCAACCAGCCTTTTAGCCTGTAACGCCACAGATGAGGCGTTTTCCCAGCTTTTAATCGCGCAATGTTTTGAGCACGACGTTTGTCATGGAGTACCTGGGTAGTCATGGTGCTGTTCCTCTTTCTGTCAAATTTTTGGCATCCGGCCATGTTGCTTATCTGCTATTTAGCACTCAACGTGCCAACTTTTTCTTGGCATGGCAATTGCTAATCGACAGCTACAAAAAAACTTTAATACAACACGCAAGGGAGAAATCACCATGGAACAACTTAAAACAACACCTCACGGCAAGCCATTGCTAAAACCCTACGAGCGCAACCCTGAGTTTGAAAATCAGTTTGATGAGAACCCACGCCATACCGTGATGCTGCTGCTACAGGGCGCAGTAGATAAGGGCAACCTGGCAAAAGTTTGCCACCAGGCCGGCAGCTGGGTGGAAAAAGGTTTCCACCTGGGACGCTTAACCACCATTATCGATGCCCTACGGGATCGCCTGCACTTTACACAGGACACTCCTCTGGCTTATGACCTGGAAGAGCTTTACAAATATGTCGATGAGTGCGTACAAGAGGCGGTCAAAGAAAAGGATACGTTTTATCTGGATAGTGCCATTGAAATTATGACAGAGATTCGCGATGCTTGGGTGGATATGCTGATTTCTGTAGGCGAACTTGATATTGAACGCTCCTGAGCGCAATCTCCAGAAACAAAAAAGCGGCCACAAAAGGCCGCTTTTTTATTTACCTCTGCCAGATTTACTTTTTACGAAAGACGATTTCGCCGTTTTCGACATCCACCACAATGGTGTCACCTGAGGCAAACTCTCCTTTCAGCAGGCGTTCTGCCAGCGGATTTTCCAGCAGGTGCTGAATCGCGCGCTTAAGCGGACGGGCACCATATACCGGGTCAAACCCTGCCTCGCCCAACTGATCCAAGGCTTTTTCGGTTACCTCCAGCTGGATCTCCTGCTCTTCCAAACGCTTGGCCAGACGGCGGATTTGAATATTCGTAATCGCACGAATCTGCTCTTTGCCCAGCGGATGGAAAACGACTGTTTCATCAATGCGGTTGATAAACTCCGGGCGGAAATGCTGCCCGACGACTTCCATGACTGCCGTTTTCATCGCCTCATAATCTTTCACACCCGCCATCTCCTGAATCAGATGGCTGCCCAGATTAGAGGTCATGATAATCACCGTATTGCGGAAATCCACCGTACGCCCATGGCTATCGGTCAGGCGACCATCATCCAACACCTGCAGCAGGATATTAAATACATCAGGGTGTGCCTTCTCTACCTCGTCAAACAGAATGACGGAGTAAGGCTTGCGGCGCACTTTTTCCGTGAGATAGCCGCCTTCTTCATAACCCACATAGCCCGGAGGTGCACCGATTAAGCGTGCGACCGCATGTTTTTCCATAAACTCGGACATATCCAGGCGCACGATAGCCTCTTCAGTATCAAACAGTACCTCTGCCAGCGCTTTGGTCAGTTCAGTTTTACCCACACCTGTTGGCCCCAAAAACAGGAAGGAACCATTAGGGCGGTTAGGATCGGCCAAACCTGCACGAGCACGGCGAATCGCTGCTGCTACGGCATGCACGGCTTCATCCTGTCCCACTACGCGCTTGCGCAGCTCATCTTCCAGGTGCAGTAGTTTTTCACGCTCTCCTTCGAGCATTTTGCTCACCGGAATCCCCGTCCAACGGGAGACTACTTCGGCGATTTCTTCTTCGGTTACCTTGTTGCGCAACAGGTGTGGCTGATCATCTCCAGCAGCTTCTGCCGCCTCGGCTTCTTTGATCTTCCGCTCCAGCTCTGGAATCACGCCATACTGCAGTTCAGCAGCCTTGTTCATATTGCCTTCGCGCAGTGCCTGCTCCAGCTCAATTCGCGCCTTATCCAGCTGCTCTTTGAGCTGCTTCACGCCCTGCAGTAAGGCTTTGTCCCGTTTCCAAACTTCTTCCAGCTCGGCATACTGCTTTTCCAACTCCTGGATTTTTTCTTCCAGCTCGGCCAAGCGCTTTTTCGCTGCTTCGTCCTTTTCTTTTTTCAGCGCTTCACGCTCAATTTTCAGCTGGATCAAGCGGCGCTCCAGCTTATCCAGCTCCTCCGGCTTGGAGTCGATCTCCATACGAATACGTGAAGCCGCCTCATCAATCAGATCAATCGCCTTATCTGGCAGCTTGCGATCGGTGATATAACGGTGCGATAAAGTAGCTGCCGCCACAATCGCGCTGTCGGTAATTTCCACGCCATGGTGCAGCTCATAACGCTCTTTCAAGCCACGCAAAATTGCCACAGTATCTTCTACTGAAGGCTCATCTACCAGCACCTTCTGGAAGCGACGCTCCAATGCAGCATCTTTTTCAATATACTGCCGATACTCATCAAGTGTGGTGGCACCGATGACATGCAGCTCACCGCGCGCCAGAGCTGGCTTGAGCATATTGCCCGCATCCATGGCACCATCTGCTTTACCGGCACCGACCATGGTATGAATTTCATCAATAAAGAGGATCAGCTGCCCTTCCGACTTCTGAATGTCCTTAATTAACGCTTTGAGGCGCTCTTCAAAATCACCACGGTATTTCGCGCCCGCCAACAATGCGCCCAAATCCAGGCTGAGCACACGTTTATTACGCAGGCCTTCGGGCACCTCACCGTTTACAATACGCTGCGCCAACCCTTCCACAATGGCGGTTTTACCTACGCCGGGCTCACCGATGAGCACTGGGTTGTTTTTTGTACGACGCTGCAGCACCTGCACGGTGCGGCGAATCTCATCATCCCGGCCAATAACCGGATCCAGCTTGCCTTCTGCCGCACGGGCGGTCAGATCAATGGTGTATTTTTCCAGCGCCTGGCGGGTATCTTCTGCATTAGGATCTTGCGCGGTTTCACCTCCTCGTATCTGTTGAATCGCTTGTAACAGCTTGCCTTTTTCCGCACCTGCTTCTTTCAGTAAATCGGTCGCAATATCTGCGATCTCCAGCAGTGCTGGAAAAAACAGCTCACTGGCAATATAGCTGTCGCCCAGCTCCTTGGACTGCTTATCCATCAGGTTCAATATCTGCGCGGTTTTATTGGAGATCTTCACATCCCCCGCTGCAGCACCGGAAACCTGCGGCAAGGTTTTCAGCTTTTCTGCCACCTTCTGCTTGAGCGCCTGCACATCCACGCCCGCAAGCCGCAATAAATTACCCTGCGGCTCCAGCAGCGCATTGAGCATATGCAGCGGCTCGATAAACTGGTTGCTCTGCTCAACCGCTTTAGACTGCGCTTCACTCAGCGCTTGCTGCAGTTGATTAGTCATTCTATCCATCATATTAAATTCCTCCCGATACAATAGTCTGCTCAAATAATGGGGTCAGGAGGTACAAATACAAGTGGATACGGTGTTTTTTATTGCCTCAAAAGTAGTGTGGGCACTGCTCAGCCCACTGAACTTTATGGTTTTCATGGCACTGGCAGGCGTGCTACTGGCCTGGCGGGGATGGCGTCTCGGGCACTGGCTCGCAGGCATGGGGTTCGGGTTGTTGCTGCTGAATATGGCCTACCCTCTCGGAGACCTGCTGATTCAACCTCTGGAATCCCGTTTTGAGCGCCCTCACCCACTGCCTCAAAAAATAGACGGCATTATTCATCTGGGTGGTGGAGAACAGTTGGGGCGCAGCCTGAGCTGGCAAACACCCCTGATAGGAGAAGGCGGTGACCGCTATATCGCCGCTGTCTGGCTGGCACGGCAATACAAGGATATCCCCGTTTACTTCAGCGGTGGCTCCGGCAGTGTCCAGCTGCAAAATGAAGGAAAAGAGGGCCATATCGCCCGTCAGCTGCTCTCACAGCTTGGCATTGCACCTGAGCGCCTGTATATTGAATCCAGCTCTCGCAATACCTGGGAAAACTTTAAAAACCTGAAAGCGCTTTTAAAACCAGAGGGCCGCTATCTGCTGGTGACCTCCGCCTTTCACATGCCTCGCAGTGTCGGTATTGCCCGCAAGCTGGGTATTAAGGTCATTCCCTACCCTACCGATTACCGCAGTCACACCGCCTCTTACCGCAAAGTGGACTTTGACTTTTTTGATCACTTAAAAAGCCTGGAACCTGCTTGGAAAGAGTGGATCGGACTGACGGTGTACTACCTGAGCGGCAAAACCAGCGAATGGTTACCCGCTCCAAGCTCATCATCCGGCAGGCCATAAAGGGAATGTTTCGGTGTCCTGCTGGATGAGATCCACGAAATGTGGCAGGACAGGCGCTACCTGGATATGAGCGACTTTCACGATGGTGGGAGGCACAACAACCTTCCGATCGAAAGGCAGGCAAGGCGGACGACGACATCGACCACTAAACCTGAAGCAAGGCCAAACCTGCGAGAAGTAATTTACAGCAGATTTGGGACTTGACCACCTACCTTTAAGG
>CAYRSN010000050.1:5856-7588 GCA_964427185.1 uncultured Piscirickettsiaceae bacterium | reverse complement strand
AAAATGCTAAAACGACCGCACAGGGCGGCCGTTTCAAACATAGGCTAAAGTTTTCGGAATGAGCTTAATCCTGCCCGGGCGGATTGGCGCGAATACGATGGATAACGAGGTCTGCCCCCTCATACTGTTGCTCATCGGTCAGCGCAATCCCCACCGTTTTCTTCAGAAGCGCATAGATGATATACCCCCCTGCAAATGCAATTACAACACCCACAAGCACACCGACCAGCTGAGAAATCAAACTCACGCCGCCCAGTCCGCCCAATGCTTCTGCACCGAAAATGCCGGCTGCCAGTGCGCCCCAGACACCGCATAGCCCGTGCAGTGGCCACACCCCCAGCACATCATCAATGCGCCAGCGGTTTTGCGTGTAGATAAACAGTTTCACAAACAACCAGCCTGCCACGGCACCAATGAACAGCGCTCCCAATGGGTTGACAACATCCGAGCCCGCACAGATGGCTACCAACCCTGCTAACGGACCATTATGAATAAAGCCCGGATCCCGCTGGCCAAACCAGGTTGCCGTCAAAATACCGCCTACCATCGCCATCAAGGAGTTTAAGGCCACCAATCCACTGATCGCATCAACAGCCTGAGCAGACATCACATTAAAGCCGAACCAGCCCACACACAGAATCCAGGCACCTAATGCAAGAAAAGGAATACTGGAAGGCGGATGCGCATAGGTGATTTTCCCATCCTTACCCTAACGCCCATAGCGGTGGCCATACAGTAACACCGCCGCTAACGCAATCCAACCGCCAACACCATGCACTACCATAGAGCCGGCAAAATCATGAAAAGGAGCGCCAAATGTATCGTTTAACCAGTCCTGAAAACCAAAGTTGCCATTCCAGATCATGCCTTCATAAAGCGGATAAACCAGCGCCACCAGCAGAAACGTCGCCGTCAGCTGAGGCCAGAATCGGGCGCGTTCAGCAATCCCGCCTGAAACAATGGCCGGAATCGCAGCCGCAAAGGTCAGCAAAAAGAAAAATTTCACCAGCTCATAGCCACTTTTATGCGTCATATCATGCAGCAACTGCGCCATATCGAAGCCATAAAAGACACCGTAGGCCACACCAAAACCGATAAAGAAGTAAGCCAAAGTCGAAACAGCAAAATCTGTGATAATCTTGGAAAGGGCATTGACCTAGTTCTTATGCCGCACCGTACCGACTTCCAAAAAAGCAAAGCCCGCATGCATAAAAAAGACCAGAATGGCTCCCATCAAAATAAAAAACGTATTGATTCCATCTACCAGTTGCGTATTCGCTTCCATGTTGACCTCTGTTTTTTATCTTCATTGATTGCTATAAAAAAACACCCTCTTGAATCACCTTCAAGAGGGAAAGCGCTCGGGCATCATCGCCGATGCCCTACCGTATGACTGTTACTTGAAGTGCGTTGCGATATAGTTTGCAACCGCTTCAATATCCGCATCTGACATGCCTTGTGCAATAGGTGCCATCATGGCAGTTTGTGGGCCAACCTGCTTGCCAGCCTTATAAGCATGCATTTTGTCTTTGATTGCCTGTGCACTCTGCCCTGCCAGCTTAGGCCCGACACCGCCTCCACCTTGAGGACCATGACAGCCTACACACAGCCCGTAAACTTTTGCGCCCAGATCAGCAGGCGCCTGTGGCTGTTGGGGCTCTGTTGCAGCAGTCATAGCACCTTGTGGCGCAGCAGGTGCGTTCGCTGCTGCGGACTCCGTTTGTGCAGGTGC
>CAYRSN010000050.1:0-5756 GCA_964427185.1 uncultured Piscirickettsiaceae bacterium | reverse complement strand
GCAGGTGCGTTCGCTGCTGCGGACTCCGTTTGTGCAGGTGCCGCAGGCTGAGTTGCCTCAGCATTTTGTGCATCGCCATTGCCGCCGCCACATCCGGCCAGTACAGCTAATCCACCTGCCAACATCAAAGATTTCCAGTAAACATTTTTCATTGTGACACTCCTTTTTAAACATTAAAAAAACCCAGCCCAGTATAAAGCACCTGATATAAAGCTCAACCACCGCGCTGAATTTCAGCCATCATTTTCTCCAGTCTTTTTGTGGAGACAGGCTGAACCGTCTTAATGGGCTGCGCAAACATCTGCAGGCGCAGCTCTTCCAGCCACCAGCGAAGCGTCTTGGCCTGCTCACCATGGGAAGCAATAAACCGCGTCACCTGTTCTGCAATCGCCTTGAACTCCGCCTGCAGCTGCTGATCTTTCTGCGGATTCAGATCCAGCTTTTCAAGGCGTTTTTCAATGCCCTTAAAGTAAACAGGCAGCCGGGAAAACCAGGGCTCCGGCGTATTAGCCACAAAGTCAGATCCGATCAGGCTTTCCAGCTGCTGCTGAATATCCGACAATGCATGCAGCCAGCGGGGATTGCCTCGCTTGAGCTTTTTGCGCAATGCCTGCACATGTTTAAGCGTCTCATCCACCTGGCGTGCCAGACGCTGCGCCTGCTCTACCCAGCATGTCTTTGCCTGCTCCACGGCCTGTTCAAATGCCGCCGGTGTACGAATCGCACCATAATCCGACACACACCTTTCCAATGCCCGCACAATCACCTGCCGCTTAAGCGCCTCACAGCTGCCATAGGGCGCATAGATCAGGCATGCCTGCTTGAGTGGCAAGGTTTTAAACAGATACGCATACTTCTCTTTCAAAACCTGAAGTAGCAAAGCCTGCACACCCGAAACATGTGCTGCCTGCGCCGCCTCCGGGTTCGGAAACAGAGCCGGCACCACACCCTGCTCAGTGGCCTGCAAGGCCGGATACAGCACCAACCGTTGACCGTGGCTTTTCTGCTCCACCTGTTCGGGCAAAGCCTCCTCAAAGCAACACCAGGCCTGTGCCGGCTTTTCCCTGCTTGTAGCAAGCTTTTCCAGCTGGTGTTTTAGCTGAGCCTTCAAAGCATCCAGATCCTCGCCCCGGGCAATCACCTTGCCCTGACGGTCGATAACCTCAAATTTGGGTTTAAGGTGTGCACTCAGTTCAACCTCCGCCAACGGCTGCTCTAATGGCACCCCCAGATGGCGCTGGAGCGCTTGCTGCAATTGCACTTTGAAAGGCAGGTCCCCCTCAGGGTTCAACTGTTGCGCCAGCTTTGCCGCCGTCTGCGGTACCGGCACCAGACGTTTACGCAGCTGGCCGGGCAACGCCCTAAGATAAGCGGTTACCTTCTCTGCCAAAAGCCCCGGCGTAAGAAACTCAAACCGCTGCGCACTCAGCCAGCTCAAATTTTCCAGCGGGATACGGAAGGTCACGCCATCACGTTCTTCTCCCGGCGCAAACCGGTAGCGCACTTTTAATAGCTGATTATCAATGGCGATCTGATCCGGGAAGTCTTGATGCCAGTCCTGCTCAATGGGGCGTTTCAGCAGCTGCGCTTCCTCTAAAAATAGCGCCTGCTGTGCGGTCTTATCCAGGCCGCGGTACCACTTCTCAAAAGCCGGCTGGCTGTAAATGGACTCAGGAATATGAGTCTTATAGAATGCGTAGAGTGCGTCTTCTCCTATCAGCAGATCCGGTCGACGGATCTTATGCTCCCAGCGTGAAAGCTGCCTGCGCAAGCGCTCATTGTGCACCACCGCTGGCACCTTAGTACGCACCAGCCCTTCCGCCAGTGCACGCAGAAAAATCTCATGCGCATCTTTCGGGTTAAGGGGACCATAATTCACCTTACGGCGGCTGACCAGCGGCAACCCATAAAGTGTGACATTTTCATAAGCACCCACCTGACCACGGCGCGCTTCCCAGTGTGGATCCTGATAACTGCGCTTCACCAGATGGCCTGCCACAGGCTCCACCCAGCGTACATCAATGGGCGCATTGGTACGCGCCCAGAGCTTGCTGGTCTCCACCAGCTCAGCAGAAACCAACCACTTGGGCTTCTGCTTGAACAGCACAGAGCTGGGATGAATATAGATGCGCGTATTACGCGCGCCCAGGTAGCTGTTGCCCTCATCTCTGAGGGCGATCTGCCCCAGCAGCCCTGCCAACAGGCTTTTGTGCAGGTTGAGCGCATGAAGATCCGATAGGTGCATCTCCAATTCACCCTTGCCCTGACAAGCCTCCAGCGGGTGCAGATCCGGCACGATTTTGCCCATCTGCTTCAAAGTAATACGTAGCTGCATGAACAGATCATGCCACTCCCGCATGCGCAAATAAGAAAGCGCGTTGGTGCGGCACAGTTTACGCAATTTATTCTGGCTCAAGTGGCGTTTCTGGTATTCGAAAAAGTGCCACAGATGAATAAAAAACAGCACATCGGAACGCGGATCCGTCCACTTAGCATGCTTGGCTATAGCGCTGGTGCGGTTCTGTTCATTGATTTCCCGCGGATCCTGAATAGAGAGTGCGGCGACCACCACCAGCATTTCAGCCAACACACCGTTTTTTTCCGCCTCCATAATCATACGTGCAAAATGCGGATCCACAGGCAACTTAGCAACCTGCCGCCCTACAGGTGTCAATCGCCCTTTTTCATCCAAGGCGTTGATTTCGTGCAGCGCCTTAAGACCATCCTTAACCATACGCGGCTCAGGCGGATCAATAAAAGGAAAACGGTCAATCTCCCCCAGATTCAACTGTTTCATCTGCAAGATAGCACTGGCAAGTGAGGTGCGTTTGATTTCAGGGTCCGTAAAAGCCGGGCGTGCCAGAAAATCTTCCTCTGAGTAGAGGCGGATACAGATCCCTTCACTCACACGTCCGCAACGTCCTTTGCGCTGGTTGGCAGAAGCCTGAGAGATTTTTTCGATCGGCAGGCGCAATACCTTCAGGCTGGGCGAATAACGGCTGATACGCACCAGCCCTGTGTCAATCACAAACTTGATCCCGGACACAGTCAGGCTGGTTTCTGCCACATTGGTGGCCAGAATCACCCGACGTTTGTGCGGATTGGGCTGGAAAATCTTCTGCTGCTCCGTCGCACTCTGGCGGGCAAACAGCGGCAGCACCTCCGTATGGCGCAACCCTTGTTTACGAATGGCTTCAGCTGTCTCCTTAATTTCCCGCTCCCCTACCAGAAACACCAGCACATCTCCGAAAGGATCCGCTTCGGCCAGCTCCTCCAATGCTGCCAGAATCCCCTCTGTCTGAGTCGGCTCGAAACGGTTGCCCGCATCATCCTCCAGCACCTCCAGTGGCCGATAACGCACCTCTACCGGATAGGTACGGCCTGAAACCTCAATCACCGGTGCATTGTCAAAATGGCGGGAAAAGGCTTCCGTATCAATTGTGGCAGAGGTAATAATGACCTTAAGATCCGGGCGTTTAGGCAACAGCTGTTTCAGATACCCCAGCAGAAAATCAATATTCAGGCTGCGCTCATGGGCTTCATCGATAATGATGGTGTCATACTTGGAAAGAAAGCGATCCTGCTGGATTTCAGCCAGCAAAATACCGTCGGTCATCACCTTGATATAGCTATCCGGCTTGAGCTGATCATGAAAACGCACCTGATAGCCAACGCCTTCGCCCAATTGCGTGCCGCACTCCTCAGCCAGCCGTTGCGCGACGGCGCGTGCCGCCAGCCGCCGTGGCTGTGTGCAACCGATCATGCCCCGCACACCCAGTCCAGCCTGCAGACATAGCTTGGGAATTTGCGTCGTCTTGCCAGAGCCGGTTTCACCGGCGATCACCACAACCTGATTTTCCCGAATCAGCTTGAGAATGTCTTCTTTACGCTGATTGATGGGCAAATCCAGATCAAAATGGAGGTTTTCGGGGTGTTTTGCGGCTTTTTCCCGCGTTTTTGTCAAAGCTTTTTTCAGCAATTTCAAAAAAGAGGGAGAGACCCCCTGCCGTGCCAGGGTTTTCAGCAGCTTAAAACGCAGATATGAAGGGGCGGCCTGCTCAATGAGCACCTGCAGAGCTTCAGGGTCTGTCGGCAAAGGCTCTGGAATGGAAAAAGGCGCTTGCGCGCCTTTTGTACCCGAAGATAAGGCTGTCATGATGGCTCAGGAAACCTCCACCACTTCTACTTTGAACTCTAATGTCTTGCCCGCCAGGGGGTGGTTGCCATCCAGATACACCTTGTCTTCGGTAATTTCCGTAATGCGGAACTGTACGATCTCGCCATCTGGATCAGTCGTTTCCACCACTTCACCTTCCCGCAGCTCCACGGTATCGTCAAAGTTTTCCGGGCCGGCATACACCACCAGATCATTACGATAATCACCATAAGCCTTTTCCGGTGGGACGGTCACCCGCCCTTCAAACCCTGGCTCCTCTCCTTCCAGAAAAGCCTCCAGCCCTTCGATAATCTGCCCCTCTCCATGCACATAGTCCAGCGGCTCTCCCGCCTCATAGGTGCTTTCAATCAGGTTTCCCTTTTCATCTCTCAGCTCGTAATGAAACTTTACGTAGCTACCCTTACGAATGCGTGCCATAGTGTTTTCCTTTATGATAATTTCCTTTCCACTGAACGGGATTATACCCCATGCGTCAAATCGTTCTGGATACGGAAACGACCGGTATGAACAAAGGCCAGCGTGAATTCTGGCTCGATCATCGCATCATTGAAATCGGTGCGGTAGAGTTACAAAAACGCCGCCTGACCGGTGAGCATTACCACCAGTATCTCAACCCGGAACGGGAGGTGGAAGAAGAAGCACTCAAAGTGCACGGCATCAGCAATACCTTTCTTGCCGACAAGCCCACTTTTCGAGAGATTGCAGAAGCATTTATGACATTTGTCAGCGGCGCGGAACTGATCATTCACAATGCAGAGTTCGATGTCAGCTTCATCAACTATGAACTCTCCCTGCTGGGCAAAGATAACCGCTGGGGCATGCTGGAAGATCACTGCACCATCACAGATACCCTGAAACTGGCACGGCAGAAATTCCCAGGCCAGCGTGTCAACCTGGATGCCCTGTGTAAACGCTTTGATATTGATAACAGTAACCGCACCCTCCACGGCGCACTGCTGGATGCTGAGATTCTGGCAGATGTGTATCTGGCCATGACCGGCGGTCAGGAAACTTTGGGTCTGCTGGAAGCGGAGGCCACAGCGTCCCACACGGCACAAACCCGTACCGCCACACCGGTTTCCATTCCCGTACACAAGGCCAGTGAAACAGAGCTGGAAGCGCATCAGGCCTATCTGGCATTACTGCGTAAAAAATCGGGCGATGAGGCGATCAACTGGTGATTTTCAACCCGCCTTTACTCGCCGGCACCCTGATTAAACGCTACAAACGTTTTCTGGCGGATGTTCAGTTGGAGAGCGGGGAAACTATCACCGCCCACTCCCCGAATACCGGCAGCATGCTGGGGATGGCCGAGCCGGGCAGCCGAGTCTGGCTGAGCCACAATCCCGATCCCAAACGCAAAACCCACTACACCTGGGAGCTGACCGAGCTGGACACTACCTGCGTGGGCGTCAACACTTCCCTTAGCAACAGGCTGGCCGAGGAAGCCATCGAGGCAGGTGCTGTGACGGCACTTAAAGGCTATACGAACATTCAACGAGAGGTGCACTATGGTCAGGAGCGCAGCCGAATTGATTTACTCTTACGCGCAGCGTACCTGCCGGACTGCTACATAGAA
>CAYRSN010000049.1:0-7851 GCA_964427185.1 uncultured Piscirickettsiaceae bacterium | reverse complement strand
CTACTGACGCGTAATAAGGATGTTCAGTTAGGCATTCGTTTTTTTAAAAAACGCATTCAGCAAGCCGAGGCATTACGAACGCTGCATTTTGAAAAGCCTTTCTATCGGCTGGTCTATGGAGAAAGCGACCTTTTACCGGGGTTGGTGATAGATCGGCATGGTGATGTGTTTGTAGTTCAGTTGACGACTGCGGGGATGGAGCAGTTAAAGTCAAAAGTGCTGGATGCTTTACAAGCACTGTACGCGCCTCGGGCAATTGTATTGAAAAATGATTTGGAAAGCCGCAAGCAGGAAGGCCTGTCCCTGGAAAATGAAGTGGTCGGCATGTTGCCTGAACAGGTCTTGATTGAAGAAAATGGCACGCAGTTTATTTTGCCTGTATTGAAGGGGCAGAAAACAGGTTGGTTTTATGATCATCGTATGAGCCGTGCTTATCTGCAGCAGCTGTGTAAAGGTAAGCGTGTGCTGGATGTATTCAGCTACTTAGGCGGCTGGGGGCTTGAGGCACTGACATCAGGAGCCAATGAAGCCGTGTTTGTGGACAGTTCCGCTCGGGCATTGGACTATCTGGAGCAGAGTGCACAATATAACGGCGTGGCAGAGCGTACCACAGTATATGAGGGGAATGTCTTTGAAGTACTGCCTCAATTAAGCCTGGATGGAGAGCGGTTTGATATTGTAGTGGTGGATCCTCCGGCATTTATCAAACGCAAGAAAAACTTTCGCAGCGGTAGTGAAGGCTATCGTAGAGTCAATGAACTGGCCATGCGGCTTCTGGTACCTAATGGAATTTTGATCAGTGCTTCCTGTTCCCATCACATGCCCCGAGAGGTTTTGCGTCAGCAGCTCCAGTCTGCGGCGCGTCATGTGGATCGGCAGATACAGGTGTTTGCCCAAGGTGGTCAGGGGCCGGATCACCCTATTCATCCGGCTATTGAAGAGACTGAATATTTGAAAACCTTTTTCTCACGGGTGTGGCTGGAAAAATGATCTATACACAGTTGGGAGCTTCTACGCTGAAAGTCTCCAAAATCTGTCTGGGCACCATGACTTTCGGTGAGCAGAACAGTGAACAGGAGGCATTTGCACAACTGGATTATGCCATTGCGCAAGGCGTGAATTTTATTGATACGGCAGAGCTTTATGCTGTGCCGCCCAGGCCCGAAACGCAAGGGTTGACAGAAACCTATATTGGTAATTGGTTGAAAGCCAGAAAGTGTCGGGCTCAGATTGTTTTGGCTACGAAGGTGACAGGGCCGGCAGAGTGGGCTTCTCATATTCGGGGAGGACCACGGTTGACGCATGCACATATTGTGCAGGCGGTAGAGGGTAGCCTGAAACGGTTGCAGACTGACTATATCGACCTTTATCAGGTGCACTGGCCGGAGCGGGATACTAACTTCTTCGGGCGCTTAGGCTATCCCCCCAGGCCTGAGGAACATCGTGTGGAGAGCCCTGTGCCGCTGGAGGAGACTTTAGAAGCTCTGACACAGTTGGTGCAGCAAGGGAAGGTGCGTTATATTGGAGTATCCAATGAAACCGCTTGGGGTGTGCATGAATACTTACGTCTGGCGGAGCAAAAAACATTGTCGCGGATTATTGCCATTCAAAACCCATACAGTTTGCTGAACCGTAGTTTTGAAGTAGGGCTTGCGGAGATGTCCATGCAAGCGCAAGTGCCTCTGTTGGCCTATTCTCCGCTTGCTTTTGGCATGTTGACCGGCAAGTATTTAAATGGTGCACGCCCGGAAGGGGCGCGCTTGGTACGCTTTCCCCATTATAGTCGTTACAGCACGCCTCAAGCTCAGGCAGCTACGGCGAGTTATGTGCAGTTAGCCAAGCTGGCCGGTCTGTCGCCTACCCAAATGGCGCTGGCGTTTGTCAATCAGCAGCCTTTTGTCGCCAGCACGATTATTGGCGCCACGACACTGGATCAGTTGAAAGAAAATATCCACAGCGTCACACTCAGGCTTTCAGAAGAAGTGCTGGAAGCGATTGAGCTTATTCACCGCCAATACACTTATCCAGCACCTTAGGCACCCCCCAACCCTGCGGCTCGCGCCTTGCATCTGCCACCATCGCACACGCAACGCGAGCACATTCAGGGTTTTGCGGAGGTGCCCTTAATCTTCATCAAACACAGGGTAGGGCAACGGCTGTAAAGTAATCAATGTCTTGTCTTTCAGCCTGAGATCCCCCTGTGCGTTGCGCAGTGTTTTAAGGTTGGCAACAGCCTGTGCCAGCGTGCCGTCAATAGGGTCGGGGCGCATGAAGAGATTTTCAAGCTCAATGCGTTTGCCGCTTTCATCGAAGGCTTCAAAGGTTTCGCCTGCGGGGATGCTTAGTTTATCTGTTGCAATATGAAGTTTGAGCATGCGTTTGGGTACTTTGGCACGGAAGTGCATGCGGGCAATGATCTCCTGTCCGGGGAAGCAGCCTTTTTTGAAGTTAATGGCATTTAGCTTGTCCAGATTGAGCATCTGAGCAATGAACTTACCGCTGACAGCCTGAGTCATGACCGGAATACCGGCGGCGATGTCCATCAGATGCCAGTCCAGCTGATTGGTTTTGTCTGCATTGACCAGCAGCTTCTGCCAGGCTTGTGTCATTTGACTTTCCGGGCCTACAAGAAAGTAACGGTGGTAGGGGCCGAGGATTTTAATCACTTTAATTTTACGCAGCCCTTCTGCAGGCACCATGCTGGCAGACCAGGTTTCTTTCACTTTGACATCCAGCGCCCGCTGTAAATCAAGGTCACCGAAATCACCGCCGTAACCTATCTGCACGAGTTCGTCGGTGCGATCTACCAGCTCCACTTTGGCGCGCAGGATAAACATCTGCAAACGTTTGAGAATAGTGTCTTTTAAGCTGGCATCAAAGCTCAGGTAGTAGTCGCGTTCGTACATAAACACCAGAAACAGTGCCAGCACTTGGCCTTTAGGATCGCACCAGGCGGCAAACTGAGCGGTTTTATTGGTAACGCCTTCGATATCGTTACTCAGTTGTGCTTGCAGAAAGCTTTTGGCATCTTCTCCTTGCACCTGTATCAATGCCTGATTGGCCAGGGAAGTGATCACCGGTCCATGTTTGATTAAAGTACGTTCTAATAAAGGTTCACCAAAAGTAAGCAAGGTATGGTGCTCGTCAAATTGAGCGCCCTGTGATGTCAGAAAGGCTTTCCATGCAGTGTTCATGTCGTTCTCCTGTTATGACCCGGTATTGCGAGGTTTTAAGATGGTCGGGCGTGCTGTTTTGCGTGGGGCAGGGTGGTCAATATTGTAGTGCAGTCCTCGGCTTTCTTTACGCTTACGTGCCGAGATGAGCATGAGTTCTGCCACCTGTGCCAGGTTTCGCAGTTCGATCAGGTTGGCGTTAAGCGTATAGCGACGAAAGTAGTCATTGACTTCTTGTTGAATCAGACGGATACGCTTTTGCGCCTGTTTCAGGCGCGTATCGGTACGCACAATGCCCGCATAATCCCACATAGTGCGGCGAATTTCATCCCAGTCATGGCTGATCAGTACTTGTTCGCTGGGCTTTGAAACATGACGTGCATCCCAAAGCGGCGCTTTGCCCAGACGGGGCAGGCCGGGCAGCCAGTCCAGGATGCTTTTGGCCGCCTCGCGGGCGAAGACAACGCCTTCCAGTAGCGAGTTGCTGGCAAGACGGTTGGCACCGTGCAGGCCGGTATAAGCCACTTCTCCTACTGCCCAGAGCCCCGGTATATCTGTTTTGGCAGACAGGTCTGTCATGACACCGCCACAGGTATAGTGCGCGGCAGGCACCACAGGAATCGGTGTTTGTGTCATATCAATGCCCAGTTTTAGCAGGCGTTGATAGATGGTTGGAAAGTGGCGTTGAATAAAGTCACGGCCACGGTGCGTAATATCCAGCAGCACATGGTCAATACCGTGTTTTTTCAGTTCGCTGTCAATGGCGCGGGCGACAATGTCCCTCGGTGCCAGCTCTCCACGTGCATCATAATGATGCATAAAGCGCTCTCCCCAGGGCAGGCGGAGAATACCGCCTTCTCCCCGTACCGCTTCAGAGATCAGAAAAGCACGATCTGTTGGATGATAGAGACAGGTGGGATGAAACTGGTTGAACTCCATATTGGTGATGCGGCAGCCAGCGCGCCAGGCCATGGCAATGCCATCGCCAGTGGAGGTGTCCGGATTGCTGGTATAAAGATAGGCTTTTGAAGCACCGCCGGTTGCCAGTACAACGGCTTGCGCCTGAATGGTTTTGATTGTATCCGTTCGGGTGTGCAGAACATAAGCGCCCCATATGCGTCCCGTTTCAGAGTGCGAAATCAGGTCGATTGCCTCATGTTGAGAGAGCAGGCAGATGTTTTCATGAGCTTTTGCATGTTCCAGCAGGGTTTCTTCAATACTGCGTCCCGTATGGTCTGCCACATGCAGAATGCGCCGGTGGCTATGACCCCCTTCCTGTGTCAGGTGAAAGGGCGAGGTGCAGGTCTGCTCGCGACATGAGGAAAAGGGCACCCCCTGCGCTACCAGCCAGTCAATCATTTCTCGGCTGTGCTCGGATACAAAGCGTACCACGGCTGGGTCACATAGCCCTGCACCGGCAGCCAGGGTATCTTCCACATGGCGTTCAATACTATCGCTTGGATCAACAACCGCTGCAATACCGCCCTGCGCCCAGAGAGTAGCACCCAGCTCCAGGGATTTTTTAGCGATTACAACAACATGGCAGTGATCTGCCAGATGCAGCGCTGTTGTTAATCCCGCAATGCCGCTGCCGATAATCAACACATCTGTGCGCGTACGTTCGGTATGTGGCATAATGAAGCCAATAATATGTAAATAAAAAGCATGAAGGATTTTACCTGAACCGATGGAAACACAGCAGGAAACTCTTGCCAGGGTTGTACGAGCAGAGGAGGCATGGATCTGGGTTGAGCCTGTGGCACAGCATGGGTGTGACAGCTGTGGGGCAAAAGGTGCCTGCGGCACCAGTGTTCTGGCAGGCTTGTTTTCGGCACGGCATGCCCCTATTAAGCTTCCCAATACCTTAGCGGCGCAAGTGGGCGACCAGGTTGTGTTGACCTTATCCGAGCGGGCTTTATTGCGTCAGAGCCTCTGGGCATATGGTGTGCCGTTGGTAGGTTTTTTTGCTGGGGCTTTGGTCGGACAGGAATTAGGCTCAACCGACCTGTACGTTCTGCTGGGAGCGGTGAGCGGTATGGCAGCCGGGTGGTGGCTGACTGCGCGGTTTGCACAGATTGAGCATCCCAGAGTTTCAAAAATTGTTAAAGGAGGTTTGCATGAGACAACCACAGACTAAATGGCTGCGAGCCAGTGTATTGATGTTGGCAATCGGGGTAAGTGCACCCGGCTATGCCTTTTTTGATTTCGGTAAGCAGCAGAAAGCGGCAGTGGAGCCGCCACCGGCACAGGTAAACCTGCCGGACTTTTCTCAACTGGCGGCGCAGTCGGAAAAATGGGTTGTCAATATCAGTACGACCAAGAAAGTGCGCGCTTTACCGCCTCAGTTACAAGGCTTGCCGCCGGAGGTATTGCGCTTTTTCTTCGGGATTGATCCGCGGCAGCTGAACAGGCAGCCGGAACGGGAAGCTGTTCATTCATTAGGCTCAGGTTTTATTCTTTCCAGTGACGGTTATATTCTGACCAATAACCATGTTGTGGAAGGTGCGGATGATGTCATCGTGCGCATGGCAGACCGCCGTGAGTTTAAGGCAAAAGTCATAGGGCGAGATAAGGCCACGGACGTGGCATTGCTAAAAATTGACGCTTCAGGCCTGCCTGCGGCACGTATTGGTTCCAGCACGCAACTGAAAGTAGGGAATTGGGTGCTGGCGATCGGGCAGCCTTTCGGGCTGGACTATACCGTAACACATGGCATTGTCAGTGCTAAGGGGCGTAGCCTGCCGGATGAGAACTATGTCCCCTTTATTCAAACGGATGTACCGATCAACCCGGGTAACTCCGGTGGGCCGCTGATCAATATGCGTGGTGAGGTGGTAGGGATCAATTCCCAGATTTTCAGTAAATCCGGCGGCTATATGGGCTTGTCTTTTGCAATTCCCATTGAAGTGGCCATGAATGTGGCGAATCAGCTGAAGACACACGGCAAGGTAGAGCGAGGCTTTCTGGGGGTGGCCATCCAGGAGGTAAATGCGGATCTGGCCGCAGCATTTGGCATGGAGCGTCCGCATGGTGCACTGGTCGCAGAAGTGGGTAAAGGCTCACCAGCAGAAAAGGCAGGGCTGCGACCGGGTGATATCATCGTTGAATATAACGGTCATCGAATTGAGAAATCAACAGATCTGCCGCCTTTGGTTGGCATGACCATGCCAGGTACAGAGGTGCCGGTGCGAGTCCTGCGTGACGGTAAACAGTTACAGCTGCATGTGAAGGTTGAGGCGAAAGCACAGGCACAGGCTAAGGCTTCCGGTGCACCGGTAAAGGCGACAGGCTTTGGGGCAGTGGTTGAGCCTTTATCCAAAGAAGAACGTGTGATGCTGAAGAAGAATTACCACGTAGATTACGGGGTGAAAGTGGTGGAAGTCACCGGTGGTGCTGCGGCCGAATCTGGTTTACAGCCGGGAGATATTATTGTCAGCATTGCCTTCCGGCCAGTACGCTCGCCTGAGCAGCTAGAGGTGCTGATCGGCCAGCTGCCCAAGGGGAGAAAGGTTCCTATGCGTATTATCCGTCGAGGCGCCAGTTTGTTTTTGCCTTTGGTCATGACACGTTAGTGTCGTGATTGCACCTGTGGCACATGAAACCGCACTTTAATCAGTGCGGTTTTTTTATTTGTTTAGATGTTTTCTTCTTCATAAAGGCACGGCAGATCAAACAGCTCTACACGGTTACGACCGTTGTGTTTAGCCTGATAGAGCGCCTCATCAGCGTGTTTGATGAGTGTATCCAGTGTGTCTTCTGTTTCACTCAGGCAGGCAACCCCCAGGCTGATCGTAAAGCGTATTTCTCCCTCCGGTGTATGTACTTTGGTGTCTTCTACTTTGATACGCAGGCGCTCTGCAACATGAGAGGCATCTTTCAAAGTGGTTTTAGGCAGCAGAATAATGAACTCCTCGCCACCATAGCGGGCGATGATGTCATCTTCTCGTAAGGCATTTTCCCGCATCAGCTTGGCCAGATGCTGCAACACTTCATCACCGATCGGGTGGCCATAGGTGTCGTTAATCTGCTTGAAGTGATCAATATCCAAAATAATCAGCGAGAGCGGCAGGCGGTGGTGATGTGCCTGTTGCAGCCAGGTTTCTGCCAGCTCTTCAAAGGCTCTGCGGTTTAAAAGCCCGGTAAGGGGGTCGGTGGTGGCCAGTGCTTTGAGTTTGTTTTCTGTGAGAATACGATCTGTAATATCTTCAAAGATGCACAGCATTTCCTGGGTGCCATCGACAGGTGAAATAATCAGCTGGCCATGAAAGTGAACAAAAATAGGGTGTGAGCGCTTGGGAAGATCCAGACGGAAGGTGGCCTCACCGCTTTGTCCGGCCTGGGTCAGCTTAAATGCTTGTTCAAACAGCGGGTGATCTTCTTGTGGGATGAAGTCCAGTAATGCTGTGCCTTTGATTTGAGGTTGTTGCACCAGCTTGATAAAAGCAGGGTTGGCATTGGAGATTTGATAGGGCGGGGTCAGGCTGCATACGGCAAAACCGACAGGTGCCTGCTCAAACAGGGTGCGAAGGCGCGCTTCGTTAATGCGAACGGCTTTATAAGTGGAGGCTACATGCATTTCATGGCTGATGCGATATTTCAACAGTGTCCAGTTGATGGGTTTAACTAGGTAGTCTGTCACACCTGCTTCAAAAGCTTTTTCAATCATCTCCGGGTCATC
>CAYRSN010000048.1:0-7884 GCA_964427185.1 uncultured Piscirickettsiaceae bacterium | reverse complement strand
AATTTTTGAATGTTTAGAGTATTGCATTTAGGTTGAAAAAGGCGCACAATTACATTGACACGGTTTAGGCAACATTGATCCCCCTTAATAATGTTGGAGAAATACATGAAAAAGCTGACCTTGAAAGCACTGTTTGCAACAGCTTTTACAGTGGCGGCAGTGAGTGCTCAGGCAGGAGAGTCTGTATACGATAAATGTATCGCAACAGGCGAACAGTTGATCGAAGCCGCGAAAAAAGAAGGTCGTAGCGCCTATGAGGCGGTCAGTGATGAGCAGCTTGCGACCTGTAAGGCAGAGTTGACCAAAATGGAAGAAGCTGCGATGAAGCGTGCAGGCGTGGATCCGGCTAAAAACTTCAAAAATCCTTATGTTTATCTGACAGGGGATGAGCGTGTACGCTGGTCCAAGCTGTGGGAAGCTGTGGATGCCATGCAGGGACGTGGTGTGCGTTATCTGCAGAATGCATGGTATGGTGGCGATCCGGGTAGTCGTCTGGATGAGATGGAAAAAACAGGTAAAATCCCAGCTGACTGGCGTTAAGCATTACAGCATGTTTAAATTTTATAAACGGGCCGCACGGCCCGTTTTTTATTGGAGTGATTATGGAGAACCTGTTTGAGCGCACATTATCTTGTTTGCTGGCCGATGGCCTGAATCAAAAAATTACATTGCTGGCCAAGCTTCAGGAAGACTGGACAGAGGGACGTTTGCAGATCCAGTCCACGAAAACGATTATACGTGTGCCTGACCCAGGACGGCCTGAGAAGCCGATACTGGTTCCACCCCGAAAACTGCCGAAGCGGCGTCTGGGCTCTAAAGTCGGGCATGCCGCTTTGATGCACGCAATTGCGCATATTGAGTTTAACGCGGTAAATCTGGCGCTGGATGCAGTTTACCGCTTTCAGCAGATGCCGCGTGATTATTATTTTGAGTGGCTGGGCGTTGCCTGTGAAGAGGCTTATCACTTCCAAATTGTGCGGGAGCATTTAAACCAACTTGGATATGAGTATGGAGATTTCCCCGCTCATAATGCGCTTTGGGTGACTACCTACGAAACGGATCATGACCCTCTGGTGCGCATGGCTATGGTGCCCCGTACATTGGAAGCCAGAGGGTTGGATGTCACGCCTCAAATGATGCATAAGCTACGTGCGATTGGGGATCGTCGCGGCGTGGAAATTTTAAAAATCTTATTACGAGACGAGGTCGGGCATGTGGCTGTTGGCACGCGCTGGTTTCGTTATTTGTGTGATCAGCGCGGTTTGAACCCCTTTAAAACTTTTCAACAGCTTGTGGATACTTATTTTAATGGCAATCTGTCAGGGCCATTTAACTATGAAGCACGGCGTGAAGCGGGCTTTTCTGAAGAGGAGATAGCCTGGTTGAAACAGCTGGAAGCGGAGGCACTGCAACAGGCATGATGCATATCGGCATTGATTTAGGTGGCACAAAAACAGAGCTTATCGCCCTGTCTGCTCAGGGAGAGACGCTTTTGCGGTTTCGCAGGCCAACACCTCAGAAGGACTATACAGCCACGGTGCAGAATATCGTCGCCATGATTCAGCATGCAGAAGAAACGCTGAGGCAGACGGGTACGGTGGGGATAGGTATTCCCGGTGCTTTATCCAGAGTGACGGGGCGTGTGAAAAATGCCAATTCGACCTGGCTGATCGGCGAGGATTTGCAAGGAGACTTAAGTCGTGCACTCGGTAGACAGGTGACGGTGGAAAATGATGCCAACTGTTTTGCCCTGAGCGAAGCGGTAGATGGTGCAGGCGTGGGTGCTGAAAGTGTATTTGGTGTAATTATTGGCACAGGCACCGGTGGCGGGCTGGTGTTTCAAGGCCGTGTCATACAGGGAGTGAATGCCATCGGGGGGGAGTGGGGACATAATCCACTGCCCTGGGCGGTGCCGGAAGACGCTTTGCTGCCCTGTTATTGTGGTCAGAAAGGGTGTATTGAAACTTTTTTATCCGGCCCAGGAATGGCACGCCATTTTAAAGTGCAGACAGGAGAGCAACTTTCAGCACAAGAGATCGCCGCGCAGGCGCTACAGGAGGAGCCGCGAGCTGTTGCACATATGATGCGTTATTGCACATGGCTGGCCAAGGGGCTAGCCAGTGTGATTAACCTGTTTGACCCGGAAGTTATTGTACTGGGCGGAGGGCTTTCCAATGTTTCCCTATTATATGAGCAGGTGCCGAAATTATGGGGGCAATGGGTGTTCAGTGATACGGTAGAAACACGGCTTTCGCCTCCGTGTTTTGGTGACAGCAGCGGCGTCAGGGGGGCTGCCTGGTTGGGTAAACAGATAGGAGCAGATAGATGAATTGGCAGGAAATCATTGCGCAGCAAGGTGTGCTGGTTATGTTCGGTGGTGCACACTGCCATGTGTGTCAGGTGCTGCAGCCTAAAATTCAGCACATGTTGCAGCAGCAGTTTCCTAAGATGAAATTTCACTATATTGATTGTGAAGTCCATACGGATCTGTGTGCGCAGCAGGGGGTGTTCAGTCTGCCGGTGGTTAGAGCCTATTTCATGGGCCAGCAGGCGGGAGAGTGGGTCAGGGCATTTAGCACGGGAGAAATTGCCGCAGCTTTAGAGCGCCCTTATGCCATGGTTTTTGCAGAAGCTTGAGGAGGTGTGATGCGGTTATTTATCGCCGTATCCATACAGCCTGCTTTAGTGCACTCTTTGCAGGCAGCACACTTATTGCTACCTGCTGCTTTCAGGCAGTCTTTACGCTGGATACCCAAGCGTAACTGGCATATGACTGTTCTGTTTTTAGGGAATGGCTTTAGCGAGGTGCAAGCGGCTGAAATTTCCGAGCAGATTGTGAGCGGGCTTCCTGGATTGAGTGCATTTGAAGCACCGCTGGAAAGACTTGATTGGTTTCCGACGCACCGCCCCGTGGTGCTGGCAGCGCTGTTTGGGCGTAATTTGATGTTGCAGGCGCTCCACGATGAGGTTTATCAGGCGCTTAAGGGCATAAAAGGGGTTAAAAAGCCTCAAAACCGCTTTGAACCCCATATTTCCCTGGCGCGCGTGCCACGCAAAAATTTCGATTTCACAAAATTGGGGGAGACCCTTCCTGTGGCACTGGAAGAGGCTGTGCTGATGGTGGAAAAAGTCGGGCTTTACCGGAGTCATTTTGCCTCTGAAGGGGTTCACTATGAGTGTTTGGCAGAAGGGAGATTGGCACGGGGTTAAGCGAGTTGCGTTTTGGCGGCTTCATATCCACAGGCGATAATTTCCTCGGCTCGATGGTAATCCCAGATGGAAAACTGCTGCGCCTCCGGTGTAATGAGCCAGCGGGGTGGCACTTGTGCCAACTGGTGTTTCATCAGTGCTTCCTGCATGACATCCATGGCATCAAACATTGCTTCAAACATCCCGGGTGGCTTGTGCTTTTCGTCTGTGAGTTTTTCCTGAAACCAGCGCAGCAGCTGTTGACCCCATTCACTTTCCTGCATAATCGGCAGAGTGCGCATGCGGGTTTCCAGCTGTGCCAAAAGCGGTTGTGTTTCGGAAGGCGTTGCAGCAGGCGAGTTCAGCATGCCATTGACTTCCACGGCGATAATATCCGTTGCTCCCAGCTCGGCAGCGGTGATAACCGGTACCAACTCTACAATGCCGCCATCTACCAGCACTTCGCCGTTGTTTTTAATCACGGGTGTGAAAATACCAGGAATGGCAAAGCTGGCACGCAGAGCTCTAAATAGATTCCCTTCGCGCATGATTTCTCTTTGGCGAGTGGTGAGATTGCCGGCAACGGCGGCAAAAGGGATACTCAATGCTTCGATCTGGCGTTCGGGAATATAGGTTTTGAGAAAATCCAGTGCTTTTTTGCCGTCCAGCAGGCCGCTGCCGGAAAAGGAGAGGTCAAACAGCGGCAACAGCTGCATCCAGTCCAGCTGTGCATAGCCTTCAGCCAATTGTTTCCAGCTGTGGCTGGCGATGGCCGCGCCAACAATGGCGCCCATGCTGGTGCCGGCTACACAGTGAATTTCTATCCCCTGTTCTTCCAGATATTGCATCACACCAAAGTGGGCAAGGCCGCGTGCACCGCCGCCACCCAGTGCCAGGCCGATTTTCTGCGTCATGAACACTTCCTAAGTAAAATAGCAGGATTCATAAATAAAGAAGATAAAGCATACCATGAGTAGCTTAAAACCTGAATTGCTCTCTCCTGCGGGCACTTTAAAAAACATGCGCTACGCCTTTGCCTATGGTGCGGATGCCATCTATGCTGGCCAGCCGCGCTACAGCTTGCGTGTACGTAATAATGAATTCACCAATCCGGTGCTGGCGGATGCTATAGAAGAGGCGCATCAGCAGGGCAAGCAGTTTTATGTGGTGAGCAATATCCAGGCGCATAACAGCAAGATTAAAACCTACCTGAAAGATATTGAGCCCATTATCGAAATGGGGCCGGATGCGTTGATCATGTCTGACCCGGGGCTCATTATGTTGGTACGGGAGCGCTTTCCCGATCAGCCCATTCACCTCTCCGTGCAGGCCAATGCGGTTAACTGGGCGGCAGTGAAATTCTGGCATAGTGTGGGGATTGAGCGGGTGGTGCTATCGCGCGAACTCAGTTTGGAGGAGATTGCCGAAATCCGCCAGCAGGTGCCGGATATGGAGCTGGAGGTGTTTGTCCATGGTGCCTTGTGTATTGCCTACTCCGGTCGCTGCCTGCTTTCCGGCTATATCAATAAGCGGGATGCAAATCAGGGCACTTGTACCAATGCTTGCCGCTGGAAATACAACACTTATCAGGCCAAGGAGAACGAAACCGGTGATGTGGTGCCGGTGGAGAAAATCACCGACCTGACCGGATCTACTTCGCTGGAAGCACCTGAGCAGCCGGTGATGCTGCTGGAAGAGGAAGGGCGTCCTGGCGAGCTGATGCCTGCCTTTGAAGATGAGCATGGTACTTACATTATGAACTCCAAAGACCTGCGTGCGGTGGAGTTGGTGCCGGAGCTGGTTAAAATGGGTGTGCACTCTTTAAAGATTGAAGGACGCACTAAATCCCATTTTTATGTAGCGCGCACCGCACAGGTATATCGTCGAGCCATTGATGATGCGGCAGCAGGGAAACCTATTGACCCACAGTTGATCCGCGAGCTGGACTCCCTGGCCAACCGTGGCTATACCGTGGGCTTTCTGAAACGTCATGTGCACAGCGATTATCAAAACTACGACTATGGGGCTTCAAAGTCCGACTACCAGCGCTTTGTAGGTGAGGTGGTGGATGCCCATGATGACTGGCTGGAGATTGAGGCAAAAAACAAATTCTGCATTGGGGATGAACTGGAGCTGATGACACCGGTGGGGAACCTGCGCCTGAAGCTGGAAGCCATGTGGCACCCCAAAACGGGTGAGACCATGGGGTGTGCCAAAGGTTCCGGCTATGTGGCGCGCATTCCCAACCCGTTTAAGGGCTTGAGTGATGACGTACTGAAATACGCACTGGTGATGCGTTTTGAAAGCTGGGGGTAGTCGGTCTTGGCATTGAAAATCCTGGAGGCCTGTATTAACTGTGATATGTGTGAGCCGGAGTGTCCCAATAAAGCCATTAGCATGGGGACTGAGGTCTATGAAATCGATCCGGCCAAATGTACCGAGTGTGTGGGTTTTTATGATGCGCCCACCTGTATGAGTGTCTGCCCCATCGACTGCATTATCAAGGATCCGGAATATGAAGAGGATCATGACACTCTGTATGCTAAATTCGTTAAACTTGTAGAAACTAACCAGATTTAAAGGAGAACCCTATGAGCTTGCCTAAACTTGAGTTGATCAGCTTTAAACTCTGTCCTTTTGTGCAGCGTACCGTAATTACCCTGTTGCACAAAGATGTGCCCTATGACATTACCTTTATTGATCTGAGCAACCCGCCTGAGTGGTTTAAAGAGGTCTCTCCTCTGGGCAAGGTGCCGGTGCTCAAGGTGAATGATGAGGAAGTGCTGTTCGAGTCCGCCATCATTCAGGAATATGTGGATGAGATCACCCCGCCCAGTCTGATGCCTGAAGATGCATTGGTGAAAGCGAAGAATCGCGCCTGGATCAGTTTCGGCGGTGAGCTGATCGGTGCCATGCAAGCGGTGGTTAAAGCTGATAGTGCCGAGGCATTTGGTTCAGCCAGTGATAAGTTTGCCAATCTGATGGCGAAGGTGGAGACAGCCCATAGCGGTGCGGACTATTTCAATGGTGACAGCTTTGCGTTGATTGATGCGGCCTATGCGCCTATTTTTATGCGCCTGGCGTTGCTGGAAGAAAACTGCGACATCTGTCTGCTGGAAAGTCTGCCTAAGGTGAAAAAATGGTCGGATACCCTGCTGGCCTTGCCCAGTGTACAGCACTCTGTGGTGGAGGAGTTCCCCAAAATGTACCGCATGATGCTGGAGAAAATGGGTGGGCATGTGGCCAGTCTGCTTAAATAGGTGAACCGCCGTCAGTTTTTATTATTTGGGTCGCTTAACCTGCTGATGATTCGGCAGGGGGCGGCTCAGGTTGAGCTAAGTCCCCATGCGCTTGATCTATTGGCGCAGCAGCTGTTTGAAAAAGAGTGCGGTGGGCAACAGGAAAACCTGCTGTGGTGGTCACCGCATGAACCTTTTCCTTCCTTGGGCATTGCACACTTTATCTGGTTTCCGCAAGGGGTGAGTGTCCCTTTTGAGCAGACCTTTCCTCAGGTAATTCAGTTTTTGGATCCTTCGGGTCAATTACCGGCATGGCTGCATGCGCCTTATGCACCCTGGGCTGCCAGAAAAGCATTTCTGGCAGAAAAAGGGCGGCCGTATCTGCGTTGGTTACAGGCGTGGCTGTGGCATACCCGCCAGCAGCAGGCTGCTTTTGTCGTGGCTCGATTTAATCGGCGCTGGCAGCAGGCATGCAACCGGCAGCCGGATGGTGACAGGCTGCAGCAACGTTTGCAACAGTTGGTCGAACAAGCGCCGCACGCACTTTGGGCGGTGCTGGATTACAGTAACTTCAAAGGCTTTGGCGATCTACCGCAGGAGCGCTATCGAGGGCATGGCTGGGGGCTGGTGCAGGTTGTGCGTCAGATGCATGATGTTTCGTTGGAGGCATTTGTGCAAGCGGCCAAGGCCGTACTACAACAACGTATTGACCTTGCACCGCAGCCTGAACAGCACTGGTGGCCAGGTTGGCGCAGACGTGTGGAAAGCTATCTGGAGGTGTGAGGATGTTATTAAAAACGCTCTGGCGGGCACTGAGGCCGCCGTTTTTGTTGCTGTCCATTTCCGTTGTGGTATTGGGAGCAGCCTTGGCTGTGTATGAGGGCACACCGTTGTTTGCATGGCATTTTTTTCTGGCATTGCTGGGTGCTTTGAGCACCCATGGTGCAGTGAATTTACTCAATGAATATGAGGACAGGCGCTCAGGGCTGGATGATTTGACAGAGCGTACCCCTTTTAGCGGAGGGAGTGGTGCATTACAGGCACATCCGGAATATGCGGGCTATGTCAAGCGAATGGGCTATCTATTGCTGGGGATTACCTTTTTGATAGGGTTGTATTTTTATGTCACTGTCGGCGATGGTGTGCTTTGGATCGGTGGTTTGGGGGTGCTGCTGGTTGTGACCTATACCCGTTTTCTGACACGGCTGCCGGGGTTATGTCTGATTGCCCCGGGGCTGGCGTTTGGTCCATTGATGGTAGTTGGCACCTATTATGTGATGACTGGTCATTTCAGTAGCAAGGCATTGGCTGTTTCGTTGGTTCCCTTTTTTCTGGTGAATAATCTGCTGTTGTTAAATCAAATTCCGGATATGGCCGCAGACAGCCAGGTAGGGCGCAGAACTTTTCCGTTAGTCGTGGGGCTGCCTGTCACTTTGCAGGTGTTTCATGTCTTTTT
>CAYRSN010000047.1:0-8016 GCA_964427185.1 uncultured Piscirickettsiaceae bacterium | reverse complement strand
TGGCTGGAAAACCCCTACTACCAATACTTCTGCGGCATGGAGTTTTTCCAGCATCACCTTCCCTTCGACCGCAGCTCCTTAAGCAGATGGCGCAAACGACTGAACCAAGACGACCTTGAAGCACTACTGCAGCTATCACTACGCAGCGCCCATGATGCAGGTGCACTGGAACCCCAGCAATGTCGTCATATCATCGTGGATACCACCGTACAGGAAAAAGCCATCAGCTTTCCCACCGATGCAGGTCTGTTCTACAAAGCCCGTGCGCGACTGCATAAACTGGCCAGAAAACTCAATATCCCCTACCGCCAGAGCTTTGTACGCAAAGGGCGTGAATACCTGATCCGTTTTCACCGTTATCGTCATGCCAAACAATTCAAGCGAGCCAGAAAAATGCTCAGAAAACTCAAAGGCCAGCTCTATCAACTCAGACAATCCATTCTCAAAAACTGGCAGCTGTGTGAGCTGGACAAAAAATCCCTGTACCAGCAACTGACCACATTGCTTGAACGCAGCCAACAACTCCTTACCCAAGAAAAAGGCGGCAAAGATCACCTCTACAGCCTCCATGCCCCCGAAGTGGAATGCATCGGTAAGGGTAAAGTCCACAAGCCTTATGAATTCGGTGTCAAAGTTTCCATTACCACCACAGAACAACCTGCACCGGCAGGCTGTTTTGTGCTGGATGCCAGAGCCTTACCAGGTCAGCCCTATGATGGCCATACGCTCAAGGAGGTATTGAATGCGGTAGAGCGAATAACGTCCATTCCCGTTGATCGAGTTTTAGTGGATAAAGGTTACAAAGGCCATAACGCACCGGAACGCTTTAAAGGCAAGGTCTTCAGGCCGGGATTAAAGCGAGGCGTTACCAAAGCGATTAGACAGGCTCTCAAGCGGCGTAATGCCATAGAACCGGTGATTGGGCACCTAAAACATGAACATCGCATGGGGCGGTGCTATCTGAAAGGACGACAGGGGGATGCGGTTAATGCGGTATTGGCTGCAGTGGGCTACAATTTCTCCCTGCTGCTGGCCTGGCTGGGGCTTTTTTGTGCCCAGATTCAGCTGTGGTTGCTTGGGGGCTTGTGGGGTTCGATGGGTGGATTATTTGCACTGAAGGGTGTTGTTCAAAAGATTTGATAGAACTATCCGGCCTTACGGCCGGATAGTATTCATGCTGAGTTGTTCACGGACGACTCAATATCACTGTTTATGTGGACGCATGTGCGGGAAGAGAATCACATCGCGAATGGAAGGGCTGTCGGTAAACAGCATCACCAAACGATCAATTCCAATGCCCTCTCCAGCCGCCGGCGGCATACCGTGCTCCAAGGCAATAATATAGTCCTCATCGTAGAACATGGCTTCATCATCCCCGGCTTCTTTAGCCGCCACCTGCTGTCGGAAGCGCTCAGCCTGGTCTTCCGCATCATTCAGCTCTGAAAACCCATTGGCAATTTCCCGCCCACCAATAAACAGCTCAAAACGATCCGTTACAAAGGGATTTTCATCATTACGCCGCGCCAGCGGGCTGACTTCTGCCGGATATTCGGTAATAAAAGTTGGATCCTTAAGGTTATGCTCTACCGTTTCTTCAAAAATTTCCGTCTGGATTTTACCCAGCCCCCAACTCGGCTGCACCTCAATGCCCAAAGAGACTGCCAAGGCTTTGGCCTGCTCCAGATCATCCAGCTGCGCTTCAGTAACACCCGGGTTCAACTTGATAATGGACTCTTTCATCGTCATACGCGCAAAAGGCTTACCGAAATCATAGGTTTCCCCCTGGTAGGTCACCTGTGACCCGCCTGTCACTGCCTCTGCGATCTCCTTAAACAGCGTCTCGGTATAGTCCATCATCTTATGGTAATCTGCATACGCCTCGTAAAACTCCACCATCGTAAACTCGGGGTTGTGTCGGGTGGAGAGGCCTTCATTGCGGAAATTACGGTTAATTTCAAAGACTTTTTCAAACCCGCCCACCAGCAGACGCTTCAAATAAAGCTCCGGGGCAATGCGCAGATACAGCGGCAGATCCAGCGCATTATGATGGGTCACAAAAGGCCGTGCCGTCGCCCCGCCGGGAATCACCTGCATCATCGGAGTTTCCACTTCCAAAAAGCCATGACGCACCAGAAATTCCCGTACCATCTGAACAATTTTAGAGCGAATCAGAAAGGTCTGACGGCTCTCCGGGTTCATAATCAGATCCAGATAACGGCGGCGATAGCGCATTTCCTGATCCTGAAGGCCGTGGAACTTATCCGGCAAGGGGCGAATCGCCTTGGTGATTAGTTCCACATGGTCGGCATAAATGGTCAGCTCACCGGTTTTAGTTTTAAACAGAAAGCCTTCCACCCCGATAATATCGCCCAGATCCCACTTCTTAAACTGCTGGTTGTACACACCCTCCGGCAGGTCATCCCGCGTAACATAAATCTGGATACGCCCGCTCATATCCTGCAGGGTCGCAAAACTGGCCTTTCCCATAATACGGCGCGTCATCATCCGCCCGGCCACCTTTACACGAATCGAGCCCTCCGATTCCAGTTTCTCCTTATCCCAGTCGTCATAGTGGGCGTGCAGATCTGCTGCCAGATGCTCCCGGCGGAATGTATTGGGATAAGCCTGCCCTTGGTCTCGCAGCGCTTTCAGTTTCTCTCTGCGCTCCGCAATAATGTGGTTTTCATCCTGCTGTTTTGGGCTATTCTGTTCACTCATGAAGAAATCCTTAAGTTTTTAAATAGGTGCTTGGTTACCAATGCCCGCTTTCAGACTGGCTTCAACAAACGGATCCAGATCCCCGTCCAATACGGCCTGGGTATTGCCGGTTTCTACACCGGTGCGCAAATCCTTAATACGCCCCGAGTCCAGCACATAAGACCGGATCTGACTGCCCCAGCCAATATCAGATTTAGATTCTTCCAGCTTCTGTTTTTCCGCATTACGCTTGAGCATTTCATGCTCCCAGAGCTTCGCGCGCAACTGACGCATGGCCTCGTCTTTATTCTGGTGCTGGGAACGCCCCGCCTGACATTGAGTCACAATCCCCGTCGGCAAGTGGGTGATACGCACGGCAGATTCAGTACGGTTAACATGCTGCCCACCAGCACCTGAAGCTCGATACACATCAATACGCAGATCTGCCGGATTGATTTCAATTTCAATATTGTCATCCACTTCAGGCGTGACAAAAACTGAAGCAAAAGAGGTGTGACGGCGGTTGCCGGAATCAAAAGGCGACTTGCGCACCAGACGATGCACGCCTGTTTCCGTTTTCAGCCAGCCGTAGGCATAGTCCCCTTTGACATGAATGGTTGCCGATTTGATACCGGCCACTTCTCCAGGGGTTACTTCAACCAGCTCAGCCTCAAAGCCCTTTTTCTCAATCCAGCGTAAGTACATACGCAGCAGCATGCTGGCCCAGTCCTGTGCTTCCGTGCCGCCGGAGCCCGCCTGGATGTCCACATAGCAATTATTGGCATCCATCTCGCCGGAAAACATGCGCTGAAACTCCAGAACCTCCAGTGTCTTACCATAAGCATCCAGCTCTTCAGTCACCTCCGCCACCAGCTCTTCATCACCCGCTTCTTCCGCCATCTGAAGCAGCTCCTCAGAAGAGGCCAGCCCTTCCAGCAAGCTGTCCAATCCTGTTACGATCTTTTCCAGTTGTGACTTTTCACGCCCCAGCTTCTGAGCACGCTCCGGATCATTCCATACTTCAGGGTCTTCCAGCTCACGGTTAATCTCTTCGAGCCGTTCGCGCTTTTCCTCCAACCCCAGGTATGCCTTAAGCTGTTCCGCACGTTGCAGATAATCCTTAATTCGATTGTATAACCCGCCTAATTCCATGTTTTTGCCAACTACAAACAAAATAAAGCGGAATTTTAGCATAGCGCCACGCCGAGACGAATGGGCTAAAATAGCCAGGCGTTATTATTTTCAGGAAAGCAACATGAAAACACGTATTGAACATGATTCCATAGGTGCCGTAGAAGTCCCCGAAACGGCTCTCTGGGGGGCACAAACTCAACGCGCCGTCAACAACTTTCCCATCAGTGGCCGCACTATGCCGCCAGCCTTTATTCAGGCACTGGCACAAGTCAAAAAAGCCTGTGCACAAGCCAATGCCGCCCTTGGGTACCTGCCGCAAGAAAAGGTTCTCGCGATTGCGACGGCCTGTGATGCAATTATCGAAGGTAAACATGACACACAGTTTCCCGTCGATATTTTCCAGACCGGCTCCGGCACCAGCACCAACATGAACATCAACGAGGTGATCAGCAATCTGGCGAAACGTCAGGGTATCTCTCTGCATCCGAATGATGATGTCAACATGAGCCAAAGCTCCAATGACACCATTCCCACCGCGATCCATGTGGCGGCCACCACCTTGTTGCACAACACCCTGCTGCCCGCACTCGATCACCTGTGTAGCACCTTAAACCGCAAAGCCGAAGAAGTTGGACATATTGTCAAAACAGGACGCACACACCTGATGGACGCCATGCCTGTCACCTTAAAACAGGAGCTTGATGCCTGGCATGCCCAATTACACGAGGTTAAATCCCGTCTGGAGAGCACCTCCGCACGGCTGACAAAGCTCCCTCAGGGCGGCACAGCCGTTGGCACCGGCATCAATGCCGACCCAGCGTTTGGCCCTAAGGTTGCCGAATATCTCTCACAGCAACTTGCATTGCCCTTTTTCCCTATGGAGAATTACTTCGTTGGCATCAGCAGCCAGGATACGGCGCTGGAGCTGTCCGGCCAGCTGAATGTGCTTTCTGCGGTGCTCATGAAAATCGCCAACGACCTGCGCTGGATGAACTCAGGCCCCCTGGCCGGCCTAAGTGAAATTCAGCTCCCCGCACTGCAGCCCGGCAGCTCCATCATGCCCGGAAAGGTAAACCCTGTCATCCCAGAAGCCGTCGCCATGGTGGCCGCGCAGCTTACCGGAAACCATGCAGCAATCACCGTGGGCGCCCAGTCTGGCAATTTCCAATTGAACGTCATGCTGCCGATGATCGCCGCCAACCTGCTGGACAGCCTACAGCTGGCCGGAAATGCGCTACGTGTGCTGGCAGACAAGGCAATCTCCGGCTTTAGCGTCAATGAAGCCCACTTAAAAAAAGCACTGGATGCCAACCCAATTCTCGTCACCGCACTGAATCGTGTGGTAGGCTATGAGCTTGGCGCACAAATTGCCAAAACGGCCTATGCCCAGCAACGCCCCGTTCTGGAAGTGGCGCTGGAAATGACCGACTTGGATGAAGCAACTTTAAAGCGCCTGTTAAATCCGGAAAAACTTACACGCGGCGGCACGCCCACCGCGGAATAACTTCTGATACCGCTAAAAAGGAAAGAATCATGGCTGTGGTTAATTTAAAAACCGAAGATTTCGAAAAATTCATTCAGGACAACCCCATGGTCGTACTGGATTTCTGGGCAGAATGGTGTGGGCCGTGCAAAATGTTTGCACCACTGTTTGAAAAGGTCGCCGAGAAACACCCGGATGTTGCCTTTGCCAAAATCAACGTAGAAGAAGAGCAGCAGCTGGCCGGCATGTTTCAAGTGCGCTCCATTCCCACCGTTGCTTTCATGCGCGAAGGGATTGTCGTCTATGCGCAACCGGGCATGATGCCAGAAGAGATGCTGGAAGAAGGCATCAACCAGATGAAAGCGCTGGATATGGACAAAGTGCGCGCCGATCTGGAGCAGGCACAACAGCAGCAAGCCTCACAACAAGGTTAAGCATATACCTCCAGCGGCGGCTCTACCGCAAGCCGCCACACCAAGTCACTGACAGTCACCATGCCCTCCAGAGTGCCAGCCTGGCTTACAACGGGTAAGGCGTGGATCAGATAATCACTCATCACCGCTGCGGCTCTACGAATCAGTGTCCCGGGCCAACAACTGACTACTGGTGAACTCATGTAATCAGACACTTGCCCGCTACGCACCTGAACCCCCTGTTGCTGATGCCAAACATGCCCGATAAGATCTGTTACCGACAACATCCCTACCAGGCGGCTCTGTGCCAGAACTGGTAAATTCCCCACACCTTTTTCCTCAAAAAGCAGCCATGCTGCTTCCAGAGAGGCTGTCGCCTCTATGCTGATGACCGGATGCGACATAATCTCCCGCACCTCCACCAGTGGCTCTCCTCGCTCAGCCGCTGCACGACGCACCGCTTCATAATGTTTGCGCGCCTGCTCAATTGATAAAGGCACCTGTTGATAACGTCTATCCGTCTCTACCTGGTCGGGATCAAGCGAGGACTTTTTTACAGGCGGGACAGGAGGCACTGCATTTGCCTTAAGCGCCGGGGTTGGATGAGGAATCCCCAAATACACCTGACCTTCAGGACTATAGACAACAAACATGGCATAATTCTCCCAAACCCTATACGAATACCATAAAGGAGAAACACGGATCATGCAAATTGAAATCATTCACCAGCCAGACGAAACCCTGCTTAAAACCCTGGGCGTTGAAACCTGGCCTATCTGGGAAAAAGAAGTCTCCACCTTTCCATGGACCTACGATGCCGATGAAACCTGTTATATCCTCGAAGGACATGTGCGCGTCACATCGGCTCAGGGAGATAGCATCGAGCTTAAAGCGGGAGATCTGGTCACCTTTCCCAAAGGCTTATCCTGTACTTGGGAAGTGCTTGCACCGGTTCGCAAACATTATCGTTTTACCTAACTACCATGGCGCTTTTTACCTCGCTTGCACTGACTGCACTCATGCTGCTGTTTCTGCTTGCGCTATTGGCGCTTCTATTACGCATCGCCGCTCGCTGGGTGCTGGGATGCTGGACGCAATGGCGCATGCTGTTTAAAACAGTCGTGCTTACCTTGATCGCCAGTCTGATCATACAGGTACTCATCGCATTGACTATCGCCCTGTACTACCAGAGCCTGCAAACCGCCATGGCAGTTCTGGAAACCCATGTGGGTCTTAACCTGATGATTTTCCTATTTACCATGCTGGTGCACAGCTACATCTACGGCCACTGGCTCAGCTGTTCCCCTGACAGTGAGACACCGGGGTTGCTTAAAGGACTGCTGATTTTCTGGGCACAGTTTTTTATCTTGCTTGTCTTTGCGCTTTTAATGGCAGCAATCATACTGATATTTATAGAATAAGGAGGCACATATGAACGCACCTATCATCGCCATTGGTATTGGAGAGCTTGGCAGCGTATTTGCACGGGGCTTTTTAAAAACTGGGCATCCCGTTTACCCCATCACACGGGATATGGATATGCAGCAGCTTCAACCCACCTTGCCAATGCCTGAAGCTGTGCTCGTCTCCGTTGGAGAAGCCGATCTGCATCCCACCCTGGCACAGCTTCCCGAAGTCTGGAAAGACAAAGTGATCCTGCTTCAAAATGAACTCCTGCCCCGAGACTGGATGCAGCATCAACTGACACAGCCAACAATTATTTCCGTCTGGTTTGAAAAGAAAAAAGGCATGGACAGTAAGGTCGTCCTGCCCTCACCCGTGTGGGGGCCGCATGCCCAGCTGGTGATGCAAGCACTCAACAGCCTGGATATTCCAACTTATGAAGTCACCGATGCGGATGAGATGACTTATGAACTGGTACACAAAAACCTCTATATTCTCACCACCAACATAGCAGGCCTGGAACTGCCCCCCGGCACAACCGTCGCCCAGCTACGTGATACACACGGCAGCCTGATGGAGGCCGTAGCGCAAGATGTGCTCAAAATTCAGGCTGCATTAGTAGATACCCCCTTGGATCAAGCCCGCCTGATGACCGGCATGCTGGAAGCTTTTGACGGTGACCCGGCACACAAATGCATGGGGCGCTCTGCACCTGCTCGCCTGAAACGGGCTTTAGAACACGCCCGGCTCTTCAATCTATCTGTTCCCACACTTGAAAAGATTGCGGCAAAACACCTCCCATAAGATCGCCCAGAGGGGTCTCCCCGTTTTTTTAAAAATCGCAAAAAACAAAAACCCCGCTTTTAAAAGCGGGGTTTTTATCTT
>CAYRSN010000046.1:0-8509 GCA_964427185.1 uncultured Piscirickettsiaceae bacterium | reverse complement strand
GCTGGCAAACACCGCCACAAAGACAACAAACCGGCTGTTCCATAAAAACCGCTCTAATCCGGGTTCAATTTTTTTAAACATCAATGCAACTCCTCAATGGTTAATGAATGATTAGTGTAAATACAAAGATCCGCTGCAATATTAAGGGCTTTTTCCGTAATTTCACGGGCTGAAAGTTCCGTGTTTTCCATCAAAGCCAGTGCTGCAGCATGTGCATAACTGCCGCCCGAGCCAATAGCGATAAAGTCATTTTCCGGTTCAATAACATCACCAGTGCCGGACAGCAGCAGCATTGTGTCTCGATCCGCCACGATCATCATCGCCTCCAGACGGCGTAGCGCTCGATCAGTGCGCCAGTCCTTGGCCATTTCCACCGCCGCACGCATCAGCTGGCCGCCATAAGCCTGCAGCTTGCCTTCAAAACGCTCAAACAGTGTAAAAGCATCCGCCGTTGCCCCGGCAAAACCTGCAAGAATCTTACCGCTGTACAACCGCCTTACCTTACGGGCATTGCCTTTCATGACCACATTTCCCAAGGTAACCTGGCCGTCACCGCCAATGACCATCTGACCATTACGGCGTACACAAAGTATCGTCGTGCCTTTAAAACTCATGTTTCATCCTTTTTCTGGGCGCGAGGATGCGCCTGTTCATAAACCTTCATCAAGTGCTGAAAATCCATTCGTGTATAAATCTGCGTGGCATCCAAGCTACTATGCCCTAAAAAACGCTGCACCGCACGCAGATCTCCACTGCTTTCCAACACATGCGTGGCAAAACTATGGCGAAGTTTATGGGGTGTCACCTCCTGAGGCAAGCCTAATTGCTGCCCACGCGCCTTGAGCCGCTGCTGAACGGTTCGTACCGAAAGCGCCTGCCCACGACGGTTGATAAACAGCCTGTCCGTTTCGGCCTGCACCTCAGCCCGCACACTCAGCCACTGCTCAAGAGCCTTCTGTGCAGCCGCACCGGCAAAAACAACTCGCGTCTTACCCCCCTTTCCACACACCTGTGTTTCACCCGTCTGTAATAGCGCTCGCCCCTGCGCAAGCGTCAGACTGGCCAGCTCACTTACCCGCATCCCGCTGGCATACAGTAACTCCCAGATCGCCTGATCCCGTACCGCCAACCAGCTTTTAGGTGTACCTTCCAGCAAATGCTGCATCTGCTCCACCGTCAGCGCTTTAGGCAGCCTCTGCGGGCGCTTAGGCGAGCGCACCAACTGCGCCGGATTTCCCTTCAACTGATCATACTGCTGCAAATAACGAAAAAAGCTGCGCAGCGCCGCCAAGTGATTCGCCAGCGTCGCAGCCTTCAGGCCACGCCGGCTGAGCGATGCCAGATAAGCCTCAATACACTGCGGCGTCACTGCTGCCCACGAACCCACTCCCTGCTCAGCCATAAAGGTCAGAAAGCCCCGCAAGGCGCGCGCATATGTTTGCCGGGTATGAGGGACCCTTTGAAAGGTTTGCAAAAAAGCTTCAATCTGCTGTGTACACATCACCAAATAAATGTCCCAGCCGCGCACTCACCAGCTCGCCCAGCAGCTTCAGAAAAAAAGTATCCAATGCCGGTGAAAACCGCACCGCCTCACAGCTGCCCAGTGCTAATACACCCCACTGCCTGCAGTTCCCCAGCGGGATGAGACAGATACTTTCTATGGCAGGCTTTGCCTGAAACAGCCCCGACTGCCACGGTGCATCCAAAGACCCACACCTTGGTTGCCCCAGCGGCAGATGCTGCTTAAGTAGCTGATGCCACTCACTATGCAGCCCCAGCTGCAAAATACCCGGTACCACTTCTTGCGGCACTTCAAAACTGATTAAACGCACCTGATCCAAAGTAAAAATTCGTGTCAAATGCGTCAACAGCACCGCCACAAAGGCTTCATCTGTTCTCGCTGCCATCAACGCCAGATGCAAACGGTGCATCTTCTGAAACAGGTGGTCATTATCCCCTGCGACGGCAAGCAGCGCGCCCACCTCCTCTTCCAAATGACGTTTAGTTTCACGCAGGCGCTGTACCTGCCGCTCCATCAGTGAAACGGCGCGCCCATGACGAGGATCCGGCACCTGCAGCTGCTCCAGCAGCTCTGGAAACACCTGAAAAAAATCAGGATGCCGCAACAGATACTCCGCTACCTCCGCAGCCTGAATGTCACGCATTACACAGTTCCGCCTCAAATACCCATGTTGCCGGGCCGCTCATCCATACTGGCGCATCCGCATCACCACGCCAGCGAATTTCCAACTCACCGCCGGGCAGAGCCACCCGTACAACCTCATCGACCAGCCCCCAGCGACGCAAAATCACCACTGCCGCAGTCGCACCCGTACCGCAGGCCATCGTCTCCCCGGCGCCCCGCTCATAAACACGCAGCCGCACATGCGCTTGATCCACCACCTCGGCAAACCCCACATTGACCCGCTGCGGAAAAAGCTCATGGCTTTCCAGCGCCGTCCCTAAAGTTTTCACCGGCGCATCCGCAAGGCTGTCCACCTGCAACAGCACATGAGGATTCCCCACCGATACCGCGCCTATTTCTACCTGCTGGCCTGCAACCGTCACGCTATATTTATCCTGCTGGGCAGGTACCTCCATGGGCAAAGCGGCCGGAGTAAAATCCGGCACACCCATATTGACCCGCACCCAGCCATTCTCCTCCACATAAAGCACCAAGCGGCCGGATGCCGTCTCAACAGGAATCTCCCGCTGGTTTGTCATGCCTTTGTCATACACAAAACGAGCAAAACAGCGCGCGCCATTCCCGCAGTTGGCCACCTCTGAGCCGTCTGCATTAAAAATACGGTATTTAAACAGCACATCCTCACGCGAAGCACGCTCCACCAGCAGCAGCTGGTCAAAGCCCACGCCAAAATGCCGGTCTGCAAGCCGCCTTACCTCCTCTGCTGAAGGGTCAAACACCTGAGAAATGGCATCTACAACCATAAAATCGTTGCCCAAACCGTGCATTTTGGCGAATTTAAGCCCCATACCAGCCCTCTAAATTGTCTTTTTTTAAGATTTTTTGCAAAAAACAGCTTTTTAAAAAAAGGGGGAGACCCCCCTCCCAGGCATTATATCCAAAGTGCCGGTATGACAACGGCCGCTATAATAAGCACCATTCAAACCGTTTGACAGGATGAACCATGCTTACACCTAAAGAAATCGTTGCAGAACTGGACAAACACATTGTGGGGCAGGCCGATGCCAAACGTGCCGTAGCCATTGCACTGCGCAACCGTTGGCGCCGCAGCCGGCTGCCTGAAGAGCTCAGACAGGAAGTTACCCCTAAAAACATTCTGATGATCGGCCCTACCGGCGTGGGTAAAACGGAAATTGCCCGTCGCCTGGCCAAGCTGGCTGATGCTCCATTTATTAAAGTCGAGGCGACCAAATTTACCGAGGTTGGTTATGTCGGGCGAGATGTAGACAGCATTATTCGGGATCTGGTCGACAACGCCATTAAGCTGTTGCGGGAGCAGGCCATGGAAAAAGTTCGGGCACAGGCACAAGCACGCGCCATTGAGCGCATTCTGGATGTCCTGCTGCCACCGGCACGTGGCTTTGAAGACAAAAGCCATGAGGAGATGGCGCCCACGCGCGAGAAATTCCGCCAGCGCATCCTGAGTGGAAAGATGGACGATAAGGAAATTGAAATCGACCTGTCCGCCCCTGCCGTGCATATGGAAATCATGACTCCACCGGGCATGGAGGATATGACCCAGCAGCTGCAGAGCATGTTTGAATCTCTGGGGCGCCAGCGCAAACAAAAACGCCGCCTGCCGATCAAACAGGCACTCAAGTTGCTTGCTGAAGAAGAGGCCGCAGGCCTGATCAATCAGGATGACCTCAAGGCACAAGCCGTAGAAGTCGTGGAACAGAACGGTATCGTATTTATTGATGAAATTGACAAGGTGGTCAAAAGCGGCGAGCGCCAGGGGGATGTCTCCAGAGAGGGCGTGCAGCGTGACCTGCTGCCACTGATCGAAGGCTCCACCGTCTCTACCAAATACGGCATGGTGAAAACAGACCACATTCTGTTTATCGCCTCCGGTGCATTCCATGTAGCCAAGCCTGCCGATTTGATTCCGGAGCTGCAGGGACGCCTACCCATTCGCGTGGAGCTGGAAAGCCTGAACACGGATGATTTTGTGCGGATTCTCACCGAGCCCCGTGCCAACCTCACCGAGCAGGCCAAAGCTCTGATGGCTGCCGAAGGCGTGACTTTGGATTTTACGGATGAAGCCATCCGTCGTCTGGCGGAAATCGCCTGGCAGGTCAACGAGCAGGTTGAAAACATCGGGGCTCGCCGCCTGCACACCGTCATGGAGCGCCTGCTGGAAGAAATCAGCTTTACAGCCCCCGAACATCAGGGAGAAACCATCACCATTACCCCTGAGTATGTGGATGAACGCCTGAGTGAGCTGGCACAAAACCAGGATCTGAGCCAATATATCCTATGATTCCCACACGCATTGAGCTGGATACCCGGGCGCGCAAGCTCACCATCTCTTTCGAAACAGGTGAGACTTTTGACTACACTTGTGAATATCTGCGAGTACACTCCCAGTCTGCGGAAGTGGTGGGGCATCGGCCTGAAGAGCATGTCCTGCAGGTGGGCAAGGAAAATGTAGGCTGTGAAGCCATTACCCCCGTAGGCAACTACGGTATTAAAATCCACTTTAGTGACGGCCATGACACCGGCATCTACACCTGGGAACGGCTGTATGAGCTGGGCAAACACTATGGCCACTATTGGTCCGAATACCTCAAGCAACTCAAGGCGGCAGGCTATGAACGAAAAGAAAACCGTTGATTTCGGCTTTAGAGAAGTGCCATGGGAAGACAAGGTCAAGCACGTCAAAAGCGTCTTTGATGCTGTCGCAGACAAATACGATCTGATGAATGACGTCATGTCCTTCGGTGTACACCGCCTGTGGAAACGCTTTACCATTGAAAAAGCCGCCGTGCGCCCTGGCATGCGCGTGCTGGATCTGGCCGGCGGTACGGGAGATCTGACCAAACTGCTGGCACCACGCGTCGCCCCTACCGGTGAAGTCGTCCTGGCTGATATTAACGAAAACATGGTGCAGGTGGGTCGCCGCCGCCTGGTGGATGCAGGGGTCGCTCAGTGGGTGGATTTCACTCTGGCCAATGCAGAACAGCTGCCGTTTGCCGATGCCAGTTTTGACCGGGTCACCATCGCCTTCGGCCTGCGCAACGTCACCGATAAAGCCGCCGCCCTTCAGGAAATGGCACGCGTGCTCAAACCTGGCGGGCAGGCGCTGATTCTGGAGTTCTCTCAGGTCAAACAGCCATGGCTTGCCAAAGCATATGACTTCTACTCCTTCAACATTCTGCCCAAAATGGGCAAAGCCATTGCACAGGATGAGGAAAGCTACCGATACCTGGCGGAATCCATCCGCAAACACCCAGACCAGGACACCTTAAAAGAGATGATGCTGGCAGCAGGCTTTGACCGTGCCGACTACACCAACCTCAACGAAGGAATTGTCGCTCTGCACCAAGGGTGGAAATTCTAATGCTGGAACCTAAACTCTTTTCCACCGCCCTCAATGATGCACTGGAAAAGCTGCTCAACACTCAGCTCAGGTACGATCGTTTCGGTGCACCCTGCCTGAGCAAACTGGCAGGAAAAACGTTTCTGATTCAACTGGAAGATCTCAATCTTTCGTTCTACCTGATCGTCCAGACAGAGTGCATCTATTTCAGCCAGACACTCGAAGATGCGCCGGAAGCCACGCTCCGCACACACAGCCTGCTCTGGCCGCTGCTTAAAGCGCCCGACAGCCGTAAACAGCTACTGGCGCAACATAAAGCACAACTGGAAGGAGATACCGAGCTGGCACACCAGCTGCTGGACTGTCTGTACAGCCTCAAACCCGACCTGGGTGCCTTTATGGAGCACTGGCTGGGCACTTTGCCTGCCAGCCTGTTTACACAAACCGAACACCGGCTGCAAAAACTGTTTCACCATCTAAAAGAGACGGGGACGCTGACCTTAAAAGAGTCCCTGCAGTTTGAAGCCGGCGTGCTGCCTTCCCGCGAAGAGTTTACAGTCTTCACCGAACAGGTGGCAGAAACCGCCAAACAGACCGAAAAACTGCAAATACTGCTGGATCAACTGGAAACTTCCATCCATGAACAGAAAAATTAACCCCCTGCGCCAGCTGTGGCGTCTGATTCAAATCAACCGCGTCACTGTTCACTACGGTATTGACCGCCTGCTCCTGCAAAATACGCGCCTTTTCTGGCTGATCTGGCTCAACCGCCTGCTGCCGTGGAACTGGCAACCCAGAGCACAGGGCAGCCGTGGCGAACGTATTCGCAAAGCGCTGGAAGCACTGGGGCCTATTTTTATTAAATTCGGCCAGGCACTTTCGACCCGCAAAGACCTGTTGCCCGATGATATCGGCCAAGAGCTTGCCAAACTACAGGATGACTGCCCACCTTTCGACCCTGAACAGGCGCGTACTATTATTGAAAAGGAGCTGGGCAAGCCACTGAAGGAGGCTTTCAAAGCATTTGAACTTACCCCCATGGCCTCCGCCTCCATTGCCCAAGTCCATGCCGCCACCTTGCCTAATGGCATGGATGTGGTAGTGAAGGTCGTACGCCCCGATATTCAGCCGGTGATCGAACAAGACCTTGCCATTCTCTATACACTGGCAGCCCTGTTAGAAAAAGCCATCAGCGAAGCACGTCGGTTACACCCTGTAGAGGTAGTTGAAGAGTTTGACAAAACCCTCCACGATGAGCTGGATATGATGCGCGAAGGCGCCAACGCCAGCCAGCTGCGCCGCAACTGGGAAGGCTCCGACCTGCTCTATGTGCCCCGTGTCTTCTGGGTACTGACTACCCCGCGTGTGCTCACCATGGAGCGTATCTATGGCACTCGCATCAGTGAGCTGGACACCTTGAAACAGCAAGGTGTCGATCTGGAAAAACTCTCCCGTAACGGTGTCATCATCTTCTTTACGCAAGTATTCAAACACAATTTTTTTCATGCTGACATGCACCCGGGCAATATCTTTGTATTGCCGGACGGCCGTTATGCCGCCATTGACTTCGGCATTATGGGCAGCCTGACCCCAGAAGACCAACGCTATCTGGCAGAAAACTTCCTGGCCTTTTTCAACCAAGACTATCTAAAGGTGGCCGAGCTGCACATTGAATCCGGCTGGGTGCCGGCTGATACACGAGTCAATGAGCTGGAAGCAGCTTTCCGTGCTGTGAGCGAGCCCATCTGGGGGCGGCCTATCAAGGAAATTTCCTTCGGACTGTTTCTCATGCGCCTGTTTCAGACCGCCCGGCGCTTCGGCATGGAAGTACAACCGCAACTGGTGCTGCTGCAAAAAACGCTGCTCAATATTGAAGGGCTGGGGCGTCAACTGAATGACGAGCTGGATCTCTGGGATACAGCCAAACCCTTTCTGGAAGACTGGATGAAAGAACGTATCGGCCTGCGTGGTTTCATTCATACCGCAAAAGATCAACTCCCCTACTGGCTGGAACGCGCTCCGGAGCTACCCGGGCTCATTCACCGCGTGCTGGATGAAACCGCACATCACAAACGCCCTTACCCCATTCCGGATCTGGACAGTGTCAAAGCGGAGCTTATCCGTAATCGCCGTGCTGCACGGCAGCGCACGCTGGGGGTCACCTTAATTGCGCTTTCATTTGTGCCGTTGCTACCCTTAAGCGCTTTAGAGCAGGCAGGACTGGTGGCAATCGGGCTACTGCTGATCATCAAGGATTAAGACACCTTACGAGTCGCAACAACCGGCTCGTGACACTGTGCCTTAGTCTTGCTGGACTGCCTGCATGTGCTGGGCACGCTGGGCGATCAGAGCGGTCAGTTCATCAACCTGCCCTTTCACCAAAAAGGCATTGGCGCCGATTTTTTCAGTCAGATCGGTGTTGAACTCTCCACTCATGGAAGAGTTGACCACCACAAAGAGTTTCTCCAACCTGGGGTCTTCCCGCACATGACGAATCAGGGTGTAACCATCCATCACGGGCATTTCCAAATCGGAAATCAGCATTAAGACACGCTCAGGCACAGGCGGTGTTTCAGGATCCGCCTCCGCCTTATCCGCCCATTTTTTCAGCAGCTTCAAAGCCTCTTCGCCATTGGGTACGATTTTGTAGTAGAGTCCCAGCGCATCCAGCAGTCTTTTCATTACCTTCTGCGCGGAAGGCGAATCTTCTGCCACCAGCACAAACTGACTATCACTATGAGAAAGAATCGTTTTGGTGCTTTCCAGCACCTCCTCCGATGCTTCAAACGCTATCCCAAGAATCTCTGCCATGACTTTTTCCAGATCCAACACATGAAAAAGCTCTCCTTCATGGTGCAAGACGGCTGTCAAATAGTGCGCCTGAGACAAGGTGTCCGGCGGTGGAGTAACCGCATCCCAACTGACATGATAAATACGCCGCACTCCTCGGGTCAGCATGCCATAGGTGCGCATATTAAATTCCA
>CAYRSN010000045.1:7278-8525 GCA_964427185.1 uncultured Piscirickettsiaceae bacterium | reverse complement strand
TTTTTTATCAGTCTTGCAATACTATGGGGCTTCACATCCGTTGCCTGTGCTGCCTCATCTTCCGAGACTGATGTCTATGCTTACGGTTTTTATAGCACTATCATCATACTGATCGTGACCATAGGCCTGCTCTGGCAGCTTTCTCGCCGTTTAAAGCAACAAACCGCTGCTCACAACGCACTGGTCAGCTCCTTGGAAGAAAGCAACCAGCTGTTCAACCTGATCTTTCTCAATAGTCCTATCGGCTTCGTTATTCAGGACGCTGACGGCAAAATCATTCGCACCAATACGGCCATCAACCAAATGCTCGGCACCCCCATCAATGCCATTGAGCAGCAATACCCCCTGCGACAGATGATTGTCGATCCTCTCACACGCCAACAGTTTTCAGAGTATTACGAAAAAATGCTCAAAGAACCCATGCACCTGCACAATTGGGAGGTCGAAATCCTCACCCCCTCTCAGCAAAAAAAGTGCCTGCGCATCAACGGCCAAACCCTCATTCATGAAAACACGATCAAAGGCATCTTCTGGATCATTGAAGACATTACTCAGGAGCATCTGGCACGCCAAACCTTAGAACACCTCTCCAGCACAGATGCCTTAACAGGCTTGTTGAATCGACGCGCTTTTCTGCACAAGTGGAAAGAAGAATCTCCTCGCGCCTTGCGTCATGGCTATCCTTTGACCTTAGTGCTGATCGATCTGGATTATTTCAAACAGCTCAATGACCAATGGGGGCATCATATCGGCGATGAAGTACTCAAATGGTTTGCAGCCCAGATGCGCCAAAACTTGCGGCCATCCGATTTTATTGCCCGATTGGGAGGTGAAGAGTTTGCCATACTCATGCCACATACGGACGAACCGGCCGCCAGCCGGGCCATAGAACACCTGCGTCAGGCAACACACACCGACTTAAAGACCGATACAGGCAAAACACTTTCTCCAACCTTCAGCGCTGGTATCAGTCAATGGCACCCACCAGAGTCCTTCGAACGCCTCTATCAGCGAGCAGACCGCGCCCTCTATCACGCCAAAGAACAGGGACGCAACCGTACCAGCTGTGCCAGCCTGCTCATTAAGCAGCAGACGGCGCTTATTCCTCAATCAGCCGCAGAATAAGCGCTCGTACTTCCTCTGCATTCCAATCCAGCGCCCCAAATGCGGCATAGCGAATGCGTCCCTGCTTATCCAGCAGATAGCTGGAAGGATAGGCAAATACACGCCAGCTTTTGACCGCCTGC
>CAYRSN010000045.1:0-7178 GCA_964427185.1 uncultured Piscirickettsiaceae bacterium | reverse complement strand
GCCTGCACGCCCTGCCAGGCGCACAAAGCCAGCAAAGCGCCGCGGTTTGCCCCTACCAGATATACTGGCATGCCGTCTTCACGCGCCCGAGCAAACAGCTTAATCACCGCCTCGGCAGGAATGTCCCGCACACTGGAAGGCGAAGGGGAAAGAAAATAAGGCTCAAACAGCTCCGGCAGCCAGCTCTCCACCCCCTGTTGCGTCAACCGTCGAGCAATCGACTCCTCCTGTAGCAGCCTGCCATATTCTGAAGGCAACCACAGCAATCGAGCCACAGGCGGATCCTTCTGGGGTGAGATCACCTGAACCGGAATCTCCGTATCCTCCACCGTCACCGTCAAGGCCTGTGCGCAGAAGCTAACCAACCACAGAAACAGCCACCCCAAACGCATTCCAAACACTCCTATGCTAATCTGTACGCCATGACAGCATTATCCGCCTGGTTTGCACAGCTGCAAAACACATTAAAAGCCGCTTATACGCGCGCACCTGTACTGCTGCAGGACGATGCCAGCCTGCTACAAAAGCAGCTAAACACTTTACCTCTGCCTGCACACACCCTGTGGCTCAACAGCGGCGGAGACTCCCCGCTCCATCCTCCGCAAGGCTGCCAGATCGTCCAGCCCAACCAGGCGCAACACTGGCTGGGCAGTGAACAGCAGCTACTGATTGCAGACGGCTTCAGCGGGCTGGATCCTAACATGCTGCTGGCACTGTCCGGCACCTTGCAGGCAGGCAGTGTACTGCTGTTGCTCATGCCGAAAACAATATCCGGCAATCCTGCCCTAAAGCGGTTTTTAAGTACCGGTCAAACACTGCCACCCACCAGCCCCTTTATGCACTGGCTGCTGCAAACCCCTGGCTTACTGCAAGCAGAGACACCCGCACCACCACTTGCACCCTACACTCCGCCAAAAGATTGGACCACCGATCAGCAGTATCTGCTGGAGGCTGCCGCTCACTGGACACCCCGTGATACTGTTTTAATCACCGGCCGGCGCGGGCGTGGCAAAAGCACCCTGCTTGCCGAGTTGATCCAGCGCACATCCGGACACAGTGTGCTGGTAACCAACCACCGCAGCGCCGTGCACACCCTGTTAAAACACCTGCAGCAGCACGGCTGGCAACCTGCACATGGGGTCTCCCCCTTTTTTTCAAATTCAAAATTTTTCGCACCGGCAAAAACCCTTGAAATGCTGCCTCCAGATGCCTTTTTAGCGAAAAAACCGCCTTTTGATACCCTTTTTGTGGATGAGGCGGCACGGCTGACCCTGCCAGTGCTGCAAAAGCTGCTGACGCTGCCGGGTAAAAAAATTCTGGCCACCACGCAGGAAGGCTATGAAGGCTCAGGGCAAGGGTTGCGGCTGAAACTGGAAACACCGTATCTGCACTATGCTCTACGCACCCCCACCCGCTGGCGGCAGGGCGACTGGCTGGAACAATGGCTGGATGAGGCACTCCTGCTGGATACAGCCTTACCGCCAGCGCCGCAAGGCAGGGTCAGCATCAACCGCTGGCAGCCAGTTCTCGCTGAAACCTCTACATTGAAAACCGTCTATACCCTGCTGAAACAAGCGCACTACCAAACCCGTCCGTCTGATCTGATGCAGCTGCTGGATGCACCGCATCAGCACTTCTGGCTTGCCCGCTGTGGCGAGAAGGTTGCCGGGGTGCTCTGGGCTGTGAAGGAAGGTGGTCTGAAAAATCCGCCCGAACATGTGCGCGGCCATCTGGCGGCACAGCGGCTGGCACAACTGGAGCAGGATACTCGCTGGCTGGAAAAATCCAGCCTAAGGATCACGCGCATTGCCGTACACCCGGATCGCCAAGGGGAAGGTATTGGCTCAGCACTGGTCGAGCAGCTGAAGGCGGAGGCCCATGTGGATTTTCTTTCTGTCAGCTGTGCTGCGGCACCACAGGTGATGCGCTTCTGGCAGAAACTGGGGTTTATCCACCACAGCACAGGGCACAAACCCAACCGTGCCAGCGGTCTGCCCTCTGCACTGCTTTATCTGCCTTTGACCAGACGTTCAAACTCATCCAAGGTCATGGCATACACGCCCTGCTGCGCCTGCTCCGGGCCTTTAAACTTCATCTCCGCCGCCCAGGCGTGGCCATGAACAACCTCATAGGTAGCAGGCACACGCCCATCAGGCTGGCGAAATGTTTCATAGGCGTTGAGCATGGCCTGAAGCTTGTTTTTCCCCGTCAGGCCGCGGCCATCTGCAGCGGAATAGGTGGCACCAATGGCCTTGAGATCCTTAAGCACGGCTCTTGGCGTTTCATAGGTGAGGGTAAAGTGCTCCACATCCATGACCGGATGTCCAAACCCTGCACGAATCAAAGCATCCCCTACATCGTGCATATCAATAAAGGTGTTCACATGGGGCTTATCATCGACCTGTGCCCAGGCGGCACGCAGCTCCTTAAGCGTGTCGGGACCAAAGCTGGTAAACAGCAGCAACCCCTCCGGGCGCAGCACGCGGCAAAACTCCCGCAGCACTGCATCCAGGTCATCACACCACTGCAACATCAGATTGCTCACCACCAGATCAAAAGCACCATCCGCAAAAGGCAGCTGATAGGCATCCGCCACCACCAACTGAGCGGGACACTGGCCGCGCAGTTTCTGTAACAGCCCCCTGCGTGCTTTGAGCTTACGGTGTGCCCAGCGCAGCATGGCTTCGCTCAAATCTACCGCCACCACCTGAGCCTTAGGATAGCGGGCGAGCATTTTTTCCGTCAGAATTCCTGTCCCTGCCCCCACATCCAGCACGCGCCCAGGCTGCAGCTTGACTAAATCCAGCCGCTCATCCAGATGCTCAGCTACGGCTTTCTGTAGCACGGCAGCCTCATCATAGGCACAGGCCGCGCGGGAGAAGTGCTTCTTTATCGCATGACGGTTAAATCGATTCATGGCGGGCATTATGCGCCTTCCGCGCGCGCGGGTAAAGCCTTGGCCTGACCGCAGAAACGGCATATCGCCTCCGCAGTTTCTGCAGGGTGGCTTCTAAACGGTAGGTGAGCGGCGTGAGGCAGTACTTTTACTTGTCCATGGGATTGAAGCTGAACCAGATGCTCCACCCAGCTGACGGGGATGAGCGGGTCTTTTTCCCCCAGCAGCCATAAAGTCGGCTGAGCAAGACTGGACAATTGCGCACGAAAATCCAGTGTGCGCAGCAATACCAGCCCCTGCTCCAGCCCCCGCAAAGTCGGCAGGCTGCGCCCACGCATTTCCTGCATAAACTGGCGCATCAGCACCTTGGCCTGGCGATCCCCCTGCCACTGCAGCAGCCAGAAGCGCTTCAGCAGCGCTGCCGCATCCACCGCCAGTGCCTGCAGAAAATCTGCAATCAGCTTGGGCGGCACCCCGTGCCGCCAACCTTCCACCTGTACAAATCGCGGACTGGTACACAGCCCGATTAACCGTGTCACACGATCTGGCACGGCCAGTGACACATCCTGTGCTACCAATCCTCCTAAAGACCAGCCCAACAGCGCTGTTGGTGCATCGGGCAGGGCTTCAATCACTGCATTTCGCCAGGCCGTGCGAATGGCCTCTGGGGTCTCCGCTTCGATGGGCGCACTCCGCCCGAAGCCTGGCAACTCAATTAAATGACAGGTAAAGTGCGGTGCCAAATAAGTGTTAATCCAGTCACGCCACACCCCGTTATCTGCCGCCCAGCCATGTAGCAAGGTCAAATTCGACCCTTGACCCAAGGTTTCACGATTAAGCATCACGCTCCTCTTTTAGACAGTGCGCCAGGGCATCCAAAAGTATTTCCACATCCTCCAAGGTATGCCTTGCACTAAGGCTGATGCGCAGGCGAGCTCTACCCTGCGGCACGGTGGGGGGACGAATGGCAGGCACATACACGCCTTGCTCGAAGAGCCTATCCCGCCAGCGCACTGCCCGCACTGCCGCTCCCAAAATCACAGGCTGAATGGGTGTTTCACTTTGCCACAGCGTCAGCCCCAACGCTTCTGCCTCTGTACGGAATGTATGAATCAGCTGCTGAAGATGAGCCCGTTCAGCCTCAGCTGCCTGCACTTTCTTAAGCGCAATCCGTGCCGCTTCGGCATTAACTGGCGGCAAAGCGGTGGTGTAAATCCATGGACGTGCAAAGTTGATCAGCGCTTCGACCACCTCTGCTGTGCCTGCCACAAAAGCACCAAATACGCCAAACGCCTTGCCCAGCGTGCCTACACGCACCACATCTTCATCTGCCTGCAACCCGAAGTGCTCAAAAGTACCCCGCCCCGTTGCCCCAACCACTCCAAAGGCATGAGCCTCATCCACCAATAACCAGGCGCCATGCTTCGCTTTCAGTGCCATAATCTCAGGCAAAGGCGCCAGATCACCGTCCATACTGAAGACACCGTCGGTGACGATCATGGCCTGTCCTGATGCCTGTTGCAGGCGACGCGCAAGTGCCTGCATATCCAGATGGGGGTAGCGTTTCATTTGTGCAGCAGACAACTGGGCTCCATCCAGCAAAGAGGCGTGATTAAGCTTATCGTGTAACAGCTGGTCGCTCTTTTCCATCAGCGCCTGCTGCACCGCCAGATTGGCCATATAGCCGGTGGAAAAGAGCAGTACCCGCTCCACGCCCAACCACTCTGCCAGCTCATCTTCCAGCAGGTGATGCGCCAGATGATGCCCGCTGACCAGATGTGCCGCACCACTACCAAAATAGGGTGCCTGACAGCAGGCCGCCTGCGCGATGCCCGGATCCTCGCTCAAGCCAAGATAGTCATTGGCAGCAAAATTAAGCACCTGGCGACCGTTAAGCTGCGTATGGTGACCGGGAGGCTGGGTAATCAGCGGAGGGATACGGTGGCGGTGCTGAGCCCGTGCAGCATCAAGTCGCTGACGCAGCCGCTGCCGCAAGGTCATCAGGCCACCTCGGCCTGGGTGTCTTTCCCTTTGAGCGGCTGCATGCGCAGACCCAGTTTTTCGAATAGTTTACGGTCCCGGTCAGCTTCCGGATTATCGGTAGTGAGCAGTTTATCTCCATAGAAAATGGAGTTGGCACCTGCCATAAAGCACATGGCTTGGGCTTCATCCGATAACTCTAACCGCCCTGCAGACAGGCGCACATAGGATTTGGGCATCATAATCCGTGCCGCGGCAATCACCCGTACCAGCTCCAATGGATCGGTCTTACCACGCATCTCGGCCAAAGGGGTGCCCTCAATCGGTACCAGCAGGTTAATGGGCACGGAATCGGGATGCGGCGTCAGGTTGGCAAAGGTGCGCAATAGCTCGGCACGGTCTTCTGGCTTTTCCCCCATGCCGATAATCCCCCCGGAGCAAACATGAATACCCGCATCCTGCACACGTTTAATGGTGTCCAGACGATCCTGATAGGTACGGGTGGTGATAATCTTGGGATAGTAGGCTTCGGAAGTATCCAGATTATGGTTGTAGTAATCCAGCCCAGCTTCTTTCAGCTGCCGCACCTGCTCGTCATCCAGCATGCCGAGCGTCATACAGGTTTCCATGCCCAGCGCCTTGACCACTTTAACCATTTCCAGCACGATGGGAAAATCTTTTTTAGATGGGGTGCGCCAAGCCGCACCCATACACAGACGCGTCGCCCCCTTCTCCTTGGCCTGCATGGCTTTATCCAGCACCTCTTGCACGGCCATCATCTTTTCCTTCTCCAGACCTGTGTTATAACGAGCGGATTGAGAGCAGTAAGCGCAGTCCTCAGCACAGCCGCCGGATTTAATATTCACCAGAGTGCTCACCTGAATTTCATTGGGATCAAAATGCTGTCGGTGGATACGCTGCGCTTCAAAAAGCAGGTCATTTAATGGCATGGCCAGCAGTTGCCGTGCCTCCTCCACTGTCCAGTCATGACGTATCACACCCAGTGTGTCCATTCTGCTATCCTTTCTCTTTATGTTGAGCCGCATTATATCAGCCTTGGAAAAGGTGCTGTTTCCGCCCCGCTGCCTGTTGGATGCAGGCAACGCTACACAGGTAGACCTGGCAGATCACCTGGTGGCACAATTAAAGCCCGTGCTGGCTACACAGCACTGCCCTCGTTGTGCGGTTAATACGGCAGAAAATTATCTCTGCGCAGCCTGTTTGCACCACCCGCCGGCCTTTGATCAAGTTGTCGCGGCATTCTGGCTGGATGACACCCTAAAACAGCTGATGCACCGGATGAAATACGGCAAACGGCCGGATATTCGCATCACCCGCCTGCTCAGCACACTGGCATTGCCACAGTTAAAGCAATGGCCTGCAGAAGCAGAAGCTTTGATTCCCATTCCTTTACACCCTAAGCGCCTGCAAGCACGTGGCTTCAATCAGGCCGCCTGGCTGGCTAAAGACTGGGGCAAAGCTTTAGCGTTGCCAATCATCCCTCTTTTGACGCGTCAAGCCAATACCCCTCATCAAGCCAAGCTCAATGCTCGAGAGCGCAGACACAATATCCAGCAGGCTTTTGGCTGCTCTCAGGTGAGCTTGCTGCATGAACTGCAATGTGTGGCATTGGTCGATGATGTCCTCACAACCGGTGCCACAGCACATGCAGCCGCTCAATGCCTAAAACAATATGCGCCACATTTAAATGTGGAAATATGGGTGGTTGCACGCACGCCTTTGCTATAATTTTCCAATCAAAAACAACACCTTAATAAAAGGAAACAATAATGAATTCCAATTCAGATACTGAACAGCCCTGCTGTCCGGTACAACCGGTTTCGCCCCACCATACCCACATCAAAACAGGGGATGAAAAAAAACCAGCGTAAAGTTCTGTTTGCTGCCGTGCTTACCAGCTCTTACATGCTGATTGAAATTATCGGCGGCTGGTGGGTCGGCTCACTGGCGCTCATGGCCGATGGCATTCACATGTTTACCGATGCCATTGCCCTGATGATCGCCTGGTGGGGCTTTGTCGTCGCCAAGCGCCCACCGGATGCGCGCTATACCTTTGGTTACCAGCGCTTTCAGATCATTACCGCCTTTTTAAACGCTATTTTTCTACTGGTGATTGTCGTTGGCATTATTGTATTCGCCATTGAGCGTTTTTTCAACCCTGAACCCATCATGGGTAAAGAGATGATGATCATCGCCATCATCGGCCTGATCAACAACTTGATTGTATTTTTTATTCTCCACAGCGGCGACAAGCACAATATGAACATACGCGGTGCCGCAC
>CAYRSN010000044.1:0-8572 GCA_964427185.1 uncultured Piscirickettsiaceae bacterium | reverse complement strand
TCTGAGGAGAAAGTGATGAGCCACACCACAATAGATGGCGCGCCCACCAGGACTCGAACCTGGAGCCGGGGCTTAGGAGGCCCCTGTTTTATCCCGTTAAACTATGGGCGCAAGTGAAAAACGGCGCACATTATACTGCAATGGGCTAGTCAAAAAAATCTGGCTCCACGGAGAGCTCGCCTGATCGGGCAAGTTTTTTACCTGTTTCAAGAATACGCAAGGTGCTGACTTTAGCTTGCTCGGTGTTGAGCTTTTCTACCTGTAGCAAAGCCGTTTTGATATTTTGGGCAATCATGAGGCTCAGAAGATTTAACACACGTCGTGCCAGTTGTTCATTATGCGTCAGTAACAGCATGTTGAGAATATCTTTCTCCTTAACGGCTTCCAGAAGTTTAGCCAGGTCATCATCAGAAAGAAGCAGTAGGCGTTCGGCGCGAGAGGTGTAGTATTTTGTGGGTTTTCCGATGGTTGCCAGCTGTTCTCGTTTGATTAGCCACCAGGTTTGGAATTTGATGGGGTCGAGTTGAGCGTGTAAAAGCTTTACGGCTTCGATATATTGGGGTATGTAGCCATAAAAGCCTTGTTCCAGGGCTTTAAGAAGCGGTTTGTATTTTTTTGGCAGAAAATCCCTGAAGTAAATCAATAAGCCACTTTCTCCTTCTATCTCTGCGATCCGCTGCTCTATGGCTTGCCTGGCTTGTAGTTTGAGAGCGTGCTCATATCGGTCTAATAAACGACCTAAAAAAATAAGCAGTACGACTACTAAAATAAAACTGGGTATGAGATAGCCGCTCAGGGCCGAAAGCAGCCAGGTAAATAAAAAAAGCAACAGCGCTCCCACAGGCATGACCAGTACTCTGGCCCATTTCCAAGGGCCGAGCATTTGTGCAGAAACTTCTTCGATATCCAGTTGCTTTAGATCAATGGCGTTGAGACGTGCTAACAGCTCATCTGCTGCGGGCAGGCCATCATCAAACAGGTCTTGAGGTGTGTTGTCTGAAGCTGGATCAGGCACTGAGGAAGGCTGCTCTGTTTGGGAGGGTGCTGTGGCCACTTATCAGGCTCCAGGTTTTTGAGTCTGGGGACATTTTAGGCTGTGGCGGGTACGGTCTTCAACTCGCCAGGCGGTCAGTTGACCGCCCCATAGGCACCCTGTATCCAGTGCATGAACGTTGTAGCCGTCAAAAGCTCCCAAAGTGGACCAGTGTCCGAAAAAGATAGGGTGGTCTTTGTTTTTTCGGTTGGGGTGTACAAACCATGGTTGATAACCTTTGGGTTGTTTGCCCGGTGCGGCTTTACACTTGAATTCCAGACAGCCGTTTTGATCGCAGTAGCGCATGCGGCAGAGGGCATTGACGGTATAACGCAGCCTTTTCCAGCCGGTCAGGGCATCATCCCAGCAGGCGGGTTCACTACCAAACAGGTGTTCGCGCACAAAAGTATCCCAGTTTTCACTGCGTAGCTGTTCTTCTACATATTGTGCTTCAGCTTGAGCCTGGTGGTGCGTCCACTGAGGAGGAAGACCTGCATGCACCATGGTGAAAGAATAAACAGAATGGGTTACTAAAAGGGGTTGTTGCCGAAGCCAGTCGATAAGTTGCGCGCGATCCGGCGCATTGAGAATATCATCAATGGTGTCTTTACCTGATTTGAAGCGATCCAGGCCTGCAGCACAGCCGAGCAGGTGAAAGTCATGATTGCCCAGCACCATTTTTCCTCGGCCGGATTCTACGATTTTTTTGACAAAGCGTAAGCACTCTAAGGAGTGCGGCCCGCGGTTGACGATATCGCCGACAAACCAGAGCTCATCTTGGATTGGGTCATGGTTCAGTTGCTCAAGTAGTTTCTGCAGGGGGATAAAACAGCCTTGCAGATCGCCAATGATATAGGTTGCCATGATTTACTCCTTGCATACCTGATTGGCAAGTGCTACGAATTTTTCCACCGGTACGGCTTCGGCGCGTAACCCGGCATCGAGATCAATGGCGTTAAAGTCTGCCTCGGTGGCGATGCATTTTAAGGTGTTGCGCAGGGTCTTTCGGCGTTGACTGAATGCTTGTTTGACCAGTGCTGAAAAACAGGATTCATTTTTGGCTTGAAGCTTAAATGCACGAGGCACAAGGCGCACAATAGCGGAGTCAATCTTGGGGGGAGGGGTGAAGTTGCCCGGCCCTACGGTAAATAGGTAAGTGGCATCACAATAGTATTGCACCATGACGCTCAGGCGGCCATAGGTTTTGGAGCCTGGCTGCGCGACCATGCGCTCAACCACTTCTTTTTGCAACATGAAGTGCATGTCATCAATGAGCTGTTTGAAGGTCAACAGGTGGAAAATAAGCGGGCTGGAAATGTTATAGGGAAGATTGCCCACAATTCGTAATGGATGAGGTGTCAGTGTGCTGTAATCAAATGTCAGTGCATCGGCTTGATGCAGGGTGATGTTGGCGTAGGGCGCAAAGAGGCGTTGCAGGTTGGGGATGAGATCTCGGTCAATTTCAATGACATCTAGCTGAGCGCCGCGACAAGCTAAAGGCAGGGTGATGGCTGCTTCTCCAGGCCCGATTTCTACCAGGTGTTCGTGTGGTTTGGGGTTGACTGCCCGTACGATGCGTTCAATGATGCGCGGGTTGTGTAGGAAGTTCTGCCCAAAACGTTTTTTGTGCTTATGGCTCATAGTGTCATATCAATGGCGGTTTGAATAGCGTATTTGAAGCTGCCTGGGTCTGCTTCGCCGGTTCCGGCAAGGGATAATGCCGTGCCATGGTCTACGGAGGTGCGTACGAACGGAAGCCCCAGAGTAATATTGACGGCTTGCCCAAACCCTTTATATTTCAGTACTGGTAAACCTTGATCATGGTACATGGCCAGTACGGCATCGGCCTGCGCCAGATGTTTGGGGGTGAACAGGGTGTCTGCAGGTAGCGGGCCGTTTAGGTGCATGCCTGTGGTGCGGAGTTGATTGAGTACCGGCGCTATGATGCGTATTTCTTCGTCGCCTAAATGCCCGTTTTCTCCGGCATGGGGGTTGAGCCCGGCGACGGAAATCCGTGGGTGCGGAATCTTGAACTGGGTTTGTAAGCTCTGGTGCAGAATGGTCAGGATGCGGGTAAGTTTGGCAGGTGTGATGGCCTGAGCCACTTCTCTGAGCGGCAGGTGTGTGGTCGCCAGTGCAACGCGCAAGCCTGGAGTGGCCAACATCATTACGACTTCATCTACCTGGCTGAGCTGTTGAAAAAACTCGGTATGCCCGGTAAAGCTGTATCCAGCGTCGTTAATAATGCCTTTGTGCAGTGGCGCTGTCACAACAGCGCGAAAATGTCCGTTCAGACAACCTGTGGTAGCGGTTTTCAGTTGTTGGAGGACATGGTGAGCATTAAGTGGGTTGAGCATACCAGGGGTAACGGGCGCTGCCAGTGGAATAGGATGGATATAGAGCGCACCGGGTTCAAGCGGTGTGAGCGGTGTTGGGTGCGAGGAAACGGCGTGGAGCGCCAGAGGAAGTTTGAGCTGGTGTGCTCGTTCTTGCAGTAGATCAGGATCTCCCAGTACTACCAGAGGCGTTTCCCAGCGGGACTGAGCCAGTTGAGCGATCAGATCCGGGCCAATACCGGCGGGCTCTCCACTGGTTAGGGCTAAAGGTAATGCATGTTTATTCATGGGGTTAGGGTTTCCGGGTCGTCCAGGAAAATATTGACATGTGCTTGATCACGCAAACGGCGCAGCCAGAGATCGAAGAGTTCGTTGGCTTTGCGCATACGCAAGGTCATCATGGCGCGTTCTCTGGCTTGTTCATTTGCTTGGGGGGCGGTGTTTTTTACTGCTTCAAGTTTCAGAAGGTGAAAGCCGCTGGGGCTTTTGAGTACAGGGGAAACTTCTCCGGGCTGCATCTGTGCCAGTGCATTCAGGAAGAGGTCAGGCAACTCGGCCTCGGTACGCCATCCTAGTGCGCCCCCCTTAAGTGCAAACTGCCCTTGAGAGTGCTGTACTGCCAGCTGGGCGAAATCTGCGCCCTCTGCCAGCTGCTGGCGGAGTTGTTTGGCAGTGGTGCGTGCCTGGCTGACTTGTGCCTGTGTGGGGGCGCTGGGGAGGGCGATCAGGATATGACGCAGGTTATAGCTTTTCTGTTGGCCATTGCTGAGTTGTTTTAGGTATTGCTCGAGGTCTTGCTCGGTAATATTGATACGGCTGATGACTTCGATTTGGCGGAGCTTTTCGATCATCAGCTCGTCATGAATCTGCTTTCTGAGTTTGGCAAAAGCACCGGGAGACTGCTGTTCCAGGAGTGTTTGCAGTTGTGTCAGGCGCATGCCGTTGCGGGCTGCCAGTTGTGCCATTGCCTGGTTGACCTCATCATCCGTAACCTGAATGTTACGTTGCTGGGCGCGCTGCAGTTGGATTTTTTTTAAGATCAGCTCTTCCAGTACCTTGCGCTCCAGCTGGTTAAAGGGCGGTGGTGTGATGCCTTGTTGGCGCAGTTGGTTCAGGGTGTCAAAGGTGGCTGCTTCCAGCTCGCTCTGTAAAATAGGGCTGTCGTTGACAGTGGCCACAATGCGGTCAAGAAGTTGTGCGGCCTGGCTATGGTTGGCAAACGCCAGGCTGAGCATGAGCAATAAGGGAAGAAGTCGTTTCATACACTGCCTTAGAACTTAAGTTTTTTATCGACTTGTTGACTGAAGGTTTCACCCACTGTGGAAAGCCCCTTGAAGGTGAAGACAAGCGAGATACTATAACTGTATTTTCCGGAAACTGTCTGGCTTTCGTCAACTTGAAGCTCCCCTTTCCAACAACAGCTTTCATAGCTGAGGGCGTGAATGTTCTGGATGCGTTGGTTGCTGATAAAGTCATAGTTGGAAAAGCTGTTGATTTCCCAGCGGGAGGGCAGCCTGATAGTAAGGCCGGCTAACAGCGTTTGCTTTTCTGTGGACTGGTTAATGTTTTGCCAGTTATATTGGCTTTTCCAGGTAAGCGCGCGGAAATTTAAACGCAAGCGGGAGATAAGGTTCGTGATAAAGGTTGTGTCCTGTTGAATTTCCAGCGTGTTGTCCAGCCATAACCAGTTTGTCTGTGCCTGAAGCTGTACGAAATAGTTGCTGCGAGGGGTGGTATCTTCCTGCAGATTGGTCAGGGTGATTTGCCTGGGAGCGAGGTAAAAGGCTTGGCCTGCTGCCAGCCGTGCCCGCTCCTTTCCCTTGGCATTAAGCAGGCGTGTGGTGAGGGAAACGCTCAGCCGTTGTGTATCACCGATGCGATCCAGCCCGCTGAAGCGGTTCAGAGCAAAGAGGTTATTAAAATTCAGCGTACGCAGACCGCTGTCAAAATTGGGCGCATTCAGCTGTTCTTCTTCCAGTGGGATGTAGGTGTATTGAAGTTTTGGTTCCAGGGTTTGCACCCAGCCTATGCCCCACTCTGAAGCGGGACGCTCGAAAATAAGCCGGCCATGTATGGCTGCCATGGGTACGCTGAAAATTGATTCTGTTTCTGTAGAGTTGCGTAGTTGGTAGCGGTTGTTTTGGAGCTGCAGTGTCATACCGTAATCGCCCCAGGGTTCGACCCAGTTGCCTTCCAGTTTGGGGCTGGCAACGCTGCGTAAGCCTTCAGGCTTATTATGATCTGCGGTGGGAATTTCAAATTCGGTGACCTGCCAGTTAAGCTGGGTAGAGAGCGCCGGGGTGAGGGAGTGTTGCCACTGTATGCCAACTTCGGGGCGTTTTTCATAGTTGGAAACAGCATTATCCAGCAGGAGGTAATCTTGGTGGAGTAAGTAAGCGCTGAAATTCTTGCTGGGCTGCCAGTTTAAGCGGGCATGGCGCTTGGCATAGCTGGCAGTTTTCAGGCGGGTATCTAAAGGGATGTCGGCATAAAAATCACGGTCGGAAATTTTTTGCCAGAGAATATCGCTGCGCAGTGTAGGGTGCCAGGTCTGTTGTCCGTTCAGTTTGATGCGCCAGCGCGTCTGCCCGGTCACTTCATCATTCAAAAAACTGGTGTTTAGGGTGCTGCGCTGCCAGCGGTTGAGGCTGCGGAACGCATTGTCCAAAAGGGTGCCTCGATCCTGAAACTGATAGAAGGTCAGGGTATCATCGTAGTTGGGCGCCAGGTTGAAGTAGTAGGGAAGGCCGAACAGCCAGCTGGGAGAATCTCGGTTCGGAGACTGATGCTGCGAAAAGCTGGGCATCAGCCAGCCTGAGGCGCGTTCAGTCAGCGGGTAGCTGATGTAAGGAGTGTAGAAAATCGGCACACCTTTGAAGTCTAACCAGCCGTGATATATGTAAACACGTTGTGTAGTTTGATCGATACGGATATTTTTAGCATGGAGATACCAGTCGTCATTTCCTAAGGGGCAGCTGGTAAGTTTGGTTTGCTGCATGTGTGTGGTTTTATCCAGCTCCTCATGTACTAACTGTGAGGCGGTGCCGCGCTGTTTGGCTGAAATGGATTGAAAGGTGGTTTGCTCCGCTGAAAACCTTTCGTTTGGGCGCTGGTAGTCCAACCGGTCGGCTTCTAATAGCCATTGTGGTGTTTGTGCTTGGATGTGCCCTTGCGCTTGAAAGTGTTGAGTATGACGTGACCATTTCAGCTGATCGGCGCGTAGCCAGAGACGGGTATCCAGTAATTCCGTTTCGCCTTTGAGCTGAATAAGTTCAGAGGTGGCGTGAAGTTGAATACCCCATGCTTCCATATGCTGCGTATTCTGAGGCAGTGTTTTTTTAGGAAATATATAAGAGGGTGTGCAGGGGGTGAGCTGAGCAAAAGAACTTAGCGGACTTAGGATTAAAATGATGCCCCAGTGTGTAAATTTACTTGCCATAATGTGCGGTTTTCACCCCGGATAATGCTGTGCGCTAGTATAACAGGGGATGAGTGATCAAATAAGCACTGAAAACAGGTGGAAGGAGGTATTTTGAGCTTAGATGCCCGTTTTGAGCAACTTTGCGCGTGGTTGAAAATTTTGCAATTTGAAAAAAAGGGGGAGACCTCTTTTTCTGTACCGGTGCCAGCTTCTTCTGATGCTAGTTTTCGGCGTTATTATCGGGTACAGGCGGGAGGAGAGACGTATATCGTGATGGATGCACCGCCCCAGTATGAATCGTGTGAGCCTTTTGTGCGGATAGCGGCGTGGCTGGGACAAATAGGCGTGCATGTGCCTGAGGTGCTGGCGTGGGATCGAGAGAATGGATTTTTGTTGTTAACGGATCTGGGTGAGGCGACTTATTTTGATGCGCTGAGTGTTGACAATGCGGATAGTCTTTATCAGGCAGCGCTTAAAACACTGGTACAGATGCAGCTGGAAGGTGATGTTTATTTAAAGCAGTTGCCGGAATATGGTGCACGTTTGTTGGGTGAGGAAATGGATCTGTTTGTGCACTGGCTGGTGGAGCGTTTTTTGGGGCTTCAAGTGCCTGCATTCTGGTGGGAGGTGCGGGGTGCATTGATGGAGGCTGCTCTGGCGCAACCGAAGGTCTTTGTACACCGTGATTTTCATAGTAGGAACTTAATGTGTAGTACGCCTCTGCCCGGGGTATTGGATTTTCAGGATGCTGTGGCGGGGCCTTTGACCTATGATGCGGTGTCATTGCTGCGGGATTGTTATGTACGCTGGCCGGCAGAGCGTGTGGCGCATTGGCGATGCGATTATTTTCAGCAGCTGGTGGATGCTGGGATACAGCAGGCTGGTGATGAGAAACCTTTTAATCGGGCATTTGATTTAATGGGTGTGCAGCGACACTTGAAGGCGGCGGGAATTTTTGCGCGCCTGTGGCTGCGAGATGGCAAGGTGCGTTATTTGGATGACGTTCCTAATACTTTGCAGTATCTGGTGGAGGTGGGTGCGGATTATCCGGAAACCTGCAGTTTGTCTGAGTGGGTGGCTCACGAGGTGCTGCCGGCATTTAGGGTGCAGCATGTATAAAACGGCGATGGTGCTTGCAGCCGGGCGTGGGCGCCGTATGCGACCTTTGACGGATAAAACCCCTAAGCCTTTGCTGCCAGTGTGTGGGCGTCCTTTATTGGATTATCATCTGGAGAAATTAGCCAAGGCAGGCGTTGAGCGGGTGGTGATCAATGGTGCTTGGTTGAAGGCTCAGCTGGAGCAGTACGTGAAGCGTGGATTTGAAGGGCTGGAGTTGATTTTTTCACCAGAGCCGGAAGGCGGGCTGGAAACGGCTGGGGGCATTATCCAGGCGCTGCCACTGCTGGGGGAGGCGCCTTTTATCGTTGTAAACGGAGATGTTTTTACGGATTTTCCTTTTACTACATTGCCTGAGAAGCTTTATGACAGCGTGGCACATTTGGTGTTGGTTGAAAGCCCTGCGCATAACCTGAAAGGGGATTTCGGGTTGGATCAGGGCAGGGTGGTTTCTCAGGGGGTGTATACTTTTTCGGGTATCAGTGTGTTGCATCCTGAGCTGTTTGAGGGGCTTACGCCGGGCGTGAGGCCGCTGGCACCGGTATTGCGTGCCGCAATGACAGAAGGTAGGGTATCGGGTCATGTATATACGGGTTTGTGGCAGGATGTAGGGACACCGCAGCGCCTGGAAGCATTGGAAAACACATTAGGATGTGCTTAAATATA
>CAYRSN010000043.1:0-8787 GCA_964427185.1 uncultured Piscirickettsiaceae bacterium | reverse complement strand
TGGTGGAGGTGGGCGGAGTCGAACCGCCGTCCGGGGTGCCTCCATTCAAGCGTCTACATGTGTAGTCAGTCTATTAGTCTCGTCTGCCGCTACCCGACTGACAGGGATCACGGCAGACTCAGCCTGTAAAGTTTAGTCTCAGTCACCCAGGCACGTGACAGAGACGATCCCGTTTAAGCCGATACCCAACTGGGGCGATACGGGCATCGCACCCAGTGGGCACTGGCTGGATTAAGCAGCCAGAGCGTAGTTTTCGTCGTTTGCAACTATAACAAACTGGAGGTGATTTACGAGCATCTCCAAGCTCGACATGCAGCTTCAACTTCGTACACCCCGTCGAAACCAGTGCACCCCCACAGAGATATGTGATTTTAACGAGGACTATTCATTATATGATGCTTAATAGGCACTTTTCAATAGACGTTGTTTCTGGCGTTGCCAGTCACGCTCTTTGAGCGTGGCGCGTTTGTCGTGCAGTTTTTTACCTTTTGCCAGACCGAACTCTAATTTAACTTTGCCCCGTTTCCAGTAAAGCTGTAAAGGAACAAGTGTATAGCCTTGTTGTTCTATTTTCCCGCGCAGTCGGTCAATTTCACGACGGTGTAGTAACAATTTTCGAGTTCGGGTTGGATCATGGTGCTGGTGAGTGGAAGCTGTAATCAGTGGCGTGATCAGTGCGCCGATCAGCCAAGCTTCATTGTTCAGAATTTTTACCCAGGCATCACGAATGTTCGCCTTGCCTGCCCGGAGGCTTTTGACCTCCCAGCCTTCCAGCGCCAAGCCAGCCTCATAGGTTTCCTCGATAAAATAATCATGGCGTGCCTTTTTGTTGACCGCAATGGTCGAGGAAGCATTCTTTTTCTTGTCTTTTTTTGCCATAATGTGGGGATTATAACGGTTTGGATGCATATGAAAAAGATTTCACGCAGTGCTTTGCAGCCTTATTCGGCAGAGCAGATGTATGCGCTGGTTAATGATGTTGCGCGTTATCCTGAGTTTTTGCCTTGGTGCAGTCATACTGAGGTGCTGCAAGCGTCTGATAACGAACTGACAGCGGCGGTGCATATCAGTAAAGGGCCGGTCAGGCAGTGCTTCGTGACTCGTAATGTGCTGAGCCCGGGGCAGACAATTGAAATGCATCTGGTTGAAGGTCCTTTTCGGCGGTTAGAGGGGGTATGGCAATTTATGCCTTTGAGTGAGCAAGCATGCAAGGTTGCCTTCGAAGTAGAGTATGAGGTGGCAGGTGGCCTGTTTGGACGCATGTTGTCTCCAGTGTTTGAGCAGATTGCCACCACACTAGTAGGTGCTTTTGCGCAGCGGGCAAGGAGTGTGTATGGCCAGCCAGCAGCCTAAGATGATTCATATTGAAGTGGCATATGCGGAACCTGAGCAGCAGTGGTTGTTACAGGAGCGGGTGCCCGAAGGTACGACTGTAGAAGAGGCCTTGGCGCGTTCCGAAATCCATGAGTGGGTGCCCAACCTTAAAATTGACAGAGTGGGTGTTTGGTATAAGCCCGTTAAGCCCGATTATGTCTTGAAAGAGGGGGATCGTATTGAGATTTATCGCCCGTTGCAGGCGGATCCAAAAGAGCGTCGGCGCAAAAAGGCGGCACAAAGTAGAAGTGCTTCATCTTAAAAAAACGACAGAAAGAACACCCGGTGCTGTATTAGTCCAACCTCTGCCATTTGACCAGGTAGCCCTCCTGGTCAAACCATAAACGCAGATGCCCGACATATTTCTCCTTGAGTGCTGTTTGATTTGTCTTAAGAACATAATCCCACACCTGGGGATTAAAGGGATCTGCGCCAAAAGGTGGACCAAGCATGGCGCGTACTTGGGGTTTGCTTAAGCCTTCTTGCAGGCTGTTTAGGGTTTCAGGTTCAATCAGCACGCCCTGAACAAGAGGGGGGTGGTAAGGGGTCAGCCAGCTACAGGCATATAGTGTAGAGGCCAGCAAGGCAATTGCCAGAACCTTAATAAAGGTGCGCATTGATTGAATCTCTCTGAAACAGTGCAAGGGTTTGCTATTATAAGGGATCTCTATCTGTAAGCAGGATTGAACATGAGTAAAACCAACCTTAAAAAGGCCGGCTTAAAAGTCACTGTGCCTCGGATGAAGATTCTGGAGATTTTGGAAAACGGTGGAGAAGAAGATCACTTTTCTGCAGAAGAGGTGTATCACATTCTGCATCAGCAGGGGGAAGATGTCGGACTGGCCACGGTATATCGGGTATTAACCCAGTTTGAACAGGCGGGGATTGTCAGGCGTTTGACATTTGATGACAATGCTGCATGTTTTGAGCTTGACCGAGGGGATAACCACGATCATATTGTCTGTTTGAAAAGTGGGCATATTAAGGAGTTTGTGGATCCCATCATTGAACAGAGAATTCGTGAGATTGCCAAGGAAAAAGGTTTTGATTTGGCCAGCCACTCACTGGTAATCTACGGGACTTATAAAGGAGCGGAGCGTGATAAAGAAAAAGAGTAGTTGGCTGTGGGTCGCCTGTTTGGCTGTGGGTATGGGAAGTGTACAAGCGGCTGAGCTGGAAACCTTTGAGCAACGCTTGGGCTATGCATTGGGTGCCGACATGGCGAAAGGGCTGAAAGAAAAAGGGCTGGAAGTGGATCCTGAGGCGCTTGTGCTGGGGTTCAGGGATCAGATGTCAGGAAAACCCTTGCGTTTGAATGAGCAGCAGCTGAATGCACTGGCAGCGGAAACACAGAAAAAAGTGGCCGCTTATGAAGCTGCGCTTCAGGAGCAAGCAGCACATGAAAATGCGGAAAAAGAAAAGCGCTTTTTTGCCCAGAATGCGAAAAAACAAGGCATCAAAACACTGCCCGAAGGGATTCAGTATGAGGTGTTGGCAAGCGGAAAGGGGCCTCAGCCTGCGTTAACAGATACCGTGGATGTGCATTATAAAGGCATGCTGTTAGACGGAAAGGTATTTGATAGCTCTTATGATCGCGGCAAGCCTTTACGGATTCAGCTGGATCAAGTCATTAAAGGGTGGCAGGTTGTGTTGCCTAAAATGCATGTGGGGGATAAATGGCGTGTATGGATTCCAGCTAAGTTGGCTTATGGTGAACGGGGCGCTGGCGGTGTAATCGGTCCAAATGAGCCTTTGGTGTTTGAAATAGAGCTGCTCAATGTGTTGCCGCCGCAGGAGCAGGGTTCCGGTGCTTAGAGATAAAGCTTATTTGGCCTGAAAGATAAATAGAATCTGCTTTCTCAAGGAATTGAAAATGTCAGAATGCGCACACGGTGTCAAGTGACACATAGAAGACAGGCTAAACTAGTAAGAGGTGAGAAATGGCGTTAGAGTATAAAGTTGCGCGAGATTTACCATGTGATTTTGATGCGGCGATTGAACGCATTAAAACTTTGGCACCTGAGCATCAGCTGGGTGTGGTATTTGAAGTGGATGTGCAGAATACGATTAAAACAAAGTTGGGTGAAGATTTTCGCCCTTATAAGATCTTGGGGCTCTGTAATCCCAAGATTGCAAAGGATATTTTAGAAATCGATCGGGATTTTGGTGCTTTGTTGCCATGTGCAGTTGCAGTGCAGGCAAATGAAGATGGCACGGCGCGTGTCAGCTTTTATAACCTCCCTGCAATTGTGGATGCTCTGGAGAATTCGGACATGGCAGAGTGGAATGCGCTGGTAAAAGAGAAGCTGGCAGCATTTTTACAGGCGCTTTGAGTTTTTTGCTTGCCGTGGTTCGGTACATTAAGCGAGTCGTTTAAGGCCCTCATTTGAGGGCTTTTTTATTTGGAGTGACGAGTCATGATCGTTGGGATTGGAACTGATTTGGTGGAAATCGCCCGTATTGCTTCGTTATTAAAAAAACATCCACACTTTGCGACAAGAGTATTAACGGAAGCTGAACAGGTGCTTTGGCAAGCACAAGGCAAATCAGATGCTTATGTAGCGAAACGTTGGGCGGCCAAGGAAGCGGTTTTAAAGGCACTTGGTACAGGGTTGCGTAAAGGTATGTCGTTTCAGGATATTGAGGTTCAGAGCACCCGGCTTGGTGCACCGCAGCTTGTTGTTCGCGGAGGGTGTGCACAGCGAGCGGCACAGCTAGGCGTGGTGCGCTGGCACCTTTCTTTGAGCGATGAACATGCCTATGCTTTGGCGTATGTGATTGCCGAAGGGGGTTGACAGGGGGTGTACAATATTGAGCATTAAAACTGATCTTAATGGAGGTCGTCAATGTCCGATATTCCTTTGGCTAAACGCGCAGTCACCACGCTGTTTTCGGATCCCAAAGACCCAAATTCTCATCGTATTCGTTTTCTGGCGGTGGAAAAAGAAGTTCCAATGGAAATTGTCGAGGTCGATCGAAACAACGTGCCGGAAGATCTTTATGAGCTGAATCCATATGGCACGATTCCCACGCTGGTGGATAGAGACTTAGTATTGCATGATGCGCAGGTTATTCTGGAGTATCTTGATGAGCGTTTTCCCCATCCGCCAATGATGCCGATTGACCCAATTCAAAAAACCATTGTGCGTCAACAGCTGCGTTTAGTCGAAACAGAGTGGTACCCCTTGTTGAGCGCGATTACCGAGGCAGATGATAAAAAAGCAGCCATGCAGGCAAGAAAACAACTGTTTGAGCGTTTGATTCAGTTGATTCCCGTACTTACAGAAAAGGATTATTTCCTCAGTGATGAGTTTACACTGTTGGATCTGAGCATGGCACCTATTTTCTGGCGGCTTCAGTATCTTGGGATTGAGTTACCAAAATCGGCCAAGCCTGTCATGGATTATGCGGAGCGTTTGCTCAGCCGCCCAGAGTTTAAAAATAGCCTGAGTGATGACGAGTTGGATATGCGGGATATTCTGTGATGATTTCTCAACGTCCTTACTTTATTCGAGCCCTGTATGACTGGATTGTTGATAATGCATGGACTCCTTATGTGCAGGTAGATGCGGACTGGCCGGGTGTACAGGTGCCACGGCAGTTTGTGGAGGATGGGATGATTGTGTTGAATATTGGCCCGGATGCGACGCATCACCTGAGCCTGGAGAATGAGCGTATCAGTTTTCGAGCTCGCTTTCAGGGACAGGAGCACAGAGTCTCTTTTCCTCCGGAAGCGGTATTGAGCATTTTTGCACGGGAAAATGGCATGGGCATGCCTTTTCCGCCGGAACCTTATCCCGAAGCGGCTGAAACGGCGGATGAAAAAGAAACAACACCGCAGGCAAGTGAGACTCAGCACAAAGCTAAAAAGGTTGTACCCTTAAAGCGTGTTAAGTGAGTTGCGTTGTCCACTGCGGAGTGGGAAGGTGAGCGGCTTCTGCCAACGCCTCAACCCATAGCTGTTCAAGGTGCATCCATTTTGGTAAAGGGTGCACCCAGTCACTCAACTGTGTCATTTCAAGCCCCTGAAATCCGCAGGGGTTAATTGCTTTAAAAGGGCTGAGATCCATTGCTACATTTAGGGCAATGCCGTGATATGTGCATTGGCGGTGAACTTTTAGTCCCAGTGAAGCGATTTTTTTTTCTGTAATATAGACGCCCGGTGCGTCTTGTCGTGTATGCGCTGAGATTGAAAAGTGTGAGAGCAGGTTAATGACGCTTTCTTCCAGCGCAGTGATCAGCTGGCGCACTTTAAGCTGATTGCGGCGTAGATTAAGTAGAGGGTACAGGACAAGCTGACCCGGTCCATGATAAGTAATCTGGCCGCCTCGGTCGGTTTTAATCACATCAATCTTTGAGTCTGCATTGAGCAGATGGGTTATCGAGCCATTGAGTCCCAACGTATATACCGGTGGGTGTTGTACCAGCCAGATTTCATCAGGCGTATCTGTCTGGCGGGTGCGTGTGAATTCGCGCATGGCTTGCCATAGCGGCGCATAGGGTTGCTCCCCTAAGCGTTTTACAAGGAGTGCCATCAGAGTGTCATATGTACGTCTGGATGATCTTTCAGCGCCTGATAGAGCTTCTCCAGTTGGTCTCTGGATTGGGCGTTAATTTTTACATTCACCGAGGCATATTTCCCTGAGCTGGAGGCTTTGACATGCATATTGTCTGCCGTGACTTCAGGTGCATGCTGTTTACAGATGTCGTAAATTTCATCTGCAAAAGTTTCCGTCTGTTTCCCAACTGCTTTGATTGTCACATCGCAAGGAAACTGTAATTTGCCCGCTTCCTCAGGTGAAAGATTGGCATTATTTTCAGGTTGTTTGGTCATGATTCTCCTCCGTATAGCGCTTTTTGGCAGCATGGTAAGCTGCGTGTACCTTATGCCATATGGGGCCTGGTTTTCCGTTTCCAACCTGTTTGCCGTCAATTTCTACAACGGGGAGAGCTTCTTTAGTGGATGAAGTCAGCCAGATTTCATCTGCTTGGTGCAGTCTCAACAGGCTGACAGGTGACTCTTGCACATTCAATCCGGCCTCAGTGGCAACCTCCAAAAGGATTTTTCGGGTAATACCGCCCAGCAGAGCATAATCTAGCGGGGGCGTGATAAAGCTGTTTCCTTCGATAATGACGACATTGCTGGCTGTACCCTCGCTTACCATACCGTCGCGCACCAGAATCGCATCGTCAACACCGGCTTGCTGTGCCTGGAGCTTCATCATAATGTTAGGGAGCAATGTGATGGCTTTAATGTCACAGCGTTTCCAGCGTATATCTTCAACTGTGATGCAGCGTATGCCTTGTTGCAGTAGCTGCTCATCCAAAGGGGTCAGTTCGCTGCTGTAGGCAAAAACCGTGGGCGCCAGGCCGGATGCTGGCAGGTGATCCCGTTTTGCTTGTAGCCCTCTGGTAACCTGAATGTAAAGCACCTGGTTCTCCCAGGGATGGTGCTGAATCAGTGCATGACACATATCCCGCCACTGCTGATCTGTATAAGGATCGGGGATATCAGTTGCCTCCAGGCTGTGTCTGAGACGTTTCAAGTGTGCGCTGAGGGCAAAAGCCTTTCTTTGGTAAACGGGAACCACTTCGTAAACCCCGTCTCCAAACAGAAACCCACGATCCATAGGGGAAATTTGTGCTTGTTCAAGCGGCACCCACGTGCCATTTAGCCAGGCCTGCTGCATATCACTCTCCCAGTAGGTTGGCAAACATCAGTTTTGCCTGATCCAATAGCTTTTTGAAGAAGGAGCCTTCCTCAATATTTTTCAGAGCGATCAGCGGGCGTTGTGCAATCACCTCATCGTGCAGCGTGACTTTCAGTGTACCAACTTGCTGTCCTGCCTGAATGGGCGCTTTCAGTACGGTTTCGATTTCCATGACCGGCTGTACATTTTTATATTCTCCTCTTGGAATCGTAATATACAGATCATCGCTTAAACCGATAGGCAGCACATCGGTTTTGCCTTCCCATACTTTTTGATCACTCAGGCGCTGCCCCTGTTTGTACAGATGCACCGTGTCATAAAAACGGAAGCCATAATTAAGCAGTTTTTGACTTTCAGAGATACGTTTCCGCTCGCTGTCGGCACCCAGTACGATACTGATAAGGCGCATAGTGTCTCGTTTGGCAGAAGCGACAAGGCAGTAGCCGGCAGACTGGGTGTGCCCCGTTTTGATACCATCTACACTTGGATCCTGCCAGAGCAGTTTGTTACGGTTGTACTGGGTAATACCGTTATAGGTAAAAACCTTTTCCTTGTACCGGGCATAGTGATTAGGGAAATCGCGTATTAGTGCGCGTGCCAGGATAGAGAGATCACGTGCAGTTGTGTAGTGGTTAGGGTCAGGCAGCCCTGTGCTGTTTACAAAGTGTGTATGGGTCATGCCCAGCTTTTGTGCCCACTGGTTCATCAGCTGTGCAAACACCTCCTCGCTGCCAGCGATATACTCTGCTAGTGCAACCGTTGCATCATTACCGGACTGGATAATCATGCCCTTAATAAGGTCTCGCACGGGAATTTTTTTGCCCACTTCGATAAACATTTTTGAGCCGGGCATTTTCCAGGCTTTTTCACTGATGGTAACCAGATCATCCGGGTGAATTTTCCCGCTGTCCAGCTCATGGGCAACGATATAACTGGTCATGATTTTGGTCAGGCTTGCGGGTTCTACCCGCTTGTCCGGGTCTTTACTGGCCAGAAGGGTGCCGCTGTGATAGTCGATTAACAGATAGGCGTTAGCTGCAATCGGTGGTGGAGAAGGGACAATGGTAATCGCCTGTGGTTTGGGCGCTGGCATTGGGATGGCTGCTTGTGCAGTCAACACCATGCTGAAAGTAAACAGTATAAACAGTTGTAAAGCTCTTCTCATCTTGTATCCCTCGTGACGCGGTAAAGTGCAGCTCGCTAATCTAACATGCTCCTTTCTTCGCTTCAATAAGAAACAGACTGAGCTTTGAGTGTATGTGTACTATACGGTGAGATTGAGTGAAACAGAGGGGGTGAGTTGCGCGCTGGGAGGGTCTGGTTGCCATTGAATATAAGCATCAGGCAGTGCAGCATTTAACTGTGCCTGGAAAGCATGAATGCGCTGCTTCAAGTCGGGGTGGGCACACCAGAGAGTAATCTCCAGTTGCGGTGTATCAGGGAGTTCCGTATAACGCAGCAGCGCTTCAAAAGGGCCGAGCTCTTTAAACTCAAGTTGCACGATTGCCTGCCAGCTGGCGGCATGAGAAGAAACCCAGCCTGTTTCGGTAGGTGGTTGAAACCACAGTATGCCATCCCGTAATGGACTGTTCGGTGCAAAGAGAAGAGGAACGCCCAGCCACCCGTCAACCAGGCTACGTGCCTGGTAATGACTGATATGGCGGATGGCTTTTTTGATCTGTTCGATAGTGGTTTTATCTTT
>CAYRSN010000042.1:0-9808 GCA_964427185.1 uncultured Piscirickettsiaceae bacterium | reverse complement strand
GTGTGTGATCAAAGGGAAGATCAGAAAAGTCAATAACCACAGCCTATATTGACGCATGCTGCAAACCTTTTCGTAAGAGAGTGTTTCTGATTTTAATGCATTTGTGATGCTGGGTTAAAAGAAAGGAGCCGGATTTGATTGGCATCAATTTTAATAAGCTGGGTGCCGTCTGCCTGCCAGTCCCCCAGCACCCAGCGGGTACGGCCATTGGGGTAGCGGTGTTTTCCAGGCTTGTGCGTGTGGCCGTGAATCAGGTGTGGATAGTCGCGATAGGCTTCAAACCAAGCCAGCACGGTGGCATCTTCTACATCCATTAGTTTCGGGTCTTTATGCTGGTTTTCCGATTGGGACTTTTGCCGTAGTTTTTCGCCGACTTTGCGTCGTTGTTCGGCGGGCATCTTTAGCAGCAACCATTGTATGAAACGGTTGCGCAGTTTTTTGCGGGCACTTTGATAGGCCGTATCCAGCGTGCAGAGTTCATCTCCGTGGCACATGATGACATTGTGCCCATAAAGCGTGGTGAGCACCACTTCCGGCAGGGGCTGAATGCCGGTGGCATCCCAGAAGGCCTCCCGCATGAGGAAGTCGCGGTTGCCGTAGAGCAGTTTTATTTCAGTGCCCTGTTCTGTCAGCGCGCGCAGTTTGGCAATGGCTGGCGCATATTCTTCCAGGCCGATATCATCTCCCAGCCAGCGCTCGAACAGGTCGCCCAAAATATAAAGTGTTTCAGCCTGTGGTGCCCAGTGTTCTAAAAAGTGATTAAAGGCCTGGTTGATAGGGTGATCAGGGTTCGTTTTGAGGTGAATATCGGCCACAATCAGGGCAAAAGGAGTGGTTTCAGAGGGCATTTTGAGGCACTTTTTGCAAGGAAAAATGAGAAAAATTTAGATTTTTTGTCAAATAAAAAAGGGGGGAGACCCCCTTTAGGCATTATTCAGGCATCTGGTTCGATGACCTCGGTGGATTCGATAATGATCTCTTCCATGGGGACATCCTGATGGCCGGCTTTGTTGCCGGTAGGGACTTTGGCAATTTCGTCCACAACTTCTTTGCCTTCAACTACTTCACCGAAAACCGCGTAGCCCCAGCCGTTCACGTCTTTGCTGGTGAAGTCCAGAAAGGTATTATCCGCCAGATTGATAAAAAACTGGCTGGTGGCAGAGTGAGGATCCATGGTGCGTGCCATAGATAGCGTGTACTTTTTGTTTTTCAGGCCGTTATCTGCTTCGTTTTCAATGGGGGCGTGAGTCGGCTTTTGTGCCATATCCGGTGTGTGCCCGCCGCCTTGGATGACAAAGCCCGGAATGACACGGTGGAAAATGGTGCCGTCATAGTGGCCTTCTTTTGCATAACGCAGGAAATTCTCTACGGTTTGAGGGGCTTCTTCCCGGTATAGCTCAATAGTGATGTCGCCCTTGTTGGTGTGAAAGATCACTTTGGGGTTGCTCATAGGTTTTCTCCTGTTTATTTAATCTGTCGTGCTTTTTTAATGATCACAGGCTCGACGGGTACATCCTTCATGCCTTTGATGCGAGCCGTTTGCACCTGTCGGATTTTGTTGACCACGCGCATACCTTTGATGACGCGGCCAAATACGGCATAGCCATAGCCTCTTGGGGTTTTTTCACGAAAATCCAAGAAGCTGTTGTTGGCGACATTGATAAAAAACTGGCTGGTGGCGGAGTGTGGATCAGAGGTGCGTGCCATGGCTACGTAGCCGATTTTATTGTGCAGGCCGTTGTCGGCTTCGTTTTTGATGGGCGCGCGTGTCGGTTTGCGTTGCAGATCTGGCGTGTAGCCACCGCCTTGGATCATGAAGTTCGGAATGACGCGGTGCAAAACGGTGCCGTCATAAAAACCTTCGTTCACATATTGCAGGAAGTTTTTGACGGTTTCAGGTGCCTGATCCGGATACAGCTCAAGGATAATATTGCCGTAGTTGGTTTCCAGCAGCACTTGCGGGTTGGTCTTGGCCTGTGCACTCAGAGTAAAAGCCAGCAGTAGCGTGATAAATGTGCGTCTGAGCATGAGCCCCTCCGTTAAAATATGCAGATTGGCAAAATTATAAGGGATTAAGGTTTTGAAAACGCGATTTGCACCCTCTCCAACGGGATTGATTCATATAGGGAATGCGCGTACGGCGCTGTTTAATGGCCTGATGGGGCATAAGGCCAATGCCCAGTTTCTATTGCGTATTGAAGACACGGACACGGAGCGCAGCGAGCAGCAGTATGTGAAGGCGCTGAAAGCGGACTTGCGCTGGCTGGGGCTGGACTGGCAGGAAGGACCTGATGTGGGTGGGCCACACGCACCTTATTTCCAGAGCCAGCGAGGGGAGATTTACGACAAATATTACCAGCAGCTGATTGACAAAGGGCTGGCTTATCCTTGCTTCTGTACGCAGCAGGAGTTGGAGCTGATGCGCAAGGCGCAGGCGCAGGCAGGGCAGCCGCCGCGTTATGACGGCCGCTGCAGCCGCCTGAATCCGGAGCAGGTGCAAAAGCGTATGGAGGAAGGAGTGCCTCATACCCTGCGTTTTAAGGTACCCAAAGGGGAAGAGGTGGTGTTTGAAGATGCCATTAAAGGGCGACAGCGCTTTAAAACCGATGATATTGGGGATTTTATTATCCGTAAGGCAGATGGCTCGGCCGCGTTTTTCTTTTCCAATGCGGTGGATGATGCGCTGATGGGTGTGACCCATGTGATTCGTGGGGAAGATCATCTGACCAATACTCCGCGTCAGATTTTACTGCTGGAGGCGCTGGGGTTGCCGGTGCCCGCCTATGCCCATATGAGCATGATTGTCGGCAGCGACGGCAGCCCGCTGTCCAAGCGCCACGGCAGCCGCTCAATCCACCAGCTGCGCGAGGAGGGTTTTCTGCCGGATGCGCTGACCAACTATATGGCACGGCTGGGACATACTTATAAGGAGGCGGATAACCGTTTGATGAACCATAAGCAGCTGGCAGAGGGATTTGAATTGAGTCAGTGCGGTACCGCGCCTTCTCGCTATGATGAAAACCAGCTGCTGTTCTGGCAGAAAGAGGCGGTGCAGGCATTGAGCGATGAAGCTGCTTCTGACTGGCTGGCACCCTTTGTGAAGGATCAGGTGCCGGCTGACAAATGGCAGGATTTTGTGCACTTGATGCGGGAGAATATTACGCTGCCGTCGGAGGCGGTGGCGTGGGCTCAGCGGCTGTTTACCTCCATGTCGGCACCTGAGGTTGAGCTGCCGGTTGCGGTGCCGGAGGGCTTTTTTGCTGCCGGTGAGCAGGCACTGGCACAGGGGGCGGACTTTAAGCAGTTGACTGAAGCGTTGAAAGCGACCGGTGCCAAGGGGAAAACGCTGTTTCAGCCCTTGCGCTGGGCATTGACCGGACAGCTCCACGGCCCGGAACTGCCGGTGCTGTTTGCACTGATTGGAGCAGAGGAAGCCCGCCGCCGTTTTGCACAGGCCAAGGAGGTGCACCATGGCTGAGTTGAGGCTTTACAACACGGAAACGCGAAAAAAGGAGGTCTTTAAGCCCATTACACCGGGCAAGGTAGGGTTGTATGTGTGCGGTGTAACGGTTTATGACTACTGCCATGTAGGGCACGCCCGTGTCATGGTGGTATTTGATACCTTTGTGCGCCACCTGCGCAGCCAGGGGCTGGAGGTGACCTATGTGCGCAACATTACAGATATTGACGACAAGATTATTAAGCGTGCCCTGGAAAAGGGCGAGCGCATTGATGTACTGACTGCGCGGTTTATTGAAGCGATGCATGAGGACGAGCGCGCTTTGAATATTGTGCCGCCGGATCATGAGCCGCGCGCTACGGCATTTATGGCAGATATTGAAAAAATGATCGAAACTCTGATGGGCAAAGGGTGTGCCTATCAAGCAGAAAACGGAGATATCTATTTCTCCGTGCGTAACTTTCCCGGCTACGGTCGTTTATCGCATAAACAGCTGGAGGACTTGGAAGCCGGTGCGCGGGTAGAGATCAATAGCGCTAAGCGTGACCCACTGGATTTTGTGCTGTGGAAAGCAGCCAAGGCAGAGGAGCCTGCTGAGGCGAAGTGGGAAGCACCTTTCGGTTATGGTCGTCCCGGCTGGCATATCGAATGTTCCGCCATGTCTACCCGCTGCCTGGGTGCGCATTTTGATATTCACGGCGGCGGTATGGATTTGCAGTTCCCACATCATGAAAATGAGATTGCACAGAGCGAGTGTGCCACAGGTGAAAAGTTTGTGAACTATTGGATGCATGTGGGCTTTGTGCGCATCAATGATGAAAAAATGTCCAAGTCTTTGGGTAACTTCTTTACCATTCGGGAGGTACTGAAGGCTTATCATCCGGAAGTGCTGCGCACCTTTTTGCTTTCTGCACACTACCGCTCCCCAGTGAACTACTCAGAAGAAAACCTGGAGAAGGCTAAAGCGGAGCTGCAGCGCCTTTATGGCGTGTTGGAACAGGTGGCACCGGATGCGGCTGTGCAGGGTACGGATTTTGAGGTGCGCTTTAATGAGGCACTGAATGATGATCTCAACACGCCGCAGGCCTTTGCCGTACTGTTTGAGCTGGCGAAAGCAGTGAACAAAACGCAGGATACGGCCTTGGCCGGTTTGCTGGTGCAACTGGGGCAGCGTCTGGGGATTCTGCATGATACGGCTGAAGGCTTTTTCCGCCATGCAGCGGCTGAAGGGTTGTCGGATGCTGAAATAGAAGCCTTGATTCAGGCGCGAGCTGATGCACGCAAAGCGCGTGATTTTGCCCGCGCAGATGAGATTCGTGAACAGCTGAAAGCCGCTGGTGTTGAGCTGCTGGATGGTGCCCAGGGCACCAGTTGGCGACGGGTTTAATAGGAGGGTATAAAATTTTCTTGTTCGACCCATAAGAAAATTTGACAAAAATATCATCTTTCTGTAATATTCGAACCGTACTCACGTTTCTTCATGAGTATCCTCCTCTGATTTGATCCTGTTAACCCGCGCTTTGCGCGGGTTTTTTTATTGTTTTAAGGCATCTCAAAGAGGTGCTTTAAGAATCCTGTTGCGTATTTGTTTTTGTTGTCCAGACCACCAGCTTCTGCCCTGGGCGCAGGGTAAAGCGTGCCGGCAGGTCGTTCCAGCGGCGCAGGGCTTTGACTGTTGCGCCGTAGCGTTTGGCGACCAGCCAGAGGCTTTCGCCCGGTTTGACGGTGTGGGTGAGCTTTTGTTTAGTCACTCGTTTAGCGGCAGACTGCTTGTGCTTGACGGGAATATAAAGCAGTTGTCCGACACGCAGGGGCTGACGTACGGAAAGGCCGTTATATTGCGCCAGTGCGCGGGTTTTAAGGTTATAACGGATGGCAATATCCCACAGTGTTTCGCCCTTTTTGACTCGATAAGGCATGCCTTGTTTTTTACGGGCAGGCTGTGCGGTATGGCTGGCCGTGTAGGTGCGTGTAGCGGGTACCAATAAGGTTTTGCCGGCACGAATATGTGGCGTTTTCAGGCGGTTCAGTCGCATCAGGTGGCGTGTGGTCGTGCCGAATCGGTGAGCGATGACCGAGAGACTGTCTCCATTACGGATTTTGTAGCGCTGTAGCTTAAGTGCAAAGAGTGTTGGTTTTTTTTCGAGCAGCGGGGCAATTTTTGCCAGCGCGGTGTGAGGCAGGTAGAGATGGTGTGGGCCGTCTGGCGGGGTCACCTGTCTTAAGTAGGCTGCATTAAGAAAATGGAAGGTGCCTTGATCCACGCCACTCATGTGCAGCATTTTATTGAGATCCGTCTGTTGTGTCAGGGACAGTTTTGCCACAGGGGAGGTGAGCGGGATTTTTGGCAGTGTGCTGAGATCTGCCTCTTTTAAATAGGCGATCATGCCCAGCAGGGCGGGCACATAGTTTTGTGTTTCTCCGGGCAGATAGCGGCGGATCTGCCAGAAACTGGTCGGTTTTTTTCCGTTGTGTTTTCTGGCGTAATAACGCTTGGCACGAAACACATTGCCCAGTCCGGCGTTATAGGCGGCCAGCGCCAGGTACCAGTCGCCGGTTTTTTGGTAGAGATAGTTCAGGTATTTCAGAGCAGCGGCAGTACTGGCTTCCAGATCGCGGCGTGCGTCATACCACCAGTTGATTTTCAGTCCCATATGCAGGCCGGTGGCACGTGTGAACTGCCAGATGCCGGCAGCGCCCTGCCATGAGTGAGCGGCGGGGTTAAAGCCGCTTTCCACATAGGGGAGCAGTGCTAGCTCCAGCGGCATATTCTGTGCCTGCAGCTGTTGAATGATGTGTGGCAGAAACCATTTGGCACGGTTGAAAACGCGCCTGACGTGTTTGGGGTGGCGCTGGGCATGGCGCTTATAGCTGAGCGCAATGGCAGGCAAGTTTTCTCCCCACTGCATGTTCTGCTGCAAAAGCGCCAGTGCATCCTGCGGCGGGGGGGGTGTATGGGCGGCTGAGGAGTGGTTGTTCGTGACAGGTGCTGCAGAAGAGGGTTTTGTTGCGGTTTCCACTGCTTGTTTAGGGGGCAGGGCTGATTCTGGTGGCTTCTGAGAGCGCTCCGGTGCAGTTGAGGCGGTTGTCGGGCGCTCAGGTGTCAGCTGGCAGGCGGATAGGCCAGCTGTTAACAGTAGGATCAAAAAAGACATCAGCGGTTTCATAGTGCAGGCTCCAGTGTCCCTGTAGCATCCAGTGCATCTTTCCAGGCGCGTAAGGTGGCGAACAGGTCTGCATCGGTATGCTTTGCGCCGCGGCTTAGCAGTGTCTGCTTCAAAGGTGGTTTATCAAAGCGTAAAAACGGGTTGGTCTGTTTTTCAATGCCCATAGGCGCGGGCACACAGGGGATGCCCGACTGATAGTGGGCGATTGTCTCGGCTTTGCGCTGTTGGATGGCTGTGTTTTCCGGTTCTGCCAGGGCGGCGAAATGGATATTGGCCCAGGTATATTCATGGCCGCAATACATCAGCGTTGCATCCGGCAGCGTGCGTAGCTTTTTTAAGGCGGCAGCCATTTGTTCGGGGCTGCCCTCAAACAGCCGCCCGCAACCGGCGGTAAACAGAGTATCTCCGACAAAGGCGGCTTGTGTGTGTATATAGGCGATATGATCCAGAGTATGCCCCGGTGTTTCCCAGATTTGAAGCACCCAGCTGCCGATCTGCAGCGTATCATGCTGTTTCAGAGGGTGGGTGATCCCGTCAAAAGGGCTGTTGGTCAGGCCATATACGGGACAGGAACTGAAGGTTTCTGTCAGATCGACTACACCCTGGGTATGGTCATAGTGGTGATGGGTGATCAGAATGCCGTTAAGGGTGAGCCCTTTTGCATCCAGTGCATCCAGTACGACGGTAGCATCGCCCGGATCCACGACCCAGGCGCGTTGGTTTTCCGTCAGCAGCCAGATATAGTTATCGTCCAGTGCCTTAAGCCCGAGAATTTGCATGGCTTCACCCTATAATAGCGCGTAAATGAACTATTTTAGCAGGCGTACCATGGCTTTTCAGTTGCAGCAACAGCTTAATCACTGGTACAGGCACCCCGCCAACCAGCCGCTGCTGGAGATGCAGGCGCAGGTTTTGGCCACAGCCATGAAGGAGGTGTTCGGGCTGTATCTGGTACAGCTGGGGGCACCCTGGCCATGTAATCTGCTGACCGAAACCAAGGTTAATCTGCAGGTGCTGTGTGAGCGTATGCCGGTGCGTATGGAGGGGATGGCATCGGTGGTGGCGGATCTGGACTACCTCCCCTTCGGGCGCGAAGCGGTGGATGTATTTGTGCTGCCTCATACACTGGAGGTGGTGGAAGATCCTTATCATCTGCTCAGGCAGGTGGATCGCATGCTGGTGCTGGATGGGCATGTGGTAATTGTAGGGTTGAACCCTTGGAATTGGAAAAATCAGCGGCAACGGCTGCTGGGCAGCGCACGGCAGGTATTTCGTCAGGCGCACCTGATTCGAATGCACCGTTTGATTGACTGGCTGAATCTGCTGGGGTATGAGATTCGTTTTGCCCAGCATACGGCGTTGAATATGGGGACAGGTTGGGGTGAACGGCTGGAGTATGTCTTGGAAAAAGCCGGTGTGCATCCGGGGCGGTTTTACTTTATCGTAGCGCAGAAGCGCAGTGTGCCACTGACCCCTGTGGGATTGAACTGGAAGCTGGCTAACTGGTTGCCGATCAATAAAGGTGCCTGGGTGCCGTCCCGCAGGCTGGGACATCAGAGACAGGAAACAAAGCATGAAACAGGTTGAGCTAATTACTGATGGCGGCTGCCGGGGGAACCCGGGGCTGGGGGCATGGGCGGCACTGCTGCGCTATGGCCAGCATGAAAAGATGCTCAGCGGTGCAGTGCCTGACACTACCAACAACCGTATGGAGCTGATGGCAGTGATTGAGGGGTTGCAAGCCCTGAAAGAGCCGGTAGAGGTTACGATTGTGACCGACTCCCAGTATGTGAAAAAAGGGGTGACCGAGTGGATGCCCAACTGGAAGCGCAACGGCTGGAAGACGGCCAGTAAAAAGCCAGTGAAAAATAAGGATCTGTGGACGCAGCTGGATGCTGCGTTACAGAAGCATCGGGTGCACTGGCAATGGGTCAGGGGGCATGCAGGGCACCCGAACAATGAGCGGGTGGATGCGTTGGCTAATGAGACGATGGATGCTTATGAAAAGGCACGTTAGTTTTTGGCTGCTTATGCTGTTTGGCCTGCATGGGCAGGCAGAACCTGTGGAAGTCCGGGGTGTGCTGATCCCAGGGGGGCATGCCGTGGTATATGCGCCTGAAGGCAGTGTGCTGTACTATCGAGGGCATGTACTGCGGTTTGATGTGCTGAAAGCTTTGCCTGTCGGCTTTGGACGGGATCAGCAGCAGGCGGAAATAACGGTAAAGCTGCCTGATGGTGAGTCCATCAAGCAAGTGGTGATGCTTCAGCCCCGCAAGTACGATATTCAGAAAATTAACGGTCTGAAAAAAAAGCATGTCTCTCCTGATGAGCAGACCTTGAAACAGATTTATGCGGATATTGCTGCGGCTAAAGCTGCCCGTAAGCTGTTTTTGCGTCAGCCCAAGGGATGGCGCGAAGCGTTTGCCTGGCCTACTTACGGGGTGATTTCCGGTGTGTATGGCTCTCAGCGTATTCTCAATGGTAACCCGCGCCGCCCTCATTACGGTGTGGATATCGCCGCCTCTACAGGTACGCCTGTTTATGCCCCGGCTTCCGGTAAGATCACTCTGGCACAGCACATGGTGCTCAGCGGCAATACACTGATGATTGATCACGGGTATGGCCTGCGTTCAACCTTTATGCATCTGAGCAACATGACAGTCAAGCCGGGTACCTTTGTGCATCAGGGGCAGAAGGTGGGAGAGGTGGGCGCTACCGGGCGTGCCACAGGGCCGCATCTGCACTGGGGGATGAGCTGGTTTAACGTGCGCCTGGACCCAGCTACCTTTGTCACAGAAGCCCCGTTGCAAAAAGGCATGAAAATTACCCCAGCACACACGGCAGCCGCTGTTGAAAAGTGATGGCCTGGGCGTTTGCTTTAAAGACCAGCGGATAGATTTCCACCCCTTTTGCCTGTGCCTGCTGGAGCAGCGCAGCGTAGTCTGGATCGATCTCCCAAGCGGGGCGAAAAAGTGCACAGTCGGTGCGCTGTATGGTGAAGATAACGGCGGCACGGTGCCCGTTTTGCACCATATGCATCAGCTCCCGCATATGCTTCTGGCCGCGGGTGGTTTTGGCATCAGGGAAAATTGCCGCTTGATCGGTGCGCGCGGTAACGTTTTTGACTTCTATGTAGCAGTCCGGCAGGTACGCTGCGCGTAAGAGTAAATCAATTCGGCTG
>CAYRSN010000041.1:0-9942 GCA_964427185.1 uncultured Piscirickettsiaceae bacterium | reverse complement strand
TACATGTAATAAAAGAGCCGCTTAAGCGACTCTTCATGCAGCATGGTACCCTTACACGCAAATTAGTTTACAGCGTCTTTCAAGGCCTTACCTGCAGTAAATTTAGGCACCTTGGCGGCAGGAATATTGATCTTTTCACCTGTTTGAGGGTTACGTCCGGTACGCGCAGAACGCTCACCCACTTTAAACGTGCCAAACCCGATAATTGTAACCTGGTCACCACTTTTCAGCGCTTCTGTAATGGTCTCTACACATGCATCCAGTGCAGCTGCAGCCTGTGCTTTGGTTAAACCCGCCTTTTCAGCCATTGCGCTTACCAGTTCAGTTTTCTTCATCTTTTTATCTCCATGAGTTGAGTCCGAAATTCTCCAACCTCTGATGAGGATCCTGCCGCCACCAGAGTGATAACGGTATTGAATTTATAACAACGCCCCTTGTGACTGTCAAGGAAAAAGCCCTGTTTACCGGGCTTTTCCCAAACCTCCATAAGTTTTTCAATGGGCATTGGTCTGTTCGGCGCTTGTATCCGCTGTATGCTCTGTGGTACAAAGTGCACTTGCTGACGCTGGCAACGGCTCAGGCATCTTCTCAAGTGCGTGACTTAAAACCTCATCAACCCAACGCACCGGCACGATATCCAACTGAGAGGTAATTTCTTCAGGAATTTCTGCCAAATCACGTGCATTTTCGTGGGGAATCAACACTTTTTTAATGTCTGCGCGCAGTGCCGCCAGTAACTTTTCCTTCAGACCGCCTATCGGTAAGACTTCACCTCGCAGTGTAATCTCACCTGTCATGGCCACTTCATTCCGTACCGGCGTATTTGTTAATACGGAAGCAATGACGGTTGCCACGGCAATACCAGCACTGGGCCCATCCTTTTTAATCGCTCCCTCAGGAAAATGCAGGTGCAAATCAATTTTCTCAAAGGTTTTTTCATCAATCCCCAACATGCGATGACGGCTGCGGATTACGCTCAAAGCGATTTCGACGGACTCTTTCATCACATCACCCAGCTGCCCGGTACGCTTCAGCTGACCCTTACCGGGCATGCAGGTAGCTTCAATATGCAGCAAATCTCCTCCAGCACGAGTCCACGCCAGCCCATTCACCAGGCCAATACGTGCCTGCTGCATTTTTTCGCCATGACGATAGCGCGCCACACCCAGATAATCCACAAGCTTTTCAGGCATCAAATCGACAGGAGGTGCCAGCGTGCCATCCTCCAAGCCTTTCACCACTTTTCTACAAATCTTGGCCAACTCTCTATCCAGGCTCCGCACACCAGCCTCGCGCGTATAGTCTTCAATAATACGCGTTAAGGTCTGCTGCGGCACATTCAGCTCTTCAGCCGTCAAACCATGATGTTTCAACTGTCGCGGTAACAGGTGGCGCTGAGCAATATTCAGCTTTTCCAATTCGGTATAACCGGAAAGCTGAATAATTTCCATTCGATCCAGCAAAGGTTCTGGCATATCCATTGAGTTAGAAGTTGCAACGAACATCACCTCAGAAAGATCATAATCCACTTCCAGATAGTGATCATTAAAGCTTCTGTTTTGCTCTGGATCCAGCACTTCCAACAATGCAGCAGCAGGATCTCCGCGGAAATCCGCACTCATTTTGTCGATCTCATCCAGTAGAAACAGTGGGTTTTTGACCCCGGCTTTTACCATTTTCTGGATAATACGCCCCGGCAGTGCACCCAGATACGTCCGACGGTGCCCGCGAATTTCAGCTTCATCCCGTACCCCTCCCAAGGACATACGCACAAACTTACGGTTCGTCGCCTCCGCAATGGAGCGTGCCAGGGACGTTTTTCCAACACCCGGCGGCCCCACCAGACAAAGAATCGGGCCGTTCAGTTTTTTCACCCGTTTTTGCACTGCGAGGTATTCCAAGATACGCTCTTTTACCTTCTCCAGCCCATAATGTTGTGCATCCAGCACCTGTGCAGCTTTTTTCAGATCTCGACTGACGCGCGTGCGCTTTTTCCAAGGCACATCCAATAGCCAGTCAATATAGTTGCGCACGACACTGGCTTCTGCCGACTGAGGCGGCATCATTCTCAGTTTTTTCAGCTCAGATAACGCCTTTTCTTTTGCCTCAGTCGGCATGCCTGCTGCTTCAATTTTCTCTTTCAGCTCAAGCAGCTCATCTTCATCACCACCTGTACGACCTAACTCCTTGTTGATCGCCTTGATTTTTTCATTCAGATAATACTCACGTTGATTCTTATCCATTTGCTTTTTGACACGCTCGGCAATACGCTGCTCTGCCTCAAGCATGTCAATCTGTGTTTCAATCAGCGCAATCAATTTCTCAAGGCGGTCGTTCAACGAAGCCGCTTCCAAAAGCCCCTGTTTCACTTCCATGGAAAGCTCCAGATTCGCTGCAATCAAATCTACCAGCGCATCTGCATCCTCCGTGCGTGCAACGGACGCCTTTACATCAGAAGAGAGCTTGGCATTCAGTTTGCCGTAATGGGCAAAACGCTCTTTTGCCAGTTTAATCAGCTGAGGAAGCTCTTCCGGCACCTCAACCACTGTTTCCAGTCGACGGATATCGCCTCGAAAAACCTGCTCATCCTCTACCAGATTCAGCAGTTCGAAACGCTCTACGCCTTCAATCAACACCTTCACGGTACCATCTGCCAGCTTTAAAGTTTGCAAAATAGTAGCCAAGGTGCCTACGTGGTAAACATCTTCAAATGTTGGGGCATCCAGGTCGGCTCGTTTTTGCGAAACCAGAAAGATCTGACGAACCGTTCGCATTGCCTCTTGAATAGCATGAATTGATTTTTCACGCCCAACAAATAACGGCATTACACTCCCTGGAAATACCACCACATCTCGGAGCGGCATCACTAAGGCATTCAGCTTCATATCCAGTTGATCAATTCCCTCGTGTCTGTCCGCCATCTCTTTACCTCATCTTTATTGCGCCACCTTTTCAGGCGCACCTTCATCTGTCTGCTGATGTTGCTTGTAAACCAGTACAGGCTGCTTTTTACCCTGTACAACCGCCTCATCAATCACGACCTTTTCAACCCCTTTCATGCTGGGCAGGTCATACATCAGATCTAGCAGCAACTGTTCCAAAATAGCACGCAAACCGCGTGCACCGGTTTTGCGCTTTATGGCTTCCTGAGCAATAGCGCGCAGGGCATCTTCTGTAAACTGCAACTGCACACCTTCCAGCTCGAACATTTTTTGAAACTGCTTAACCAGTGCATTCTTAGGTTCAACCAGAATCCTGATCAGTGCTGCCTCATCCAACGCTTCCAAAGTTGCAATGACTGGCAGGCGCCCTACAAACTCTGGAATCAGCCCGTATTTCACAAGGTCTTCCGGCTCCACCTGCTGATAAAGCTCACTTAAATCCTGTTCTTTATCTTTCGCTTTTACCTCCGCTGCAAAGCCAATCCCTGTGCCTTTGGCGATACGCTGCTCAACAATCTTATCCAGCCCTTCAAACGCCCCGCCGACAATAAACAGAATCTTGGAGGTATCCACCTGAATCATATCCTGATTCGGGTGCTTACGGCCGCCTTGCGGCGGCACATTGGCAAGTGTGCCTTCAACAATTTTCAGCAGCGCCTGCTGCACGCCTTCGCCGGAAACATCGCGGGTAATAGAAGGGTTTTCAGATTTGCGCGTGATTTTGTCAATTTCATCAATATAGATAATACCCCGTTCAGCCTTTTTGGGATCATTGTCACAGCGCTGTAACAGCTTGAGGATGATGCTTTCTACATCCTCACCCACATAGCCGGCTTCTGTCAAAGTCGTAGCATCCGCAATGGCAAAAGGAACATCCAGCAAACGTGCAAGGGTTTGCGCCAGCAAGGTTTTACCTGAACCGGTCGGTCCGATCATCAGAATATTGCTTTTCGTCAGCTCAACATCATTCTGACCCTTCTGCTCCGCCATCAAACGCTTATAGTGGTTATATACCGCAACGGACAGAATTTTTTTCGCACGTTCTTGGCCGATCACATACTGATCTAACTCATGCTTAATCTCATGCGGGGTCGGCAGGTTATCCAAATGAAAAAGACTTTCGCTTCCCTCAACAATGCTCCCACCCTCAAACTCTTCACGCAGAATCTCATTACACAGCTCCACACATTCATCACAAATATACACGCCAGGGCCGGCAATCAATTTGCGCACTTCATCCTGATGCTTACCGCAAAAGGAACAGTACATATCTTTATCACTCATCTTTCACTCCTACCCGGCTGGTCAAAACTTCATCAATCAGGCCATATGCTTTTGCCTCATATGCCCCCATGAAATTATCCCGGTCTGTATCTTTTTCAATCTGCTCCAGAGGCTGGCCGGTATTTTTTGCCAGCTCCTGATTAAGGGTTTCGCGTATTTTTAAAATTTCCTTAGCATGAATTTCGATGTCACTGGCCTGCCCCTGAAAACCGCCCAACGGCTGATGAATCATTACCCGTGAATGCGGCAATGCAAAACGCTTTCCTTGAGCCCCTGCCGCCAGCAAAAAGGCTCCCATACTGGCAGCCTGTCCAATACACATGGTGCTGACATCGGGCTGGATGAAATTCATCGTATCATAAATGGCCATCCCCGCCGTGACACTCCCGCCAGGCGAGTTAATATACAAGTGAATATCTTTTTCGGGGTTTTCGGATTCCAGAAACAGCAACTGCGCCACAATCAGGTTAGCCATATGATCTTCAACCGGACCTGCCAGAAAAATGACGCGCTCTTTTAGCAGTCGCGAATAAATATCAAACGAACGCTCGCCGCGGCTGGTCTGCTCAATGACAATGGGCACCAGTGTGTTTTCAATCTGTGACATGGATATTACACCTTTTTTCAACGCTAACATGTTTAATAGGGATAGCCTACCGCAAAAAAAGGCTTGTCAAACAACAAGCCTTTTGCACGAAGACAACAGAAACAGGATTAGGCAGCTTGCGTCAAGTCTTCAAAGCTTTTTTTCACTTCTTTTACTTTCGCCTGTGCCATGACTGCATCTGCCACTTTGTTTTCAAGCAGAATTGCTTCGATTTCTTTCATATGCTCCGGATGCGCTTTGTACCACTCAAGCACTTCCTGAGGATCTTCATAGGCCGCACCCTGCTCCAGAAGATAAGCCTCAATTTCTTCAGGCGTTACCTTCAGGTCAAGCGCTTCAATCAGTTTGCCAATAATCAAGCCTAAACGAATACGCTGCTGTGCACGCTCACGAAAATCCTCCGGGTTCAGATTGACCTGTGAAGGATCAATACCCTGCATCTGAAGCTCACGCAGCTGATTCTGCATCATCGACTGGATTTCCTGATCTACAACAGACTTAGGCAACTCCATTTCAACGGCCTGATCCAACGCTTCCAGCACCGCGCTGCGGTTTTGAGCCGTGACCAGACGCTTTTGCTCACGCGCCATATTGTCACGAATTTCCTTCCGGAAGGCTTCTACATCACCGTCCTCGACCCCGAACTCCTTGATAAACGTTTCATCAAGTTCAGGTTTTTCCGCTACCTGTACGGAGTGCACTTTGATTTTGAATTCAGCTTCTTTACCGGCCAGGCTTTCTGAATGATACTGCTCAGGGAAAGTCACCTTAATGGTTCTTTCTTCCCCTTTTTTCATACCGATAATACCTTCTTCAAAGCCCGGAATCATACGGCCACTGCCCAACACCAGCGGTACTTCTTCGGCCTTACCGCCTTCAAACGGTTCGCCGTCCACAAACCCTTCAAAGTCAATAATCACTTGGTTGCCATCTGCTGCCTTTTTATTGGCATTTGCCACGCGCCAGCGTTTCTTCTGCTCGCGCAGCTTTTCAATCATGGCTTCTACATCGTCCTCTGTCAGCTCACCTACGATTTTTTCCACTTCCAGCGTGTTCAGATTCGGCAATTCAACTTCTGGGAACACTTCAAACTTTGCTTTAAACGTGATGGTTTCCCCTTTATCTTCCAGAGACTCAAAACGGGGATAGCCTGCCACTTTCAAGTTCTCTTGTGCAACCGCATCATAAAACGCCTTGTAAACCGCCTCGTTTACCACTTCCTGGCGCACACCGGCACCATAACGCTTCTTAATAATGGACAATGGCACTTTACCTGGACGAAAACCGTCCATCCGCACTGTACGGCGCATTTCCGACAAACGGCGCGCCACATCCGCATCAATCTGCTCTGTGGGCAAAGTAACTTCAATTTCGTGCTCCAAGCCTGACTCAGGTTTTGTGACATTTACTTGCATAGTGACTCAACTTTGTTCAAATAGGGTTATATAAGAAAGGGACACACCCCTCCAGATAAAGCGCGAATTATACCGCATCCCCTAAAAACAACAACTTGAATTTGCATCCACAATCATCGACTCATAAGACGCGTAAAAACAAATAATCGAATGCTTATACGATTTCCTGTGTAAAATGTGAGGCGCTATGCTAACCACACATCAACAGCAAAAGGAGAACACCATCATGACCATCGAACGTTTTGTTATGTTGTTTGCAGGCACTGTTATCCTGGTCAGCTTGGCGCTTGCCATGTGGGTCAATCTTCAATGGCTGCTGCTTACAGCGTTTGTGGGGTTGAACCTGATTGTTTCAGGACTGACAGGCTTCTGTCCTCTGGTCAGCATCCTGAAAAAATTTGGCCTGAAACACGGCAGCCCATTTGTTAAAACACCTCCGGCTTCAGAGACCGAACAGTAAACTTCACTTCACATCTGCATCGCACCATCCTGCAGCCGAATGGTGCGATGCATTCTTTCAGCCACCTTATGATCATGCGTGACCACCAGAAGCGTTGTGCCTAACTGCGCATTCAGTGCTTCCATTAAATCCAACACCTGCGCCGCTGTACGGCTATCCAGGTTACCTGTCGGCTCATCAGCAAGCACACAGGCAGGCCGGGTCACCAATGCACGTGCAATCGCTACCCGTTGACGCTCCCCGCCTGAAAGCTCTGAGGGTTTATGCTTCATTCTATGCGATAACCCCACCTCACTAAGCAGGTGCTCGGCTGCCGCGCGCGCCTCAGACAGGGGGCGGCGCCCAACCACCAGAGGCATCATCACATTCTCTAAAGCACTGAACTCAGGTAACAAATAATGAAACTGATACACAAACCCCAAAAGCTGATTACGCCGCCGACACCGTGCTGCCTCACTCAGCGAAGAAAAGGGCTTGCCTTGCAGCAGCACCTCTCCGGAAGTCGGCTTATCCAAACCGCCCAGTAAATGAAGCAGAGTGCTTTTGCCTGAACCTGAACCCCCCACGATCGCCCAAGTCTCTCCTTTAGGCACTCGAAGTGACACCTGCTTAAGCACTTCAGTTCGAACAGCTTCCTCTTCATAGACTTTATTCAAATTCCGTGCTTCCAAGACCCACTCACTCATAACGCAATGCCTCCGCGGGCTGAACCTTTGCTGCACGCCAAGCAGGATAAAGGGTTGCTAAAACGGTCAGCACAAATGCCAGCAAAGCTACCGACTCTACATCTGACCAAGCCAACTTTGAAGGAACCTGGCTAATGTAATACACATCCGGCGGGAAAAAGTGGAAACCAAATAACTGCTCAATAAAGGGCACCACTACATCAATATTCAATGCCAGTGCCACCCCCAGACCCACGCCAATTAACACTCCCAGCGTGCCGATAATCACTCCTTGCACCATAAACACCAACTGAATACTCAAAGGGGTCACGCCCAGGGTTTTCAAAACTGCAATATCACTCTGCTTATCTGTCACCACCATCACCATCATAGAGACGATATTAAACGCTGCTACCATAATAATCAGTGCCAACACAATAAACATCATGCGCTTTTCCATCTGTACGGCACGGAAAAAGTTGGCATGGCGCTGTGTCCAGTCTACCGTGTAATAGGTAGCTCCCAGCCGTGCTGCCAATGCTTTACGCACTGTCTGTACCGCAAAAAGGTCATCCAACTTCAGTGTCAGTGCACTGACTGCACCTTCAGGGTAACGATACACTTTGGCAGCATCTCGAATATGCATCACAGCAAGCCCTGCGTCATACTCGTACATCCCCACAGAAAAAATTCCAGCCACAGTGAAACGCTTAAAACGCGGCATCACGCCCATCACTGTCACACTAGCTTCCGGCGCAATCAGTGTCACTTTATCCCCAACCCGCACACCTAACGCCTCGGCCAAATCCTTCCCCAAGAGAATGCTGTAACGCTTCGTCTCCAGGTTCGATAGCTGCCCCTCTTTCATACCTCGGTCAATACTGGAGACCTGCGGCTCCCATGCCGGATCGATTGCACGGATCATCACCCCCTTCACGGCCTTCGCATGACTCAGCATAGCCTGCTCTTCTATCACAGGCGCCATCCCCACAACATGAGGTAAGCCTTCAAGGCGCTGTGCGACTTGCTGCCACTGATAAAGCCGTCCCCCATATCCGGTAACCTGCATATGCGCCGTCATCCCCAGGATCCGCTCTCGCAGTTCATGCTGGAAGCCGTTCATAATGGACATTACGACAATCAACGCCATCACACCCAGCGCAATTCCTGCAACAGAAGAAAAAGAGATAAAGGAAATAAAGCCATTGCGACGTTTCGCGCGGGTATAACGAAACCCAAGCTGAAGCTCAAAAGGAAGTCTGTTCATCGAGTCCGCACACTTAAAAGAAAAAGCAGTATACAAAAAAACCCGGCGCTTAGCCGGGCTTGTCCTTTCTATCAACACCTGCCTCGCTCAAGGCCGTGTTAGTGCTTTTCTGAAGAGTGCATGGCTTTCATATCCTCTTTGACACAAGGCTCATCCGGGTCAGGACATACTGGCTCCAGTGTGCGAGCATCCGGCTCTGTGGAGCCAGCCAACGCAGGTGCAAGCTGTGCGTATACAGGCTCCACCACTGTCAATGCATACTGCCAGCGCACCAGCACATCTGCCGCCAGCACAAATACACTGACAACCGTCGCACCCCAGAAAAAGCCTTCCACAATCGAACCTGTCGTGATACCTGATACAAAGTTCAGATTTAATACAACCACCAGTGCGGCCACCAGAAGATACACTGCCAAATAGGTATAACGATAAGGCTCATACCGATCCAGCCAGATCGTTGCGATACCATAGTGTGTTAGCTGCGCAATCAGGCCATGTTTTTGTGCCCCACTTTTACCATAGGCTCGCTGTTTATCCGCTTCAGTTACCTCTCCTGAGGCGATCTTATCCAGATAGGCACTTAGACTGCCATACCCGAAAAACAGGCGGTTTGCCAGCAGATAGAACAGCGCAACACCCATTACAAATGCAACCTCTTCAGGCAGCCAGGGGCGCATGATTACCCCCAAAATAATGAGCGTAACAAATACCGCCACCGAAAACAGCATGGCCCAATAGAGGAAAACCTCCAACTTATCACGATGTTTTGCCGTTGTTGACATGATATGCCCCCTTATTACTTATCTGTCTCAGAGGCAGCCTGCTGAGAAGGCTGCCCCCTGGTAAATACATGCGTCATGTCATACAAGCCAGGCAACAGGGGATAGGCATATCGAATCGTCGTTGCAACCACATCCCCCGCTACCAGCGTCTGAGTATCTGCTTTCAACTGAACACGCATCACCTCCACAGAAAACGGGGGCACAACCAGTGGCTGCTCAAAGTTCACATAAGCCACCTTATACCCCTCTCCCGTTTTCGGCTTAAAAGCGATGGCCTTCCCCAGAATATTGATGGGCTGCCCACCCACATTGCTAAAAGTCAAGGCAACCGTTTTAGTCTCCGCATCATATTCCGAGGCCACCACCACTGGCGCCGCCGGCATAGACTCAATGGTTGCTTTTAACCCCGCGTTACCCAGATAAGCACCTGCTCCCCATCCGGCCAACAGGCCTAAAAAGGTCATTAAAAACATCAATACATAAGGTCGTTTCATCATTTGTGCACTCCTTTGTTTAGAAA
>CAYRSN010000040.1:0-10525 GCA_964427185.1 uncultured Piscirickettsiaceae bacterium | reverse complement strand
TTTTTTTAAAAGATCAGGCGGTAGATTACTACTGCCAATGGCCAGACTCATCATTATCAACCAAGCGCAAAGACACACCGCCATAGGTTTTCAACTTTCTCCGCCCCTGCCATAACAACACACTGCCATCTGCCTGAAGGCCGCCATAATGATAATGCTTGCCTGTCTCATCCTGCAGCCGGGCACCCCGCGGGAAATAATCCAGCGCCTGCCACTGCGGCATTACATCATGCCAGTGCTTCGGGCAAAAATCGGGCAACCGAGTTACAAGCCACTGCCCCCATGCGGATAAAAACGCCCAAGGCAGCTCGGTACCTGTGACGGCATTTTTTCGTTCTGTCGAGGCTACCCAGTTAATGCCCGTGCCAACCAGCAACCCTCTCCTTTCCCGCTCAATCAAAGTACCTGATATTTTTCCATGCAAGTGATACAGATCATTCGGCCACTTGCATCGAATCATTTCATCACTGAAAGGCTGTAAAAATTCCCGCAGCCGCAGCGCCACATAAGGCGTCAGCATACTATAGGTTGCCAGATGACTTGCATCGGGCAGCCAAAAGGAAAAAGCCAAGTCACAGCCTGAATACATATGCCAAGATCGACCACGCTGCCCATAGCCTGCTGTTTGTATGTAGGCGACGACTAACAAGGGCGTATCTGGTTGATGACGTTTCAACCAGGCACTGGTGGAATCCACGGTTTCCAAGACTTTTACAGGCAGTTTACAACCCGATGCCCAGTGCACCAAGGCCTCATAAGTCCACATACTCACCTGCTCCATAGCTCCATAATAAAAAACCCCGCAGCTGCGGGGTTTTTTCAAACATATACAAAGGGGAATTACTGCCCCAGTGCCTTGCGCTTACGCTCAATCAGGTTTTTGATCAGTGGAGTGAGCAACAGATCCATAGCATCCACGAAATATTTGGAGTTATAGACCAGCGTATCATCCCGCTGCATCCATGCGCCTGGAATCTGCTCAGCAATTTCCGGCAGGTTAACCTGATCCTTAATCCGCACATGGGTGACCATCAGGGAATCTTCCGGTGCAGGCACACTTGGCAACATGCCTTCTTCTGTAGAGAATGGATCGGAGGTATCGACCAAAGGCACGCGATGGAAGTTAATATGGGTACGGTGGAACTGAGGCACGATGAAGTCAATATAATCCGGCATGCGCTCAAGGATCACATTATGCACATCCTGCACCGTATAAGGGCGCTCACTGGTATCACGGTAGATTTTCTGCATCCACTCGATATTGACGGTAGGCGCTACACCCACCCCCAAATCCACATACTGTGCCACATCATAGGGCTGCTGACCTTCTTTAAGGTATTTCACCTTGCGTACCATGCCATGCAGGCCTTCATAAAAAAGCAGGTCAGTACCTTCAGGAATTTCCTCCCAAGGGGTAAACTCTCCTGGTTTCAGGCTGGTGCCCAGGCGTTTATTGTGCATCTCAGCCTCTTCATCGGAGTGAATATAGTAGCGGCGCTTACCGGTACCCGTTTCACGATAGGTTTTGAACAGCTCTTCAAGCAGGTAAAACTCATTGGCATCCTCTGAGAAATGGGTCAGCGGACGACAGCTTTTCTCCTTGCTTTCCGCCACTTTCTGCTTCATCGTGGCGCGATCGTATTTATGGAAACTGTCGCCTTCAATAATGGCAGGGTTCACGCCCTCACGCTCAAAGATGTTTTCAAAAGCCCGCTTTACAAATGATGTACCGGCACCGGAAGAACCCACTACCGCCACAATTGGATGAACTGCTGACATGCTCTGTCTCCTTAAACAATATAAATTTGCTTAATCAAAAAGGGTCTCCCCCTTTTCTTAAATTAAAACTTTTTAAGTTTTTTGTGCTAAAACGGCCTGAAAACCCGGGCTGGATAGCTTAAAAATTCGAAATATTTTGCCTATTTTACGCTAAACGTCCAAGTTTTCCACCGTCAGCGCGTTTTCCTCTATAAATGCCCGACGCGGCTCTACCGCATCCCCCATTAGAGTGGTAAACACCTCATCGGCCAGCATGGCATCTTTCACTGTTACCTGAAGCAGACGACGCGTTTCCGGATTCATGGTGGTTTCCCACAGCTGTTCCGGGTTCATTTCACCCAAACCTTTATAACGCTGGATGGCCAATCCTCGCTTAGCTTCCTGCATCAACCAGGTCAGCGCATCACCAAAGGTACGCACAGCCTTTTCCTTTTCACCGCGCACAACCTTGGCATCTGCCTGCAACAAGCCTTCCAATAAACGTGCTGTCTCCGCCAGCTGTCCGTATTCCTTACTGGCCAGAAATGCCGCACCTAGTGTCTGGCTGCTTAAGGTGCCATGCTCACGAATTTCCAGACGCAGCTGATAACGGTAGTCGCCTTCCGGTGCTGACTCCACACGGAGCGTAAATGTAACTTTCCCTGCGCGCTGCTCTCCATTGAGCCTGGTCTGCGCCTGATTGGCCCATGTGTTTAATGCCACCTCATCATTCAGCATGTCCAATGTCAAAGGCGGCAGCTCAAGCAGCAACTGTAGGAAATCCTCTCTGTAGCGGCGTGAAAGCCGCCCGATCACACGTTGCGCGGCCAGGTAAGCCTCTGCAAGCCGCTCCAAAGCCACACCGGCAATCGGTGCTGCACCTGCCCCCGGAAGCAGCTGAGCGTTTTCCAGCGCTAAGGCCAACAGATAGTGATCCAGCTCGGCATCGTCTTTCAGGTAGGCTTCCTGTTTGCCTTTTTTCACCTTATACAACGGCGGCTGGGCAATATAAATATGGCCGCGCTCTACCAGCTCGGGCATCTGCCGGTAGAAAAAGGTGAGCAGCAAGGTGCGAATGTGGGAGCCGTCCACATCTGCATCGGTCATGATAATAATGCGGTGATAGCGAAGTTTATCCGGATCATACTCTTCCGCACCGATCCCACACCCCAATGCGGTAATCAAAGTGCCCACTTCAGCTGAAGCGAGCATTTTGTCAAAGCGTGCTTTTTCCACATTGAGGATTTTACCTTTCAAAGGCAAAATGGCCTGAGTGCGGCGATCCCGTCCTTGCTTGGCAGATCCTCCGGCAGAGTCTCCTTCCACCAGATACAACTCTGAATGAGCAGGATCTTTTTCCTGACAGTCCGCCAGCTTTCCAGGCAGGCCGGCAATATCCAGCGCGCCCTTACGGCGGGTCATTTCACGGGCTTTACGCGCTGCTTCACGGGCGCGGGCAGCCTCCACCAGCTTACCGACAATCGCCTTGGCATCCTGTGGGTTTTCCAACAGATATTCGGCAAACTTTTCATTCATGGTGGTTTCCACCAAGGATTTCACCTCAGAAGAAACCAGCTTTTCTTTTGTCTGGGAAGAAAATTTCGGATCCGGCACTTTCACAGACACAACCGCCGCCAGCCCTTCACGGGCATCTTCACCGGAGATGTTGATTTTGTATTTTTTCGCCAGCCCTTCCTTTTCCATGTAGTTGTTCAGCGTGCGCGTCAGCGCAGCACGGAAACCGGCAATATGGGTGCCACCGTCTTTCTGGGGGATATTATTGGTAAAGGCGTAAATGTGCTCCTGATAGGCATCTGACCACTGCATGGCGATCTCCACCGTCATGCCATCCTTTTCCGCCGTATAGTGGAAAATATGGGGGTGAATCGTCGTGCGGTTACGGTTCAAGTGTTCTACAAAAGCGCGGATGCCTCCCTTATACTCAAATACATCTTTGCGCGCTGACTCAACCCGCTCATCCACCAGCTCAATATGCACACCGGAGTTGAGAAAAGAGAGCTCTTGCAGACGAGTCCGCAGGATATCGTAGTCATATTCGGTGATAGCGAAGATATCCCGGCTGGGCAGAAAGCGCACTTCCGTACCCGTCTCATCCGTTTCACCACTGGCCTTAAGCGGATAAAGCGGCTCACCCAACTGGTATTCCTGCTGCCAGATTTGACCATCACGCTTAATAGTCAGCCACAGGTGCTCAGACAGGGCATTGACCACAGAGACCCCCACACCATGCAGGCCTCCGGAAACCTTATAGGAGTTATCATCAAACTTACCGCCAGCATGCAGCACCGTCATGATAACCTCTGCAGCAGAGCGGCCTTCTTCTGGATGCATGTCCACGGGAATCCCTCGCCCGTTATCCGACACGGACACGGAACCATCCGGATGCAGCGTCACAACAATGCGGTCACAATAGCCCGCCAAGGCCTCATCAATGGCGTTATCCACCACTTCAAATACCATATGATGCAGGCCAGTGCCATCATCGGTATCACCGATATACATACCCGGGCGTTTGCGAACGGCTTCCAGCCCCTTGAGCACCTTGATGGAGGAGGAGTCGTATTGCGTCTGAGAAGTGTCCTGTTGCGCCATGAGCTGTTTTCCAGATGTTATAAAAAGCGATTATTTCCAACGCATCAGGCGGAAATAAAAAGAAAAATTCTATCACAAAACCACTTGGTTCGCCTGTGCGCCGCCAGGAATCAGCGCTATATCCGTCGTGGTCACAAGGTGCTGCACGCCAAGCTTTTGCAATAAAGCAAGCAGCCGTGCACGGTGTGCCTCATCCAGCTCGGCAGGCAAATCATCCATCAACATGACAGATACCTGCCCCGTATGCTGCTTCAGCAACTGTGCCTGAGCCAGCAACAATGCGGCTACAAAAAGCTTCTGCTGCCCACGGGAAAGTACTGTTTCCACATCTCTGCCATGCAGCTTAAAGCGCACATCCGCCCGATGCGCACCCACATGGGTGCGGCCATATCGGCTGTCCCGCTGCCAGCTTTCCGCCAGTGCTTCTGCATAAGACAGCTCCTTGCGCCAGCCTGGCTGATAAAGCAGCTGCAATGCATCCGCGGCATAGTCCGGTAACAAGGCAGAAACAAAACCCGGCAGCAGCGCCTGCAACTGCGCCACATAGGCCTTTCGAAGAGCATCTATTTGTTCACAGGCCTGAATCAGCGCTGCATCCCATAAAGTCACCAGGTCACGTGGCTGACCAGATCGTAATGCTGCGTTTCGTTGTTTAAGTGCTTGGCGCAGGCTGCGCCAGTGGTGAATAAACTCTCTCGACTGATAAAACCCGCCCCAGTCCAGATAACGGCGCCGCCCGGCAGGCCCTTCTTCCAGCAGGCGGTGCGCCTCCGGCGTCATGAGCTGGGCGGGAAAGCAGGCACTCAACACACTCTGCACCCGAGCCGTTTCACCGTCCAGCCGTAACTGTGTTTTATCTGCCTGGCGACACCACCCCAGCCGATGCCCATCTACTTGGGCAAACACTGTGGAGGACTCCGCATTATGGTAAATAAGCTGCCCCAGCTGCACAGTTCTGAAAGATCGCCCGGATGCCAGCAACCACAAGGCTTCAATCAGTGCCGTCTTGCCGCTGGCATTGGGGCCAGAAATCACATTCAGCCCCGCCTGAAACTCAAACTGTGCCTGCTGAAAACAACGAAAACCCGTCAGCGTCAACCGCTTAAGCTTTGGCACCGTCGCCTGATTCCACCAACCTGTAGCACTCGCCAGAGTGTTTGGCACGATACATTGCCTGATCCGCCATCTGCAACAGTGTTGTCAGGTCTGAACTCATATCCGGCGCCAATGCCACGCCCAGGCTGGCGCTGAGCGTCACTGTCTGATCCTTGAGAATCATGGGCTGATTCAAGGCTTCACACAAGCGGGAAAGTACATGCCGCAACTGTTCATCTTCCTCAAATACCACTGTCACAAGAAACTCGTCCCCACCCAGGCGAAACACACGATCCTGCGCCCGCAATACTGACCGCATCCGGTTTGATATCTCAACCAGCACCTGGTCTCCACACTCATGCCCTAAGGTATCGTTGATGGGTTTGAATTTATCCAAATCCACATAAATCAGCGCTAACCTTTCTCCCTGAGAGGTTACTTCTTGCAGCATCTCCGGCATCATCTCATCCATGGCATGGCGGTTAAACAAGCCTGTCAGTACATCCCGTTGCGCCCGTAATTCAAGCGAACGGGAACGCTCCACCACCACCTGATTCATTTCATAGACATTAGCGATCAGATAGCTCATCTCATCCTGCGGCAGGATATTTTCAATACGCGCTTTGCGGTTAGCGCGTGTTTCCCGCACGATCTTGAGCAAGGTAGACAGCGGTTGCATAAGGTTTCGGCGCATAAAGAAAAATGTCACAAGCACCAGCCCCAAAAACACCACCGCCTCGAATGCGATCACCATGATGATGCGGGCACGAGTTTCACGATAATCCCCCTCCCGCTGCGCCAGCAAAAGCTCTTCGGTGCGCACAAACTGTCCCATTATCTCGCGGATACGGTCCATATAGCGTTGACCAACATCCTCATGCACAATCTTTAATGCATCCTGCGGGTGCCCCTGTTGCGCCAGCTCAATCGTCTCTGCCAGCTCTGCAAGCTTAAGCTGCACCTGCTGAGCGACTTCCTGCAAACGCTTTTGCTGTTGAGCATTATCCCGAGTCAGATACTGTAGCCTCCGGAGCAAGCTCTCTGCCAATTCACGGCCATGGTGATAAGGTGCCAGATATTTCACATCCTGAGTTAATAGATAGCCTCGCTGCCCAGTTTCTGCATCCTTCATAGCACTTAAAAAACTGCTGCCCGGCCATAAGCACCGCATGGGTATGACGCACCCACTTCAGCTTTTTCTCCGACTCAGACTCCAGTATAAACATCATCAATACATTGAATGATGCTGCCACCAAAAAACAGGAAAACCAGACCCATCAACTTGGCTCGCAATGACATTTCACCCTCGCTTCACGATAGATACCCCCTGAAAGATCCCATTATAAACGCATGGGCATCACCACATGCTGGCAGCTGGCCTGTTCGCCACGCTCTTCGATCAGCACAGGCCCGGTGGCATCACGAAACGCCAGGGTGACAAAATCCCCTTCCACGGCATTGATGACATCCAGCAGATACTGCACATTAAATGCCACCTCCATAGGTTCGCCTTCGTACTCTACGACCAGCTCCTCATGCGCCTCATCCTGCTCGGCGTTTTGCGCATGCACGGTCAATAGCCCCTGAGAGAGTGTCAGGCGCACCCCCTTAAAGCGATCATTGGAAAGAATCGTCGCCCGCAGCAGAATCGCTTTGAGCTGATTGCGGTCAGCCTTCAACAGCTGCTCATTATTCGCCGGTATCACACGCGCGTAGTCGGGATAACGCCCCTCAAGCAGCTTACAGGTGAAAATGACATTTTCCATCTCCACTGTCATCCGGTTGCTGGCCAAGCCCAGCACAACCGCGTCCGCCTGCGGCTGCAGCAGCTTGATCAGCTCCAGCAAGCCTTTGCGCGGCAAAATGGCTCGATGCGGTGCCACTGTATCTGTCTCCAGGCGCATGGCACAGGTGGAAAGGCGATGCCCGTCAGTGGCTACCATTCGCAATGTATGCTCGGCAATATCAAACAGCATGCCATTGAGGTAGTAACGCACATCCTGTGCCGCCATGGCAAACTGGGTATGCTGCATCAGCATGCGCAGCTGGTTTTGTGGCACACTGAGCGTGACATCCGCCTGCGTCAGATCCAGCAGTGGGAACTCTTCTGCAGGCAAAGTGGAGAGCTTAAAGCGGGCACGCCCCGCTTTTAACGTGCAGCGCCCTGTCTCTTCAAAGTCAAGTGTGATGATCACCCCTTCACTCAGCGCCCGGACGATACTCAATAATTTTACTGCCGGCAGTGTAGTCGTCAGGCTGGGTACATCTGCCGTTTCCACTTCTACCTGTGCCCGCACTTCGATTTCCAGGTCAGTAGCCACCAGCGTCAAGCGCTGACCTTCCAGCTGCAACAGGACATTCCCCAAGATCGGCTTGGTCTGGCGTTTTTCCACTACACCGGCGATGGTTTGCAAACCTTTAAGCAGCGTATCCCGACTGACGGTAATATTCATTTTCAACGTCCTCAATGGGTCATGATTTTGATCAAGTTGTTGTAGTCTTCCTCAAAACGTGGATCTTCTTCACGCAGTGCCTGCACCTTACGCACAGCATGCAGCACTGTGGTGTGATCCCGCCCGCCAAAAGCATTGCCGATTTCCGGCAGGCTATGGGTGGTCAGCTCCTTGGCCAGCGCCATGGCCATCTGGCGGGGACGTGCTACATTGCGGGAACGGCGTTTACCCAGCAGATCCGATACTCGCACCTTGTAATAATCCGCCACAGTTTTCTGAATGTTTTCCATAGTGATCATCTTCTGCTGTAAAGCCAGCAGGTCTTTTAACGCTTCTTTGGCACTGTTCAGTGTCACCGGCTGCTGGGTAAACTGGGCATAAGCGATCACCCGTTTGAGCGCGCCTTCCAGCTCTCGCACATTCCCCCGCAGCCGTTTGGCGATAAAAAAGGCGACTTCTTCGGGCAGGTGCACGCCCGCTTCCGCTGCTTTTTTCAGCAAAATCGCCACACGCATTTCAAACTCCGGCGGCTCCACCTGAATGGTCAGCCCCCAGCCAAAACGGGATTTCAGGCGATCTTCCAGCCCGTCCACTTCTTTGGGAAAACGGTCAGAGGTCAGAATCACCTGCTTATTGCCTTCCAGCAGCGTGTTGAACGTATGGAAAAACTCCTCCTGAGACTGCTCCTTATGGGCGAAAAACTGAATATCATCAATTAAAAGTGCATCCAGGGAGCGGTAGAACTTTTTAAACTGTTCAATACGGTTATGACGCAGCGCATTGACCATATCCGCCACAAAGCGTTCCGAGTGCAGATAGACCACCCGCGCCGAAGGGTTTTTCGCCAACATGGCATTGCCGATGGCATGCATCAGGTGCGTCTTACCCAGGCCGACACCGCCGTAAATGAAAAAGGGGTTATAGCTGCCGCCAGGGTTTTCCGCCACCTGCCGCGCGGCCGCCGCCGCCAACTGGTTGGCCTTTCCTTCCACAAAGCTGTCAAACGTAAACGCGGGGTTGAGATTATGCTTAATGGAGGCCTTTTCACCTGCCGACACCACTTGCGGCTGCACAGTCTGCTCCGCCGCAGGCTGTGTAGCCTGAGCTGTTGCGTCCGCCAGATAGTTGCCCACATCAAGCACCACCTCCGGAGGGTTTTCCGGACGTACGGCACGCACCGCTTCTTTAATCTGCGTCAGAAGCTTTCGGCTGATCCAGTCTTGAATCTGAGAGGTGGGTGCCAACAGGCGCAGCGTATTGCCATGTTCTTCCGCCTGTAAGGCACTGATCCACATGGAAAACTGCACATCAGGCAGGCGATCTCGAAGAATTTCAACACTTTGGGACCAGGTCTGGCTCAAGAGGCACTCCTTTCCATGATTGGCAATAATGTGACAGATGCCCCCATCACTCAGTCAGGGGATTTAAGATGACATAGCCGTGATTATAGCCGTGAATAACTTTTGTTTTCAAAGGAGAGCTGTGGATAACTTAGCGCCAAACCCTGTGGATAACTTGGGATAAAAAACTATAAGAACTTGTTATAAAAGGAAAAACAAAAAAACTCATCCCCAAATCATCATTTTTAACGCCAGGAGCAGCAGCAACACGCCAAGCCCTCGTTTAAGCGGCTTAGCAGGCAGGCGGTGTGCCAGCTTCGCGCCCAGCTTGGCTGTCAACATACTGGCAGCGACAATCCCTAAAAAAGCCGGCCAGTAAATATAGCCCGTTGCGCCGGGCGGAAGATCTTCTGCATGCAACCCGCCAATCAGATACCCCAGCGTACCGGCAGCGGCAACCGGTAAGCTACAGGCAGCGGCGGTGGCAATCGCCCGATGCATGGAAACATTGTGCCAAATCAGATAAGGGGTCACCAGCGTGCCCCCACCGATCCCCACAAGCGAGGCAAGGTAGCCAATCACACCACCTGCTGCCGTATTCCCTGCCGCATCAGGCAAGTTACGATGCGGTTTAGGCTGCACCGCAGCCAGCATATAAAGCGCGATCAACAGCTCAATCCCCGCAAACACCCATGCCAGCTCACGGGATGGAATAAACTGACTGCTCCATCCCCCCCAAAAAGGCACCGATAAACATCCCGGCACTCAGCTGCCTGAGCAGCCCCCAGTCCACCGCACCATGTGCATGATGTGCACGCACTGAAGCCAGTGCAGTCAGCAAAATCGTTGCTAAAGAGGTGCCAATGGCAAGATGAATAATGTGTGAATTTCCCGCCAGTGTCCAGGCAAAAACCGAAGTCAGAACCGGCACCACCACCAGCCCGCCCCCCACACCGAACAATCCTGCCAGCAGGCCGACAAAAGCGCCTGTCAGCAAATAAACACCGATCTCCATCAACCCCTGCAATTCCATATAATGTCAATCCATGTCCTATCTGATCGCTCTGCTGCTGGTTATTGTGCTGCTCAGCCAGCTGCCCCAATGGTGGGCACAATATCTGCTACGCAAGCATCACCGCCCTTTGGAAAAGCTACCCGGTGGTGGTGGAGCCTTTGCCCACTGGCTGGCGCAACAGCATCTGAATCAGCCTCTCACCATCGAAGCCTGCGACTGTGCCGACCACTATGATCCTCTGACCCGCACTG
>CAYRSN010000039.1:0-11339 GCA_964427185.1 uncultured Piscirickettsiaceae bacterium | reverse complement strand
ATCTAACAGCAGATAGGACATACACCATGCAAATTGATTACTGGCCGGCCTGGGTAGGAGGTATCGGCATCGGTCTGTTTGTTATCCTGCACTTCTGGCTGATGGGGCGCCCGGCCGGCTGCTCCACCGGTTATGGCAACTTCTGTGCTTTAGCCTGCAAGCGGCTCAAATTCTTCCAAACCGGCGAATACGCCAACATCAACAACACCCGCCTGTGGTTTTTGCTGGGTATTCCGTTTGGCGGACTGCTCAGCGCCCTGCTCAGCCAGGAGCCTTGGCACTGGAGCTTCACCATGGGCATGTATGATGCCATTTTGCCCCATAGTGATACCGGCAAAGCCTTATGGCTGATTTTCGGCGGCATGCTGCTGGGCTTTGGCGCTCGTCTGGCAGGTGCCTGCACCACCGGTCACGCACTGGTGGGCGGTGCCATGCTCAACCCGCCCAGTCTGGCTGCCGGTGTCGTGTTTTTTGGCAGCGCCATGCTCATGACCTGGTTGCTCTTTAAGGTGTAATATGCTGCAATCAAAACATCTGAACCTTCTCGCCTGGCTCATGGGCATCCTTTTCGGCTTCTTAATGAGCCGTGCAGGCGCTACAACCTATGACCTGCATGCTCAAATGTTCCTGTTTCAGGATTTTCAGCTAATGATCGTCATCGGCGTGGCCGTGCTCATCGGCATGCTGGGTATCTGGTGGATGCAGCAGCATCACTGGCGCAGCCTGGGCACCGGCACCCCCATTCAGTTTCCGCGCAAACCCTGGCAGAAAGGCCTGCTATTAGGCGCTTTTTTATTCGGCATCGGCTGGGCCATGACGGCCTCCTGCCCGGGCACCGTACCCGCCATGCTCGGAGAGGGTAAGCTACCGGCACTGTTTGTATTTGTCGGTATTGTCCTGGGTACCCTGGCCTATGGTGTCATGCAGGATGCCATTGAGTGCCTGAAACAGAAAAAATAGTTATTTTTCAACGACCTGATATCCTATAATGCTCTCGCCCGCCTAAGCGGGCGTTTTTAGTTCGCATGAAAAAGGATTCGCATGACCCCTGACAAGATTCGTAATATCGCCATTATTGCCCACGTTGACCACGGTAAAACCACCCTGGTGGATCAGCTGCTCAAGCAGTCCGGCACACTCAATGCCCGCAAGGATCACGGTGAGCGCATTATGGACTCCAATGACCTGGAAAAAGAGCGCGGCATCACCATTTTGTCTAAAAACACCGCCATCGACTATGGCGACTACCGCATCAATATTGTGGACACCCCGGGGCATGCAGATTTTGGCGGCGAAGTAGAGCGTGTGCTCTCCATGGTGGACTCCGTACTGCTACTGGTGGATGCAGTGGAAGGTCCCATGCCGCAGACCCGTTTCGTCACACAAAAAGCGCTGGAACGTGGCTTGAAGCCTATTGTGGTCATAAACAAAATCGACCGCCCCGGCGCTCGCCCTGACTGGGTGCTGGATCAGACTTTCGACCTGTTCGACCGTTTGGGTGCCAGCGACGAGCAACTGGACTTTGAAGTCGTCTATGCTTCCGGGCTCAACGGCTATGCCGGCGATAACGCAGATATCCGAGAAGGGGACATGACCTATCTGTTTGAAACCATTATCAACAAGGTGCCCGCACCGGAGGTGGATCTGGATGCCCCGTTTCAGCTACAGTGCATCAATCTGGACTATGACACCTACAAAGGCGTCATTGGCACCGGGCGTATCAAACGTGGACGTATCAAACCCAACACCCAGATTACCATTGTGGATCGAGAAGGCAATGAGCGCAAAGCGCGCGTGCTGGAAGTGCTCGGTTTTCACGGCCTGGAGCGCGTGCCTGTGGAAGAAGCCGGTGCAGGCGATATCATCGCTTTTACAGGTATTGATCCGCTCTATATTTCCGACACCCTGTGCGACCCGGAGCATGTAGAGGCTCTGCCACCTATTACAGTAGAAGAGCCCACCGTCACCATGACCTTCCAGGTCAATACCTCTCCCTTTGCCGGCAAAGAGGGCAAATACCTTACCTCCCGCCAGATCAAAGAGCGCCTGGACAAAGAGCTGCTCACCAATGTGGCCTTGCGAGTAGAGCAGCTGGACGACCCGGATAAGTTCAAAGTCTCCGGCCGCGGCGAACTACACCTGTCCGTGCTGATCGAGAATATGCGCCGCGAAGGCTATGAAGTGGCTGTCTCCCGCCCGGAAGTCATTTTTAAAGAAATCGACGGCGAGCTGAAAGAACCTTATGAGACGCTTACCGTGGACATCCCCGAAAGTGCCCAGGGTGCCATTATGGAAAAACTGGGCGAGCGCAAGGCGGAGATGACCAATATGGTACCCGACGGCTATGGTCGTGTGCGCATTGACTTTATTATCCCTTCCCGCGGGCTGATCGGCTTCCGCACCGAGTTTCTCACCGCCACCCAGGGCGAGGGGCTGATCTTCTCCAGCTTCAGCCACTGGGGGCCAAAGCTCTCCGGACGTATCGGCGCCCGCACCAATGGCGTACTGATCTCCAACAGTACCGGCAAGGCGCTGAGCTACGCCCTGTTCACCCTGCAGGAGCGTGGACGCCTGTTTATCGGCCACGGGGATGAGGTCTATGAAGGCCAGGTCATCGGTATTCACAGCCGCAGCAACGACCTCACCGTCAACCCGCTTAAGGCCAAGCAGCTGACCAATATCCGCGCCGCAGGCAGTGATGAAAACCTGCTGCTTACCCCGCCCATCCGCATGACACTGGAACAGGCACTGGAATTTATTGACGATGACGAGCTGGTGGAAGTGACACCAGAAAATATTCGCATCCGCAAACAGTTCCTCACCGAGAGTGAGCGTAAGCGTCATACACGCAAAAAAGAAGCCTGAAAAGCTTGTTCAAACCCTTTAAGGCGCCTTAAAAAAGCCGCAAATGCGGCTTTTTTTAATGACATCAAACAAAAAATCCTTTTTGAAAAAAAGGGGGAGACCCTCCTAAAATAAAACCCAACTTATACCAGCAGGAAACCATATGATCTGTCTAATACAGCGTGCCTGCCACGGCAAAGTTGAGATCTGCGGAAATACGGTGGGGGAAATCGGCTACGGCATGGTGGTACTGGTGGGGTTTGAACGTCATGATACGCCAACCACACTGGATAAAATGGCGCATAAGCTGTTGCACTACCGGGTTTTTGCCGACGATCAGGATCGCATGAATCTGAATATTCAGCAGATTAACGGTGAAATATTGTTAGTACCGCAGTTTACGCTGGCAGCAGAGACCCGAAAAGGATTACGGCCGAACTTCACGCCCGCCGCGGCACCGGAAACGGCAGCCGAATACTTCAAGGCCTTTACGGATCAGATACGCGCAATATGGCCGAAGGTTGCCTGCGGAAAATTTGGTGCTAACATGCAAGTCACGCTTTGTAATGATGGGCCTGTAACCTTCTGGTTACAGCTATGATGGAGAGAAGCCATGTCCAAACCCGTGCTCTTTGTTCACCCCGAACGCCAAACGCTCAATGAAGCAAACGAACTGTGCGGCGATGAAATAATCCAGGCTTTTACCCCTGAACAGGCGCAGCTACTACTGCAACAGCTTAATCCAAGTTGGATTATCACCACACGGGAAACATTGGGCTGGCCATTGGACTGTATAGACCGCAAGCTGCTGGACTATGACATGCTCACTGGGTTGCTGACCCGCACGGCTTTTTTAAACAGACTATATCAACGTGCTACACAAATCCCCACACTCATTCTGATCTTCAGCCTGGATCGTTTCAGCATGATCAATGACTCCCTGGGGCTGGAGATGGGGGATGCCCTTTTAAAAGCTATTGGGGAGCGTCTCAATCGCATCACCCGCCAGCAGGATGAAGTCGCACACCTGGGCTGTGACCAGTTTGCCATTATGGTGGCACAGTGTGCGCCCGGGCAGTGTGATCCTCAACAGGTTGCACAACGTTTTTTCAAACAGCTAAGCGAACCTTTTAAAGTCAACGGTCGCACGTTGCATTTAAGTATCAGCATGGGGGCGACTTACTCCATCTCATTTGACAACCCGGAAGCCCTGTTCTTGGCTGCCAGCGGCGCGCGTGCCGAAGCAAAACAATACGGTGGTGGGCAACTTGTCTTTCATGATCAGAGCCAGCAAAGTAAAGATAATCAACGCCAACTCACTCTGGAAAACCACCTGCGCTATGCCCTGAAAAAAGGAGAAATAGAAATCTGGTATCAACCGCAGGTAGATGCACATACTCGACAGCATACAGGTGCAGAAGCACTTTTGCGCTGGAATCACCCTCGATTAGGCATGATTTCTCCGCAGGAGTTTATCCCGATTGCCGAGCGCACCGGCCTGATTGAGTCACTCAGCCTGTTTGCACTGGAGACTGTTTTAAGCCATATTCACCAGCTCAGCCAATACGGCTTGAAAGTTAATTTTGGTATTAACCTTTCTCCACAACAGTTTCACTACGACCAGCTGGTCGATGAAATTGCCCAACGCTTACAGGCGGCCAAAATCGATCCGCATACCTTGGAGATTGAAATTATCGAGTCTCAGGTGATGCACCGTGTAGAAGAAGCGCTACCGATCATGCATCGCCTGAAAAAATTAGGGCTTAAACTGGCGCTGGATGATTTTGGCACGGGATACTCTTCATTGGCATGGCTCAGCCGTTTCCCTGTGGATACGCTTAAAATCGACCAGTCTTTTGTCAAGCAACTGCCTGATCCAACCGCTGAGAAAATCATCCGTGCACTTGTCGCCTTAGCACAGACCCTTAATCTGACAGTGATCGCCGAAGGCATCGAAAACGAAGCACAGGCGGATTTTCTACAGCAGGCAGGCGTGGATATACTGCAAGGGTATCTGTTCGGCTCACCAATTTCGGCGCAAGCTTTTCTTCAAACTTACCTTAAACCATCCGGCTAAAATAGCATTGCTACTCAGCCCTCAAGGAGCAAAGCAACCATGCAGTACCAAACAACCCAGCAAGAGCTCAATCAGGCTAAAATCCCACATCATATTTTTAACTTCAACATTCTGATCACACACCTGTTTGTCGCTTATACCATTTTAGAAATCGGTCACGGGGCCATGCTACCGTTTCTGATTATCCCCGCCATCTCTACACTGGTAATTTTCTATCTATGCAAACAGGTCACCCGCAAGCAGTCAGAAAGCTGGTATGTGGCCGCCCACTGGCTCACCGCCTGCAGGCGGGGGAAATGGCTGATCCGCGCCTATATCGCCGCCACTTCACTGATGCTGATTTATCTGGCCATTGACACACTGTTCCCGGGCGGACTTAAAATGCAGGATTTCTCCAGCCCTGATGGCGGCAGCACCAATATTACGCAGATTATCACACTGTATTTTGCCGCGGTCATTGTGTTTGTCACCGTGCTGTTTACCTTTATCCAGACCGGGATCTCCGTGTTTGAAGCTGGACAAGGCATTGTGGACGATAAGATCGAAACGCTGTTGCCCCGCCCGGATGATATGAATACACCGCTGGGCAAATCTGATGCAGAAAAAGCACCGGAAGATAACGTGAACCTGGATAAACAGGCATGAAAGCCCTCCAGAAACTGCCGGTTTTTCTGCAAGTCCTGATCGGTGCCGTGCTACTGGTCATCGGTGCACTGTTGCTGGTGCCTGAGCAGCTGACACCTAACCACTATACGCAAGAGGAGCTCCCTTGGAACAGTACGGTAGATTCCCAGGGGCATGTGCACGCACTGGGACTGATTACCCACACTTCCACTCTGGCGGATGCCATGCGCCGTTATGGCAAAGATGTAGAAGTCAAGCTGTTCGCCGACCAGGCTTTGAACCCCACAACGGTAGAGGCTTATTTTCCAGCCATTTATCTGGGTTCAATTAAATCCCCCATGATTCTGCGCCTGGAAGTGCCCTATGCGCGCAAACAGGCGCTCATGCAGGAAGCACCGGGCGTGCGCGCCACGCCAACGGGAGAAAAAGAGGTGCTTTTAACCGACTTTCAGGCACGCAGCCTGCTGAATGCCCCGATTGAAACGATCACGCTGGTCGGACGCGATCTGCCTAAAGAAGCCCTGATTAAGCGCTTTGGTCAACCCACGCTGATCAAAAAATCTCCCGAAGACAATACCGAGCACTGGCTCTATCCGCAAAAAGGGCTGCGTATTATCGTCGACCCCGAGGGAAAAGAGCTGTTCGAATGGGCAGAGCTGTTTACCCAACTTCCCCAATAGCCGATCTTATTATTCTGACTTTGACTCTTTGGGCTGCGAGACGGTGTTTTTTTTCGCTTTCAAACCATCTCGCTGCATGGTCTTTTCCAGCGTTGGCTCTTCGTCATCATCCAGAAAAATCTGGTGGGCAGCACGATCCAGATCATCAAACTGCCCTCTTTTAGCCATCCAGATAAACACCACTACGGCAATAAAGCCAAACACCAGCACAAACGGGATCAAACCATATACCACATCCATCAGCCAAGCCTCCTGGCCGCCTTGGCCTTATCTGAAAAAAACGTGCGTATCCGTGCCGCATTGCCAATCACGATCAGGGAGCTGATCGGCATGGTAATCGCTGCAATCAAAGGCGTTAACGTAGCACTCATGGCCAGCGGCACCATAATGACATTGTAAGCAATCGAGCTGGCAATATTCTGGCGTATGGTCTGCAAGGTGCGCTCTGACAGCTTAATCGCCGTATCCACTGCCAGCAGTTCATTGTTCATCAGCACCACATCCGCACTATCCATGGAAATATCTGTCCCGCTGCCCAGCGCAAAACCTACATGGGCACGCGCCAATGCCGGCGCATCATTGATACCGTCACCGACCATAGCGACTTTCTGCCCCTGCTGCTGCAAACGCGCTATGACCTCATGCTTATCCTGCGGCAAGACTTCCGCAATGACCTCCATCCCGCCAAGCTGACGCGCAATCTCTTCTGCTACGGCTTTACGATCCCCAGATAATAAGGTGACACGCTTACCCTGCGCCTTAAGCCGCTGAATCAGTTCAAAAGCATCTTCACGCAGCGTATCCGCCAAAAACAGCACGGCTACAACTTGCTGCCCTTCCGCAACCCAGATCGCAGTCTCACCTTGTGCCTGGCGCAGCTGCGCCTGTGTAAGCCATTGCTCTGGAAACTGAACCCCCAAGGTGCTCAACCAGTCTGCCTGGCCAATGTAATACTGCACTCCCTGCACTTTAGCTTCTACGCCTTTACCCGGCAGTGTCATAAAGGCACTCACAGGATAATCTCCGGGCAGGAAATCTGCATAACGTTCTTTCACCGCACGGTAAATTGCTTGGCCAATGCTGTGCTGAGAGTGAAACTCAATGGCTGCAATTTTTTTCAGTAAGGTGTCTTGGGCAGCCCCTTGAGCCACCTGAAAACCTGCCAGCCTCATTTCACCTTTGGTCAGCGTGCCAGTCTTATCAAAAACAAAGTGATCCAGCTCGCTGATCACCTCCAGTACCGCTCCGTTTTTGATCAGAATGCCGTTACGTGCGGAAATCCCGCTGGCAACGGCGATCGCCATAGGCGTGGCCAATCCCAGTGCACACGGGCAGGTAATGATCAGTACGGCTGTGCCTGCCATAATGGCTATTTCAATGCCGGCATTAAAGTACCAGTACACTGCAGAGGCCACAGCCAGTGTAATCACAATACTGACAAACCAAGGCATGATCCGGTCGGCTGTGCACTGGATTCGGGCTTTAGAGCCTTGTGCAGCTTCCACCATCTGAATAATGCGTCCAAGCATGGTGTCCTGCAGGATTTTTTCGACCTTTACCGTCAAGGTGGCATCCACACTGATAGTGCCTGCCGCCACTTTATCACCCGGCTGTTTCAGCACCTCTCGCGCCTCACCGCTGAGCATGGACTCATCCACACTGCCCATGCCTTCAATCACCTCACCATCCACTGGAATACGGTCTCCCGGACGCACCAGCACCTTATCCCCAGCCTGTAACAGACGCACAGGCACCACATCCTGCTCCCCAGTTTCAGTGAGTTTGCGCGCCACTTTGGGCTGAAGTGCCATCAGCCTTCGTGTTGCATCCACCGCTTTGTTTTTGGAGATCGCCTCCACATAACGGCCAATAAGCAAAAAGAAAATAAAGTCCGTCATGGTATCGAAATATACATGACCGACGACTTCATCCGTATTCAAGGTCACCCAGACGGAATAAATATAGGTGGTCAGAATCCCCAGGCTGATGGACACATCCATCCCCAAGCTGCGCGCTTTCAGGCTGCTCCAGGCACCCTGAAAAAAAGGTTTGGCGGAATAGAGCAGCACTGCGGTGGCGATCGCCCAGCCGAGGAAATTAAAATAGTTTCGCCACTGCGGGTGCTCATCCGCACCGGAGTACAACGCGACCGAAAACCACATGATATTCATCATGGCAAAACCCGCAAACCCTAACCGATACAATAAATCGCGATTTGCTTTACGGTAGGCCTGTTCAGAAGCGGAAGGGTCATAAGGCGTGGCATCATAGCCGATGCTATGCAGAATCTGAATAATTTCAGAAAGGCGAATGCGGGTATTGTCCCAGCGTATTTTGATCTGCTTATTAGTAAAGTTCACATGGACATGCTTGATACCTTCTACTTGCGCCAAGCGGTGCTCAATCAACCAGATACAGGCGGCACAGTGTATGGCCTCTGACATTAAGGTAATTTCCCGCACATCCCCCAGTTTATCCGTAAACTGCGCCTGCACTTCATCATGATCGATGAAATCAAGGTTTTTCGGCGGTGGAGGCGGCGGTGACAGCAGTTCACCATCAGGCGTGCGCTGGTAGAAACTTTCCAGCCCCGCTTCATAAATCACTTCACAGACACCGGCACAGCCCTGACAGCAAAAACTGCGCGTAATGCCTTCAATTTGATGCTCAACCTTCTCGCCAACTGGAATAGGCTGTGCGCAATGGTAGCAGCGCTGTTCACTCATGAGGCGGGCTGCTCAGACATTCCCGACTCCTGCACCCAGATAGGACGCCCCAGCTGATAGACATCCTCGCCTTTTTTAATTTCAAGAATCACATCCCACTTACCTTTCAAAGGCAGTGCCAGCGTGCCTGTAAAAGTACCATCCGGCTGCCGTGTCATTGTGATCTGGCCATCAGCACTCGGATCGGAAGGACGGTAGTAAAAGAGCACTGCCTCATCTCCAACAATCGTCGCTCCCCGTTTCTTATCATAGATTTTGGCGACCACCTGAGCAGGTGCATGCTGTGTCAGAACCGGTATCTGCAAATCCAGCGCCCACCCTAAGTTTTTCAACTTCATTTCCCGACGCAGCATATCCACCACACTGGCTTCTGCATGATCCAAATCGTTTTTAACCAACCCAGGGTTGGTCACAATCGCCATATTCACCATAAACAAATTTACGGACAGCACCAGCACCAGCATCACCAGCCAGCCGATGACAAACGGATTTTTCAATGGTTTATCCCAACGTTTCTCGCCCATTTTGCACCTCTGTGATCAGCCTTTCAGATAGATTCTCCAGCCATAATGCTCGCTTTTCAAGCGGAAGATCTTTATACAAATTCAATTAAAAAACCCCCAATGATGGGGATCTATTATAGAACCTGTTATCGGCTGAAAGCAGCTTAACGGCGTTTTGGCGCCAGAAAGACACTTTCATATTCTGCTTTAATCTCAGGACGGTGCTTATCCTGCACAATAATACGAATAGGAATCCGATCACTGGTAATCTTATCCTTAGGAATACGCACCCGCAAAATGCCCTGTCCAACCGTACCCGGCTCAATCGAAATTGCCCTTTCAGTCAGGTAAACCAACCCTTCCGGGCCTTCTACTTTGATTTCCGCCACCATTTTATCCTGGGTCTTATTCACGATCTTAACCGTGTACTTATTCTGAATCGAACCATCACTCATCTGCACATAAAGCGGCGAACGGTCATGCAGAACTTTCACATCCATCGGCTCAAGATGCGTCAGCTTCCATACCAGCAAACCTGCCGCAATCGCCATAACGGTGGTGTATACCAATACACGGGGACGCTTATACCACGCTGGCGGCTCCTTGCCCAGAAAATCATCCAGTGAAGCATAACGCACCAGCCCACGCGGCTTTTTGATCTTATCCATAATGCTGTCACACGCATCAATACAAAGCCCGCAGGTAATACACCCAAACTGTTGTCCCAAACGAATATCCACCCCCGTAGGACACACATCCACGCACAGACGGCAATCGATACAGTCACCAAAGTGCTGATCCGCCTCTTCATTCGCATGTTTGCGCAATGTCTCGTTAACTTTTTTCTTTGCGGCTTTCTCATCCAGGCCTTCTGTCAAAAACTGTTCCAACAGCTGCTGATCCCGCCCTTCTTTTTTATAGCGCTGCATCAACTCACGCACATAGGCATTACGCTCTTTCATTTGCGCGCGCGGCTCGCCCCGGTCTTTATCATAGGTGGGCAAAATTGTTGATTCATCAATCATTGCCCCCTGAATACGTGCATAAGGACAAAACCCTATACAAACCTGCTCACGCATAAAGCCCGCAAAAAAGTACGTAGCTAATCCCAATACGATAAGTGTCAGCCACTCCCACTTAGTCAGCTCAAAGTGGAACAGACGCCGCCACAACTCAAAGGCATCGACAAAAAATGCCAGAAAGCTAAAGGAGGTCGCAAAACCAATCAGCAACCACACCAGATGTTTCGGCAGCTTCACCTTGATTTTTTCCCAACTCAACGGCATCTGATCCAGTTTGATGCGCTTAGCCGGACTGCCCTCAAATTTTTCTTCCAGCCAGGTAAAGACATCCGTCCACACCGTATGAAAGCAGAAAAAGCCACACCATACACGTCCAGCTACAGCTGTAACCGCTGCCAACATCAAGGCAAAAAACAGCAGGATCATTGCCAGCACCCAGATATCCTGAGGCAGAATAGTGATCCCAAAAAAATGGAACTGACGGTTCGGTAAATCCCACAAAATCGCCTGCTCACCATTCCAACGCAGATAAGGCCCTAAAAACAGTGCCAGCCATACAGAAGCCGCCAGGTACTTTAAAGTTCTGAACCTTCCGGGAATACGTTTGGCATGTACCGTTTTGCCCGTATTAACCGGAAGAATTTCCACCCCAATCTCATCGAGAGTTCTGGAGTTGACATCATATTCATCCAATAGCGATTTACTGGTTCCATCCTTATTTAACCCAGACATAATTAAACTTCCTTTTATTTGTTATTAAGTAGCCTTATAAGCAAGAATAAATTTAATTTTAAAAATCCCCTAAACAAGAAAAGCCTATCTTTCGATAGGCTTTTCGAAACAGGAACAATAATCAAAACTTA
>CAYRSN010000038.1:9648-11343 GCA_964427185.1 uncultured Piscirickettsiaceae bacterium | reverse complement strand
TTTATCAGATTTTTCAAGGGTAAGTGAGAAAAAGTTACTGAATAATTACTGAATATTGTCTTCAGGCTCTTCTGGCGCCTCTACCGGCTGTGGAGACACCCAGTAGCGCTGTGAAAGAATAGTAGAAAAAGCTGCGGTATTGGTATAAGGGTTATCGAACTCAATCACTTCTCCTTTTGCTGTTGTAATACTTCCAACCCCAGCGCTTTCATCAATAAAGCTTTTGAGCGCTTGTGCACTTTGCCCTTTGAGCTCTCCTGTGTCCGGATTCCAGAAAACTATTACCTTCTCCAGTCGATCTTCATAGTGTGGCAGTGGCACAAGCTCTAAACGAATCCACTCCAAGGGCTTTTTATCACTCATAACAACATATCCTTTGCTTCAAGAATGGACTGAATCAAACAGTCGATATCACTTTTTGTATTGTAAACGCCCAAAGAGGCTCTAATGGTTGCAGGAACATTGAAAAATTGCATCACTGGCATCGCGCAATGATGGCTTGCGCGTACAGCCACCCCATCCTGATCCATTAAGGTTGCCATATCATGAGGATGCACGCCTTCCAACACAAAAGAAATTACGCCACCTTTACGCTCAGCCTGACCAATAATTTTCAGCCCTTCTATTTTTTGCAGCGCAGCTGTAGCATAAGCGAGCAGTTCGGCTTCATATTGAGCAATTTTCTCCCGGCCTAACGCCATCATCCACTTAGCAGCCTCAGCCAGGCCGATAGCGCCAGCAATATGTGGTGTGCCTGCCTCAAACTTATAAGGCAATACGTTATATTCCGTCTGCTCAAAAGTCACCGAATAGATCATATCTCCACCACCTTGATAAGGCGGCATATGTTCCAACAGCGCTTCTTTACCATAGAGCACACCGATGCCTGTGGGCCCATACATTTTATGGCCAGAAAGCACATAAAAATCACATCCCAAATCCTGTACATCCACGGGCATATGGGGCACTGCCTGAGCACCATCTAACAAGACTTTTGCTCCAATGGCATGCGCTTTTTCTACAATTTCTTTAACTGGGTTAATGGTACCCAACGCATTCGACATATGCGTAATCGCCACCAGTTTGGTCTTTTCAGTCAGGAGCGCATCCAACTTTTCCAGCACAAGCTCTCCACGCATATTGATAGGCAGCACTTTCAGAGTAATGCCTTTTTCATCACGCAGCAATTGCCATGGCACAATATTGGAGTGGTGCTCCATGTGCGAAACTATGATTTCATCGCCAGCTGAAAGAGCTTTACCAAAACTTGCAGCCACCAGGTTGATGCCTTCTGTCGCACCCCTCACAAAAATAATCTCACGGGTGGAGGCTGCATTCAAAAACGTACGCAAAGTCTCACGCGCACCTTCATAAAGCTCGGTTGCGCGCTCGCTAAGCCCATAAACACCACGATGAACATTGGCATTTTGCTCACGGTAGTAGCGATCAAGTGCTTTGATAACACACAACGGTTTTTGTGCAGTAGCAGCACTATCCAAATAGACTAACGGTTGTCCGTTTTCCAACTGCTGCAAAACAGGAAACTGAGCACGTACTGCAGAGATATCTAACATTTCTGGCTCCCAAAACAAAAAGCGCCCCGCAGGGCGCTGTTCAACCACCTAAACAATACTATCCTGCCAATTTAGCCGACAAAGCCTGCTGCATCCAGGTGCGCATGGCATCATTCGATAT
>CAYRSN010000038.1:0-9548 GCA_964427185.1 uncultured Piscirickettsiaceae bacterium | reverse complement strand
ATGGCATCATTCGATATAGATTCAAAAGGTTCCACAAGGAACGCCGTGGTAATCATGCGCCGTGCCGAAGCTTCATCAAGCCCTCTGGCTCGCAGATAAAACAGCTGATCCAGATCCAATTGCCCGGTTGCCGAACCATGAGAACACTTTACATCATCGGCATAGATTTCCAAACGAGGCTTGGCATCTACCTTGGCTCTGGGGCCTAAAAGCAGGTTTTTATTATCCATCAGGCCGTCAGTTTTCTGCGCACCTCGGGCAACACGAATCATACCGTCAAATACACCTCGTGCCGCACCATCGATTACCAGCTTATGCACTTGGCGGCTCATACAGTTAGGCACAGCATGATCCGTATAGGTTCGACTATCCATCACCTGCTCTCCATGCGCCAGGCCAGCACTGTTAACTTCAGCCTGCGCATACTCACCTTGCAAAACGGTATGTGTAAAATGGCGACTCACCTCTGCTCCCAGCGCAGCATAAAAGCTACTAAAGTTGCTATGTGCTTGCTGACGCACGTAATGATGCCCCATGTAATAAGCCGGTTCACTTAACCGCTGAAGCTTTAAGTGACGAAAACTGGCACCTTCTTCTACGACACTTTCCACGACTGTCGTATCCAGTAAAGGGGCATCCACCAAGCTTACTGTATGCTCAATCAGAGTCAGCTGTGCACTTGCTGCCAACCGCACCACATGGCGTGGCGCAACGACCTGCTGCGCTTGGGTGATGATATTCAGAATGAGCAGCGGCACTTCAACAGCGCCCTCAACAGAAAGCACCACACCTTCTTGTAAAAGCGCCAGATTCAGCAGATCAAATGGATCCTGATCAGCCTGTACCCTGGTTTGCCACTGCTCAAAAAAGGAAGCATCAGCCTGCCCCAATAGCTCACACCGTACACCTTTTGGCATCTCATCCGAGCATGTTTTATGCAATACACCGTCCACAAACACTAACTTGCGGTGTTCAAAAGGTGGCAGCCAGGGCTGTATATCCGCCTCAGTCAGAACAGCCGCATTCCCCTGCTTAAAAGACTGCTTCAACAGAGCCGCCAACGGGGTATATTGCCAGTCTTCTTCTTTCCGAGACGGAAACCCCCGAGTACGCAGGGCGGCAAATGCTTGCTGACGCAGCTGCTTACGTGCAGCATGTTCATCCTGCGTGATAAGGTTCTGTATTAACTCACCCATCCGCTCAATAGCTTGAGCACTTGCAGGATGAGGCCTGAAATTCATCATTTCACTCTGTGAACTGGCGGATAATGTCGTCATAGCCTTTTGCCTCCAGTTCTTTAGCCAGCTCAAAATCTCCTGATTTCACAATACGCCCCTGATACAGCACATGGACATAATCAGGCTTAATGTAGTCCAGCAGACGCTGGTAGTGCGTCACCACAATAAAGCTTCGCTGTCCATCGCGTAGCTGATTCACGCCTTCTGCCACAATTTTCAAAGCATCAATATCCAGCCCGGAGTCTGTCTCATCCATCAAGGCAAGCTTCGGCTCAAGCATCGCCATCTGAAAAATATCATTACGCTTTTTCTCACCACCGGAAAAGCCCACGTTCACAGAACGTTCCAACATATCCGGGCGCATTTTGAGCATTTTCATCTTCTCTGCAGCCAGCGCTTCAAACGCCTCCATATCCAACGGAGTCTGCCCGCGCGCTTCCCGCATGGCATTGACAGCGGTAAACAAAAACAGCTTATTGGAAACGCCCGGAATCTCCACCGGATATTGAAAGGCCAGAAACAAGCCCGCACGCGCCCGCTCCTCCGGCTCCAATTCCAGTAGCTCTTCTCCATCAAAAGTTACTTTGCCGTCCGTAACTTCATAATCCTCGCGTCCTGCCAGCACGTTGGCAAAAGTGGATTTCCCTGAGCCATTAGGCCCCATAATGGCGTGCACTTCACCCGGGTTCACCTGCAAGTTGATACCTCTCAGAATCTCCTTGTCGGTATCCGCAACTTTAGCGTGTAAACTCTGAACCTCTAACAACATAACACCCTTCCTTTATCCCACTGAGCCTTCAAGGCTGATTTTGAGCAGCTCTTCAGCTTCCTGCGCAAACTCAAGCGGCAACTCTTTAAATACTTCCTTACAGAACCCGTTCACCATCATAGAGATGGCATCTTCCTCATCAATGCCGCGCGCCTTAAAGTAAAACAACTGATCTTCCCCTATACGACTGGTAGTTGCCTCATGCTCTACCGTCGCCGTTGGGTTTTCCACCTCAATATACGGGAAAGTATGTGCACCACACTGATCTCCAATCAACATGGAATCACACTGCGTATAGTTACGCGCCCCTTCAGCACCAGGCATAATCTGCACCAAACCGCGGTAAGTATTATCAGAGTGGCCGGCACTCAACCCCTTGGAAATAATGGTTGAACGGGTATTTTTACCGATGTGAATCATCTTGGTACCCGTATCCGCCTGCTGACGCCGATTGGTCAGGGCAACCGAGTAAAACTCCCCAATGGAGTTATCCCCTTTAAGGATGCAGCTGGGGTATTTCCAAGTAATGGCAGACCCTGTTTCCGCCTGCGTCCAGGAAAGCTTGCTGTTGCGCCCTTCACACAAGCCCCGCTTGGTTACGAAGTTTAAGATACCGCCTTCGCAGTTTTCATCACCCGGATACCAGTTCTGTACAGTGGAGTATTTCACTTCAGCCTCCTCATGCACCACCACCTCTACCACGGCCGCGTGTAGCTGATAGGTATCCCGAATCGGTGCCGAACATCCTTCAATATAGCTGACATAACTGCCTTTATCCGCAATCAGCAAGGTGCGTTCAAACTGGCCGGTTTTCGCCTCATTGATACGAAAATAAGTGGAGATATCCACTGGGCAGCGCACCCCGGGCGGGATATAAACAAACGTCCCGTCCGATGCTACCGCCGCGTTCAGCGCTGCAAAAAAGTTATCGTGATAGGGCACAACCGTCCCCAAATATTTGCGCACCAGATCCGGATACTCCTGCACCGCTTCACTAAAAGAGCAGAAGATAATCCCCAGCTCTTTCAGCTTCTCGCGCTGCGTCGTTTTGATGGAGACAGAGTCAAAAATAGCATCTACCGCGATCTCCGCTTCATCATCCAACGGCACGCCCAGCGCCTCAAACGCCTTCGCTACTTCCGGATCAATCTCGGGTGTTTCTTCCTCTGTCACACACCCATCAGTGGCACAGCTGGCACACTGAGGCGCCGCATAATAGCTGTAGTCCTGATAATCCAACGGAGTATATTCCGCTTTTGCCCAGTGGGGCTCTTTCATGGTAAGCCAGTGGCGGTAAGCCTTAAGGCGCCATTCAAGCATCCATTCCGGCTCATCTTTCTTAGCTGAAATAGCACGGATGACATCTTCATTGATGCCCTTTTCAAGCTTATCTACAACAGTTTGGGTATAAAACCCTTCCTTGTAAAAGCTGCTTTTCTGCAACAGGGTATCAATTTCTTGATACTGGGTTTCCGACATGGTTTTGCCCTTTTTTCAAATTCCTGAGCATTTTACTCGGGATTAAATTCAATATTCATCTTTTCGCCCGGTGCCACTACAGCCGAGAACATTTCATCCAGCTGCTGCACACTCAAATTCTCGCCTTCCAGCACCAGCACGCCCGCCTTCCCCTGACCCGGATAAGTCCATACACCACACAAAGAAATTTCAATCGCCACTGGATTTACATACTCAACAGTCATGACCTCACCGCGTACACGCCAAAGCCGCATCCCCATTTGCCCAACCCCGCACAGCACAAACAGCAGATGCTCCAACACCACCTTAGGCAGCCTCACACGTATTTTTTGCAATTGAGGCACTGGCACCTGAGTGCCTGGACGTACAGCTTGGTGCGGTAACTGCGTCATAAAAGGAGCATTCAAATAGTGGCTCAAAAAGAAAGGAGGGGTCTCCCCCTTTTTTTCAGATTTGATTTTTTTTGCGCCATTGCGCTTGATGTGTGATCTCAACAGACTCTGCAAACACGCCTATTAGTGCATCAATATGCGGTAAAAAAGGCTTAATGTGTGCAAACACATCTGTTTTACAGCGTAAATCTACCAGCCACCACACCGGCGTATTGCAAGGAAAGGCTGCGTCCACTGCCACTCAATCAGCCGAATATCCGTATGCATTTGCTGGGATGCAATCCATCGACTTTTCCCGCAACCGGGCAACCCGGCAATCAAGATGGCATCAGACATGTTTTATATCCTTTTGCCAACTGCTTTAACCATGCTTCGAGCGAGGCGGCATGCCACCCCAGTGCATCCAACCCCTGCAATCGGACAGGCAACCCTGCCACCAAACGCTTCAGCGTTTTAACTGACTGCGTATCAGGGTAAATCACGCAGCGCACCCGTTTTTGTTGCAGCAAAGCACGCACCTGTTGAAACTGCCGCAAGGTCATCGGTGTATTGGTATCCACATCCACTACACCAATTTTATTCAAGTGATAGTGTGCTTCGAAATAGGCAAACGCATCATGCAACACGACAAAAGGGACATGACGAACAGACTGAAGCTGCTGTGTCAACTCGGCATCCAAGACGCGCAATGCGCGCATCGCATCCACTTGCCTGTGAGCGCTGATCCAGCCTTGTGCCCTCAGCCCCTGCCATAGCGCGAAAATATTATGAGGTGAAAGCCAGATGTGCGGGTTGTAACCCATCTCATGTGCGTGATGCACATCATCATGCCCATGATTTCCTACCTCCAGCACCTGAATACCGGGCTGTTCCCGCCAGATCAAAGCAGGTTTTTTATGGGCTTTCAACCACCTGGCAAGGGCGCTCTCCAAGTGCGCATCTACAATTACTACATAGTCTGCCTCTGCCAACTGCCTCAGCTGTGACGGTGTCATTTGCCAATGATGTGGCGAGCGCCCCGGCTGGATCAATACGCTTACTCGATCTTCTTCACCCAATACCGGCTGCAAAACCTTTTCCAGTGCTGGCAAACTTACAACCCAGTTAGCCGCCATACCCTGTGTAAAAAACACGCTCCAAAGTATCATGACTCGTAAAATAAGCCCCATGAACAAAACTCCTCTTATTGCGCTGAACGATGTTTCTTTTGGCTATGGAAAAAAAGCTGTCATTGAACAGGTCAGCCTAACCATACACCGTGGCGAAATTATAACCCTTATTGGCCCTAATGGCGCAGGCAAATCCACCCTGCTTAAATTGGTCATGGGGCTGCTCAAGCCATATACAGGCACGATAGGGCGGCACCCTGCACTCAAGCTTGGCTATATGCCGCAAAAACTGCACATCGATGCCAGCTTTCCCTTAGCGGTGAAGCGCTTTCTAACGCTGGGGCAGCCTTCTTCAGGGCTGGATGAGTTCTGGCTAAAAAAAACAGGGGTCGATAAACTGCTGGATGCTGATCTGCGCAGCCTGTCAGGCGGGCAGCTACAGCGTGCAATGCTATGCCGTGCCATTTTCAGAAAACCAGATCTGCTTGTGCTGGACGAACCTTTGCAAGGCGTAGACGTACAAGGCCAGGCCTACCTTTATCAGCTGCTGAAAACAGTGCGAGATCAACTCAACTGTGCCATTCTGCTCGTCAGCCACGATTTGCATCTGGTGATGGCACAAACAGATCAGGTCATCTGCTTGAACCATCATGTCTGCTGCAGCGGCACGCCACAACGTGTCAAGGACCATCCGGAATATCAAAAGCTATTTGGTATTCAAGACGATATTTTTGCTATCTACACCCACCATCATCAAATCTGCGATCACCACAGCCATGATTGAACTCCTGCTTCCCATTCTGTTTACCGGTATGGCACTGGCACTAACCAGTGCACAACTCGGCGTTTTTGTCGTCTGGCAGAAACAGTCTTATTTCGGTGCCACCCTGGCGCATACTGCCTTACTCGGCGTTGCCCTGGGTCTGCTACTCAACTATAACTGGCAATGGCTGGTCATTCTGGTTGCCCTGCTGACAGGCTGGGCAGTGCACACCTTACTGCAACGCACACAGCTTTCCGCCGATACGCTTTTGGGTATGCTGGCACATGCCACCTTGGCGATTGCACTGATTTTGCTGACTTACGTGCCCGTACAGTTTGATCTCAACAGCTTTTTGTTCGGCGATATTCTCAGCGTCACACCCGCCGATGCAGCCTTAACAAGCGGGCTACTGCTCTTAGTCAGCCTGTTTATGCTGCGCAATTGGCGTGCACTGCTGAATCTTACCCTCAACCCCGAGCTGGCCTTTGCCGAAGGCGTTTCTGTCAAACAGGTTCAGCTGAGCTTTATTCTGCTGCTATCACTGGTGATTGCCATTTCCATTAAAGTCGTAGGTGTGCTGCTCATTACCTCCCTGCTCATCCTGCCGCCTGCAGCAGCGCGGCATTTCAGCCGAACCCCCGAACAAATGCTGGCAGGCAGCCTGATGATTGCACTGCTGAGTGTCCAGGGAGGGCTATGGCTTTCCTGGCAGCTGGACTGGCCCACAGGCCCTGCAATCGTAGCCATGGCTACCATTTTTTTCCTACTGGCACTACCGTTTAAACGTTAATTTCACACAGTTCAATGACATTTCCATCCGGATCTCTAAAAAACAACGCTGCTCTACCAGAGCGGCTACGGGTATAAGGCACTCCCAGGCGCTCCAGCTTGTCGGCAAAGCCTGCCACACTCTCCACACTTAAAGCAAAATGCCTGTCTCGCCCCCCGTGCGCAGGCTTTTCACCCCCAACGCAAGGATCAGGCAACTGCATTAAATGAAGGCTCTGCCCGCCTCCCAGATCCAGCCAATATCCCGGAAACCCCAGCGCCGGACGCGACAGTTTTTCAAGCTCCAGCACCTGCTGATAAAATGCCAGTGCTCGCTGCGCATCCTGCACAATCACGCTTACATGATTCAGTCCCAATACCTGCATAATCCTCTCCTGGTTTCCAACGACATGCCTGTTATAATAAATCGGATTATTTATATGATTTAGAGGATTTTTACAAATGTATCAGGATCTGCAAAACACCATTGAACAGGCCTTTGAAAACCGTGCTGAATACACTCCAACAAATGCACCTGCAGAGGTACGCGAAGCAGTCAATGAAGCAATTCAGCTATTAGACAGCGGCACTTTGCGTGTAGCTGAGCGCGAGGCTGTTGGACAGTGGAAGGTAAACGAGTGGTTAAAAAAAGCCGTGCTGCTCTCTTTCCGCCTGGAAGACAATCAGGTCATTGAAACTCCCGATACCAAATACTTCGACAAAGTCCCTTCCAAGTTCGCCAACTGGTCAGAGGAAGATTTCCGTAGCGCGAGCATTCGAGTCGTTCCCCCCGCCATGGCACGCAAAGGTAGCTACATTGCATCCGGCACAGTTCTGATGCCTTCCTATGTCAATATCGGTGCCTATGTGGATGAGGGTACCATGGTGGACACCTGGGCGACAGTCGGCTCCTGTGCACAAATCGGTAAAAATGTACACCTGTCCGGCGGTGTCGGCATTGGTGGCGTACTGGAGCCGCTACAGGCAGCCCCCACCATTATTGAAGACAACTGTTTTATCGGCGCACGCTCTGAAATCGTTGAAGGCGTTATCGTAGAAGAAGGCTCCGTTATTTCCATGGGGGTCTATATCGGCCAGTCCACACGCATCTATGACAGGGAAACAGGCGAAATCCATTATGGACGTGTCCCGGCTGGCTCTGTCGTTGTTTCCGGTTCACTGCCCTCAAAAGATGGCAGCTATAGCCTCTACTGTGCCGTTATCGTGAAAAAGGTAGATGCCAAAACCCTGAGTAAAGTCGGTATTAACGAGCTGTTACGCGGTGTCTGAGTTTATCGTATTCGGCATCCCCAACTGCGACAAAGTACGTGCAGCTCGTAAGTGGCTAAAGGAAAAAGGGATTGCCTATCAGTTTTTTGACCTGCGTAAAGATGGGCTAACCATAGCGCAGGTGCGCCACTGGTGCACCTATATGCCCATCACTGCTCTGATCAACACGCGCAGTACTACCTGGCGCCAGCTGGATGAAGCCGCACGCACCGCCCTTCTATCAAAAGAAGACCTAGACAGCATCGTGGCACATCCCACCGTGCTAAAGCGCCCGATTCTCCAGACAGATAGCCTATGTCTTGCAGGCTTTGATGCTGCCAAATGGCAAGAGGTGCTCAATGCTTGACTCAGTCAAACTTACTCAGCACTTAGTACGCATTCCCACCATCACGCCGAATGACCACGGCTGTCAGGAACTGATCGCATCTCACCTGGAAGAGATGGGATTTGAATGCGAACAGATGCAGATTGAAGATGTCACCAACTTATGGGCCACTCGTAAAAGCAGCGGCCCCATGCTGGTTTTTGCTGGCCATACCGATGTCGTCCCCCCGGGTCCTGAAGAAGATTGGAAACACCCGCCTTTTGCTGCCATCATTGAAGAAGGCATCCTCTATGGGCGCGGCACTGCCGATATGAAAGGCAGTATCGCCTGTTTTATCAGTGCTTGCGAACGCTTTTTACGTAAATACCCCGACACCCCTTTAAGCTTAGGGTTTCTTATCACCTCTGATGAGGAAGGGCCTGCCATTCACGGGACTCAGGCTGTCCTGTCACGCCTGCAAGCACGTGGAGAAAACTTTGAATACTGCCTCGTAGGTGAACCCTCCAGTGTAGAACAAGTGGGAGATGAAATTAAAAACGGCCGCCGTGGCAGCTTGTCTGGCGATTTAACCCTTCACGGTGTGCAAGGCCATATCGCCTACCCTCACTTGGCAGAAAACCCGATTCATACTTTTGCGCCCGCATTATTGGAGCTTACTCAAAAACAGTGGGATCGAGGCAACGAAGATTTCCCGCCGACATCACTACAAATCTCCAATATCCACGCAGGCACAGGTGCTACCAATGTGATTCCAGGACACCTGCAAGTAACATTTAACTTCCGTTTTTCTACAGAACAAACCCCGGAACAGTTACAACAAGGAGTCGAGGCGATTTTGCAAAAACATGGCTTGAGATACGACCTTAACTGGTCGCTTTCCGGCCTGCCTTTTTTAACCAAACGCGAAGGTGTCTTAATAGAAGCGGTCAGCCAAGCTATTGAGCAGGTTCAAGGCACCCGGCCAAAACTTTCAACCGGTGGCGGCACCTCTGACGGACGCTTTATTGCTCAAACCGGAGCGCAGGTGATCGAGCTGGGGCCACTGAACGCCACCATTCACAAAGTGGATGAACAGGTACCGACTGCACACCTGAAAACATTGACGGATATTTACGAACAGTTTTTATATGCCATGCACCATCAGGTGAGCCAAGATGTTAAATGAGGCATTGCCACGCTGGTTGGACTGGGGCATCACCCTGATTGCCATCAGTGGCTTTATTTTCTTTCTCTGGTTTATGAAGCCCATCATTTTTCATAAAGAATGGAAAGAAAAGTTTTACGACAACAAAGTTGCTCTGGCTCTGATTATTGTCTCAATACTCGCTTTTTTATTCATTTTGCTGATGAGCTGGTGGATTGATACTTATTTTCCGGTAGAGCGCTATGATCTGCCTTCCAAGTAATATTTTTAA
>CAYRSN010000037.1:0-11882 GCA_964427185.1 uncultured Piscirickettsiaceae bacterium | reverse complement strand
TTTTAAAAATCGCAAAAAACAAAAACCCCGCTTTTAAAAGCGGGGTTTTTATCTTTCAAACAGCCTTTTAAGCGCTTATTTCACTGTTTCATAGGAAGGATAAAGCTCAATGTCAGCTTGCTGCTTTAACAGCTCAATCCGCACTGTAAGCTCAGCATCTCCCCAGATACCCGCCAAAGCTTGCTTCAGTTGCTCGACCATTGGCTCAGGTAACTTCTGATCACTGACCTTAACCTCATCTATGACGAAAATAACTGGCACACCCTCCAGAGTAGCCTGTTGCCAGACAGGTTTACCCTCCCCCGGCTTAGGTGCTTTATAAATAGCTTCCAGCAGTGCCGGGGGCACTGCCGTCGCCGTACGCTCAAGCCACCGTGGGGGCTGCCACTGTGCATGCGGCGGCAATACATCGGCAACATCCGCGCCGGATTTCAGCTGTGCCAAAATATCATCCGCCTCTTTTTGGATTTGCGCTTCCGCTTTTTGCTGCTTCAGCTGTGCTTCAATTTGAGCGCGTACTTCGTCCAGAGCCTGCTGACGGGCGGGAATGACTTTTTTCACCCGTACCACAACAGCCTGATCAGGCGAGAGCTCAATCACCTGGCTATTAAGATGTTGCTTCAGCACTTCATCACTAAACAGTGCCTCCCGCACTTGCGGGGACATGAAAACGCCCTGACCTTCCATCCGGCTGACAGGCTCTGAAGTTTCTACCTTAGCACCGACCGCTTCGGCCGCAGGCACCAGAGTATCCGGCTGCTCATATGCCTGGGTATTCAACTGCTCCAGCAGGTCTGCATAATGCTTATCCGCCTCCTGCTGGCGATACAGCTGCGCCACCTGATCTTTTACTTCTTCAAAGGCACGGATACGCTTGGGCTTGATATCCAACACCTGAATCAGATGGTAGCCAAACTGGGTCTGCACCGGCTCGGAAATCTCCTCTTTTTGCATGCTGAAGACTTTCTGGTCAAACGCCGGCACCATCATACCCTGCTCAAAATAGCCAAGATCCCCGCCAGCCGGTGCTGAGCCCGGATCCTGAGAGTGTTGCTGAGCCAGCTTTTCAAAAGATTCACCCGCTTTCAGCTGCGCCTGAATATCCTGAATCTTTTTCAGTGCAGACTGCTCAGAAGCCTCATCTCCCTGCTTTGCCGTGATCAGAATATGGCGTGCATGACGCTGTTCCGGCACGGTGAACAGGTCTTTGTTTTCCTCATAAAAAGCCTGAAGCGTTGACTCATCTACCGGCACTTGCTCAGCTAACTTACGCCGATCAAGCACGATATATTCCGCAATGATCTGCTCAGGCGCGACAAACTCATCTTTATGCGCCTCATAGTAGGCTGAGACTTCCTCATCGCTTAAGCTGATACGGTTCAAATAGGGCTGCAGGTCAAACAGAATCCAGCCCACCTTGCGCATCTGCTGCTGCAAGTTGATCAACTGTGTAGATTCCATACCAGTTGCCAAACTGGATGCAAGCGTCAGGTTACGATACTGCTGTTCCAATAGACTCAAACGCTGCAACTGTTCAAACTGAGGAATACTCAGCCCATTTGCGGCCAGAATCTGCTCATAACGCTGTTGAGAAAATTTACCCTCTTCATCAAGAAAAACAGGGGCGGATTGAATCACCATGGCCAATTGTGCGTCACTGACTGCCATACCATGATCCATGGCCCACTGCTGAATCAATTTCATTTCAATCAGGCGGTCCAGCACCTGCTTGCGTAACGTCTTATCCTCCACCAGCTGCTCAAACTGATCCCCGAACTGTTGCTGCAGCTGCTGGCGCTGACGCTGATACATGCGCAAAAACTCCATGGCGGTGATGTCCTCACCATTCACCTCTGCCACAACAATCGTTTTCGGGCCGGTAAAGTAATTATTGATGCCCCATAATGCAAAAGGCACAGCGATCAATATGACAATCGCCCAGGCAACAATACCTTTAGCGCGTTCTCGAATAAATTCCAACATTTTTTATATCCTGTGTCTTATACGCATGTTTTAGGCGTTGCAGGGTCGAACGGATCCTGTAAAATCAGTGTTTCGGCTCGATCCGGCCCTGTCGAAAGAATAGACACCGGCACGCCTACCTGCTCCTCCAGAAAAGCGATGTAGTCTTTTGCCGCCTGCGGCAATGCCTCCCACGAGGATACGCCTTCGGTGCTCTCCTGCCAGCCGGGCAAGGTTTCGTAAACCGGCTGACAACGGGCATACTCTTCAGCACTGGTTGGCGGCAGCAGGCGGCGCTCACCCTCATAGTCATAGGCTACGCAAACCTTCACTTCCGGCAGTCCATCGAGCACATCCAGCTTGGTCAGACACATGCCTGAAAGCCCATTCAACTGTGCCGAACGCCGTAAGGCCACTGCATCAAACCAGCCGCAACGGCGTTGACGCCCCGTGGTAGCGCCAAATTCGCGCCCTTTTTCACCCAAGTATTTTCCAATGGCATCGCCCTCTCCAGTGGCGACATCATAAGGCAGCTCCGTTGGGAAAGGGCCACCGCCAACGCGGGTGGCATAGGCTTTGGTAATGCCTAATACATAATCCAGCTGACAAGGTCCTATCCCACTGCCCGCAGCTGCGCCGCCTGCTGTCGTATTGGATGAGGTTACATAGGGATAAGTACCCTGATCAATATCCAGCAAGGTGCCTTGGGCACCTTCAAACATAATATTGCACCCCTGTTGGTTCAGCGCATGAATCAGATTGGGTATATCTCCCAGCAGAGGTGTAATCAAAGCATGGTAGTGCTCACACTTCGCCCAAAGCGCGGCAAACTCTACTTTTGGCTGCTGGTAGTAGTTTGTCAGCATAAAGTTGTGATAATCCAGCGTTTCCCGCAGCTTATCTTCAAACGCCGCCATATTTTTAAAATCACCCGCCCGCAATCCGCGACGGGCGACCTTGTCTTCATAGGCCGGCCCAATCCCCCGACCGGTCGTGCCAATGGCTTTTTTACCCCGACGGGCTTCACGTGCCTGATCGATGGCCACATGATAGTCCAGAATCAACGGGCAGGCTTCACTGATCACCAAGCGACTGCGTACTGGCACACCACTGTTTTCCAGCTGATTCACTTCTTTTTCCAAGGCATCCGGCGCTAAAACGACTCCATTGCCGATCATGCAGGTAACCTGTTCACGCAAAATGCCGGAAGGGATCAGGTGCAAGACGGTTTTTTTGCCATCAATCACCAAAGTATGACCTGCATTATGCCCTCCCTGAAAGCGCACCACGGCACTGACACGATCTGTCAGCAGATCGACGATTTTCCCCTTTCCTTCATCACCCCACTGGGTCCCGACAATCACCACATTACGTTTACTCATGCTACAACGACCCAAACTCCGTTTTCATTCTTGAGATAGCGCTTCGCACCTTCCGGTACCTGTGTACACCAGATCACTTCCCAGCCTTCCGCTCGCAAATCACGCACCTTATCATGCAGAGCCACATCCCCTGCCATCGGTGCCCAAACACGCTTGCCAAGGCGTTCAATCGGCGGCAGCATGTCCAATACGACACGCAGATCAAGACTAAAACCAGTCGCCGCCAGTGCCGCACCAAATTCAGCACCCATGCCGTCATAACGCCCGCCCTGAGCAACCGGCACCACCTGATCATGCTCATTGGTTACATAGGTGCTAAAAATCAAACCGGTGTGATATTGATAACCTCGGACTTCTGCCAAATCCAAAAACACATTCACATCTGGCATCGCACCTGAAAGCAGTTCAACCGCGGCAGCCAGCTGCTCTACTCGCTGAAGATGATCCGGGTACTCCACAAGCAAAGCCTTTGCCTGCTCCACAACACTAACCGCCTCACCACTCAAATAGAGCCAGTCGGTAAAAAATGCCTGTAGCCCATAAGGCAGGAACGCACTATGCTCTGCCAGCCAGGCCTCATACTCCGGACGAGCCTTACGCTGTAAAATATCGATTAGCGCCTGCTGCTGCACCATGTTCAGGCCACTTTCTTCAAGTAGGCTGCGAACAAGTCCTGCATGCCCCAGACTAAGTATTACCGGCGCAAGCCCCAAAGCTTCCATTGCTTCAAGCATCAGCAGGATAACTTCAAAGTCCCCTGCCTCTCCCGGCACATTAAACAACTCCACACCTACCTGATAGGGGCTGCGGGAACCGGCCGCCTTGTTATATACGGCTTTGAGCACCTCACCCGCGTAACACAACCGCAACGGCTGCTCACCGGATTCTCCATGTAGCCTGGAAGCAGCAATGCGCGCAATCTGAGGTGTCATATCCGCCCGCACGCCCATTTGCCGACCAGACATCCGATCCGTAAACAGACAGGTATCTTCTGCCAGATCCTGTGCCGAGCCTGTTAAAAGAGAGTCCGCAAACTCAGCCACAGGTGGCAGCACCAGCATATAGCCTGATGCCGAGAACAGGTCAATCAGCTCGCGGCGATAAAACTCCAGCTTCTCTGCCTGTGAGGGCAGTAAATCTTCAATGCCTTCCGGCGTAAACCAAATATGTGTGGCCGTCATGCCTGCTTACTTTCCTTTACAACAAAAATATTAAAGCCAACCCCAACAAAATGCTGGTCAGCCCCATCATCCGCAGCTGCATTTCTGACAGCTGCGCCAACTGTGTCATGGTACGGCGCCAGAACTCCGGGAAAGCAAAGGGTAAAATGCCCTCAAAAATAAATGCCAACCCGAGCGCCGCCCATAAGACAGCTTCCTGAAACTCACTCATGCGTGCTTACTGACCCTTACCCTGAGGATCCATCATAAAACGGAAATAATCCGACTTGGGATCCAACACCAGAATATCCGTCTTATCCTTGAAAGCCGCCTGGTAAGACTGCAAGCTCTTAAAGAAAGCGAAAAAGGCCGGATCCTGCTGATATGCTTTAGCATAAATCTCAGACGCTTTGGCATCCCCGGCACCGCGTAGCATTTCCGCTTCTTTGTAAGCCTCTGCCAAAATCACCACACGCTGACGATCCGCTTCCGCACGGATTTTTTCCGCAGCCTCAGCACCTTCCGAACGCAGCTCATTTGCAACACGCTTACGCTCGGCTTCCATACGGCGGTATACCGACTCAGATACATCCTGTGGCAAATCAACACGCTTGATACGCACATCCACTACCTGAATACCAAACGCCAAAGCATCCTTTTTGGCTTTTTCGGTAATCGCATGGGTAATGGCATCTCGCTGGCTGGAGATCACCTCCTTGACCGTACGTGACCCGAACTCCGCCCGCAGCCCATCTTTCAAAATTTGAGACAGGCGCATATTAGCCAGGCGAAAATCACCGCCCATAGTGGTGTAGAACTTGGCACTGTCCGCCACCCGCCATTTGGCAAAGGAGTCCACGATCAAGTTTTTCTTTTCCACCGTCAGATAACGCTCCGGCGGTGCATCCAATGTCTGCAGACGCGCATCAAACGTCTCCACGTTGTTCACAAAAGGCGTTTTCATATGCAGCCCGGGCTGCAAATCCGCCTGAACGATCTCCCCCAGTCGAAACACAATGCCTGTCTCACCCTCTTTAATAATGAAAAAGGCATTGGAGACCAGAAACAAAACACCTGCAAGGGCAACAAAAAAGATATTCGTTTTCATATTAGCGCAGCTCCCTTGATCTGAGCAGTTCACGAAGTCGGCTTCCACCGCGATCCGGTTGCTTGGTTTCCTGATTATTCAAAGTAGAGCTCGCATTTCTCGCCGGTGCCAGATGCTCCACTACAGGAGCCTGAGGCGTTACAGGCTGTTTAGACAGCTGATCCAACGGCAGATAAATCAGTTTACCTTCTGCATCCGTCATGAAGACCTTACTGGTATTCGCAAACACATTGGTCAGCGCATCCTTGAACATCCGCTCACGGGTGACCACAGGTGCCTGACGATAGGCAGTCAAAATACTCACAAAGCGGCTGGCCTCACCTTCCGCCTGCTGAATTACACGCTGCTCATAGGCCTGCGCCTCTGAAATTTCACGTGCTGCCATCCCGCGCGCTTTAGGAATAATATCATTGGCATAGGCCTGCGCCTCGTTGATTAAGCGCTCACGATCCTCCCGCGCCTTTACCACATCCGCAAAGGCATCCTGCACCTGCTCAGGCGGCTGTGCATCCTGCAGGTTCACACTGGTAATCATCATGCCTGCCTGATACTTATCCAGATAGTTCTGCGCCAGGTTTTTAACCTGTGAAACCACCATGTCACGCCCCTGGGTCAGCACAAAATCCATGCTGTTTTTACCCACTACGGAACGCAAAGCACTTTCTACCGCAAGCCGTAGCGTAATATCCGGATCCGCGATATTGAACAGATAGTCCCGTGCACTGGAAACCTTATACTGAATCGCAATTTTAATATCTACGATATTCTCATCCTGCGTCAGCATTAACGCCTCAGAAGGCACCTGCTGCACGATGCCCTGCCCACCGCCGGAACGGTAACCGATCTCGGCATGTCGAATCTGATCTACGTTCAAGATCGTGACACGCTCAATCGGCCACGGCCAGTGCCAGTGTGGCCCAGGCTTGGTTTCTCCCACATAGGCACCGAAGCGCGTCACCACGCCCCGTTCAGCAGGATCCACAATATAGATACCGGAAAGCAGCCATACGATCACAGCCACAGCCAGCACAATCCCCATGCCAACACCCCCCAGAGGGTTGCTGCCGCCCATTTTCTGTTTGAACTGATTTAACAGCTCATCCAGATCAGAGCCTTTCTGCCCCGATCCGCCGCCCCCCTTAGGGGATTGATCCCCACCCGATCCCCAAGGATCCTGGCTGGGCTTACCCGGCTCATTCCATGCCATACCGTACTCCTGATTTCATAGACAAAACACGCTTATTGTGGAGATAAAGAGATTTGATGTCACTTTATCGTGTGATCTTCCGGCCATTGCAACATACTTCTGCGCCGGTTATATACATACAGCGCATATAACAGCAGAGCGCTTCCCGCCGCCAGCACCTGCTTCCAGGGATCCTGCGCCAAATTAGAAGCAAACACGATCATCACCCCCAGCGGTGCGATATAACGCAAATCCCACTTAAAACCCGCATCCAGATAAGACGGCAGCCGATACTCATCCCGCCGCGCCTGATCTGTAACCACCCACGCCATAAAAACCGCGATCAAAAGCCCACCCAACGGCAGCATCAGATTAGCGGTGATAAAATCTAAAGAGTCAAAGAAAGTTTTACCCGGCAAAAAATGCACCTCAGACCAGACATTAAATGACAGCACCGTTCCCACGCCCAGCAGCCATACAATCCCGCCCAGCAGCCATGCAGCCCGCGTACGCTCAATACGCCAGTTCTGCTCTACCCAGCTAACCGCTGGCTCAATCAGAGAGATCGCTGAACTGAGTGCCGCCAGCACAACCAGAAAGAAAAACAGCGTGCCCCAGAACCATCCGCCACTCATCTGCCCAAAAGCAATAGGCAGCGTTTGAAACAGCAAGCCGGGGCCTGCACCCGGTGCCAGACCATTACTGAATACCACCGTAAAGATAATCACACCAGCCAAAAGCGCCACAAGCGTATCTGCAAATACAATCCACACAGCCGCTTTACCGATCGCATACTTATCCGGCAAATAGGAGCCATAAACCATCATCGCCCCCATACCGATACTGAGGGTAAAAAAGGCATGCCCCATAGCGACCAGCACCGCCTCCCAGCTCAGCTTACTGAAAGAGGGCTCAAACAGAAAGCTTACACTCTGAGCAAACCCAGCTTGTGCTGCCGCCCAGCCCAACAGCACCAGCAGAATCAGAAACAGCAGCGGCATCATTACATTTATCGCTTTTTCCAAGCCACTCTTTACGCCTTTGGCCGCAATCGCCACCGTCAATCCCACCATCACTGTATGCCAGAACAGCAGCGCCCCCGGGCTGGCAAGCAGTGCCTCAAAATAATCCGATACTTCCGAGTGCGAGACCCCTCGAAACTGCCCTACGGCACTTGCCGTAAAATAATCTATAGCCCAACCGGCAATCACTGTATAAAAAGAAAGAATCAACAGCCCAGCCAACACCCCCATTATCCCCAGCACCCCCCAAAGCGGACTGGCACGGAAAGTAGCAGCCAGATTCGCCATCGCCTGCGGTGGGTTTGCCTTGCCCATACGTCCCAAACCGATTTCCGCCATTAAAACCGGCAACCCAATGAGCACAACACACAGCAAATATACCAATACAAAAGCACCGCCGCCATTTTCTCCGGCAATATAAGGAAATTTCCAAAGGTTACCCAGCCCCACTGCCGAGCCAACCGCTGCCAAAATAAAAACCCATTGCGATGACCAGGCAGGCTTACTTAGCTGAATTGTGCCCATAAACGATACGACTCCTATGTAGAAAAAAGAAAGATGCGGTTACAATGAATTCATTATAATTGAATTCACCTGCTTATGCATATTCAAGCGCACTTCCCCCTTAGCAATCACAACACTTTTCATGTTCCAGCCAAAGCACGCTATTTCATTGAAATAGACAAACAAAGCGATATCCGCGCCTTACGCTCCGATACGGTCATCGCCACACTGCCGTGGTATGTGCTGGGTGGCGGCAGCAATATTCTATTCACACAAGATTTAGACGGCGTGGTCATTCGCAACCGCTTTGAACAAATCCGAGTCATGAAAGAAGATGAGAACACACTTTGGATTTCAGTCGGCGGCGGCATGAGCTGGGATGCTTTGGTACGCTGGAGTGTTGCCAAACACCTCTGGGGCTTAGAAAACCTGGGCGGCATCCCCGGCACCGTCGGTGCAGCACCTGTGCAAAACATCGGCGCTTATGGCGCTGAAGTGCGCGATGCCATCACACGTGTCCAGGCACTCAATCTGTTTACTGGAGAAAAGCTCGAGTTTCGCAATGCGGATTGCCAGTTCGGCTACCGCACCAGCATTTTCAAGCAAGTCTACCAAAACCAACTACTTGTTCATCGTGTCACCTTTCGCCTGCGCAAACACCCGCACGGTCACCCCAACCTGATGTACGCCCCCTTAAAGGAAGCACTCAACCACATTCCGGAAGAGCAGCTCACCCCGCAGCGCATTTACGATACCATTATCGCCATTCGTCAAAGCAAACTGCCCGACCCTCAAAAAGAGGGAAATGCCGGCAGCTTTTTCAAAAATCCTATCGTCGATGCCGACTACTTTCAGCAACTGCTGCAAAAGTGGCCCGACCTCCCCCACCACAAACTTATAGATAACACTGTCAAACTATCCGCTGCCTGGCTGATTGAACAATGCGGCTGGAAAGGAAAATGTCTTACCAATACCGATGCCTGCGTTTCCAGCCGCCACGCGCTGGTACTGGTTAACCGCGGCCGAGCCACCGGCTCGCAAATTCTTACCCTGGCACGCAATATCCAGACAGACGTCACTCACACCTTCGGTATCCAGCTGGAGCCCGAGGTCACAATTCTGTAATCTTAAAGCTATATTCTGGCACAAAAAGTGCTTATATTCTTTGCAATACGATAAAATCCGTTTGAATACTGAGGAGTTCGCATATGAACAACATCCGCCCTACCGGGCATGAAGTGCCTTTTACAGAAAAGGATGGTTTCATCGTCTCCAAGACTGACCTGCAAGGCACCATTACCTATACCAACCGAACCTTTATGCGCATTGCGGATTATCCACCTTACGCGCTAATCGGTCAGCCGCACAATATTATCCGCCACCCGGATATGCCCAAAGTTGCCTTCAAAATACTCTGGGAAACCTTAAAAGCCGGTAAAGAATGGTTTGGTTTTGTCAAGAATATGGCACGCACGGGCGATCATTACTGGGTGTTTGCCAATGTCACCATTGATGTGGCAGATGGCAAGCAGGTGGGATACTACTCCGTGCGCCGCCCTATTGTGCACCGCGACCGCCTGCAAGTGGTTGAAGCACTGTATGCCCGTCTGAAAGAGATTGAGCAGTCGCAAGGCATCAATGCGGCTGAGCAGTTCCTACACGCCCAGCTCAAGCAGGCAAACATGAGCTACCGGGACTGGGTATTCAAACACTATGGCATAGAGGACTAACCATGGAAAGAAAACATATCAGCAAACGCATTCCTTATTTGCGTCACCAGATCATTGGGGCACTGATGGGACTGATCCTGCTCGTATGGGCGCCCGCTGTCATGAACCTGCTGCAAAACCCCTTCACACTTTCACTTGGAGTTGTTTTTAATATCTTCACCATGCTGATTGCACCTTTCATTGCCTTATGGATCTACCGCACCATTATGCGTGCCTTTAATACACTGAATCAGGTGCATTCACTTCTGCTGGATACACTGGGCGGCAAAATCCACCACCGACTGATCAATACCCGCGGGCTGGGCGAAATCGGACATGTCGTCTGGGATCTGAACGACTTTTTCGATATGCTGGAAGCCTATCTCAGAGACATTCAGGAAAGCTTCAAAGCCGCCTCACAGGGAGACTACAAACGTAAACCCCTGATTGCCGGCTACCCGGAAAATTTTGCCAAAACCATTCGTAATATTCATATCGCTCTGGATGAAATGAGAATCAATGAAGAACTTAACCAGCGCAACCGCCTGCTTTCAAAGCTACATACCAGCAACCAAAGCAACCTTTTGAACAAACTCAAAATCAACCAGCAGGATCTTATCAACCTTTCGGAACAAATCAGCCAGGTTGCCAACCAGGCCACACAAAACTGCGAAGATGCCAACCGCAGCCTGACTACTGCAAACCGTCTGGCGCAGAACCTGCAACATATGGATCAGAAAATGCGTTCATTCGGCAAACAGGCAGAAAGCCTGGATCAGGCCAGTCTTTCCATCCGTGAAACCATGAGCATCATTGCAGATATCGCAGAGCAAACCAACCTGCTGGCACTGAATGCCGCCATTGAAGCAGCACGTGCCGGTGAGCATGGTCGCGGCTTTGCTGTCGTAGCTGATGAAGTACGGGCACTGGCGGCCAAAACCTCACAGACTACTGAGCAGGTCAATGAAGTGGTCACCCGCCTAAGCAGTAGTATTCAAAATATTGTCCAGGAAACCATGATGCTCAGTGACGAAGCACAGAAAGCCAGTACAGAAACGCAACAGTTTCACCAGCAATTTACCGAGCTGGCACGGGCCTCTGATGAAATGTCCTCGGCACTTGGCCAGGTAAAAGATGCCCTCTTTGGGCAACTGGTTAAAGTAGATCACATTCTCTACATGGAAAACGCCTATGCTGCGCTGGAGCATGAAGGCGAAGGTGAATCGGCAAGTGCCGTTCAAGTAGACCATCATAACTGCCGTCTGGGCAAATGGTATTATGAAGGTGCCGGAAAAGATAAATTCTCACATACTCACAGCTACAAAGCCCTGGAAAAATGGCATGCGCAAGTGCACAACTGCACCCATGAAGCAATAGCGCTTGTTAAGCAGGACTGGCGCCATCAGCCTGAGCTGATCGACACAATCATGGAAAAAGTCAATTGCGCAGAAGCTGCCAGCAAAGAAGTCATTGATCTGCTCAGCAAAATGGTTACCGAACGCTACCAGCAGACAACCACGCCCAACGCTGATGAAAAAAAGTTTGACAATGCGGAATAAATCCCTAAAATACCCTCTCGTTGTCAGCCGTAGCTGGCAACACTCTTAAAGCAAGTCCTATGCGTCCCGTTCGTCTAGAGGCCTAGGACACCGCCCTTTCACGGCGGTAACAGGGGTTCGACTCCCCTACGGGACGCCACTTCCAAGCGGGAATAGCTCAGCTGGTAGAGCACGACCTTGCCAAGGTCGGGGTCGCGGGTTCGAGTCCCGTTTCCCGCTCCAATTTACTTTTTTCTTTCTGATAAACTGCCATTAACCAAAGCCCGCATCAGCGAGCCCGGTCTTTCATT
>CAYRSN010000036.1:0-12187 GCA_964427185.1 uncultured Piscirickettsiaceae bacterium | reverse complement strand
TTTACTTTTACAGCGGTGCTCAATATTTCTGAGCCACTGTTCACTATAAGAATGATCCATCTTAAAGGCATACCACCCATCTTTGGATAAAACCTTTTCACCAAACACTCGCATTAAAATCAGCTCAAACAGCTTTTTCGCCATGCAGGCATGGACAGATGTCATATGCGTCGGTTCAAAAGAAGAGAGCTTTACCAGCATACAGATCCCCAGCACAAAATACTCGTCTTCCGCCGCCTCAAGGCTTTTATTGAACCTGACCAGCATTTCCGCCAGGCTCAGGCTGCGCAATATTTCACACGCCCGCTTTCGCTGCTCCAGCGTCATCAGCGTAATCAGCGACTTATCATGCTGGTGATGGATGCCGATCATGCCTTATGCCACTCCTTCAGATAGATGCAGATCGTTATTATTGAACATCATGCTTTTCGACGCTGACAAAAGCTGCGGTAATGCGAATTTCCACTCGGCGATTCATCGCCTTATGCTCAGGTGAGTCATTAGGTACCAATGGACGCGTATCACCGTAACCCGTAACAGAAAACCAGTTCGGATCCATGGCTGAAGCATACACAAGCTGCTCCATCACACTTTGCGCCCGTAAGGCAGAAAGTATCCAGTTGTTTTTCAAAGGCGACCAAGGCGCGATCGAATCACTGTCCGTATGCCCTTCCACACTGATTTCCGGCTGAAAGCGGCTATGGTGCGCCCGGGCATCTTTTAAAACAACACGCCCCACCGGCTGCTCCCACTCATTAAAAAGACGCAGATAGCGAAACTCCCTCCCGATTTCTAGCAATTGATACCTGAGTGCCAAAGTAGGCTCATAAGCACCGGATGCAAACGCCTGATCTGTCTTAATCCGAATCAAAATACCCTGGCTATCACGGTACAGCTCGATCAAATCCAGCTGTTTCTCAGCTACTACCTGTGACAGAACCTCATAAGCATGATCAAGCTCGCCTTCCACCCATTTCTGCACACGGGAAATGGTACTGTAATTCAACGCCAGCACCATAACAAAGAAAGTGATCAGCAGAGTCGTCATATCCCCAAAAGAGAGCAACCAGATACTGCGCGCCCGCTCCGCAGCCGTATCAAATATTTTCTGTGGCATGTTTAAGCCTGCTCATCTCCGGCTGCACAAACAGCTCAATACGATGATTGCGAGGATCCGCCGCCATCTGAAAGAGTGGGTGCCAAGGGCCATAACCGGCAACTCCCCAGTACGCATCCGGCAACCTGCTGACCTGCCGCATCAGCTGCATCACATGGTAAGCACGAAACACACTCTGCTCTACCAACTGCTGCCCAACAACGCCTTCATCCTTTTTCGGAGCCGCCGTATGCCCCTCTATACGCAGCGTCAAGCGCACCTGATAACCACGCGAAGCCATCTGCTGAATCAAATAGGCATAACGCTGCTGAAAGGAGGCTTGATTCAATTCCCTCAACAGGCGCCCTATGGCACGTATATAGGCTCGGTAACGCGGAGCAACCTCTTCCGCTCCATCTGAAAACAGAGGCACAGCAAAATATGCCGGATTCAGGTAAATACGCACTCCTTTCGGAAAGTTGTTTTCAATGTTCAGCCAGATCAGACCGCGCCGGTGTGCCTCTGTACGTAAATCAACATAAAGCTGTTGTGTCAAAATCTGGTGTGCCCGCTTTTCAGGAATCCCTTCAAGCTGAACCATGGTGATCATAATGATAAAAAAAGCTAACAGCGCAGAAAACAGTGCCACATAGGTCAGCAGCCAAATACGCTGAAAGCGCATCTGACGATGCGCCTCCCGCTTTTGAAAGTGGGTAAAATCCATCAGCGCAACGCCTCCAATTTTTGCTGCAGACGTTCATCTACAAAAGCCAACAGGCGCTCTTTCACCATCAAAGGAGATGCCTGTTGACGAAGTGCCATCACTGCTTCAACCACCATGCGGTCTTTAAAATACTCTGCCTCAGCCAGCAGCTTCAGCTTACCTGCAATCGGCATAAACACCAGATTGGCCAGCAGCACACCGTAAAACGTCGTAACCAGTGCCAACCCCATGCCAGTTAAAAGCCCACTAAGCATATCCTGTACTTGCTCCACACCATAGGCCGCTGCCGCCTGATCACCACCCTGGTTAGTCATCATGATAATCAGCCCCATCACTGTGCCCATCATGCCAAAAGCCGGGGCATACGCAGCCATCGTATTAAACACCTCCTGACATATCATCTTTTTTTGCAAGTGCACATTCATACGGTTTTCAAGCGCTTGACGAAGTGCCTGCTCCTCCTTATAAATCAATGCTTCAGAAAGGGAAAAACGGAAAAAATCATCCTCAATCAAATTTTGACGCTTTTCCAGCGCCAACAACCCCTCTCGCTGCACATGATGCGCCAATTCCATTGCCTGCTCCACAACCTGCTCAGTATCAGGCGGCTCGCGGCTGAGCACATGCCACACACCCAAAAAAACACACATAACTTGATTCAAAGGGTAATTCACCAGCACTGCTGCCAGTGTACCGCCCAGCACCACACCCAATGCCTTCCAGTCAAAAAAAGCGCCTATCATCTGGCCTTGATCATAATCTACCATGCTCAACAAGAGCACGATCAAGCCGATGATGGCGCCTAATAAAGTGGCAGCTTTACTCATATGCATCCTTTACGGTTAATCCCGGCGCGCTCCTCCCTGCGGTTGACTCAACAAGTGCTGTGCAAACCAAGTATGCATCTGTGCGCTGATCTGTTTTGGCTTTTGCCCATAAAAGTAAAATGGCTCGCTGATGAGCACCTTTATGGTACCGGGGTATTTCAAAAAGCTATTTTTCGGCCAGCACTCTCCCGCATTATGGCTGATCAGATAGCTGGGCACATCTGCCTTGGTCGCTAACATGGATCCGCCAATTTTAATTTCGCCCACCTGCCCCGGCGGCATACGTGTGCCCTCCGGAAAAATTACTACCCACAACCCTGCTTTCAGGCGTTTCAAGCCCTGTTCTACCAATTTGACCAACGCTTTACGCCCGGCTTGGCGATCCAGCGCAATCGGGTGCAACAGCGCCATGCCCCAACCAAAAAAAGGAATACGCAAAAGCTCCTGCTTGAGCACATACACCTGCGGCGGAAATATGGACTGCAGGGCGATGGTTTCCCATGCGGATTCATGTCGAGCAAAAATCAGGCCATTTTTATGCATATCAACATGCTGCAACCCGTGAACTTCATAACGCACATCACAGGTCACCTTCAGCCACCACAACACAAACTTGCCCCATAAAGTCATATAGCGATAACGCACCTTAAAGGGGAATAACCACAGCAACTGGCCAGTGACGGCAAAAAAAATCATGGTACTGATACGCCCCAGTTCAAACAGGCTGGCGCGTACATAAAGCTGCCATTTGGGCGGATATTCAGGTCTGGCAGTGGGAGCGGGCGGGTGAGCTTCTGAATACTCGGCAGAGTGTACGGTTTTGGTCGGACATGACTTCAGCTGAGCCATAAAGCCTCCGCAGCCGCCAATAAGTTGTCATACACAGGCACGTGCCATTGCATCAGCTGCTCACCGTGCGCCGCCAGTGCGCGTTCGCCTTTGCCGCTACGCACCAATACAGGCTGCATGGACAGCGTGCGTGCTGCCTGCACATCCCCCAAGGTATCCCCCACAAAGGGAACACTATCGAGACGCACACCATAGCGCCAGGCTATAGCGTGCAACATACCTACCCCCGGCTTACGCGCCGGAGAATTTTCGTGGCTTTGATAGGGGGAGGTGCTCACCCAATCCACGTGCCCGCCCAGTGATGCCAGCATTGCCTGCATTTTCTGGTGCATGGCAGAAAGCGTGGCACGGTCATACAGGCCTCGGCTGATGCCGGATTGATTGGTAGCCACCGCCACCGTCCAGCCTGCCTGACTCAAACGGGCAATCGCCTCCAGACTACCGGGCACCGGCTGCCACTCATCAGGGGATTTAATAAAGGCATCAGAGTCTTCGTTAATCACGCCATCGCGGTCTAAAACAATCAAACGCATCGTTCAACCCGATAGCTTGGACAAATCAGCAACCTGATCAAATGAGGCCTTCAAAGTTGCCAGCAACGCCAGACGGTTCTGGCGCAGTGTTTCATCTTCCGCCATGACCATGACATGATCAAAAAAAGCATCCACCGCAGGGCGTAGCGTTGCCAACCGTTCAATAGCGGCAGTAAACGCCCCCGCCTGCACCATTTGAGCTACTTCCTGGTTCAATGCCTGATAGGCTGCCCACAGGGCTTTTTCTTCTTCCGCCTCAAAGTGTTCCGGTGCCACGGCTGCAGAAACTTCACCGGCCTTTTTCAGAATATTACCAATGCGCTTATTGGCAGCAGTCAGCGCCTCAGCACCTTCCAGCTCGGCAAAACGGCGTACTGCCTGCATACGCTGATCAAACTGCAAAGGCAAATCAGAACGCACAGCCCGTACAGCCTCGAACTGCTCTGCTGTCGCGCCCTGCTCCAGATACCAGGCACGCAGACGAGAGTACATAAAGTCCACGATTTCATCCCGAAGGGCATCGGAATACGTGACGGCATCATGCTGTTTCAGGCTAAGCATGACCAGCTCACGCAGATTCAGTGGCAACTGCTTTTCAATCATAATACGTAGCGCGCCCAGCGCAGCCCGGCGCAGGCCATAAGGGTCTTTATCCCCCGTAGGCGCCTCACCAATGCCAAAAATACCCGTAATGGTATCCAACTTATCGGCAATGGCCAGCGTTTGACTGATGCCCGCTTCAGGCAGTGCATCACCGGCAAAACGCGGTTTATACTGATCATCCAAAGCCTGCGCCACTGCCGGATGCTCTCCCTGTGCCAATGCATAATAACGCCCCATAATCCCCTGCAACTCAGGGAACTCTCCCACCATTTCCGTCATCAGGTCGCATTTGGACAGGTGTGCCGCACGCTCACACAGAGTAGCCTCCTCGCCCAGCATACGACCGATTTTAACAGCGAGGTTTTCCAGACGATCCACCTTATCCAGCAGAGTGCCCAACTTTTGCTGAAACACTACTGTTTTCAGTCGTGGCAGCTGATCTTCCAACAGCACCTTGCGATCCTGATCCCAGAAAAACTTAGCATCCGCCAAGCGCGGACGAATGACCCGCTCGTTACCGTCACGCACGGCATCCGGTTTTTTACTCTCAATATTGGCAACCGTAATAAAGTAATTCAGCAGCTGCCCTTGCACATCCACCACATGGAAATACTTCTGGTGCCCTTTCATGGCGGAGATCAGGCACTCCGGCGGCACCTCAAGAAACGCCTCATCAAAACTGCCCATAACCGCCTGTGGCCATTCATTCAGCGCAGTGACCTCCTCCAGCAGGCCGGGGTCAATCACCGCTTTAGCACCGATTTCCGCCGCCTTGGCCTGTACCTGTTCCGCAATCTGCGCGGCACGCAAATCAAAATCCGGCTCCACATAGCCCCGCTCACGCAGGGTGGGCACATAATCATCAGGCGTATTCAGTGCAAAACCTTCAGGTGCATGAAAACGGTGACCATGGGTCACACGGTCGGCTTTATGCTCCAAAATGGTAGAGGGAACCACTTCATCTCCCAGCAACATCACCACCCAGTGCACCGGACGCACGAATGCCGCCGCCCGCGCGCCCCAGCGCATACGTTTGGGAATAGGCAGCTTTTCCAGCGCTTGCTGCACAATCTGCGGTAAGAGCTCAAGCGCAGGCTTGCCCGGCTGCTGCAGCACATACCCCATCCAGATACCTTTAGGCGTTTCTATCTCTATTAGCTCTGCAGGTGTGACACCGCAACTACGGGCAAACCCCTCCAAGGCTTTGGTGGGATGACCTTCCGCGTCAAAAGCTGCCTTTTTAGCTGGCCCTCGGCGCTCGATCGTCTGGTCAGCCTGACGCGTCTGCAATCCTCGCACCAGTACGGCTAACCGACGAGGTGTTGCATAAGCTGCCACCTTTCCATGGCTCAATTTCGCTTCTGCCAAGCCTGCCACGATTCCTTCACGCAGTGCATCCCGCAGACGCTTCAATGCTTTGGGGGGCAGCTCCTCGGTGCCCAACTCAAACAGAAAATCCTTGTATTCCATTACTGCTGCTCCTTTTTCACCAGGGGGAAGCCCAGCGCTTCACGGCGATCATAGTAGGCCTGCGCCACCTGACGCGCCATAGTGCGCACCCGGCCAATATAGCGGGCTCGCTCGGTGACACTGATGGCATGCCGGGCATCCAGCAGGTTGAATGTGTGTGAGGCTTTAAGCACCTGCTCATAAGCCGGCAGCGGCAGGTTATCACCAATAAGCTTTTCAAATTCCGCCTCACACTCATCAAAGTGACGAAACAGCACAGCGGTATCAGCCTTTTCAAAGTTGTAGGTGGACATTTCCACTTCATTCTGATGGAACACATCCCCATAGGTCACAGCCCCCTCCGGCCCCTCAACCCAGACCAGGTCAAATACGCTGTCTACCCCCTGCAGGTACATGGCGATACGCTCCAGCCCGTAGGTAATCTCGCCGGTTACAGGTGAGCACTCCAGCCCGCCCACCTGCTGGAAGTAAGTGAACTGGGTCACTTCCATGCCGTTGAGCCACACTTCCCAGCCCAGTCCCCAGGCACCCAGCGTGGGAGACTCCCAGTTATCCTCCACAAATCGAATATCATGGGTGAGCGGATCGATGCCCATCATGCGCAGAGAGTTGAGATACAGCTCCTGAATATCATCAGGGGAGGGCTTGAGCACCACCTGAAACTGATAATAGTGCTGCAGGCGGTTGGGATTTTCTCCATAACGCCCGTCAGTCGGTCGACGGCATGGCTGCACATAGGCGGCACGCCAAGGCTCCGGGCCGACCGCACGCAGAAAGGTAGCGGGGTGGAAAGTACCCGCGCCCATTTCCATATCATACGGCTGCATGATGACACAACCTTGCTGTGCCCAATAGTCTTCCAATGCGTGAATAAGCCCCTGAAAGGTTTTCACCTGCGGGTTATCGGTGATCCCTGCCACTGTCTGCTTCCCTGTTAGTTACTTTAAAGTGCGGTAAATTATACCTTTGTCGCCGCTTTTAGCCTTGTTTTAATGTATCACAAGCCTTAAAATTAACAAATCCCTTTAAGTATGAGCTTTATGCACACATGATCCGCCGCACGTATCTGTTTTTTTCGCTTTTTCTCACCAGCAGTTTGCTGCTGGGCTATACCGCTTTTTCTCAGGCCAATGAAGCAGACCGCCAGCTGGCGCTGGTTAAATTGCCATTGCCTCACCTTCCCGAAGCCACTACGGAGCCCGTCGCCACCGCTCAAGACACTGATCATGATGAAGTGACACTGACCACACAGACACAGAAGCGCAAAGGCGAAGTACTTTCCAGCGTTTTAAAGCGCCTGAATGTGGGGACACGCACCATTTATCGCATTGCTGCGGCAGACAAAAAACGCCAGCTCAGCCGGTTCGTACCCGGTGAAACCTTTGAGGCACATTACCGCCAAGGCGAACTGATACGTATCACGCGCCATATCAACCGCACCACCAAAATCATCGCCGAAAAAAACACTGAAGGCGACTGGTCGATCCAGAAAGTCTCCCTGCCGGTAGAGATCCACACTGCCAGTGCGGTAGGGGTGATTGAAGACAGCCTTTATCTGTCCGGCAAGCGTGCCGGACTTTCCGATAAGATCATCATGTCTCTGGCAGAGCTTTATCAATGGGAAATTGATTTCGCACGCCAGCTCCGCCGTGGTGATCAGTTTAAAGTGATTTACGAACAAAAATATCTTAATGGTGAATACATCGGTGATGGACGCATTATTGCCGCAGAAATCGTCACCCGAGAAGGGGCGCATAAAGCCTTTCTGCTTACCGATACCCAAGGCAAAACACTGGGCTACTACGATGAACAAGGACACAATTTGCGCAAGGCCTTCATGCGCAACCCGGTCGATTACGTACGCATCACATCACGGTTCACCCGCAAACGCTGGCACCCCATTCACAACCGCTGGAAAGCACACCGAGGCGTGGACTACGGTGGCAAAATCGGCACCCCCGTGCGTGTAACCGGCAATGGCAAAATCACCTTCCGCGGCTGGAAAGGCGGCTATGGCCGCGTTGTATTCGTACAGCATGCCGGCAAATACACCACGGTGTATGCCCACCTTTCTCGCTTCGGGAAATACCGCCAGGGCAGCTACGTCAAACAGGGGCAAATTATTGGCTATATCGGTAAATCAGGCTGGGCCACCGGGCCTCACCTGCATTACGAGTTCCGCATCCATGGCCGCCATGTCGACCCCCTAAAAGTTCGCTTTCCCGATGCCTCCCCAGTGCCCCGTGACTATCGCGATCAGTTTGCACAACGCGCCCGCCTGCTCGACAGCCAGCTGGCACGTATGAGCATGGCCAACCACACACTGGCAGGGCGCTTTGAGTAACATGCGCTTTCTGGGCGTGCTCTCAGGCACCAGTGCCGACGGCATTGATCTGGGGCTGGTCAATTTTCAAGACGGCATGGAGCTGGAAGCTTTCGAGACGCTACCCTTTCCTGAAACCTTACAGCATCAGCTGCAACAGCTCCCCGGACAACACGCCACCCTGCCGCAGTTAAGCAAACTACAACAGCAGCTGAACAGCGCCTTTAGCGAAGCCATTACCCGATTTCTAAAAGACAAACCCGCACCCATCGCCATTGGTTTTCACGGCCAAACCCTGTGGCATGCCCCTGAATATGGCACAAGCTGGCAACTGGGAGAGCCGGCTGTCATTGCCGCCACAACGGGTCTGCCTGTCATCAGCCACTTTCGCCAGAGTGATCTGGCACTGGGTGGGCAAGGTGCACCCCTGGCACCTCTGTTTCATGCTGTGCTTATGCAGGCATTCCCAGCTCCTTGGGCAGTGGTAAATATCGGCGGTATTGCCAATATCAGCCTCAAAACTCAAGACAACACCCTGCTCGGCTGGGACAGCGGCCCAGGCAACAGCATTCTCGATGCGCTGACTCAGAAACATTTCAACCGCCCCTACGACCCGGACGGCATGTTCGCCGCTCAGGGCAAGGTAGATACCGCCCTGCTGGAAACCCTATTGCAAGACGACTATTTCCATCAGCCGCCCCCCAAAAGCACTGGACGGGAGCAGTTCTCCCTTGCCTGGCTCGAGCAACACCTCACCTCATCACTTTCTCCTCAAGACCAGCTGGCCACCGCCACCGCCCTCACCGCTGCCACCATTGCCCGCGATCTTGCCCCTTTTTCCCCAAAAATCATCAAACTCTGTGGTGGTGGCGCAGAAAATGGTTATTTAAGGGCTCAAATCCAGTATTTTCTAAGCAAATTCAATGCACAAAAAAATTTCAAACTGAAAAAGTGGGGGAGACCCCCTTTACAGAGGACGGAGGCCGGGGGACAGAAGACAGAGGACGGAAGACGGAGATCAGAGAGTGGAGGGCGGAGAACAGCCGTTATGACCTGCGATACATTGGGCTATCCGGCCGATGTCCTGGAAGCCATGCTCTTTGCCTGGCTGGCGAAAAAACGCTGGCACCAAGAGCCTGTGGACTACACCAGCATCACAGGTGCAAACCGCTCTGGACTTTATGGCACCTGCTTTTATCCAGCATAAAAAAACCCGCCAATCGGCGGGCATCGGGTAATTTTAAAAGGCCAGTAAGATTAAAGCTGCTTTTTAAAGCTGAAAATACCGCGAATATCACCCGGCTTAAAACCTGTGGCCTGATCGTGAGGGTAATACACTTTAATTTTCTCCATCACGGGTTTGGCAACATGCGCACCATGGCAAACCACACACACCTTGCCTGTCGGAATCGCTTTGGCATAACGAAACACCTGCTTACCGTTTTCGGTCACGACTTCGGCATACTCCAGCTGCTTAGGTGATACGCCCTGCGCACGCTGCTGCACGAACTTTTCCATGACCGCCTTTTCCCAGGTATCCGGTGCATTCTCCGGATTTCGCACTTTTAAGCTGGTGCGTTTCAAATCCCAACCAGTTCTCTCGGTCATCTCAGCGGTAATCTGTGGTGCTTTTTTGTGACATACATCAATCGCATGCACCGGCCCACCGGATTTCATCGCCTTTTGCAACTCTGGCTTCAGCTCCCCCAGAAATTGCTTGGCAATACTGCGCCCCTCCTGTTTCAGCTGCGCCATATCCGCCGCCATGGCCGGCATGGCAGCAGTCAACATTCCCATCAGAAGCCACTTTTTCATCATTCAAATCCTCTTGGAAGATTATTTAATAATTCTATTCATGCATAAGATAAAGCTATACATAATTATATACAACCCCTAACGCTTCTGCTTTCCTCTATAATTTCGCCTATGAAAGAGAACAGTGTTGGCATCATCTCCCCTCGGACACTTCATGTCAAAGAGCCCTTGCATACAGTCAGCGGTGGGGTCATTCCCGAATATGATCTGGTATATGAGACTTACGGCACACTCAATGCCGAAGGCAGCAACGGGATTTTGATCTGCCATGCACTTTCCGGCAATCATCATGTAGCTGGCTATTACGAAGGTGATGAAAAGCCGGGCTGGTGGGAAACCTATGTGGGTCCGGGTAAACCCATCGATACGAATCGGTTTTTTGTTGTCGGTATCAACAATCTGGGCGGCTGCCACGGTTCCACAGGCCCTGCCAGTATCAACCCGAAAACCGGCAAGCCTTACGGCCCTGACTTCCCCATCATGACAGTAAAAGACTGGGTCGTCAGCCAGGACAAGCTGCGCCAGCATTTAGGCATTGAACAATGGGCAGCGGTCATTGGCGGCTCCTTAGGGGGCATGCAGGTGTTACAGTGGAGTATCGACTTGCCGGACAGGTTGCGTCATGCTGTGGTGATTGCCGCCGCCCCTAAGCTCTCTGCCCAGAATATTGCTTTTAATGAAGTAGCACGTCAGGCCATCATGTCAGACCCGGATTTTCACGGCGGGCGCTACCTGGAGCATGGCGTCATACCCAAGCGCGGCCTGGCATTGGCGCGTATGCTGGGACATCTGACTTATCTTTCCGATGACCTGATGGGCAAAAAATTCGGCCGTGAGCTGCGTGATCAGCTGAAATACAGCTTTGATGTGGAGTTTCAGGTAGAAAGCTACCTGCGCTATCAGGGGGAAAAGTTCGCCACCAAGCAAAAATTCGATGCCAATACCTATCTGCTGATGACCAAGGCGCTGGATTATTTCGACCCCGCAGCCGACTTTGACCATAGCCTCAGCCGTGCCATGGCGCATGTGCAGGCAAAGTTCATGGTGATCTCCTTTACCTCCGACTGGCGCTTCAGCCCGGAACGCAGTGAAGAAATCGTACGCGCCCTACTGGATAACGATAAAGATGTCAGCCATGCGGAAATCGAGTCTCAACATGGACATGACGCCTTTCTGCTACCCAACCCTTTCTATGAAGGCATTTTTACAGCTTACATGCAACGCGTCGCTCAGGAGGTGAACGCATGAATGAGCAACGCCTACTTTCACCAGAGTTTCAGCTCATCTCTAGCTGGATTGCCCCGAATAGCCGTGTGCTGGATTTAGGCTGCGGCGACGGCACCCTGCTGACACACCTGCAGGAGGTGCGTCACTGCAGCGGTTACGGCATGGAGCTGGATCCTAATTTGATTATTGAGTCCATCAAAAACGGCATTAACGTCATTCAAGCGAACCTGAACAAAAAATCCCTGCTGGACTATTTTGATCAGGACAGCTTTGACTATGTCATCATGACGCAAGCCTTACAGGTGGTAGACCGCCCAGATCTGCTGCTGGAAGAAATGCTGACCATCGGCAAACAGAGTATCGTCACCTTCCCAAACTTTGGGTTCTGGAAAAACCGCCTGCAGCTGCTGCTCAACGGCCACATGCCGGAAACGGACACTTTGCCTTACCACTGGTATGACACGCCCAACATCCACCTGTGTACGTTTAAGGATTTTGAATCCCTGTGTGCGGAAAAAGGCATTGAAATCGTGCGCCGCGCAGTCGTCAATCAACAACACGAAACCACTCTTGGCATGAAACTGCTGCCTAACCTGCTGGGAGAAGTTGCACTGTATCAAATCCAGCGCAAGACCAATCCTGCCTGAAAACCTGATCCAGAACAAACAAGAATCAATTTTATTTGCAATAGCGCGCACAATCCCTATAATTAGCTAAAAC
>CAYRSN010000035.1:0-12432 GCA_964427185.1 uncultured Piscirickettsiaceae bacterium | reverse complement strand
AGCTCAGCAGGCGTTGAAACTTTCTGAAATGGCCTGGCAGCAGGGTGAAATTTCATTACAGCTGTTGCTGTTGGCACAGCAGGCTTATCTGGATGCGCAATTAAATGTGGCACAGGCAGAAGCCGCTTATATTCGCGCAGTGTATCAGTTCAATCAGGCAGCAGGAGAATAACCCTATGATACGTAAATTGACTTACCTTACCGCAGCACTTTTGATGACTGGCATGACAGCCGTGCATGCTTTGGAGCCCATTTCGCTCAACACCACACAGGTAGAGGCGTTGGGGCTGAAGTTTGAGCCGGTCAGCCCGGTGCAGCAGGTGAAAAGCTATGCCTGGCCGGGACAGGTGGATATTCCGCTGGCGCATCGGGACATGCTCAGCGCCCCGGTCAGCGGGCGTATTCACACCGTGCATTTTGTGCATGGTGAGGTTAAAAAAGGTCAGCCACTGATCACGCTGTACAGCACGGAGCTGGTCACCATGCAGCAACGCTGGTTGGATGCACGGGCACAACAGGTGCAGGCACAGAAAAACTTTGCCCGTGCGGAGCGTCTCTATCAGGCGGGCAGCCTGTCTCAGAAGCAGTACCTGGCGGCCAAAACCGCCCTGGCACAGGCGGAGCATGCCCAGACAGCCGCTTATGATGCACTGCGTTATGCAGGTTTGCAGGCGGATCAGCTGAAGGCGGTGGCGCGCACCGGCAAACCAGTTGCGCTACTGACTTTGCGTGCACCCAAAGATGGGCTGTTTTTTTGACTTGCAGGTAGAGCGCAATCAGGAGGTGCCTGCGCAAGCTGTATTGGGGCAGATCGGAGAAATTGAAGAGGTGATCGTTGATGTGGCGGTGCCGGTGGCGCAGGCACGCACTATTGAGGTGGGACAGTCTGTCACCCTAGTGCCGGATGCCGTGCAGGGTAAAGTGCGTTATGTGGCACAACAGGCAGACCCGATGACACAGCGGGTGACGGTGCATGTATTGTTTGATAATGCTCAACGTAAATTGCTGCCCGGGCAGTTTGTGCGGGCACAGTTTGTTAAAGCAGCGCCTGTGCAGTCTTGGCGGGTACCCAGCCATGCTGTTGTCGCTCTGGAAGGTGCGCCCGGCGTATTTGTGCATACGGGTGAAACTTTTAAACCGGTGCAGGTGGAGATGATCAGCCGCAATGCGGACTGGGCGATTGTGCGCAGCCCGGCGTTGAAAGCGGGAACTGAGGTGGTCAGTTATGGCGCAATCTTCCTTAAGGGCATGATGGAAGGAGGCGAGGAAGAATGATTAATCGACTGATCAGTTTTTTTCTGGCACAGCGTCTGATTGTGCTGATGCTGGTAGCAGCCATTTTAGGCGGAGGCTGGCTGGCACTGAATAAAACCCCCCATTGATGCTTTTCCGGAAGTCTCGCCTGTTCAGGTGAAGCTTATTTTTAAAGCACCGGGGATGACACCCTCTGAAGTGGAAGACCGGGTAATTGCGCCATTGGAGATGGAGCTTCTGGGGATACCAGGGCAGACGTTAATGCGCTCCATGGGAAAATACGGCATTGCTGATATTACGCTGGAGTTTGAAGACGGCGTGGATATTTATTGGGCACGTCAGCAAGTGGCCGAACGGCTGGGCGGTGTAGAACTGCCGGCGGGTGTCACCGGTGGGATGGCACCGATTGCCACCCCGCTAGGGGATATGCTCATGTTCACCATTGAAGGTGACACCATGACACTTATGGAAAAGCGGGATTTGTTGGACTGGGTGATCCGTCCTGCTTTGCGCGCCGTGCCTGGGGTGGCGGATGTGAACGCGCTGGGCGGCTATGTGCGCGTGTATACGGTGAAGCCAGATATGGCAAAAATGGCAGCTATGGGCGTGACATTTGACATGCTGCGCACCGCGCTGATGCACAATAACCGCAATGACGGCGCGGGACGCCTGACACTGGGTGAGGAGGTGTTGTTGGTGCGTACTCAGGGCAACTACACCAGTCTTGAGGATATTGCCGCAACGGTTGTGAAAGTATCAGAAGGCATACCGGTGACTGTGGGGGATGTGGCCACTGTTACCATTGATCATTTGACCCGTTACGGCGGTGTCACTAAAGACGGCAAGGCTGAGGCGGTGCAGGGGCTGGTGATTGGGATGCGGGGAGCCAATGCCCGTGAAGTCGTTGCCGGTGTCAAAGAAAAGCTGGCGCAGCTGAAAAATGGATTGCCTGAGGGGATTAGCATCAATATCTTCTATGACCGCTCTGATCTGGTGAACAAAGCGACCTGGACAGTGAGCAAGGCATTGATTGAAGCAATTGTGCTGGTGCTGGCGTTGCTGCTGGTATTTTTGGGGAATTTGCGTGCTGCGGTAGCAGTGGCGGTGATTCTTCCGCTGGCGATTTTGGTGACTTTCATGCTGATGCGCACCTATGGCATGAGTGCCAACCTCATGTCTCTGGGCGGGCTGGTGATCGCCATCGGCATGCTGGTGGATGCGGCAGTTGTGGTGGTAGAAAATATTGTCACCCATATGGAAAAAACCCGTGCCAAGCTGCCGACGCTGCATATTATCTACCGTGCAGTCAGTGAAGTGGCCATGCCGGTCATCTCTGGTATCGGCATTATCATGATTGTTTTTCTGCCGCTTTTGACGCTGGAAGGGTTGGAAGGCAAGCTCTTCTCGCCGGTGGCCTTGACTATCGTGTTTGCACTGGCTTCAGCGGTGGTACTTTCATTGACGGTGATTCCGGCATTGACCGCTCTACTGGTGAAAAAGGTTTCCCACGAGGAGCCGTGGCTGATTCGTAAACTGCTGAAAGGTTATGAGCCAGTTCTGAAAAAGGCATTGGCGCATCCCAAGGCTGTGATTGGCGGTGCGTTGCTGGCACTGGTAGGGGCGGGCTTGATCTTTACCCAAGTGGGCAAGAGCTTTATGCCGCAGATGGATGAAGGCACCATTGTGCTGCAGATCGAAAAGGCACCGTCTATTAGCCTGGAAGCTTCCATGGCACTGGATAAGCGTATTCAGGCGGCGATTCTGGCGTATGTGCCGGAGGTAAAAAGCATGGTCGCGCGTGTGGGGGCTGACGAGATTGGACTTGATCCCATGAGTCTGAACGATACTGACAGCTTTTTGGTGCTGAAACCAAAATCTGAATGGCGCATGCAGACTAAAGCTGAACTGGTTGCAGAAATTCAGAAAGTCATGGACACCTATTTCCCTGGGGTGAACTATGCCTTTACCCAGCCCATTCAGATGCGGGTGGATGAGATGCTCACGGGTGCCCGTGGGGATTTGGCGGTGAAGGTATTTGGTGATGATCCGGAAAAACTTAATGACACCGCCAAGCAGTTGGTAGCACTGCTTAAAAACATTGACGGTGCAGCGAATGTCTATACACCTGTCAATGAAGGTTCCCGTTATCTGAAGCTGACGGTAGATCGCATGAAAGCAGGTCGTTTGGGGTTGGATGTGGATATGCTGGAAGATCTGCTCCGTGCGCAACTGGAAGGCTTGCCGTTGGGGGTTATTTATCAGGATATACGACGTATTCCGCTACTGATCAAAGGTGAAGCGCAGATAGGCCGTGCTGAACAGGACTTTCTGAATATGGAGCTGGTGCTGGATACTGGCGAACGCATTTTATTGCGAGAAGTTGTTAAAGTTGAGCACGTGGATGGTCCTGTGCGCGTAGAGCGTGAAATGGGTAAACGCTACTCAACGGTAATCGCCTATATCGAAGGGCGTGATCTGGTGGGCTTTGTAGAAGAAGCCAAGCAGAAAACTGCACAATCGTTGAAGTTGCCTACGGGCTATTATTTAGAATGGGGCGGCACCTTTGAAAACCAGCAGCGGGCGGCTGAACGCTTGAGTATTGTGGTGCCTATTGCGCTGGGGATGATTTTTATCATTCTGTTTGCGACTTTCAAATCCGTGGCAGAAAGCCTGCTGATCATGTTGAATGTGCCTTTGGCCATGATCGGTGGCATTGTAGCGCTGTGGGTGACCGGCGAGTATCTCTCCGTACCGGCTTCTGTAGGCTTTATCGCTCTTTTGGGCATTGCCGTGCTCAACGGGGTGGTGATGGTGACCTACTTTAACCAGCTGCGTGCGCGGGGGATGCCTGTTGAGCAGGTGGTGATCGAAGGTGCCAAACGCCGCCTGCGTCCAGTATTGATGACCGCCTCTATTGCCATGTTGGGGCTGATTCCGCTGGCACTGGCCACCGGCCCTGGCTCGGAAATTCAGCGCCCATTAGCCATTGTGGTCATCGGCGGGTTATTTACCTCAACGGCATTGACTTTGCTGATTTTGCCAATTGTCTATCGTTATATTGCCCGCTTTAAGAAAGCGCATAAGGAGGTGCAGGTATGAACAACCAGGATCAACTGCTCCAATTGATTGTGCCTGAGGCGCAATATACTCAGGTAGTAGATTTTTTGCTGGCGCAACCTGAAATGCCATTTTTTACTATGCTCCGGGCAGAAGGCCTTGGCCAGCCCCATGAGCATCTGAATGCTATGGAAAAGGTAGCGGGTGCACAGCGTAAAGTAAAGTTTGAAGTAGAGGTGAGCGCAGAGGAGATAGAGCCGCTACTGTCTGACCTTCAAAATGCGCTGCCTACCCTTAATATCTTCTACCGTGTGCTGCCGATCATACATCATGGAGTATTGGGGTAAGGGTCTCTCCTCTTTTTTCAAAATCGAATTTTTTGTACGGCGAAAAAGCCTATTTTCACCCGGATTTTCCGGGTTTTTTATCATAACCACTTTAAAATGAAAAAAATTGCACATCATGAGTTCATGAACACCTTAAATTCATCCCGTAAGAGGACATCACCATGATCAAATACATTGCTCATTTACTTTTACTACTGACACTGGCACTGCCTGCCTGGGCGCTGGACTCGGTGGAGGCCATTGACCGTGCCATCGTGCAGTTGATTGAAGACGGCAGTGCGCTGCAACATACCCTGGCCACCAAAACCCAGGAAGAACTCACCGCTGCGGAGTTGAATCAGCTGGCTGAAAAAGTGCAGGCTTATGAAAAGCGGGTTAATCAACTGGCCCTGGAAGCTAAGCTGTCCACTGAGGTGGTCAATCAGCCAGAATACGGCAAGCTGCTGGACGATAGCGTGCGCCTGTCTCAGGTGGCGGTTGAGTTGTCACAAGGCATTGAGCAACTGGCGGAAAAGGTGGAGGATGATGCCGCCGGTGAATACCGCAATACTCTGCAGACCATGATCCACGCTATGCTGCGCCTGTCAGACGATATCGGGGTAATGGCAGACCGCATTCTCTTTACGGAGGAGCAGATCGGCATTATGGCTGACCGGATTGGCGAGATGGCAGATCGAATTCTGGAAACCCAGCGTATTCAGAACGAAAATATCGCCCGCGTGCATGACACCAGCAATCGCACCCTGGCCAGGCTGGAATTGCCACCGGTGGACACCCGCGCTCAACTGGAGGCCATGCAGCAAAGCCGTGAAGCCATGATGGAGCAACGTGAAGCACAACAGCAGATGCAGGAGATGAAAGCGCAGCAGCAGGAAACGCAGGAGCAGATGCAGCAGCTGCGCGGTTTTTGATCTGGTTTGGCTTTGGAGGTTGTCAACGCTCGCGAAAGCGGGCGTTTTGTTTACAGATTGTCGAAAACCCGGTCAAAGTCGATGTTAGCGGTGCAGCCAGTGGAAAGGGACAGATCAAGCTGACCGGTTTTTTCCAGGTCGTTTTGGATGATAAAACGCCCTTGATCATTGCGGATAAAATGGCGCACTCGCAGGGTATCCGGATCTACCAGCAGATAGTGGCGCACGCCTTCGATGGCGTAGCGCTCAAATTTGTAGTGCTCGTCCAGTTCGGCGGTGGAGGGGGAGAGCACCTCGACGACGATTTCGGGTGCGCGGGTCAGGTAGCATTCGGGCTTATAGCAGATGACTACGCCATCCGGCCGTAGAGCGGTGTCATGATCCAGCCGCCATTCGGCTTCAGGGATAACACGGCACTGATCGCAGTCCTTCAGGCTTTCTTCTAGCGCCATCATAATCAGGAAATTGACGCGCTGATGGGTTAAAACGGGCGCAGGTGACATGGCCACCGGCATGCCCTCGATCAACTCCCAGTCGCCCTGCCATTGCTCGTAGTCTTTGACAGTGTAGTGGATGCGTGGCAGTGTCGGCATGGTATTTGTCCAGTGATTTCAGATTATTATAGCTATCATCAGGTATTGTAATCCTCCGGATCGTAACCCAGATTAGGGGCGAGCCATTTTTCCGCCTCACTAATGCTCCAGCCTTTACGGCGGGCGTAGTCCTCCACCTGATCGCGGCCGATGGCGCCCACGCCGAAGTAACGGCTCTGGGGATGGCTGAAGTAGTAACCGGAGACGGCGGCAGTGGGCGTCATGGCGTAGCTTTCGGTGAGCTTGAGGCCGATGCGTTCGTCGGGTTGCAGCAGTTGCCACAGGGTGCCTTTTTCCGTGTGATCCGGACAGGCGGGATAGCCAGGGGCAGGGCGAATACCCACATAGTTTTCTTTGATTAGTTCGTCATTGGTAAGGTTTTCATCGACGGCATAGCCCCAGAATTCCTTGCGCACCCGCTCGTGCATGCGCTCGGCGAAGGCCTCGGCAAAGCGGTCGGCCAGTGCCTTGAGCATGATGCTGTTGTAGTCGTCATGCTCCGCCTCGAAGCGAGCCAGTTGCTCGTCAATGCCGATGCCGGCGGTGACGGCAAATAGGCCAATATAGTCCTTAAGCCCCGTTTCCTTGGGGGCGATATAGTCGGCCAGACAGTAGTTGGGGGCATCGCCCCGCTTTTCCATCTGCTGGCGCAGCATGTGTAAGGTGGTGAGTACTTCGCATCGTTCGTCATCGGTGTAGAGCTCGATGTCGTCATCGCCCACGGTATTGGCGGGCCAGAAGCCGATGACGGCGCGTGCTTGCAGCCACTGTTCATCGATGATCCGCTGCACCATTTTCTGGGCGTCTGCATAGACTTTGCGTGCCTGTTCACCCACTACCTTATCGTCCAGAATCCGCGGGAACAGCCCGTGCAGCTCCCACGCCTGAAAGAATGGCGACCAGTCAAAGCGGGTGAGTAGCTCTTCAAAATCGTAGTGGTCAAAGACTTGAACGCCCATGAGGTTGGGCTTGGGCGGGTTGTAGTCCGTCCAGTTGATGGGGACTTTGTTTTCCCGCGCCTTTTTAATGGGCACGCGGCGGGTCTGCTTGGCGCGAGCCTTACGCTCCTCGCGGATTTGGGCGTATTCCTTGCGGATCTCTTCCAGAAACGGGCCTTTGAGCTCGTCGGAGATGAGGTTTTGCGCCACGCCTACGGCGCGGGAGGCATCTTTCACGTAGACCACGCCGTGTTCATATTCCGGCTCGATCTTGACGGCGGTATGTGCCTTGGAGGTGGTGGCGCCGCCGATCATCAGTGGGATGGTGAAGCCCTGGCGCTTCATCTCCTTGGCTACATTGACCATCTCGTCCAGTGAAGGGGTGATGAGGCCGGAGAGACCGATAATGTCGGCGTTGTGCTCCTTGGCGGCCTTGAGAATGTCTTCGGCGGGCACCATTACGCCCAGGTCGATGACCTCAAAGCCGTTACACTGTAGCACTACGCCCACGATGTTCTTGCCGATGTCGTGCACGTCGCCTTTGACGGTGGCCATGATGATCTTGCCCTGGGAGGAGGAGCCTTCTTTTTCCGCTTCCAGATAGGGGAAAAGCCAGGCTACGGCCTTTTTCATCACCCTGGCAGATTTGACCACCTGGGGCAGGAACATTTTGCCAGCGCCGAACAGGTCGCCCACCACGTTCATGCCGTCCATCAGCGGGCCTTCGATTACCAAAAGTGGGGATTTGAGCTTATGCAGAGCCTCTTCGGTGTCCTCATCGATATAGTCGATAATGCCTTTGACCAGGGCGTGTTCCAAGCGCTTTTCCACCGGTTGGTTGCGCCATTCGGTGTCCTGTTCCTTGGTCTGCACTGAGCCGTCGCCGCGGTATTTTTCGGCGATCTCCAACAGTTTTTCCGAGGCACCGGAGTAGCGGTTGAGCACCACATCCTCCACGGCGTTGCGCAGCTCTTCGGGAATTTCGTCATACACGGCCAGTTGGCCGGCGTTGACAATGCCCATATCCATGCCTGCTTTGATGGCGTGGTAGAGGAATACGGCGTGGATGGCCTCACGTACTGGGTTGTTGCCGCGGAAGGAGAAGGAGACATTAGACACCCCGCCTGAGACCTTGGCATGGGGCAGATTTTGCTTGATCCAGCGCACGGCATTGATGAAGTCCACGGCGTAGTTGTCGTGCTCCTCAATACCGGTGGCGATGGCGAAGATATTGGGGTCAAAAATAATGTCTTCTGGCGGGAAGCCGTGTTCCACCAATAGGTTATAGGAGCGTTTGCAGATTTCGATCTTGCGCTCGAAGGTATCTGCCTGCCCTTTTTCGTCGAAGGCCATGACAATGGCGGCAAAACCGTATTCGCGGATCTTTTTCGCCTCGCGCAGGAACTTTTCCTCTCCCTCTTTCAGTGAGATGGAGTTGATAATGCCCTTGCCCTGCACGCATTTCATGCCGGCTTCCAGCACCTCCCATTTGGAGGAGTCGATCATCACCGGCACGCGAGCGGCTTCCGGCTCACCAGCCAGCAGATTGAGAAAGCGCACCATGGCGGCTTTGCCGTCGAGCATGCCCTCGTCCATGTTCACATCGATGATCTGGGCACCGTCGTGCACTTGACGGATGGCGATCTCGATGGCTTCCTCGTAGTTCTCCTCAAGGATCAGGCGCTTGAACTTGGCCGAGCCGGTGACATTGTTGCGCTCGCCCACATTGACAAACAGGGTGTCCTCGCTGATGTTGAGCGGCTCCAGCCCGGCCAGGCGGGTTTCCACCGGAAGTGAGGGCAGCTTGCGCGGCGGATGGGCCAGACACACCTCCGCCATGGCGGCTACATGCTCTGGCGTAGTGCCGCAGCAGCCGCCGATAATGTTCACCCAGCCCTGCTCGGCCCAATGTTTCACCTCCGCGGCCATCTGCTCCGGGGTTTCGTCATACTCGCCGAACTCATTGGGCAGGCCGGCGTTGGGGTGCACGGACACATAGGTTTCGCACACCTGAGAGAGTGTCTGCACATAAGGGCGCAGCTCCTCCGGCCCCAGCGCACAGTTCAGGCCGATGGACAAGGGTTCTGCATGGCGCACGGAGTTGTAGAAGGCTTCCGTAGTCTGGCCGGACAGGGTGCGACCGGAGGCATCGGTAATGGTGCCGGAGAGCATGATGGGCAGTTCTTCGCCCAGTTCCTTTTCATACTGCTTGACGGCATAGATGGCTGCCTTGGCGTTGAGGGTGTCGAAGATGGTTTCGATCAGGATCACATCCGCGCCGCCTTCCACCAGACCACGCACCGCCTGGTCATAGGCTTCCACCAGTTCGTCATAGGTGATGTTGCGAAAGCCGGGATCGTTCACATCGGGGGAGATGGAGGCGGTGCGGTTAGTGGGGCCGAGCACCCCGGCCACAAAGCGGGGCTTGCCGTCTTCGGCTTCCGCCATGTCCGCCGCCTCCCGCGCCACCTTTGCCGCGGCGATATTCAGCTCCGTGACAATGCCCTGCATGTCGTAGTCCGCTTGGGCGATGGTAGTGGCGTTGAAGGAGTTGGTTTCAATGATGTCCACCCCACGGCGCAGGAAGGCCAGATGAATGTCCCGGATCAGGTGGGGCTGGGTCATGCATAGGATGTCGTTGTTGCCCTTGATGTCCATGTGCCAGTCGGCAAAACGTTCTCCGCGGAAGTCATCTTCCTCCAGATTAAGCTCCTGGATCATGGTGCCCATGGCGCCATCGAGCACCACCACCCGTTGCTTGAGCAGGTTTTTCAGTTGCTGAACACGCTTGAGACGGTCGGACATGGCAGGTTTCTCGTGGTTAATAAGAACGCACCATTTTACCGCTTCTCGATGGAGCAGATAGATTTCGGTAGTATGGGTGGAGGAGGTATTTATGAATACGCTAACACTGGATGATTTGCATTACACCTATGATGACTATGCCAAATGGAAAGGCGACTGGGAGCTAATCGCTGGGGTACCGGTGGCCATGAGCCCTGTGCCCAGTGTGGAGCACCAGTCGCTGGCCAGTGAAATTATTCGTCAATTGGGTAATCAGCTGGAAGAGCGTTTTACATGCCGTGTACTGGGTGGGGTGGATTATAAAGTGGAGGAAGAAACCGTAGTGCGCCCCGACGTGCTGGTGGTGTGCAAACCGGTTAGCGGTGCCTATGTGGCACAGACCCCTGAGCTGATTATTGAGGTGGTGTCTCCTTCCAGCATCCGTAAGGATGAGCGTATTAATTTATGCTCTATGAGCAGGAGAAGGTGCCTTATTGTGTGCTGGTATACCCCCATGACCGCCGTGCCAAAATCTATCGTATCAGAGCAGATCGTTATACCAAAGTGGGGGATGTGTCCATGGAAACTTTCACATTTGATGATCTGCCCTGTCCTTTGATGCTGAATTTTGCACAGGTATTCAGCACGCTGGATTAGCGCGCTTCACACTCTTGCCACGCCGGTGCGCACGGCGGCATCGTAAATGGCTTTGGGCACCACCTTGATCAGACGTGGGTCAGTGGGTTTGGGGATGATATAGCCTGATCCGAATTCCAGGCTTTCCAGTCCATAGGCATCCAGCACTGCTTGCGGCACCGGTTCTTTGGCCAGCTGGCGCAGCGCTTCCACACAGGCGATTTTCATCTCCAGATTGATCTTGCTGGCACGGGCATCCAGTGCGCCGCGGAAAATAAACGGAAAGCCTAGCACATTATTCACCTGGTTAGGATAGTCAGAGCGGCCGGTGGCGATAATGACATCATCCCGTACGGCTTTAGCCAGCTCAGGACGGATTTCCGGATCCGGATTGGCCATGGCAAAGACAACGGGACGGTCGGCCATGGTCTTGAGCCATTCGGGTTTGAGTAGGTCTTTGCTGGAGAGGCCGAAGAATACGTCCGCGCCCTTAAGGGCATCTTCCAGGGTGCGCAGGGGGGTATCCAGGGCGAACTCGCGCTTATATTCGTTCAGGTCATCTCGGCCTGTATGCACCACGCCTTTGGAGTCTACCAGCACAAGGTTTTCCGCCTTGGCACCCAGGGCTTTGAGCAGACGCATGGAGGCAATGCCGGCAGCACCAGCTCCTACACACACAATGCGCGCTTCAGGCAGGTGTTTGCCTTGGATCTCTAAAGCATTAAGCAGACCGGCGGCGGCAATAATGGCTGTGCCGTGCTGGTCATCGTGGAAGACGGGAATATCCAGCTTTTCCTGCAGCTGGCGCTCCACCTCAAAGCATTCAGGCGCCTTGATGTCTTCCAGATTGATGCCGCCGAAGGTGGGGGCGATACGGGCAATGGCCTCCACCATTTCTTCCACCGTATCAGCATTTAGCTCAATATCAAAAGCATCCACCTTGGCGAACTGCTTGAATAGCATGGCTTTGCCTTCCATTACTGGCTTGGAGGCCAGTGCGCCACGATTGCCCAGCCCCAGAATGGCCGAGCCGTTGGAAATGACACCTACCAGGTTGCCCTTGTTGGTGTAGTCATAGGCGCTGACAGGGTCACGCTCGATTTCCAGCACCGGCTGAGCCACGCCTGGGCTGTAGGCCAGACTCAGGTCTTCCTGGGTGGCGCAGGGTTTGGTCAGAGCGATTTCGATTTTCCCGGGACGGGGTGATTTGTGATACTCAAGAGCACGTTGTTTTAAGTCAGTCATTGGTAATTGTCAGGTTCCGCAAGATTAATTTCATTCACAACAAAGCACTCCGGTTTTTTCTCTAACCAGTGTTGTAGCATTTCCACAGGTCTTCGTCCCTTCAGTGCTCGCTGTGGGATATGGTGATTATAAAGGTAAACATAGCGGTTTAACAGCTGAAGTAGACCCTCTCAGTTGGACAGATTTGTCACTTCAACATGGTGTGCTCATCTGATAACCTGACAATTGTATACATACATAATCAAATCTATATGACAAAGGGTAGGAAATTTTATTGCTGTGATAGCAGAATTTCATGCTGTCGAGCGATCTGTTGCCGCATGTTTTCCGGCAGGTTTGACCATTGCAATAGATCGACCCGAAAGGGAAGGTTGCTTTCCTCCAGAGCTTCCCGCGCCAGAAAGAGCGCATTGTCATCCTGTGTAAAGGCGACTAGATCCAGATCCGATGTGAGTGTGGGTTGGCCGTAGACTCGGGAGCCGAAAGCCCAGATCTCAGTATTTGGCAGGTAGGTAGAAAGAATCTGTTTCAGCAGTAGGAGATGTTCAGAGGTGATATGCATCAGGCGTGCTCCCACTCAGTCGGACAAATAGGCTGGAGGCATCCTGCAGAAAGTCCGCCATGTGTCGCAGCAAGTCCGCCATGTGTCGCAGCGCTTCCTGTGCTT
>CAYRSN010000034.1:0-12530 GCA_964427185.1 uncultured Piscirickettsiaceae bacterium | reverse complement strand
GTAAGGGTACCATGCTGCATGAAGAGTCGCTTAAGCGGCTCTTTTATTACATGTATGCTTGACAGTCTCTGAAAAGACTTTATAATACGCACCCATCACTGACGGGTGCTTAGCTCAGCTGGGAGAGCATCGCCCTTACAAGGCGAGGGTCGCAGGTTCGATCCCTGCAGCACCCACCAATTTCAGTGTTATCTATAATGTGGAGCGGTAGTTCAGTTGGTTAGAATACCGGCCTGTCACGCCGGGGGTCGCGGGTTCGAGTCCCGTCCGCTCCGCCATCCATCATCCCATGTCTGATTTCGATATTAAAACCTTTCTCAAACAGCTTCCCGAGCGCCCTGGTGTCTATAAAATGCTTGATGCTCAAGCACAGGTGATTTATGTAGGGAAGGCTAAGAATCTTAAGCGTCGTGTGAGCAGTTATTTTCAAAAAAAGACGGATCACATTAAAACTCAGCGCCTGGTGTCTCAAGTGCAGCGTATTGAAGTTGTTCTGACAGAGACGGAAGCAGAGGCTTTGCTGCTGGAACGTACGTTAATTAAGCGTTTTAATCCACGTTATAACGTTTTATTCAGGGATGATAAGTCTTACCCTTATATCCATGTCACCCTGCAGCATGCTTTTCCAGGGATTTATTTTTATCGTGGTAAAAAACAGAAGCGAGGGGCTTTTTTTGGGCCTTTTGTGAATGCGGGTGCTGTTTATCAGACTTTGCATAGTCTTCAGAAAATTTTCAAGCTGAGACCTTGTTCGGATACGGTGTTTAAAAACCGGTCACGCCCCTGTTTGCAGTATCAGATTGGGCGCTGCTCTGCCCCGTGTGTAGGGAAGATTACGCAAGAAGCTTATCAGCGTGATGTAGAAGAAGCGGTTTTGTTTTTAAGCGGAAAAGATCATGCCGTGCTGGAGCGTTTAGCAGAAAGGATGCAGGCAGCAGCCGAGCAACTTCGGTTTGAAGAAGCCGCCCAGTTGCGGGATCAGATTTCGGCTTTGAAGGCAATTCAACAGCAGCATTTGATTTTAAAAGGGCGAGATCAGGATGTACTGGGGTTTGCAGAAAGGCATGGGCAGGTGGCTGTTGTTTTAATGCGCTATCAAGGTGAGACGCTGTGGGGAACGGAGCAGTTTTTTCCTAAGGGGGCGTGGCTGCAAAAAGAAGAGATATTGGCGCAATTTGTCAGTCAGTATTATGGTGCATCTTTTCCTAAAAAAATCCTGCTGCCTTTTCCGCTGGAAGAGCAGCAACAGTGGTTTGATGCTTTAGGGGTGCCGTTAAAAGTTGGGCAAAGCCGCCTTGAGAAAGAGTTGCTACACTTGGCGAATATGAATGCACAGGCAGCGCTGAATCAGCATCTGGCACAGAAATCTACGCAGCTTGAAAAGCTGGCACATTTACAGGAAGTGCTGCATCTGCCTGAGTTACCTTTGCACATGGAGTGTTTCGATATTAGCCATACACAAGGTAATGAAACGGTGGCAAGCTGTGTACATTTTAGTGAAGGGGTACCGGATAAGCAGCGTTACCGGCGGTTTAACATTCGAAATGCAGCAAAGGGGGATGATTACGCTGCGATTTATGAGGCAGTTTACCGCCACTATAAGCGTTTAATCGAAGAGGGGCTGGCGCTGCCGGCACTGTTGGTTATTGATGGTGGAAAAGGGCAGTTACAGCGTGCTTGTGCTGCATTAGCTGATGTAGGCGTGCAGCTGCCTGTCATTAGTGTTGCAAAAGGAGAAGGCCGTAAAGCGGGGTTAGAAGTATTATATAGACCAGATCAGGCGGAACCGATTGATCTGCCTTCAGATCATCCAGCGTTGCATATTGTGAATTTTATTCGGGATGAAGCACATCGCTTTGCTTTGTTGGGGCATCGTGCCCGACGGCAGAAAAAGCCGTTAAAAATGACGCTGGAAGCAATAGAAGGTGTGGGACCTAAAACGCGCAGAAAGTTACTGTTACATTTTGGTGGGATGAAAAGCATTGAACGCGCCTCTGTCAGTGAGTTAGAGAAGGTGCCGGGCGTAAGCAAGAAGCTGGCGGAGCGAATCTATCAGTTTTTTCATGGTGAAATTGAGTAAGATTAGACAAAACATAGAAGGATGATCATGTATTCTCTGCCGATGCTGATGACATGGGCGCGGGTTGTGTTAATTCCCGTGTTTGTTACTTTGTATTATCTGCCGATTGAGCAGGCGCATTTTTGGGCTGCACTGGTCTTTATGGTAGGAGCGATTACTGATTGGTTAGATGGTTTTCTGGCACGCCGTTTTGGGCAGACCAGTCGTTTAGGCGCATTTGTAGATCCGGTGGCAGATAAGCTGGCGGTCGGTGCGGCGTGTGTGATGGTGGTCGCGGAGTATCAGATGCTGGGGGTGACGCTCGCTGCGATGGTAATTATCTTAAGAGAGCTGGCAATTTCCGGGTTGCGAGAGTGGATGGCGGCACATCAGCTACGGGATGTGGTAGCTGTTTCACAGTTGGGTAAGCTTAAAACTGTTTTGCAATTAGCTGCATTGACCTGGCTGCTGTATGGTGACACGCTATGGGGTGTTAACTGGGCTGTCTTGGGGCTTTGGGCTTTTTATCTGGCTGCAGCATTGACCGTCGTGACATGGGTCGCCTATATGCGTGCAGCATGGCCGGTCTTGCAACGTACTTTTAATTCGTGATTAAGTGATACTTGGATATTACTGTTCGTGCTTTTCCCGTTCAATTTGTGCCTGCTTCCAGCTCTTTTTTCTGGATGAAATAAATAAGCTTTCTGCGAGCATCTTCACTGATGTTTTCAAATTCTATGGCGACGCGTTTATGGTGAGGGCCTTTTTCGGGCAGAGAACGGATATTAACGATATGTCCACGTAGCAGAACAGGGTTTTCATCTGGCAGCGGTTGTATCAGGATATCAATACGGTCTGTTTCATTCACAGGCTCATCCGTCTCAAATGCCATGCCGCCTGCACTGAGATTAACGCGCTCCAAAGGGAGCATGTGTGCCAGTTGGCGTTTGTCAATGGACTGAAGTGCTAGGTTCACTTTGTTGTTAAGTGCATGCAATGCTGTAGCCAGAAGATCACTTTTTTCACCGATGGCTTCAATCGCTTGTTGTAACTGTTGATCCAGTTTTTGCAGGCTGTGCAAAAAGTGCTGTTCAATAAATCGGCTATCAGGTTCAAGCGGGAGTAAGATTTCTTTTGCTTCTTCACTGGAAATAATCCGGTAACTCATGGGAACCAGAGTGGTCAGGCGATAGAATGTCCGTTTATTTCCTTTCATAGTGTTCCAGTTTTTGAGTGGATTGATTGAAATGCTTTAAGCATAAAAAATGCCAATTTAAACGGCTTTTAAAGCTCTTTCTTGTTCCGGAATCTTTGATTTGATTTCCGTTACACGATTATGAGCATCTACATACACTAAAGTTGGGTGAAAAGTTTCTGCCGCCTGTGCATCCAGTGAGGCATAAGTTGCAATAATAAGCAGGTCTCCCACTTTTGCTTTATGTGCGGCAGCACCGTTGACGCTGATGGTGCCGCTGCCTGCTTCAGCGCGGATGGCATAGGTTGTAAAACGCTCGCCGTTACTGATGTTATAAATCTGAATCTGCTCATATTCGCGAATATTGGCTTTATCCAGTAAATCGGCATCAATGGCACAGGAGCCTTCATAATCCAGTTCTACATGGGTGGTTGTCACTCGATGTAATTTGGATTTTAACAGTGTGATCATCATGGCGATGGACTCATTTTTTAAGCACTTTAGTTTTGATATTATCCCGTATTCCGCATGCCGGCAGCAATGGCATTAATAGAGCGCAGCAGGGGGGTAAGCCACTGCTCCCGGGTCTCGGGTGGGAGGTTTTCGTCATGATAGCGTCTAAGCAAAACTACCTGAATGTGATTCAAGGGGTCAAGGTAGGGGTTTCTGCGTTGGAGCGAAAGGGCAATGGTCGGCACATCTGCCATGAGGTAGGCGTTCCCGGATACTTCCAGTACGCGTTGAACGCTGGTGTGATATTCATCGGCAATCAGTGAATAGATGGTTTGTGCGGCCTTTTGGTTTTCGGCAAGCTTGGTATATTCCCGGCCAATTTTCAGGTCTGTTTTTGCCAGCGCCATCTGAATATTGCTCACAATGGCACGGAAGAACGGCCAGCTTTCATACATCTCTTTAAGGTCTGTCAAGCCATGTTGCTGCGCATATTGGTTTAGTGCGTAGCCGGTGCCATACCAGGCCGGGAATGTGAGACGAGCTTGAGCCCATCCAAAGACCCAGGGTATGGCGCGAATGGAAGACTTGGACAGATTGCCTTTTTTTCTGTGAGAAGGTCGGGAGCCGATATTTAACAGGCCGATCTCATTAACCGGAGTGATCTGATAGAACACTTCAAAAAAGCCCGGAGTATGATCAGTCAGAGCCCGGTAATGCTGTTCTCCCAGGTCTGCCAGCTGATGCATGATATCCAAGTGCGACGGATTATCCTCTGGAACTGGACGAATCAGGTTCAGGCTGGCTTTGATCAGCCCAGTGACCCCCATGGAGAGCTCATAGGCAGCCGTTTCACTGTTGCTGTATTTGTAAGAGAGCACCTCGCCTTGCTCGGTAAATTTAATTTCACCGCGCACCGTGCCTGCAGGTTGAGACATGATCGCCATATGAGTCGGACCACCGCCGCGTCCAATTGTGCCGCCGCGCCCGTGGAACAGGCGGCATTGGATGCCGTACTGGTCAGCAAGTGTCATGATCTGTTTCTGGGCTTGATACAGGTTCCAGGCTGAGGCAAGGTTGCCACCATCTTTGGCTGAATCCGAATAGCCCAGCATGATTTCCTGCAGATTGTCAGAGGCTTCCAGTAGGGCTCTATAGGTTTCATTTTTCAGCAGTGCCTCGGTAACCGGCACAATATGTTTCAGATCTTCTATTGTTTCAAACAGAGGGCTGACCTGAACATGACAATAAGGCTTTCCGCCGCAGTAGCCTGCCAGGCCGGCTTGGTGTGCCAGAAATAGCACTTCCATGACATGACTGGCCTGGTGGGTCATGGAAATAACATAGTTATTGAAGGCTTTGTGGCTGATCAGTTCCCGCATTTCACGCATGACGTTAAAAACAGCCAGTACTTCCCGCGTCATGGGCTCAAGGGTTAGGTGCTGCGTGTCGATAATGCTGGCGGAGGCAATATGGGATGCCAGTAAAGTTACGCGTTCTTCTTCTGAAAGGCTCAGATAGTCAACATTCAGATTTTGCAATAGATCGGCAACGGCATCCGTATGCACGGTGGATTCTTGGCGGATATCGAGTCGCATGAGATAAAAGCCAAATGTCTCTACCAGCCGGATTAAGTCCCGCAGATCAGTATTTGCGATATCTTCGTCACCATGGCCGACAAGGGAGTCGTAAATCAGGTGTAGATCGTCCAGCAGTTCCTGTTCATTTTGATAGGCAAAGCGGCTTAAAACGACAGGTTGGCCGTCCAGTTTGCTTTCAATGAAGTTCAAGTTGCACTGCAGTCGGCCATGAATCAGATAGAGGAAGCGGCGATAAGGTTCATCTTTAAAGCGGTCGGTGCGCTTTTTAAAGACCAGATGCATTAAGTCTGCATCGACGATGGTGACGCGGTTGATCAGCTCTTGTTTGATATCACACAGATGACGTGAGTGTGTCAGCTGACGCGCCAACTCAAAAATCCGGCGCTGATACTCATAAAGCACGGCACGTGTTTGTAGAAAGAGTGCGTGTTCGGTCGTTTCATGCGTGACATAAGGGTTGCCGTCGCGGTCGCCGCCAATCCATGAGCCGAATGTCAGAAAGTTCGGTACTCGAATATCGCTGTTGGGAAAATGGCGGGCAACTGCGCGCTCCATATAGCGGTACACTTCCGGAATGGCTTTAAAAAGAGATTGACGGAAGTAGTAAATACCATTGCGGATTTCATCTTCTACCGTCGGCTTTTGGCGGCGGATTTCATCAGTTTTCCACAGTGTTTGAATCTGGTAGCGCAGTTTATGGATAACTTCTTCTTGTGCGTAGGTGTTTTGGTAGTGTTCGGCTTCATTTAATTCGCCAATGGTTTCAAAGATATGGCGTAAATTTTCCATCACAGCGCGTCGTTTGGACTCGGTAGGATGCGCCGTAAAAACGGGGATATAGTTCAGGCGATCCAGAAGTGTTTGAAGCTCTTCAGGCTGAATATTTTGCTGTTTTAGCTCATGAACCGTTTCTAGAAAAGAACCCAGCCATAATGGGCCATCGGATTTCACCTGTGTCTGGCGCTCATGAAACTGGTGCTCCTCTTCTGCCAGGTTGACCAGGCCGAAGTAGATATTAAAGGCACGGATAATCAGAATCAGCGTTTCAGGTGTTTGTGCCTCGATAAAGCTCAGCAGCTCTTGTCGAAGCGCTGGGTCATCTTCTTTTCTTAGCTGGATAAAGCCCTTACGCAGCTTTTCAATGGCGTTGAGCACTTCATCGCCATGTTGCTTACGAATGACTTCACCGAGCAGATTTCCCAAGAGCTTCACTCTGGCACGTAAACGTTGATCACGCTGTTCTACTGTGGCCATGTCGTTACCTGTAGTTTGGTCAAAAACCTTTGAATTATACCAGTCTTGCACAGGGCATACAAAAAACCCCGCCAGAAGCGGGGCTGTGATTAAGGCTTTTTATTTGCCGAGGCTGCAAAAACGCTCATAGGCTTCCAGGATTTCCCGTTTGGCCATATTGGCATCTTCCCAGCCTTCGATTTTGACCCATTTCCCTTTTTCAAGATCCTTATAGTGACTGAAAAAGTGTTCTGTCTGTTCTTTGATTAAGGGTAGGTCTTCTACTTTTTCTACATGGTTGTAGATTGGTGTCATTTTGCTGGTTGGAACAGCGATAATTTTGCTGTCTTCACCGCCGTCATCACTCATTTTAAGTACGCCGATAGGGCGTGCGGGAATGACACAGCCGACCATCAGCGGATGAGGAGTCACTACCAGTACATCTACCGGATCGCCATCATTAGCGAGTGTCTGATTGATATAGCCATAGTTGGCGGGGTAGGCCATAGTGGTCGCCTGTAAGCGGTCAACCCAGGCAACCTGAGTATCTTTGTCGATTTCATATTTAATGGGCGGAGCAAATGCTGGAATTTCGATAATGACGTTGATTTCATGAGGAATGTTTTTGCCTGCGGGCACATCAGTAAAACTCATAATAAGTACCTCCTGTCGGTAAAAGAAAAAACACCCGCTTTAAGCGGGTGTGGAGCGTATCAAATGTTGATGGGTTTACGCATCCTGATGATAACGCATCACGGTTTCAACTTCGTTTTTAGAGCCCAGTACGACTGGAATGCGCTGATGAATATCTTGAGGGTTGATATCCATAATGTCTTCACGACCGGTGGTGGAACGACCTCCAGCCTGCTCCACAATAAAGCTCATCGGATTGCCTTCATACATCAGGCGCAGCTTGCCTGGTTTGCTTGGATCACGGTTGTCCCATGGATACATGAAAATTCCGCCGCGTACCAGAATGCGGTGCACTTCGGCTACCATGGAGGCAACCCAGCGCATGTTGTAACGTTTGCCCAGCGGCCCTTCTTCACCTTGCAGACAGTGTGCAATATAGTCTTGCATTGGCTTTTCCCAGAAACGCTGGTTAGACATGTTGATAGCAAATTCTTTAGTGTCTTCAGGGATTTTGACATTTTCTTTGGTCAGCACAAACTCACCAATATGGCGATCCAAGGTGAAGAAATTCACCCCCTTGCCAGTGGTCAGAACTAAAATTGCAGACGGACCATAAAGGACATAGCCGGCTGCAACCTGGTTGCGGCCTGACTGTAAAAACAGCTCCATATTGTTACCGCTACCGGACTGTTTGGCTTCCAGAATGGAGAAGATGGTACCTACAGACAGGTTGACATCAATATTAGAAGAGCCATCTAACGGATCAAAGGTGACTAAGTATTTCCCCTCATCATTGGCGGCAACTGTGTCATCTTCTTCTTCAGAGGCGATGCCGCGCACGAAAGGATCTTGTTTAAGAACGCTTTTCAGCACTTCGTTGGAGATGACATCCAGTTTTTTCTGCGTTTCACCCTGGACATTTTCTGTTTCGGTAGAGCCGAGAATGCCAGCCAGCTCACCCTGTCCCAGCTTATGGGCAATTTCTTTACAGCCAATCAGAATGTGATTGATTACAGAGCGCAGCTCTGCATCTACGCCGTCACGACGTAGGACTTCATCAACTCGCAACATGGTGCTTTTCTCCAAGTTTTACCAAAAATATCCGATAAAGCTTATCATGTGCACATAAAAATGCAAGGATAAGGAGCAGGAAATCGTGCGTTATATTGTCAAGCTGTTTCCCGAAATTATGGTAAAGGGGGCATCGGTTAAAAAGAAGATGACTCGTCAGCTGGCGGATAACTTGAGAAGAAGCCTGGAAAGCGTAGAGGCGGCATCTCAGGTGAAGTGGTTTCTGGATAAAATCGAAGTGGCGGTGGAGGATGGACAGGCAAACCTTGCTGAGCAGGTTTTATTAAATACACCGGGGGTTGAGCAGGTGCTGCGTGTACAGCAAGTGCGTGTGCAACCGGATAGCCTGGAGGAAATTTCTGGCCATGTTTTAGCAGCAGTCAAACAGCGTATCGAGGGGAAAACCTTTGTGGTACGGGCAAAGCGCAAAGGGCAACATCCTTTTAACTCTCAGGAGATTGAACGCGCGGTGGGAGGGTATCTGTTGTCGAATGAAGAAGCCAAAGGGGTGGATTTGCATGCGCCACAGGTAAGAGTTGAGCTGGAGTTAGAAAATAATACGCTCAGCATTGTGGAAGCGCGCATGAAAGGGCTGGGGGGATATCCGCTGGGTACTCAGGGTGAGGCGCTTTCTTTGATCTCGGGAGGATTTGATTCAAGTGTGGCTTCTTACTTGACGCTGCGAAGAGGCATAAAACCTCACTTTATCTTTTTTAACCTGGGTGGAGCAGCGCATGAAATGGGTGTGCAGCAGGTGGCGTTTTATCTATGGCGTCGTTTTGCACGCTCCCATCGTTTGAAGTTTATTTCGATTCCGTTTGAAGAAGTGGTGGAAGGGCTTCTGACAGAAGTAGATGATAGTTATATGGGGGTGATGCTCAAGCGTTTAATGTTGAAAGCGGCTGAGCAGGTGGCAGAAGAGATGGGGATTGATGCATTGATCACTGGTGAAAGCGTCGCGCAGGTTTCCAGCCAGACGCTTCGAAATTTGGCGTTGATTGATACAGCTACGACGAAGCTGGTGTTGCGCCCGCTGGCTATGATGGATAAACCGGAGATTATTCAGTTGGCAGATCACATAGGGGTGCGTGCTTTTGCTGAAACCATGCCGGAGTACTGTGGTGTGATCAGCCGTAACCCGGTAACACACGGCTCTTTCAAGCGGCTGGCACAGGTGGAGAAAAAGTTTGATTTTGCCAGGCTGGAGCGTGCTATTGCTAATAAACAGGTTTATGCGGTGGATGAGCTGGTGAAAACCATTAATGACCGACAGGCAGTTGAGGTTGTGCATAAGGTTTTTGAAGGAGCGGAAGTGATTGATATCCGCAAGCCTGAAGAAGCTCAAGCCCGTCCTCTGCCAGAGGCGCACCATCATATTCCTTTTTATCAGCTAAAACAGCGTTTTCCCAGTTTGCCTCAGGATCGAGCTTATCTTTTATATTGTACGCAAGGTGTTTTAAGCCAGCTTCATGGTGAGTATTTACAGGCAGCTGGGTTTAAAAATATTAAAGTGTACCGTCCTGAACCTGATCAATAAGATGCTGTTTTAATTTGGTTTTGTCGTATTCCAGCTCGGTGAGCAGATGAATGGTGGTACGGGTTTTGCGTACTTTGGTGACGTAGTTGACAGTTTCATGCCCGATGCGTTTTCTGGCAATGAGTTCTACGTTATAAAACCATTTATAGGGATCCAAACCAGCTTTTTTGGCTTCCCGTTGAAGCTTACGGATACGCGTTGGTCCTGCATTGTATGCGGCAAGCGTAAAGTTAATCCTGTCATCTATGCTGTAGACAGGGTCGCTGTAATAATTATCCCTTAGCCAGGCGAGATAGGCGGCACCTGCATAAATGTTATTGTAAGGCTGTGTGAGGTGTCGAATATTGAACATTTTTCCAATAGAAGGCTTGATTTGCATCAGCCCGATAGCACCGGCAGGGCTTTTTTTGCGGGGATGAAATCCGGATTCAACATAAGCAATTGCAGCCAACAGTGACCAGCTGAGATCATAAAAATCAGCAAACAGCTCAAAATAAGGACGGTAGCAATGGAAACGTTTGACGGTTGTTTGGTTTAGCGGATTGCGAATCCAGCGCGTATTTTCAAAATAACGTTTGTAGAGAATATTGCTGAGCAGTCTGCCGGGTTTTGCATGATTACGGATAAAATTGTTAAGTTCTGCTTTAAGTTTGGGTGAGTTTTTGCGCACAGCCCAGCCTATCTGGCCGTTGTGATGAAAAATAAAGTGAGAGTGTATGCGGAGATTAGGTAATACTTTTTGCCAAAGCTTAGCGATGTGTTCATCTGCGACAGTGTATGGAATCATATTGGTGTGCACCATCTCCAGCAGGTCTTCTACTTCCAGTTCGGGCGCAGCCTGAATGACCTCAATAGGCGCCAGTCCTTTATAAAGCAGGCCTTGGTTAAGCTGTTGAATATGTGCAGCGTAGCTGCTGCCTCGCACAACAACAATTTTAGCGCCAGACAAATCTTCCAGTTTTTGCGGTGTCGGGCTGTTTACATGTGTCACCAGCACTTCATTGATATTGGTCAGATAGGGTAAAGTAAAGTCGATAAGGTGAGCCCGTTCCGGTGTAATGGTAAGCCCTGCAGCACCAATATCGCCGTGACCGTGATTCACACCGGGAATAATGTCTGTAAATGCACGGGGCATAAAAGCCAAATGTGTCTGATAGCGCTTCTTGCGGGGGCCGCGATTCAGATAGGCTTCAAAGTTTTTCAAAAGTTCATATTCAAGCCCGCGCCAGTTGCGACCGTCAAAAAAGAAATTGGTGCGGGAAGGGGAAACCAGTACGCGAATAATTCTGCGTTGTTGCATTTCAGGAAGGTCACCCAGAAAAGGCGTATAAAGCCGCCCATAAAAGGACGAAGAAAGCGCTTCTTCTGCAAAGCTAAAAGGGCTAGCTACCAAGCAGAGATAAAATATGGCAGAACGTAAGAGGCGTGAGGATTGCGTTTTTTGCAAGCAGTACGTTCCTTTATAAACACAATCAAAGGAGTGTAACATGAAGCAAAAGAATTGTGGAGTCGAAGTTGAGCGTATGAGATTTGAAATTGGTTGCGGGAGCAGGATTTGAACCTGCGACCTTCGGGTTATGAGCCCGACGAGCTACCAGACTGCTCCATCCCGCGACTTTGTGATGATGCGTATTATACTTAATAAAACTAAAAATGCAAACGCTATTTCGGTTGATTTCAATTTATGATGCACAATAGCTGTCAATAGTATCCACGACTTGAATACAGCCACCTGAAATAGTCGTCAGCCACATAATTCATCGTTATCTTTGCGAGGCCTTGATAAGAATCATGGTGCTTCCGGTAAGCGTAACAACCGTTCACTACGCCAGATGCGTACAATCCGAACCTGGCTCGGATCATGCCGATAGACGATACGAAAAGGTGGCTGGATCAGCTCCCTCAAAAAAGGCTGGTCGAACTCAGGCACGACTCGACCCAGCTCAGGATGCGTTCCAAGCATCTCGATCCGTTGGAAGATCTCGGCGATAAACCTTTCCCCGATATCGGGAACACCTTGTTCGGCATACCAGAGACGGATTTCCTCCAGGTCGGCAACCGCCGACTCCGCAAAGTGGATAGTGGCGCTACCCAATGACATCACTTTTGAGTCGACAGCCCGAGTCGTGCCTTTGCCTCCTCCAGGGAAAGCGCCCGTCCGGCGTCGAGATCAGCAAGACCTGCCACCACCGCCCGCATGAACTCACGCTCTTCTTCAGCGGCCTCATAATCCGTGACTGATTGCACAATGGCCACCCCACGCCCACGGCTTGTCAAAAGCACCGGCCGGTGCACCTCGGCGGCATGTCGAACCACCTTACCTGGATTGACTTTCAAATCGGTCAGCGGCACGATGTCTTCAGAAAATTTGATACGCATTAACCACCTCTGTCCGTTTGTCTATATGGCACTGATAATAGCACCTGATAACAGTACCGGGCAAGTAATATCTTACCGTCAGCCCGTCCCCGTCATACAGGGTTAAATCACGCTTCCCATCCGGCACCTTTACGCGCCGAATGCCCGTATCAGTAAGTGGCTTAGTCTTCCTTGCCATAGCTGCCTTTCCTCATGCCCATAACCACATAAAACCACATGGGATAACCACATGCGCGTTTTGTGTGGTCATATATGTGGTTAAAAAAGCGAGATACTGTGAGACGTTACGAGACAGTATGAATTAAAAAAATCCAGTAAACACAAGGGTTTTAACTATTGGGTGAGACGCTATGATATGTAAATATGGCGGTG
>CAYRSN010000033.1:0-12865 GCA_964427185.1 uncultured Piscirickettsiaceae bacterium | reverse complement strand
TGAATATCTGGACACTGAAGAAAAAGCCTACGGAAACCTTTGTGCTGAACTGATAGGCCTGTGATTGCGTAATAACCCCGCTTCAGGCGGGGTTTTTTATTGTTCAGGGTTCAATTTATACATTTCCAGCAGCCAGCGGCTGAAGATCGGATATTTTTCACGGCAGGCATACAGAGTATCTTTCAGGCTGTATTCCGTTAAAGGGTAGCCCATGTGAGTGCAAGCCAGAGAGAGCAGGTAGTCCCGTTCCGCTTTGGAAAATTTGGGGTTAGGGAGAAAGTAGGTGGTTTTGGCAATAAATGCTGCCCGCAGAGCCTTTTCCCAGAAGCGTTCCGGGCAGCCGTGAAATTTCAGCAGTGCTTCGTCCGGCTTATTTTCAAGCCAGTATTCCATCATTTTAGGCAGTGGCCAGGTGGTAAAAATATCGTAAGCCACCTTTTGCGCGATAGGTGCCAGCGCAAGAATCGGCTCTTCTTCAAAGTCATTCTCGATAGGCTTCATACTTCATGCCGTCATATAAATTTTTGATTAGCACGGAGAAAGCGATATCATTTATGCTTTCTGAAATTATAGGGAGATAGATCTATTATGCACCCTCTGGCGCAATTTATTGATGAAATTCCGGACTTTCCCAAACCGGGGATTTTATTTCGGGATATATCGCCTCTGCTGCGTAGCCACTTTTCAGAAACGATCGATGCGATGAGTGATTTGTTTACAGCGGATGAGTGGGCGCAGGTAGATTATCTGGTGGGCATTGAGTCCCGCGGGTTTATTTTTGCATCCGCACTGGCGTATAAGCACGATAAAGGGTTTGTGAAAGTGCGCAAGCCGGACAAATTGCCCAATGTAGAAGCGACGGTGCAGTATGGTCTGGAGTATGGCAGTGATGAGCTGCAGATGCAGAAGGGCGATGGCGGTAAGGTGATTATCTGTGATGATCTGATTGCTACAGGCGGCTCTATGGCTGCGGCAGCAGACTTATGCGAAAAAGTAGGGTATCAGGTTGTGGGCATGGCATGTTTAGTGGATTTAGCAGCGTTGAATAACTTTGAATACAATGGCATGCGCGTGCGCAGTGTGATTGAATACAAGGATGAAGCATGAAAATCCCTCGAATGACTCGCAGTATTTTTCTGGATCAGCTGATCTGGATGTTAGCTGTGGGGCTGATAGTGGGTTTAATGTTCCCACTGTTTATGATTCTGCTGGGCGTGCCCGATGAATATGTGTTGACCCCGACATTTTATGCCGCTTCCATCTGTGCAGGAGTGATGATGGCGGGATTGAATTTTGGGTTAGTGCATATTGTTATCCGTCCTGAGCTTAAACAGCTTGTACAAGGCATGCAAAAAGTGAGAGGCGCACTGGCACAGCGCCTTCATTCAACTGCTTCTGCTAAAGAAACGGGCGTATGTGTGCGTCCGGAAGACTGCACGGTAGATGTGCCTTCAGAAGATGAGCTGGGAGAAATGGCGCACAGCTTCAATCAGCTGGTGGAAACACTAAAGCAGACCCAGGAAGTTCAACAGGCCTATGAACGTTTCAGTAAGAAACTGGCTTCCAGTCTTTCCTTGCAAGCACTGGCACAGCAGGAAGAGCAGCTGTTAAAAGAGTTTCAGATTGCTCAGGCCAGTGCGTTTTATATCTTTAAAGACGATGAACTGCAATATGTCTCCAGCTATGGGATTGACCATGCTGACCGATTGCAGCACCACCCGCTATTAAAAGCCGTGGTGGATACTTTAAAGCCCCAGCATATTTCTCTGCCGGTAGATTTAACTGTAGATGCAGCGCTGGTGCACTTTACCCCTAAAGAGGTGTATGCGGAGCCAGTACTGTTTCAGGGGGCGCTGGTGGGTATACTTGTGCTGGCCAGCAATCAGAAACTGGATGAAACTCAGAAAGCGATTTTACACACCATGCTCAATGGGCTGGGGCTGGCACTGCGTAATGCTCTGACCCATGAAGAAATTCAGCGTATTGCCGCCCTGGATAGCCTGACAGGTATTTATAACCGCCGTTTTGGCATGGAGCGGCTGCATGAAGAATATACCCGGGTGATTCGTCAGGATTTACCGCTCTCTTTGCTGATGATGGATATTGACCACTTCAAATCTATTAACGATACCTATGGTCACCGAGCGGGTGATCGAGCCTTGAAGCTGGTGGTGAAGGTGATGAAATCCGTCATGCGGGAAGGGGATATTCTTTGCCGCTACGGAGGCGAGGAGTTTATGGCGATTCTGCCCGGGGCGGACTGTGACAATGCTCAGGAAGTGGCTGAGCGTATTCGCCGCAGAATTTCCGATACACACCTGGAGCACGGGGATCAGATTATTCCCATTACTATCAGTATCGGCATGGCCAGCTGGCCGGAGCATCAGGTGGAAAATGAACAGCAGCTGATTGAGCGGGCGGATCAGACACTTTATATGGCGAAAGAAAGCGGGCGTAACCGCGTTGTGCTTGCACCTGTGTGAGGTCAGTCGCAGGTTTGATCAGCATAAGGCCTCGAAAAGAGGCCTTACGAAAAAACGGTTAATCAGGAAGCAGCTGCATCAGGCGCATTTGCGCGCGTTCAGCGGCGGCTTTGACCTGCACGGGGGCGGTGCCGCCAAAGTGGTTGCGTGCCGCCACGGAGCCTTCCAGCGTCAGCACCTCAAACACATCCTCATCAATGCGCTGATCAAACTGACGTAATTCTCCTAAAGTCATTTCCGAAAGATCCTTGCTATTTTTCAGCCCGTAGGCCACGGCCGCCCCCACTACTTCATGGGCATCGCGAAATGGCAGCCCCTTTTTCACCAGATAGTCTGCCAGATCGGTAGCGGTGGAAAAGCCGCGTCGTGCCGCTTCATAGCCTGCCTCATGGTTAAAACGCATCGCCGGGATCATGTCTGCAAAGGCGCGCAGACTGTCGGCCAGGGTGTCCACTGTGTCAAACAGTGGTTCCTTGTCTTCCTGATTGTCCTTGTTGTAGGCCAGCGGCTGAGATTTCATCAGTGTCAACAGGCTGATCAGATGGCCATAGACACGTCCGCTTTTGCCACGCACCAGTTCCGGTACATCTGGGTTTTTCTTCTGCGGCATGATGGAAGAGCCCGTGCAGAAGCGATCCGGTAGGTCGATAAATTGAAACTGCGCACTGGCCCACAGCACCAGCTCCTCGCTCATACGCGACAGATGCATCATCAAAGTAGCGGCAGCCGCCAGAAACTCAATGGCAAAATCCCGGTCGGAGACCCCATCCAGAGAGTTCTCTCCCACCCGTTCAAAGCCGAGCAACTCGGCGGTATAGTGGCGGTCAATAGGGTAGGTAGTGCCTGCCAGTGCCGCAGAGCCCAGAGGAGAGGTGTTCAGGCGCTTGCGGGCATCCAGCAGCCGTTCTGTATCTCGATACAGCATCTCAAACCAGGCCAGCATGTGGTGACCGAAGGTCACCGGCTGTGCCGTCTGCAGATGAGTAAAGCCGGGCATAATGGCATCATGGGTTTGCTCAGCCTGCCCGATTAGCCCCTGCATCAGGCGCTTGAGCTGCGGCAGAATACGCTGATCCAGTTCATCACGCAGATACAGACGGATATCCGTGGCCACCTGATCATTACGGGAGCGGCCGGTATGGAGTTTTTTCCCGGTAATACCGATCAGATCCGTCAGCCGCGCCTCGATATTCATATGGATATCTTCCTGTGCGATGGAGAAGCTAAAGTCTCCCGCCTCAATTTCCTGCTCGATCTGTTTCAAACCCTGCTCAATATCCGCCAGCTCCTTCTCGGTGAGAATGCCCACCTTGTTCAGCATTCTGGCATGTGCCAGGGAGCCCTGGATATCCTGACGATACATGCGTTTGTCAAAAGGGATGGAAGCGGTGAATTTTTCTACAAATTTATCCGTACTCTCTGTCAACCGGGCGGAAGAGAGCTTTTCCTTGCTTGCGGCGGTATCTGTCATATCAAATGCAATCCTTTAAAACTTAACAGAGGGGTGACCCAGTTTGGTCAGCGCTTCATTGATACGCGCGAAAAGCGTTTCACTGTAGGTTTCAATGCTGCCGCCGGGCAGGCCGATCAACGGCTCAGTCAGAGCGTTACCCCGGCCATCCACAATCCAGACCGTAGGGGTCAGATCCACCTCAAAGCGTTCGGCAAAAGCCTAATGGGTTGTCTGCCCACCTTGAAAATCCACCAGAGGCAGATCATCGCGATCAATACTGATTTGACGGAAATAGGCGATTTTACCTTCATAATCCGGGTTATGCGCCATGGGTGAGAGCACCTCTTCTTTTAAAATAGTGCAGAATTCACACCACTTGGCCGAGAACATCAGCACAATGGGGAGCTTGCGAGCCTGTGCCTGTTGACCCAGTTGAGCAAGGTTTTGTGCGAGCATAAGTTTTGACTTAGGCATATGACTCTGTCCCTGTGCAGCCATGCTAATAAAAAGTAAGAACAAAAATAAATAGCGTTTCATAATGTATATTGTATGTCTAAACAAGGTGCTAAAGCATCCACAAAACGTAACAGGTTTCCTAACTTGTTTTTAGAGAATATAAGATATGTCTCGACGTTTAAAGAAAGGAATCATGCATGGGTAAATCTACCCTCACCATCGCCACCCGTAAAAGCCCCCTTGCCATGTGGCAAGCGGAATTTGTTCGCAAGCAGCTACAGGCCGCCCATCCCGGTTTGTCCGTAGAGATTGTGGGCATGTCTACTCAGGGGGACAAGATTTTGGATGTGCCGCTGGCTAAAATCGGTGGCAAAGGCTTGTTCACCAAGGAGCTGGAGCAGCGTATGCTGGCCGGGCAGGCAGATCTGGCGGTGCACTCTTTGAAAGATGTGCCCATGGTGCTGCCGAAAGGTTTTGCCCTGAGCGCCATTCTCAAGCGCCATGCACCCACCGATGCCTTTGTCTCCAACCGCTATGACACGCTGGACGCATTGCCGCAAGGTGCGGTGCTGGGTACCTCCAGCCTTAGGCGTAAGGCACAGCTTAAAGCCCTGCGTCCCGATTTGAATATTCGTGATCTGCGCGGCAACGTCAACACCCGCCTGGCCAAGCTGGATGCAGGCGACTATGACGCCATTATTCTGGCCACTTCCGGATTGCAGCGGCTGGGTATGGGTGAGCGTATCCGAGAGGAGCTTTCCCCCGAAATCAGCCTGCCTGCCGTAGCACAAGGCGCGCTGGGGATTGAGATTTTGGCCGAAGATTCAGAAACCGCCACACTGGTCAGTGTGTTGAACGATGCTGACACTGCCGACTGCGTGCGTGCCGAGCGCGCTATGAACCGCAAACTGCAGGGCGGCTGTCAGGTACCCATTGGCGGCTATGCCGTGCTGGAAGGCGATACACTCTGGCTGCGTGCTTTTGTAGCCGATCTGGAAGGCAAGTGCATGATTCGTGCTGAAGCCCGCGGCTCGCGCACCGCGCCGGAAGCTTTGGGCGAAACCGTGGCGGATGCCCTGCTGGCGCAGGGAGTGGGTGAAATTCTTGCAGAAATTTATCAGCACTATCCCGATGGAGTGAAATGAACCGTGGCGATGCCGGAACTGAAGCTACAGTGGCTGCTGGATGCCTTTGAAAAGCGTTTTATTGACCGGGGCATTGAGTATGCCCGGCAGGGTAAGGTCATCTTTTGCGACTGGGATGAGGACAGGCGGATTCTATGGGGGGATGTGCACGGCAGTGGCGGTGAACTTTATGAAACGGCACTGTATCTTGACGATGTGGAGAAGGGGCTGCCGCTTGAGGCCAGATGTACCTGTCCGGTGGGGTATAACTGCAAGCATGCCGTGGCACTGTTTTTTACTGCTATGGCGCAGCGAAATACCCTGCGATCTGCTGCAGGCGCGCGAGATATGCAGGCGGACGATTTACAAAAGTGGCTGGCGGCTGCAAAAACAGGCAAGACAGATTTTGACTCTACGCCCAGAGCGCGCAGCACATCCAAACAAAAGTTGATCTACAGTGTAGGCATCATTTCTGATCTTTATGAAGGCAGACCGGAGGTGATTGTTACGCCGCTGGTAGCCTATGTGCGCAAGGACGATAGCCTGGGCAACACCCAGTCATTCAATCTGGATCGCATTGGCCCCAATTTTCATCCACCCGGGTATATGATGCCGGAGGATCTGGATCTTCTGGCACAGCTGATGTTACGTATTAAGTGGCACGGTAATGAAAGATGCCCCATTCTCAAACCTCATGATCAGGTGCTGTTCAAATCTTTGCTGGCCACTGGGCGCTGTTTTTGGCAGGAAGTGGTGCCACTTCGGGAAGGCTCAGCCCGTTCGGTGACCCCTGCCTGGGTGGTGGATGACAGCGGCATGCAGCTACCTCGTTGGGAGAGCGATCCGCCTTTTGAGTGGCTGCTGCCTCTTGATCCGCCTTGGTATGTGGACACAGACCACGGGGAGGCCGGCCCTGCAGACAGTAAGCAACCCATTGACTGGGTCTGGTGGCTCAGCGCCCCGCCTGTTGAGCCAAAGGATGTGAAACAGGTGCGCAAGGCACTTGAGGGTATGGGTTTGCCCCAGCCAAAATCGATCAGGCGCAAACAGACAGGTGTGAAAAACATCCAGCCCGTAGCACGTTTTGGTGTATTTAAGCGATACGATGACATGCATGAAGAATTGGCCGTCTGGCTTTCCTTTGACTATGACGGCGCACGCGCCTGCCCCTTTGAAAAGGCACCGATCTCCCGGCTGGAGGGGGATACGCTCATTACCATGCAGCGCAATCCACAGCTGGAGATGGATGCGGTAATGTTGCTGGAGTCATTTGAGCTCACCTGCCCTGAGCCGGAAATCTGCCAACAGGAACAGGCTGCCCCCTTTACCCAGGTGGTGGGGTATGAGGAAAGCTGGCGCACATTGGCCGCCGAGCTGGTGCCGACATTGATGGAGGCAGGCTGGCGAGTGGAGTTTGACGAGCATTTTCCCTTTCCGCTTAAAACACTGGAAAACATAGAAATCAGCCTTACAGAAGATGATCACGGCTGGTTTGACACCGCACTGAAAGCGGAAATTGACGGTAAGCCGGTGGATCTGGTGCCGCTGCTGGCACAGGCGGTGCGGGTACATGAAAAAACCCTGCGTCACTGGCGAGAACTGCCCGAAACCCATCGGCTGCCAGTATGGCTGAACGGCCGTCAGCAGGTATTGCTGCCCACCCATCAGCTGGGGCCGGTGTTTGATGTATTGCTGGAGTTATATGAAGGTGATCCTGCCCAAGGCGTGCGTCTACCGCCATTGCGAGCCGCTGAGTTGGTAGACAGCGCACAGGAAACCTTGCCTGTACAGGGGGAAGCCGTCGCCCAGCTGCAACAGCTGGTGCAGAAGCTGAAAAATGCCCGGGCACCCACACCGCTGGATGCGCCGGAAGGCTTTAAAGCCTCCTTGCGCCCTTATCAGCGGGAAGGATTGGGCTGGTTGCAGTTTCTGCGGGCGTACCAGCTCAACGGCATTCTGGCCGATGACATGGGTCTGGGTAAAACCGTGCAGACTTTGGCGCATATCCTCACCGAAAAGCGCGCCGGGCGATTGGATCGTCCCGCGTTGGTGATCGCTCCCACCAGCCTGATGTTCAACTGGCGGCATGAGGCAGAGCAGTTCGCACCAGAGCTATCCGTGCTCACTTTGCACGGCCCTCAGCGCAAGCAGCTGTTTGATCGGATTCCCGAGCATGATGTGGTGCTCACCACCTACCCGCTCCTGCATCGGGATGAAGCCGCATTGAGCGATCATGATTATCATCTGCTGATTCTGGATGAAGCCCAGCACATCAAAAACCCTCGTGCCAAGGCATCACAAGTGGTGCGCAGTCTCAAGGCACACTACAAGCTGTGCCTGTCTGGCACCCCGCTGGAAAACCACCTGGGCGAGCTGTGGGCACTGTTTGACTTTCTCATGCCCGGCCTGCTGGGGGATGAGAAGCAGTTTCGTCGTGCTTTCCGCAACCCCATTGAAAAAGAACAGGATCAGCATCGAGCTCAGCTGCTTGCCCATCGCATCGCCCCCTTTGTGCTGCGGCGCACCAAAGAAGAAGTGGTCAAAGAGCTGCCACCCAAAACCGAAATCGTGCGCAGCATCGCACTGGAAGGAGCGCAGCGCACCCTCTATGAAAGCGTGCGCGCCAGCATGCATGAAAAAGTGCGTAAAGCTGTGGAGAAAAAAGGATTCAAACGCAGTCAGATCGAAATTCTCGATGCCCTGTTGAAACTGCGGCAGATTTGTTGCGACCCGCGCCTGCTCAAACTGTCAGCCGCCAAAAAAGTCAAACGTTCTGCCAAGCTTGATCTGCTTATGGACATGCTACCGGAGATGATCGCAGAAGGGCGTAGGATCCTGCTGTTTTCCCAATTTACCTCCATGCTGAAACTCATAGAGGAGGCACTGGATAAGGCAAATATTGATTATGTCAAACTGACCGGTCAGACGCGCAACCGTCAGACCCCCGTGGCGCGTTTTCAGGCAGGTGAGGTTCCCGTATTTCTTATCAGCCTCAAAGCAGGCGGTGTAGGGCTGAATCTTACCGCAGCGGACACCGTCATCCACTATGATCCCTGGTGGAACCCCGCCGTGGAAGACCAGGCCACGGATCGCGCCTACCGCATCGGCCAGGACAAGCCCGTATTTGTCTATAAGCTGATTACGGAAAATACCGTGGAAGCCAAGATTCAAGAGATGCAGCAGCAGAAACGTGCGCTGGCCGAAGCACTGTTGGATGAAAACAGCAACAACCTTGGCGCACTCAGTCCTGATGTGCTCGATGCCCTGTTTGCCCCACTGGAGTGAACCATGCCGTACACCCTGCTCAATACCCGCCCCGCTCATCAGGCGCGCGTACTCACTGAGGCGGCGCAGGCATTGGGTTATGTGGTCATTGAATGTCCAGTGCTTCATATCCATTGCCAGCCTTTCAGACAGACTGATGCGCAGGTATGGATATTTACTTCTACCAATGCCGTGCGTTGTTATCTGGCTCAACAGAAACAGCTACCCGCAGGGCAGTTGATCGCCATAGGCCCACAGACGGCAGAAGCCCTGCATCAAGCAAGTCAGAAGGGGTCTCCCCCTTTTTTTTCGCTGCCGAAAAATTTTGATTCGGAAAATGTACTTAAAATGCCGGTTTTTGCCCCTGAAAATGCCAAAGCAGGGCAAAAAGTAGCCATTGTGAAGGGAGAAGGTGGCCGAAATGTATTAAAAGTCTCGTTGCAGGCTCAAGGCTGGACTGTGGACGAAGTGATTGTGTATCGTCGAGAAGCTTGCGGCCTGTGTCTGCTCTGGTCACAATTTCGTCGGGCAAAGCAGCCGCTGGTGCTGGCTATGAGTGTGGAAAGCGTAGAAGCGCTGCTGGCAAGGCTGGATGCGGCGGACAGGGCTTGGCTGATGGCACAGCCGCTGGCCTGTCTAAGTGCACGCATTGCCGAGACATTAAGAAACATGGGGTGGCAAGGGCAGTGTCACATTGCCCCCAGCAGTGACAGGGCTGGTATGATTAACCTTCTGCAAACTTTGAGTGAGCAAAATGAAACAAGAACCTACCGTGATTGAAAGCGAAGCGGTTGAGAAAACGAATCAAGCAACTGAAGCACCAAAAACTCAGCAAAATACGGCTGAAAAAACCAAACAAAACAAACAGGCCGCAAAACGCTCCAAGCGTGCCGACTGGCTGGCGCGGGGGCTTGCGATCGCTGCACTGGGCGGCGTGGCCTGGCTGTGGGGTCAGCAAGGGCAGATGACCGAGCTTGTTGAGGCGCAAAATGCCTTGAACGCACGTGTGCAACACCTGGAAGAAGAAGTCAATACGGAACCTTTAGCCTTCTATCAGCACCTGGATGAGCTGAGAGAAACGGTAGAAAGTCTTAGCACGGAAGTGGATGCACTGAATGAAAAGGTGCTCAACCCCGCCAATGAACCCATTGTCACCAAAGGCGAAGTTGAGCTGCTTAAAAAACAACTGTTGGGCATGCAGCAGCAATTGCAGAGCTGGGCACAACGCTGGCAACAGGCTCTGCAGAATTTACAGACACCGCAGGCCAGAGATCAGGAAGCAGAACCTTCTGATGCGGACACGGTTTCCCCAGCGCTCAGCCAGCTTGAACAGCAGCTCAGGCAGATGGGGCGGCAGCTGGGACAGCTGTTCAGTCAGCTGCAGACACCAGCTGAAACCCAACCGCAAGGTGATATGCCACAGCTACCATCGGCTACTGGGGGCGTGGATCCCATGACATTGCAGCAGTGGCTGCTGCGTACCAATACCGAGTGGTTGCTTACTGCGGATGTGGCGCTGACCAAAGAACGGCTGCATAGTTTGGAACAGCTGGTGCAGTTGTCTGAGTTGCCCAATGAGAGCAAAATCAAACTGCTGCGAGCCATCGGGCAGGATCTGGCCTATCTGGAACAGTATGCACAGACAGAAGACGGGCAGCAGATCGTAGTACCACTGAAGCAGTGGGTACTGTCGCTTGTGCCTGAAAAGCCACTTTCCAATACGGAGCAGACACAAAGTAGCTCCCAGACCCTGGCCGAGCGGTTGAAAGGTCTGGTGGAAATCCGAAAACGGGATGAAGGGTTGAGCACCCCGGAACAGTGGATGGCTTTTGATTTGAGCAAGCAGCGGGCACTGCTGCTGTTGGATCAGCTGCAGTGGGCGTATACCACGCACAATGTTAGCCTGTTTGAGCAGACGCAACAACGTTTGCAGCAGCTGTTCAAGCAAGCGCTTCCGGCACATGTTCAAGCACTGGATGCCCGGCTGGCCAAGTTGCCAAAGCCGCAGCGGCCTCAGCCGTTAAAAAGTGCGGAGGCGTTGTAAATGTCCCGTTTGATTGTTTTTATTGTGGTGTTTATAGCGCTGACGGCATTAGCCACCCTGGCGCTTTATGATAATGGACGGCTGGCGCTGATATGGGGCGACTATGTAGTGGAGATGTCCGGCACCTTGGCGGTGGCGTTGATATTGGCGTTGATTGGCATCAGCTATGTGGTGTTTCGGTTGGCAGGGTGGGTATGGCATCTGCCCCGGCGGTTGCGCCAGCGCCGTGCCATGAAACGGTTGGCCAAGGCGGAAGCCGGCTTGGGCACAGGTCTGATGGCGGAAGAGCATGGGGACTGGCAGCAGGCAGAGCGGGCGCTGATTAAAAGTGCCTGTTACTCCGACAATGGGGTCATGTACTATCTGGCCGCCGCACGTATGGCGCACAATCAGGGCGCTTATGAACGCCGTGACCGTTATCTGGCGGAGGCACGCAAGCTGTATCCGCAGGACTATGCCACCATAGATCTGGTGGAGGCGCGACTGTTGAAAAAGAAACAGCCGGAAAAGGCATTGGCAATCCTGCAGGCACTGGTGGAAGAAGGCATTGATGCCCCGGCTGTGCTGGCAGAATATGCCCGCCTGTTGGCGCAGATGGCACAGTGGCGGCTACTGCGGGATTTACTGCCGCGCCTGAAGCGCCGCAAGGCGCTGGATCAAGCCTCACTGGCACGTTTGGAGGCACAAATGTGGGGAGGGCTGTTAAATCAGGCAGAGGATACCGCTGCACTGGATAACCTGTGGCATGCGATTCCCCGATCCCTGCGCCAACAGTCGGATCTGGTCGCCGCCTATGTGGCGCGTAAACAGGCACTGGGTGAAAGTGCAGGCTTGGCAGCACTGTTGGAAAAGGCTTTGAAAAAGCACTGGGATGACAGGCTGGTATATCTTTATGGCCTTTTGAGCGATGAGGCTCCTATGGACAGGCTTAAAACCGTGCAGAAATGGCTTAAAGTCCATGCTGATGACCCGGTTTTGTTATTAACCGCAGGACGGTTGGCCTGTGCCGCCAGTTTGTGGGCACAGGCGGAAGACTACCTGCGCCGGAGCCTCACGGTGAAGCCCACGCTGGAAACGTTTCATACCCTGGCACGTTGTCTGGAAAAAGCTGGTGAGCATGAGCAGGCGGCATTGACCTATCAGGCGGCAGTAGAAGTGCTGGCGCAAGAAGCACCGAAACAACTTTCCTCCTAAGATAAGATCATGGCAAAAAAACAGAAAAAACGTTTCTTTCCCCTGTGGTTGAAGATTTTACTGGCCTCCGTACTGGGCGCGGCATGGTATGGTTATGAAGCTTATGTGGCGCGCCCACAGATGGCCTGGCAGGGCGTACCGCAATCCACACAGACAAACTTGACCCATTTGAGCAGCCATATCCTGCGTAACCCTGGATTTATGCTCAGCTACTCCGAATGGAAAGCTGCGCCTTTGTGGGTGACGTATCGGCTGTTTGACCCTAAAGACAAAGGTTATCGGGTAGGTAAGCGTCCGTCTTTTTCAGCCGATTGGCGTACCTTGCGGCACATCACCCCCGATGACTATCGCCGCTCAGGGTATGACCGCGGTCATATGGCACCCAACTATGCCATCGCCAAACTCTATGGCCGTAAGGCGCAGGAGGCCACCTTTCTAATGAGCAATATCACGCCTCAACGTTCGCGGCTGAACCAGAAACTATGGCAGCGCATGGAGCAGGCGGCCATGGATCACTTTGTCAAGCTGTTTAAGGAAGTGTGGGTGGTGACCGGCCCCATCTGGGACGACCCACCCCATTATATGAAAACCGCCTGGATCGATGTGCCGGATGCTTTTTATAAGATTTATGTCGGTATTGATCGCCAAGGTCATCCCCACGGACTGGCCTTTATTGTGCCGCAGAAGGTACGAGGCTTTGAGCCGTTGCGTAAATTTGTAGTGAGTATTGATGAGGTAGAGCAGCGCACCGGATTGGACTTTTTCTGGCGCTTGCCAGATGCACAAGAGACAAAGCTGGAGAAAAAATCAGCTCCCCAGCGTTTTAAACTGTATCAGGTGGACAAAC
>CAYRSN010000032.1:0-13026 GCA_964427185.1 uncultured Piscirickettsiaceae bacterium | reverse complement strand
TTCACTTTAACGCGTGCAAACTTGCGTTTACCCACCTGAAACACGCCTTCCGTACCTGCTGGTACTTCAGCACGGCTATCGGTAAGCTTTTGTCCGTCCTGCTTGACGGCACCCTGTTTGACCATACGATGCCCTTCTGAGGTGGAGGCAACCAAGCCCGCTTCTTTGAGTAGGTTAGCTAAGGGCATAGACCCTTGTATTTCTACTTCCGGGATATCTTCAGGAATGGCATTTTTACTGAAGCGGGTTTCAAAGTCCTTCAGCGCCGCCGCGGCAGCCGCTTCACTATGGAAACGCGCCACCAGCTCCATGGCAAGCTTGATTTTAATATTACGGGGATTTGCACCTTCGGCAACCGCCTGTTTGAACTGTTCGATCTCTTCCATAGGACGGAAGCTGAGCAGTTCAAAGTAACGCCACATAAGCTCGTCGGAAATGGACATCACCTTGCCGAACATTTCATTGGGCGCATCTTGGATACCAATATAGTTACCCAGAGATTTGGACATTTTCTGCTTGCCGTCCAGCCCTTCCAGAATAGGCATCATCAGTGTGACCTGCGCCGGCTTGCCAAAGTGCTGCTGCAGATGACGCCCCATGAGCAGGTTGAATTTCTGGTCGGTGCCACCCAGCTCTACATCAGCCTCCAGCTCAACGGAGTCATACCCTTGCAACAAAGGGTAAAGAAACTCATGAATAGCAATCGGGGAACCGGACTTGTAGCGTTCTTCAAAGTCGTTTCGCTCCAACATGCGCGCCACAGTGGTGGTGCCTGCCAAGCGAATCAGATCAGCTGCGGAAAGCGTAGCCATCCACTTGGAGTTAAACACAACCTTGGTTTTTTCCGGATCCAGAATTTTAAATACTTGTTCTGTATAAGTTTTAGCGTTTTCCTGCACCTGCTCCGCTGTCAGCGGTGGGCGGGTAGCGCTCTTGCCGGTAGGATCTCCGATCATGGCGGTAAAATCCCCGATTAGAAAAAGGATTTCATGCCCCAGATCCTGAAACTGCTTAAGCTTGTTAATCAGCACGGTGTGCCCCAGATGTAAATCAGGGGCTGTAGGATCAAAGCCTGCCTTAATACGAAGTGGCCGGTTTTCCTTGAGCTTTTCAATCAGTTCGTTTTCCGGCAGGATTTCTTCTACCCCGCGCTTAATGACTTTGAGCTGCTCTTCTACAGGCTTCATTTTCTTTCCTCAACATAAAACTGTGTCTGTGTTTAATACTAATGCTCCGGTCAACTGAGTCACCGACTTGAGCTGGTGCTTTTGCAAATAGCGCGTAATTCCCTGATTGATCTTGCGGATAATCAGCGGGTCTTTGGCCAGCGCGGTACCCACAGCAACCATAGAAGCGCCCGCCAGGAAAAATTCAATGGCATCTTCTGCTGTCGTAATGCCACCAAGCCCGATAATGGGAATATTATGCGTTTTAGCGACCTGATACACCTGATGTACTTTTAAAAGCGCCACAGGCTTAATGGCGGGACCGGATAACCCACCTTGGTTATTGCCCAGCGTAGGCTTGCGGCTATGAATATCAATCTGCATGCCCATCAGAGTATTGATGGCACTGAGCATATCAGCACCGGCCTCAATCACACGCCGTGCCCCTTCGGCAATATCCGTCTGATTGGGAGAGAGCTTTACAATCAGGGGCTTCTTGGTCGCCTTGCGGCAGACCTCGGTGACCCGTGCCGCCATTTCCGGGTCATTCCCGAAGGCTGCACCGCCTTTTTTTACATTCGGACAGGAGATATTCACTTCAATGGCCGCCACATTGGTGTCATTAAAGCGGCGTGTCACCTCTGCATACTCTTCCAAGCTACTGCCGGAAACATTGGCGATATAACGGGTGGCGGACCAGTCCAACTGCGGCAATAACTCGCTTACCACGGCATCCACTCCCGGGTTTTCCAGCCCCACGGAGTTCAACAGGCCGCAAGGGGACTCCTGTACCCGTTCGGGCTTGTTGCCCTTTTTAGGTGCAAGCGTCGTACCCTTTAGAAACACTGCCCCCACATCAGTATAATCAAACCCACTGATACGGCGATACTCCAACCCGTAACCTGCATTCCCCGAGGCCATGGCCACAGGCGTGTTAAACTTTATGCCGCATAATTCAAGTGATAAATCGACCATGTTGCATATTATCCTTTATGAACCGGAAATCCCGCAAAACACTGGGGCACTTATCCGCCTCAGTGCCAACACCGGTGCCTGGCTACACCTGATAGAGCCCTTTCCTTTCGATCTTTCTGAAAAGAAAGTACGCCGCGCAGGGCTGGACTATCACGAGCTGGCACGGGTCAAAACCCATACCAGTCTGAATGCCTGCTTGGCAGAGGTTCAGCCCAATCGTGTTTTTGCCTTAACAACAAAGGGCGCACGCCTGTATACGGAGCCCTCCTTTCAGCCAAACGACGCCTTCCTATTCGGCCCTGAAAGCCGCGGCCTGCCGCAAGAAGTGCTGGCCACTTTTTCAGAAGAAATGCGTCTTTACCTGCCTATGAAAACCGGTGGACGCAGCCTGAATCTGGCCAATGCCGCCTCTATCATGACGTATGAAGCCTGGCGACAGCTGGGATTTAAAGCCTTATAAAAGGGTCTCCCCTTTTTTCAAAATCGTTTTTTGCAAGCCAAAAGCGCTGATAAACTCGATTTAAACCAGGTTTTCTGCCTTTAAATCCCGCTCAAACAGGCTTTTTACCGCCTTTTCCGCTGTTGTATTTCCACACAACAACTGGTGCACCTGTTCCGCAATAGGCAGCTCCAGCTGTTCACGTGCCGCAATCGCCATAATCGTTTTGACCGCACGCGCGCCCTCCACAACTTGTCCAATCTGATCTTCCGGATTTTCCGTACCGCGTGCCAGCAGCAACCCAAAGCGCCGGTTACGGGACTGGTCGTCCGTACAGGTAAGCACCAAGTCCCCCACACCGGTAAGCCCCATAAAGGTTTCTACCTTGCCACCCAAGGCCACACCGAAACGAATCATCTCAGCAAGCCCGCGGGAAATCAGCGCTGCACGTGCATTGGCTCCCATACCCAGCCCATCACTCACACCAGCTGCGATCGCCATTACATTCTTATAGGCACCGCCCACTTCTACGCCCACCACATCGGATTGCAGATAAACTCGGAACAAATCATGATGCAGCGCTTTAGCCCACCAGCTTGCTTCCGCCTCTTCAGCACTGGCACTCACCATGGCAGTAGGCAATCCTTTCGCCACCTCACAGGCGAAGGTGGGACCGGAAATCACTGCATAACGGCGGGTATCCAGCTGAGTTTCCACCAGCTGATGCAGCATTTGCCGGGTTAAAGGCTCAAATCCCTTGGTTGCCCAGGCCAAGTGTTCAGGTCGCGCCACTCGCTTCAGCTGCTGCAAGGTTTCAGCAAACGCATGGCTTGGCACCACAAGCAGCGCCCCTTCCACCATCGCTAAAGCTTCTTCCAAAAATGCCGTGGGGGCTAACGCTTGAGGAAAGGACACACCAGGCAAATAGCGGGTATTTTCTCCCGCCACCACCATTTCTGCGGCGTGATCTGCACGGTGTGCCCATAGTGCAACCGTATGTCCGCCCCGTGCCAAATGAATTGCAAGTGCAGTGCCCCATGCACCTGCACCCAACACAGCAATTCGAGCCATTTACTGCGCTGTAGTTTCTGTACCCTGCTGTTTGGCCATCTGCTCGCGGTACATGACTTCAAAATTCACCGGCTCCAACAGCAGCTGCGGGAAACCTGCACGGGTAACCAGATCACTTACCGCCTCACGGGCATAAGGGAAAAGAATGTTTGGCGCATGCACACCTAAAAGATAATGCACTTCCTTATCCTCATACCCCTGAATAACAAAAATACCAGCCTGATCAACCTCAACCAAAAAGGCCACATGCTCATCCACTTTGGTGGTGACCGTGACGCGCACCACTACATGGTACAATCCCATCTCCGACTCCAGCACTTCCGAAGAGACATTCAGATCCACTTCCAGCTGGGGTTTAAACTCCACTGTAAAAATCCCCGGAGAGTTCGGGCACTCCAAAGAGATATTACGGTTATAGATTTTCTGAATAGCAAATACGGGTTGCTGTTGCTGCTCTGTTGCTTCTGTCATGCCTGTTCCTTTAAAAGTTCGTCCAGTTTACCTTGCGCTTCCAGTGCATGCAGGTCATCACACCCGCCTACATGCACTTCTCCTATAAAAATCTGTGGCACAGTATGACGGCCACTGCGTGCTTCCATTTCAGCCCATAGCGCCTTATCTTGTCCCACATCAATCAACTGATACCCAACCCCTTTTTCATCCAGCAGTTTGCGCGCCATGGTGCAGTAAGGGCAGGTTTGCGTGGCATACACCACCACCTCGGGCGTAACGGAAGTCGCACTCATGACTTTTTTCCCTTTTTCTTCTTGCCTCCTTTAGCACCTTTGACAACCGGCATACCGCCAGACTGCCAGGCACTAATACCGCCGCTGAGGTTATAAACCTTTTCATAACCCGCTTTTGCCAACATGCCACAGGCACGGGCAGAACGCGCACCCGTTGCACAATACACAACCAGGGCATCGGCCTTTTTATTAAACGGCAAGCTATCCAGTTTGCTCTTTAACTGGCTGACAGGTATGTGCTGCGCATCAACCAGGCGCCCCGTTTTATATTCGGCTTCCGAGCGCACATCCAGCACCTTAGCACCATCATTAATCAGCCGCGTGGCCTCTGTCACACCTACTGAACGAAACCCTTGAAGACGATCGCCCACATAGCTGTAAATCAGCATGATGACGATAATCCCCAGAGCCAGAAAAAGCGGCCATTGCTGCTGTACAAATTCCAGAATCATAGATGCCCTTTTCAGCAGAGAAATTGAGAACATCTGATTTTAACAGCCTCACTCGCTACAATAAAGGCATTCTCAAGATTAAGTGGAAACAGATTCATGCCAAAGAACAAGAAAAAATACACTGTCAAACACCGCCCCACCGGGCTGATTATTCTGGACGGCTGGGGGTATCGCGAACCGGCAGAAGACAACGCCATCTCACAGGCCAACACACCGGTTTTTGATGCCTTATGGAACACCTGCCCTCACACATTGATTCATACTTCAGGCCATGTGGTCGGCTTGCCCGATGGACAAATGGGCAACTCCGAAGTCGGGCACCTCAACCTGGGAGCGGGACGTACCGTCTATCAGGAGCTGACCCGCATCGGCCTTTCCATTCAGGACGGCTCATTTTTCCACAACCCGGTGCTGGCAGAAGCAGCCGATAAAGCTGCAGAGCACGGCCATATTGTGCATGTACTGGGGCTGCTTTCCGATGGCGGCGTGCACAGCCACATTGACCACATGAAAGCCACAGTCAAAATGGCCATTTCCCGCGGTGCCAAAGTGCGCATTCACATTTTTACCGATGGACGCGATGTCGCACCGCAATCCGCTCTGCAATACCTGGAAGAACTGGAAGCCTTTATTGAGCCTTTAAAAGGTGTACGCATCTCATCGGTGGTCGGACGCTACTACGCTATGGATCGGGATAACCGCTGGGAGCGCACTAAAGAGGCCTTTGATGTCATCGCCTGCGGCAAAGGCCTCTACGAAGCCGGCTCCGCCAAAGAAGCGGTTGAAATGGCCTACGAGCGAGGGGAAACGGACGAATTCATTCACGCCACCGCCATTCGCAATAAAAAAGGTAAGTTCACCAAAATCAAAGAAGGTGATGCCATTATTTTCACCAATTTCCGCGCCGACCGCGCCCGTCAGTTGACCCGCGCCTTTATTGAAAAAGACTTTGCCGAATTTGCCCGCTGCGCCAACCCTGAGCTATCGGCATTTGTTACCATGACCGAATACAACAAAAACTTCACCAATGCCGTGCGCGTAGCCTTCCCACCACAGAAGCTCAAAAACACCTTTGGAGAGTGGGTCAGCAAACTGGGCTTAAAACAGCTGCGCATTGCGGAAACAGAAAAATATGCGCATGTTACTTTCTTCCTAAACGGTGGACGCGAAGCACCCTTTGAAGGAGAAGACCGCATCTTGATTCCCTCACCCAAGGTGGCCACCTACGACCTCAAACCAGAAATGAGCGTCTTTGAGCTGGCTGATCAGTTGAGTGAGGCTATCCGTTCCGGCCAGTACGACACCTTTGTGTGTAATATTGCCAATCCGGATATGGTCGGTCACTCCGGCAAACTGGATGCCTGTATCAAAGCCGTCGAAGCCGTGGATAAAGCGCTGGGACAGATCATGGAGGCTTTACAAGAGGTAAATGGCGAAGTCATCATCACCGCGGATCACGGCAATATCGAACAACTGAAAGACCCAGCCACTGGCCAGGCGCTCACCTCACACACCACCAATCCTGTGCCTTTCATCTACTACGGCCATAAGCCCTGTCGGCTGAGAGAAGACGGCGGGCTGCCAGATGTGATGCCCACTTTACTATATGTAATGGAGCTGCCGATCCCAGATGAAATGACAGGAAAAAGTCTGTGTGAGCTGAAAGCATAAGATCTCCATTTGCCGAAAAGCGGGCGTAGCATTTATAATGCTGCGCCATTTTTCAAAACAAACCACGTCCGCGAAGCGGACAAAAACGCAACAGGAACAGTGCCTTATGAACACACTGCAATCCCTTGGCGGGCTGTATAGCCCAGAGTTCGAAACGGAAAACTGTGGTTTCGGGCTGATCGCCCAGATGGACGACCGCCCCAGTCACACACTGTTGCAAACCGCCATTGAATCTTTGGCACGCATGACTCACCGCGGCGGTGTCGCAGCAGATTGCTGCACAGGCGATGGCTGTGGCCTGCTGATTAAAAAATCGGATGCTTTCTTTCGCGCAGTCGCCGCAGAGGTCGGCATTGAACTGGCCGATACCTATGCCGTGGGGATGATCTTCCTCAGCCAGGATACAGATAAACAGCGCCTGGCCAAGGAAACCCTGGAAGCCAACCTGACCGCCAAGGGGTTGCAAATTGCCGGCTGGCGGGATGTGCCTGTACGCTCTGAAGTGTTAGGAGAGCAGGCTGCAGGCATGGAGCCGGAAATCCTTCAGCTATTTGTCAACGCCCCTGCCAGCATGGGTGAAGATGCTTTCAACCGTGCACTCTTTACCGCTCGCCGCCAGACAGAAATGACCATCGAGCCCAATGACAAGGATTTCTACGTCGCCTCCCTGCACAGCCAGCTGGTCTCCTACAAAGGGCTGGTCATGCCACGGGAACTACCCGAATACTATCTGGATCTGAACGATGAGCGCTTTGAATCCGCACTAATCTCCTATCACCAGCGCTTCTCCACCAACACCCTGCCCCAATGGCGGCTGGCACAGCCCTTCCGTTTTCTGGCGCATAATGGCGAGCTGAACACCATTCGCGGCAACCGCAACTGGGCGCGGGCACGCCAGACCAAGCTGAAAACCGATAAACTGCCCGAACTGCACAGCCTCAAGCCGTTGGTCGCACAGGAAGGCTCCGACTCCTCCAGCCTGGATAACATGCTGGAAGTGCTTACCATGGGCGGGCTGAGCATCTTCGAAGCTCTGCGCCTGCTGATTCCACCCGCCTGGCAGAATGTACCGCACATGGATCCTGACTTGCGTGCTTTCTTCGAGTATGCCTCCATGCATATGGAGCCATGGGACGGGCCTGCTGGCATGGTACTCAATACGGGTCGCTACGCCATCTGCGCGCTGGATCGCAACGGCCTGCGCCCCACCCGCTATGTCATCACCAAAGACCGCACCATTACTTTCGCCTCTGAAATCGGTGTTTATGACTATGACGAAGCGGATGTGGTCGAAAAAGGCCGTCTCAAGCCTGGCCAAGTCATAGCGGTGGATCTGGAAACAGGCACCCTGCTCAAGCCGGAAGAGATCGATCGCGAACTGGCACAGCAGCAGCCTTTCCGCAAGTGGCTGGATGAAGGCATGCGCCACTTGGAGGACAAACCCGGCGTAGAAGAAAAAATTCTCGGCTTTGACGACAAAACCGCCGAACTGTATCAGAAATACTTCATGGTCACCTTTGAAGAGCGGGATCAAGTCCTGCGCGTGCTGGCAGAAGACGGACAGGAAACCACCGCCTCCATGGGAGATGACGCACCGTTACCGGTGCTCTCTCAGCGTCCGCGCAGTGTCTATGACTACTTCCGCCAGATGTTTGCCCAGGTGACCAACCCGCCCATCGATCCCCTGCGGGAAAACATCGTCATGTCCCTGGCCACCAGCTTCGGCCGCGAGCAGAACCTGTTTGAAAAAGGGTCAGATCACGCCACACGCTTGGATGTGGCCAACCCCATCCTGACCCCTTCCCAGTTCAACGAGCTGCTCATGCAGACAGATCCGGCCTACCGCCATGTGATCCTCAGCCTGCACTATAATCCGGAGGAAAAATTCCTCCAGCAGGCCATTAAGGATCTTACCGCCGCCGCAGCGGATGCCGTGCGTGACGGCTTCACAGTCTTGGTGCTCTCCGACATGGGCATTGAGCCCGGCCTGCTCACTATCCCGGCGCCCATGGCCGTCGGTGCAGTACATCACCACCTGGTAAATAAAGGCCTGCGCCCGGATGCCAATATCGTGGTGGAAACCGCCACCGCCCGCGACCCGCACCACTTTGCCGTCCTCATCGGCTATGGTGCTACAGCGGTATATCCGTATCTGGCCTATGAAGTGCTGGAAGACCTCATGCGCACCAAAGAGCTTTCCGAGCGCAATTCCCTGCACTTCTATATCAAAAATTTCCGCAAGGGCATCAACAAGGGACTGTTCAAAATCCTCTCCAAAATGGGGATCTCCACCATCGCCTCCTACCGAGGTGCCCAGTTGTTTGAAATTGTCGGCATGAGCCGTGAGATCGTTGACCTCTGTTTTACCGGCACCACCAGCCGCATTGAAGGCAGCAAATTCGAACACATTGAATCAGACTTGCAGAAAATCGCCAAACGCGCCTTTAATCCACGGCGCACCCTGGAACAGGGTGGCCTGTTCAAATACGTACACGGCGGTGAGTACCACGCCTACAACCCGGATGTAGTCAACCACCTGCGTGAAGCCGTACAAACCGGCGACAAACACACCTACCAAAAATTTGCCGATGCGGTAAACAACCGTCCGCCCATCACGCTACGGGATCTACTCAGCTTCCGCAAGGATGTGCAGCCGGTTGAGCTGGATGAAGTGGAGCCGGTGGAAAACATCCTCAAGCGGTTTGACTCCGCAGGTATTTCCCTGGGTGCACTGTCACCCGAGGCGCATGAATCCCTGGCCATTGCCATGAACCGTCTTGGCGCCCGCTCCAACTCCGGCGAAGGCGGTGAGGACGAAGCCCGCTTCGGCACGGAAAAAATGTCCAAAATCAAGCAGGTAGCCTCTGGACGTTTCGGTGTCACAGCCCATTACCTGCGCAATGCCGAAGTGATTCAGATCAAAGTCGCCCAAGGCGCCAAGCCGGGCGAAGGCGGCCAACTGCCCGGCCACAAGGTGGATGTTTACATTGCCAAACTGCGCCACTCCGTACCAGGTGTGACGCTGATTTCTCCACCACCGCACCATGATATTTACTCCATTGAAGACCTGGCACAGCTGATCTTTGACCTGAAGCAGATCAACCCCAATGCCTTGATTTCCGTCAAGCTGGTGGCAGAGCCAGGCGTGGGCACCATTGCTGCAGGCGTGGCCAAGGCCTATGCCGACCTGATCACCATCTCCGGCTATGACGGCGGCACTGGTGCCAGCCCGCTCACCTCCGTGAAATATGCCGGCTCTCCATTCGAGCTGGGCATCAGCGAGGCACATCAGGTGCTGCGCGCTAATGATTTGCGTGGTCAGGTGATCTTACAGGCGGACGGTGGCCTGAAGACGGGGCTTGATGTCATCAAAGCCGCCATTCTGGGGGCTGAAAGCTTCGGCTTCGGCACCGCGCCGATGATTGCACTGGGCTGTAAATACCTACGCATCTGCCACCTGAATACCTGTGCCGTGGGCGTGGCCACGCAGGATACACGCCTGCGTAAAGAGCACTTTATCGGCATGCCGGAAATGGTCATGAACTACTTCCGCTTTGTCGCCGAAGAAACCCGCGAGTGGCTGGCCAAACTGGGCGTGAAATCCCTGGGTGAGCTGGTAGGTCGTGTAGACCTGCTGGAGGTCATCGACAATCCACCTACCGATAAGATGAAAAATCTGGATCTCACCCCGCTGATCACCGATGCCAATGTACCAGCGGATAAGCCACACACCTGCCAGGTAAGCCGCAACAATCCATGGGATAAAGGCGCTTTGGCGGAGCGCATGGTGACAGAAATGCTACCTGCCATTGAGAACAAAACAGGCGGCATCTTTAACTTTGAAATCAAAAACACCGACCGTTCCATCGGGGCGCGGATAGCTGGCGAAATTGCCCAGCGCTACGGCAACTACGGCATGAAAGACGCGCCCATCACCGTGAAACTCACCGGTGTAGCAGGGCAGTCCTTCGGCGTGTTCAATGTGGACGGCCTCAACCTGCATCTGACGGGCGATGCTAACGACTATGTGGGTAAGGGCATGGCTGGCGGCGAAATTGTCATCAAACCGGCTGCGACCGCCACCGACCCACACCACACGCCCATTATCGGCAACACCTGCCTGTACGGTGCTACCGGCGGCAAACTGCTGGCTGATGGCACCGCAGGCGAGCGCTTCTGCGTGCGCAACTCCGGCGCCATTGCCGTCGTGCAGGGCTGCGGTGACCACGGCTGTGAATACATGACCGGCGGCACCGCTGTCATTCTGGGCAATGTAGGCGTTAACTTCGGCGCGGGCATGTCCGGTGGGATGGCTTTCATTCTGGATGAAAACAACACCCTGCACGACCACCTTAACCCGGAAATGGTGGAGGCTATCCGCATCGACACGGAAGAAACCGAACCTTACCGCGTCTATCTGCGCCAGCTGCTGGAAGAGTATGCGGACAAAACAGACAGCTGCTTCGGCAAAGCCGTGCTGAACGATTTCAGCCGCTATATCGGGCGCTTCTGGCTGGTGAAGCCTCGAGCAATCCCCATGGAAAAACTGCTGGATATGTTTGCCAAAAAAGCGGCTTAAGAGGACACGATCATGCCAAATGTAAGACAGTTTTTAGAAGTAGACCGCCAACTGCCCGAGAAAAAGCCGGCAGACGAACGCCGCCAGGAATTCGGCGAAATTTACGGCAGCTTTGACCTGCAGCACGCCATGGCTCAGGCAGACCGCTGCCTGCACTGTGGCAACCCCTACTGCGAATGGGCCTGCCCCGTACACAACTACATTCCCAACTGGCTCAAGCTGGTGGCCGAAGGCAATATTCTGGAAGCGGCAGAAATCTCCCATAAAACCAACTCCCTGCCGGAAATGTGCGGGCGTATCTGCCCGCAAGATCGCCTGTGCGAAAAAGCCTGTACCCTGGAAGATACCAATTTCGGCGCCGTCACCATCGGTGCCATTGAGCGCTTTATTACCGATACCGCTTTTGCTGAAGGCTGGCAACCGGATCTTTCCGATGTCCCCATGACCGACAAAAAAGTGGCCATTGTGGGTGCGGGACCTGCGGGACTTGCCTGTGCGGATATCCTCATCCGCAACGGTGTCAAGCCGGTCGTGTTCGACCGTCACCCTGAAATCGGTGGGCTGCTCACCTTCGGCATTCCACCTTTCAAACTGGAGAAAAGCGTGGTGCGCCAGCGCCGTGAGGTCATGGAAGAGATGGGCATAGAGTTCCACCTTAACACCGAAATCGGCAAGGACATCAGCTTTGAGCAGCTCTTGAGTGACTATGATGCCGTTTTCTTGGGCATGGGGACCTACAAGGCCATGGAAGGCGGTTTCCCCGGTGAAGACCTGCCCGGTGTTTATAAAGCGCTGGACTATCTCATCGGCAACATCAAACAACTGGAAGGCTGGCTTGAAGATGAAAACGAACACATCGACCTTAAAGGCCAGCGCGTAGTTGTGCTCGGCGGTGGCGACACCACCATGGACTGCACCCGCACCGCCATCCGCCAAGGTGCCACGGAAGTCTACTGCGTCTATCGCCGGGATGAGGAAAATATGCCCGGCTCCCCTGCCGAAGTGCGCAACGCCAAGGAAGAAGGCGTGCAGTTCAAATTCAACCGCACTCCGGTTGAGGTCATTGGCAACGGCAAAGTGGAAGGCATCAAAGTAGTGCAAACCCGCTTGGGCGAGCCGGATGAAAACGGTCGCCGCCGCCCGGAAATCATCCCAGGCTCCGAAGAAATTATCCCCTGTGATGCGGTGATTGTCGCCTTCGGCTTCAAGCCCAATCCGCCAGAGTGGTTCAAGGAGTACGGCATTGCACTGACCGAATGGGGTGGCGTGGTCACCGCAGCGGAAGACAGCGACTACCCTTTCCAGACCACCAATCCCAAAGTCTTCTCCGGCGGGGATATGGTGCGCGGTTCCAGTCTGGTGGTACATGCCGTCAATGAAGGCCGCAAAGCCGCAGAAGGCATTCTGAACCTGCTGGAAATATGAATAACAGGAATCTCCCCCTGTTTTTTAAAAGTGGCTGTTTTCCGCAGTGAAAAAAAGTACCTGTAAAACGCCCGATTTTCGGGCGTTTTCCGCTCAAATGCCGCCCATGAGAGAACAGCATGATCGACTACAGCAAGCTAGCCAAATCACTCTGCCATCTGCAAGCACAATATGACAACTGGCGATCATTGCCTGACGATACTCCTGCTCTGATGCGTGAAGCTGTGGAAGAGTCCGTGATCCAGCGCTTTGAAACCGCTTGGGACAGCCTGTGGAAAGCGCTACGGCGCTATCTGAAAGATGAAATCGGACTGGCTGAGGTGCCCAATGGCCCCAACCCCATCCTGCGCCTGGCGCATGAAAATCAGCTACTGCCCTCGCCTATTGAACAATGGCTGACCTATGCCCGTCTTCGAGTCCAGACAGCCCATGATTACAATTATGAAAAAGCACAGGAAGCGCTGCGACACATGGCGGACTTGCTGCGACACATGGCGGACTT
>CAYRSN010000031.1:0-13685 GCA_964427185.1 uncultured Piscirickettsiaceae bacterium | reverse complement strand
CCGCATGCCATAGCATCAACCCAATAGCACCGGCGATCATAAACAATGCATTCAGTACATTCAGTGTGGCAAATACGCGTCCGCGTACTTGCGCGTCTACATTTTTTTGCAACCACACATATAAGGGCACGACCAAAAGCCCTCCCACAAATGCCAGCACTGCGAAGGCAGCCCACCAGATAGAGGGGGTATGAGGCCATGCCCAGATCAACATTAGCAGCGCAATTATCAGCACACCATACCATATGCCTGTCCATTTAAGACGCAGTGTCTTTCGGTTAAGCAGATAGGCACATGCGGCACCTAACCCCATCATGCAGGCAAATAACAGCAATAGCCACAAAGTGTATTCTGGCGCATTTAGCGTTTCGGCCATCAAGGGTACTTGGCTCAGCACCATTGCTCCCAGCATCCAAAAGCCACTGATAGCCAGCATTACCCACCATCCATGATGGTAACGGGCAAACCGTAAGGCATTTAGGAAGGCTCGCCATACATGCCAGTTCAGTTTTAAATGTGGGTTGCTGCCTGAAACAGCAGGAACGAATAGGGCGGCTAAAAAGCCAATACCACTAACCGCTAATACGGCGAGCATCATGGATATGCTATCGTTTTCTGTAAGCAGATAGCCACCTGTTCCGGCTAAGGTGCCCAATACAATGGCTACAAAAGTTCCTCCCGTCCACCAGCTGTTGACTGCTACTAACTCAGAACCTTGGAACAAATCCGGCAAAATACTATATTTCACTGGGCCAAACAGGGTGGATTGCATACCCATGAGAAAGAGTGTAAAAAGCAACAACCCGGCGGACTCTAAAGCAAATCCGGCCAGCGCACATCCCATGATACCGACTTCTGCACCTTGGGTAATCCGGATCAAGAGGTGCTTGGGGTATTTATCCGCCAGTTGTCCTGCTAAAGGGGAGAAAAACACATAAGGGAGAATAAAAATGCCGGCCGCAGCGGTGACCAAAACATTTGAATAAGGCAGCCCGCTGGAAAATGTCAACCACATGACCAGCAGGTTTTTAAAGAAATTATCGTTAAATGCCGCCAGGAATTGCGTCCAGAACAGGCTTTGAAAGGATCGGGAGGTGAGTAAATGTTTCATGTGAAACATTCTAAGCGATTCAAGTTTACAAAAGCCTGTGCATCGGAAAACTCAAGAGAACAGGCATCAATCTGCTTTAGCCACTGCATCACCCGCCGCTCACCTTGTGCCAGATAACTCTTTAAATCGGGCAGCAGGCTACCATGTGCTACAGCGACCAGTGGGTGATCGCGATTATCCGCACTGGCGTAACAATAGCGGCAATCTTTTTTGTGTTGCCAAAGCTGTGAAACTATATCTTCAGGCAGTTGAGGCATATCCACAGGAGCAAAAAACACCCACTGATCTGGAAAGAGAGTGAAACTTGTGGCCACACCAGCCAGTGGCCCCATATCTTGCCACTGGGGTGCATCAGGAAAAACAGGGAGGTTGATTTGTTCAAATACGGAGTCGATATTGTTGGCATTGATAACCAGCGCATCCACTTGAGGCTGGATGCGTTGTACAACATGCTGAATCAGCGGCTGCCCGTGATATAGTAGTCCGCCCTTAAAGTTTCCGCCTACTCTGCGCCCTTTGCCACCGGCTAGGATCACGCCTTGCATCTTAGCTATGGAAAGCGATAGTCAGTAACACAATATTCAAGCTCAGCATGATCCAGAACCCCCACTTGTAAAATGCGAGTGGATTGCGTTCTAACAAAGGCTTACTGCGGTCATGATAAGCCTGTACCTGGTCGGGATGTGTCAGATCAAACAGCATCTCGGAATAGTGTTCATAACGCTCATCTTCATTTAATGCAATGGCACGCATGATTACGGCTTCCAGCCAGGCTGGTACATTGCGGTTCAGCTGCCGGATGGGCTTGGGTGTTTTGAATTTGGGGGTTTGAAAGGGTTCAATTTCGCCATAGGGCAGTTGTCCGGTCAGCGCTTCATAGAGCACAACACCAATGGCAAAAATTTCAGTGGACTCGGAAATGGGGGTGCCAGAAAAGCGCTCAGGGGAAAGATAAGAAGGTGTGCCAGCGCGTGTGGTGGTGGAAAACACTTCTACAATAGAGCCAAAATCTATGAGTTTGAAGCTGCGTCCTTCCGACCCATCTATAATCAAAATATTTTCCGGTTTTAAATCCCCGTGTACCAAGTCTTTAGTGAGCAGGAACTGTTCCGCCTGTAAAAGAAAGCATCCCAAAGAGATAGCATCGTCCACTTTCAGGGGTTTTTTCTTAGTGTCCAGGCGGTAGCGTAGAGAAGGGGCGGCGATATACTCCATAACATAATAGCGTGCGGTGCGCTGCTCAGGAATCCAGGCCTTGGGGAAAAACTTGCCTTCAATACGGTTGGCGTTCCAGGCTTCATGGACAAAAGCATCCAGAAAACGTTCATCCCGCTTAGACTCCATAGGGGCAAATTTCAGCACAAAGCGCTCATGGTCTTTTTCCGCCATCCAGGTGCGGTCATTCTGAATCAGGGATTTCACCAATTTGAAGCCGTCCACGATTTGATTAGGCTTCAGCTTGTCCGGGATGTCCAAGTCCTGATTTTTAAGCTGCTGTACAGGATTGATACTTTTGACCTGGCAGGTGAGTACGGTGGTATCATCCGGCAGCTTATGATCGGTTTTGGTCTGTGCTTTTTTAAGTAGTGCTCGGGCGCCAGCATGACCGAGCTGCAGAATTTCTTCTGCATCCAGCACATTTGTTAACCCGTCGGAGCACAATATAATTTGATCTCCCGGCAACAGGGTTTCTGAAAAAAAGTGGGGGTCAACCTGTTCATCTGCACCCAGCGCCTGAGTTAAGACATGCTCCATGCCGGGTTTTTCCATGTTGTGCGCTCTGGAAAGCTGAATCAGGCTGTTTTCCCGAATCAGATAAACCGCACTATCACCCACATTGGCACCGCAAAGCTGCTCACCCTCTACGACAACCATAGCCAGTGTGGTGACAAATTCCGGGTGCTCATAATCATCTATGCCTTCCCGGTAGAGAATACGGTTCAGATTTTCAATGGCTACCGCCAGCGTTTTACACAGGCTCCATGCCTTGGGGCGGCGTTTGAACGTATTGTGCAAATAGTTCACAGCGCGCTGAGCGGCTTTTGCGCCTGCTTTGGCAGAGCCGACCCCGTCGCACACAATGGCCATACACAGGCCATTGGATTCTGCGATAAGGTGTGCATCGTCTCCATTTTGTTTTCCATGGGCAACTGCATGGGCTTCACAGTGTTGAAAATCGCTCATTGTCATACTCCTTAAACAAAAACGCCCGACGTTTGTTTTGCAATCGTCGGGCGTGCTCTGATCTGACCCTGTCAGGCCATTTTATGTTTAAATCTTACCACCGGCTTGTACGCCCCAAGTGGTGCGCCAACGGGTTTTGACCAGGCTGATACCGATCAGTGCGAAAGCCACTACGCCGGCAAAAATCATAAACCCGGCAGCATAGTCACCGAATGTTGCCTGTGACCAACCCAGGGTTTTCACCAGTGCAGTACCACCCAGGCCTCCGGCAGCGCCCACAATACCGGTCATGATACCCATGTCTTTACCGAAGCGCTGCGGTACCAGCTGGAATACGGCACCATTTGCCATGCCCAGCATTGCCATAATGGTAAACAGTACTGCAATCGCCAGATAGAAGTTCTGTACAAACAGTGCATTGAATACTGCCAGCACCAGTACCGTACCGAAGAAAATGTAAAGAGATTTTACGCCACCCATACGATCAGCAATGCCGCCGCCTACGGGACGCAATACTGCGCCTGCAAAAATACACAGTGCACCAAAGTAACCGGCGACGACTTTTACGTTTTCTTCGTTTAGCCACTCTACTCCAAATTGTGCCATATCTCCCGGATAGGTATTCATCAGATACACTTTCATATAGCTGGCAAAGCCTACGAAGCCTCCGAAGCTAACTGCATAGAAAGCGGCAAACCACCAAGTGTCTTTATCTTTCAGTAGCCCAAGGTAGTCACCTACTTTTTTAGGGCGCGGCTTATAAACTTCAGGTGGTGCATCTTTTGCCATCAGTGTATAGGCGATAAAGGTTACCACTGACATCAAACCGCCGATTAGGAATACAGCGGGCCATCCCCATAGTTCTGCAATTTTGGGTGCAAATAGAAAATCAATTACCACACCGATATTGCCGGCTCCAGCTAGTCCCAGCACAACGCCTTGCAGATGTGGCGGATACCATTGTCCAGCTTGAGGCAGTGCCACGGCAAAGGAAGCACCGGCCAGCCCCAGTGCGAGCGCAACGATTAGCAGCTCGTTGTAGCTGATAGCTTCTGCTTTGAGCCAAGTGTAAAAAAGAGCAGTAATCACCACGCTTTGTGCGATAAGTGCTGTTTTCTTTGCACCAATGCGATCAACTGAAAATCCGAGTAAAATGCGAAGCAATGCACCGGAAAGAATCGGTAGTGCAAGCAATGTTGCAATTTGGTTCGCATCCATGCCCATGCCGTTAGCCTGCATGGTTTCGTTAATTTCTGGTGCCAGTGGACCCAACATAGTCCACACCATAAAACTCATATCAAAATATAGAAAAGCGGCAAGTACCGTGGGCCAGTGCCCTTCTCGCTTCAATGCTTTGAGGCTCATGGGTTTCTCCTTGTTTAAGAATTTAAAACTTAAAAAGTTAATGAACACGGAGCATAAAGAAAGATAAATGCCATAATAAAAAAAGTCTTAATTATCAATTCCTTAAAAATAAGGTGGTTTGTTTTAAGGTTTTGATGCACAAGGTTTGTGCATTTTTGCACCAAAATAGACGATTTTTTGATGGGCAAGAGTGTGTGTTTGGTTTTTTTTATTGATTCTGTGCCGTTTTTTTTATTTGGTCTGGTTATTGCTTTATCTTTGTCCGTTTTTTAATGTAGTTAAATACATGTCACAACAGAAATTAAAACTTGTTCAGATTGGTGCCGGCATGGCCGGCATGCGTTTTCTGGAAGAGCTGATCAATGAAGCGGATGACCGCTATGAAGTCCAGGTGTTTGGTAAAGAGCCCTGGGGTGGTTATAACCGCATCATGCTCTCCCCTGTGTTGGCTGGTGAAAAACAGTTGCCAGAGATCATGACACACCCGCCCCAATGGTTTGAAGAACACGACATTCACTTCCATCCGGGTGTGGAAATTGTGGATATCGACCGTGCCCGTAAAGTAGTCATCTCTGCAGATGGTACGGAAACCGCCTATGACACACTGGTGATTGCAACAGGCTCCAACCCATTCATTATTCCCGTGCCGGGGCATGATCTGCCCGGTGTTGTGAGTTTTCGCGATATCCGTGATGTAGATCTGATGATTGAAGCCGCCCAGAAACACCCGCGCGCCGTGGTGATTGGCGGAGGGCTGTTGGGCCTGGAAGCGGCTTATGGTCTGATTAAGCGGGGGATGGATGTCACAGTCGTGCATCTGATGGATATTCTGCTGGAGCGTCAGCTGGATGAAACGGCGGCTGCCTTGCTGCGTCGAGATTTGGAAGAGAAGGGTTTTAAGTTCGCCATGCCCAAGCAGACCGTCCGCATTTTGGGTGAAGACCGCGTTACCGGCATTGAGTTTGCCGATGGTGAGCAGCAGGCATGCGATCTGGTGGTGATGGCAGTGGGGGTGCGTCCCAATGCCGAGTTGGGTCAAAAAGCAGGGCTTGAAGTGAACCGCGGTATTATTGTGAATGATCAGCTGCGGACTTCTGATCCTGGCATCTATGCTGTAGGCGAATGTGTGGAGTTTGACGGCCAGACCTTCGGTCTGGTGGCACCCTTGTATGAGCAGGCGCAGGTGCTGGCGCAGGTGTTGGCGGGCAAAGATGCCCATTATCAGATTTCGGAAACAGCCACCATGCTGAAAGTTACGGGTATCAATCTGTTCTCTGCCGGTGACTATCTTGGTAAACAGGCAGGCAGTGAAAGTATCCTGTGGCGGGATACACAGACAGGCAGTTATCGGAAGCTGGTTTTGAAACAAGGCTGTATCATAGGCAGTGTAATGTATGGTGACACCCATGACAGCCATTTTATTTTTGAGCTGATCAAGCAGCGCAAAGATGTCAGTCATTGTCGCCCCAATATTTTGTTTGGTCAGGGCTACTGCGAAATTTAAAGAGAGAAACGAACCATGAGCAAAAAACAGACCCTTGTTGTTGTCGGCAACGGCATGGTCGGCCATAACTTTTTAGAAAAATTGGTAGATGCCGGCTTGCTGGAGCACTATGAAGTCCATGTGTTTGGCGAGGAACCACGCCCGGCATACGACCGTGTGTATCTATCCAGCTACTTCTCCGGTAAAACCGCTGAAGATCTTTCTTTGGTGCCTCCGGGCTTTTACGAAGAGCATGGGATTCATGCCTATCTGGGAGATCCGGTGGTTAATATTGACCGGCGCAAAAAGATCGTCTATTCCGAAAAGGGCCGAGAAATTCACTATGACAAGCTGGTGATGGCCACGGGTTCCGTGCCTTTTGTGCCGCCTATTGAGGGCAACGACCGTGAAGACTGCCTGGTGTACCGCACGATTGAAGATTTGGAAATGATTGAAGCCAAGGCCAAGGTTTCCAAAAAAGGCGTTGTGGTCGGCGGTGGCCTGCTGGGGTTGGAAGCTGCCAAGGCACTGGCTGATCTGGGACTGGAAACCCATGTGGTAGAGTTTGCCTCCCGTTTGATGCCCGTCCAGCTGGATGATGCTGGTGCGGCACTGTTGAAACGTAAGATCGAAAAGCTGGGTGTATTTGTTCATACGGATAAGAACACCACCTTGATCACTGACGGTGAAAACAGCCGCAATAAAATGGTTTTCGCTGATGGAGAGGAGCTGGAAACCGATATTGTGCTCTTTTCCACCGGTATCCGCCCTCGAGATGATCTGGCCAAAAAAATCGGTCTGAAGCTGGGGCCGCGTGGCGGCATTGTAGTAGATGATATGCTGCTCACCTCCGATCCTTCCATCTGGGCCATTGGTGAGTGTGCGCTGCATGACGGTATTATCTACGGGTTGGTCGCACCCGGTTATGCCATGGCACAGGCTGTGGTTAATCAATTGCAGGGCATCACCGCTACCTTTACCGGTGCGGACATGTCCACCAAGCTGAAATTGATGGGCGTAGATGTAGGTTCCATCGGTGATCCGCATGGTATGACCCCCGGTGCGCATACCTATGTGTATCAGAATGAGCCGGAAGAGATTTATAAGAAAATTGTCGTCTCCGAAGACAAGAAAAAACTCCTCGGTGCTGTGCTGGTGGGGGATGCCTCCGATTATGGTAATCTGCTACAGCTCTATCTCAACGATATGGAACTACCGGAACACCCAGACGACCTGATCCTGCCGCAGCGTTCCGGTTCCAGCAGCAATCTGTTCGGTCCTGCTGCTTTGCCGGAGAGTGCACAGGTGTGTTCTTGCTACGATGTGAGCAAAGGCGACATTATTCAGGCGATTGAAGGTGGTGCTGCAACCCTTGCGGATGTCAAGGCAGTGACGCAAGCCTGTACCGGCTGTGGTGGCTGTACCCAGCTGGTCTCCGACATCGTTAACTACGAGTTGGAGCAGCGCGGCGTTGAAGTCAAAAAAGACATCTGCGAGCACTTCCCTTATTCCCGTCAGGAGCTGTTCCACATCATTCAGGTGGAGGGCATCAAAACCTTCGACGAGCTGCTGGAAAAACGCGGCCAGGGTCATGGCTGTGATATCTGTAAGCCCGCAGTGGCCTCCATCTTCGCCGATGTGTATAACAGCTTCGCTATGGAAGAGGACAAGATCGGCCTGCAGGACACCAACGACCGTTTCCTGGGCAACCTGCAGAAAGATGGCACCTATTCCGTCATTCCACGGGTGCCGGGCGGTGTCATCACCCCGGAAAAACTCATTGTTATCGGTCAGGTGGCTAAGAAATACAACCTTTACACCAAGATCAATGGCGGTCAGCGTATCGTCATGTTCGGCGCACAGCTCAACGACCTGCCTGCTATTTGGGAAGAGCTGCTGGCAGCAGGGTTTGAGTCTGGTCAGGCCTATGCCAAGTCGTTGCGCACAGTGAAATCCTGTGTTGGCTCCACCTGGTGCCGCTATGGTGTGGATGATTCCATTTCCATGGCGATTAAATTGGAAAACCGTTATAAAGGTTTGCGTGCCCCGCACAAGATCAAAATGGGTGCCTCTGGCTGTACCCGTGAGTGTGCCGAAGCTCAGGCCAAGGATGTGGGTGTCATTGCCACCGAAAACGGCTGGAACCTTTATGTGTGCGGCAACGGCGGCATGAAACCCCGCCATGCGGATCTGTTTGCCACTGATCTGGATGAAGAAACCCTGTTCAAATACATTGACCGCTTCCTCATGTTCTACATCCGCACCGCCGACCGCCTGCAGCGCACTGCCCGCTGGCTGGAGAACCTGGAAGGGGGGCTGGACTACCTGAAGGACGTGGTCATCAACGACAGCTTGGGCATCTGCGACGAGCTGGAGCGGCAGATGCAGTTCATCCGCGATACCTACAAGGATGACTGGTATGAAGCGGTGCACAATCCGGAAGTGCGCGAAAAATTCCGCATGTTCGTCAATTCAGACGAACGTGACCCGAATGTTGTATTTGTAAAAGAAGAGCTGGCCGGCATGTACCGCCCGGCCACACCGGAAGAGAAACTTAAGGGTATTGCGGTGGAAATCCGCCCCAATGCCTGAACACATAAATGATAAAAAGGATGGTTTTGCTCGCTTATGAACTCCGCCATCAAGTCGCTGTAAAGCTACAGCGGGCGGCTGCGAACTCACCGACGATCACACCGTGATCGTCGGCTCAAACATGCTCGCCGCTATTCCGCTGTTGACGCTAACAGCGACTAAATGGCTCCGTAAATCGCTGCGCAAACCATCCTTATAACCAACTGACCAATGGGAACCTGAATTTAAGAGGACACAATTATGGCTTTTGTCAAAGTCTGCAATAAAGACGATCTCATCAAGGATGCCGGCATCGCCGCCAAAGTAGGCGATGTGCAGGTGGCGCTGTTTTACATTGATGACCAGGTTTATGCTGTGGGCAATCATGATCCCGCTTCCAATGCCAATGTCATTTTCCGCGGCATCTGCGGGGATCTCAACGGTGAGCTGATGGTGGCCAGCCCGCTTTATAAAGACCACTACAGCCTGATCACCGGCAAACACATGGATGGCAAAGAGCTGTCCATCCCCGTCTTCCCCGCTAAAATCGAGGGAGACGATGTGCTGGTGGATGTAGAATCCGCCGCTCAAGCTGCCTGATCCATAGCCGGGGCAACCCGGCGACAGACCTTTATGTGCTCGGGTGCATAAAGGTCTGTTCCTTTTGAGAAGATGACCGGACAAAGTTTTTATGAAACAGACCATTAAAACCACCTGCCCCTACTGCGGCGTTGGCTGCGGCATGGACATCACTGTTGACCACCGTTTGGGCGAAATCGCCGTGGCAGTACAGGGCGATAAACAGCACCCCGCCAACTATGGTCGCCTGTGCGTCAAAGGCTCCAGTGCCGGAGAGACCATCGACTTCAACGGCCGCCTGATGCAGCCCAAGGTTAATGGTAAATACACTGACATCGATACTGCCGTTGCACTGGTAGCACGCCGTTTCAAGGAAACCATCGAGCAATACGGATCTGAGAGTGTGGCCTTCTATGTCTCCGGACAGCTGCTGACGGAAGACTACTATGTAGCCAATAAATTCATGAAAGGTTACATCGGCTCAGGCAATATCGACACTAACTCCCGCCTGTGCATGTCCTCTGCCGTGGCGGGCTACAAACGCGCCTTCGGCTCAGACACCGTGCCTTGCACCTATGAAGATTTGGAGCTGGCGGATCTGATCGTGCTGGTGGGCTCCAACACTGCCTGGGCGCACCCCATCGTCTATCAGCGCATCGCTGCGGCGAAAAAGGCGCGCCCAGAAATGAAAGTGGTGGTTATCGACCCGCGCCGCACCGCCACCTGCGACCTGGCCGACCTGCACCTGCCCATTGAACCGGGTATGGATGCGCTACTGTTCAATGGCTTGCTGGTGGCGCTGGCGGACAACGGCAAGCTGGATCAGACCTTTATTGCTGCTCATACGGAAGGCTTTGAAGCGGCGCTGGATGCAGCTCGCCAGAGCGCCACTGATCTGGATGCCGTGGCGCAACAGTGCGGGCTGGACAGAGCGGTACTGGAGACCTTCTACCGCTGGGTGGTAGAGACGGATAAAACCGTCACCCTCTACTCCCAGGGCGTGAACCAGTCCACCTCCGGTGTGGACAAATCCAACGCCATTATCAACACCCATCTGGCCGCAGGGCGCATCGGCAAGCCGGGCATGGGGCCGTTTTCCATTACCGGCCAGCCCAACGCCATGGGTGGGCGTGAAGTGGGCGGGCTGGCCAATATGCTTGCCGCCCACATGGACTTCAACGAAGTAGACATCGACCGGGTGCAGCGTTTCTGGCAAAGTCCCACCATCGCCCGCAAGCCCGGCAAAAAGGCGGTGGATATGTTTCAGGCGCTCCATGCGGGCGAGATCAAAGCCATCTGGATTATCAACACCAACCCGGTGGACTCTATGCCGGATGCCGACTTTGTGCGCGAGGCGCTGAAAAAGGCGGATTTCGTCGTGGTCTCCGACTGCATGGAATACACCGATACCACCGTCTGCGCCCATGTGGTGCTGCCAGCGCTCACCTGGGGCGAGACCGATGGCATGGTCACCAACTCCGACCGCACCATCAGCCGCCAGCGCAAGTTCATGGACGGCCCTCAAAACGCCCGCCCAGATTGGTGGTGGCTGACCAAGGTAGCGCAGCAGATGGGCTTTGCAGGCTTTGACTATGACGCCAGCTGGCAGATCTTCAAGGAATACGTCGCTCAAACCTGCTTTGAAAACAACGGTCAGTGGGATCTGATGATTCACCTGCCAGAGAACTTCGACCAGGCCGCCTATGACAACTGGCAGCCCAAACCCTGGCCCATCACCCCGGAACGACCTGAAGGCACGCCACGCATGTTCACCGACGGGCATTTCTTCACTCCTTCCGGTAAGGCGCAGTTTATTGCCATCACCCCGCGCCCACCGAAAAACCAGCCCACAGCGGAATACCCTTTCCGCCTCAATACCGGTCGCCTGCGGGACCAGTGGCACACCATGACTCGCACCGGCAAGGCCGTCCGGCTGTTCAGCCACCGGGGCGAGCCATTCGTGCAGATTCATCCCGAAGATGCCAAAAGCCTGAAAGATGGTGAGCTGGTGCGTATCTACAACGACCGTAGCGATATTGTCGTGCGGGCGGAAATCACTGACACCGTGCGTCCTGGGCAGCTGTTTGTGCCTATGCACTGGACAGAACAGTTCGCCAGCAATCCCCGAGTGGACAGGCTGGTGCCGCCTTACACCGACCCCATCTCCGGCCAGCCGGAGCTGAAACACGCCGTGGTCAGTTTCGAGCCTTGGGGCGCACAGCAGTATGGCTTTATCCTCTCTCGGGAGGAGGTGAATGTTTCCGGCTTCGGTTACTGGGCAAAAATACTCGGCAAACACTTCGTGCGCTATGAAGTGGCCAACCGTACCCCGGCAGAGTTTGATGAACTGCTGAAAATCTTAGCGCCGGACAATAGCACCCTGATTGAGCTTAGGGATCCTGCCGCCGGCACCTACCGTGCCGCCTGGCTGGTCAATGGACGGCTGGCACGGGTGCTGTTTCTAAGCCCAAGCCTTGATCTGCCCACCCGTCAGTGGCTGGGTGAATGCTTCGCCGATCTGGAGCTGGATCAGGCCACCCGCCGCAGCCTGCTGGCCGGCCAGGCCTCTGGCGCCAAAGATGTGGGGCCCATCATCTGTTCCTGCTTCGGTGTAGGACTCAACATCATTGTGGAGGCCATCCATGAGCAGAAGCTCACCAGTGTTGAGGAGATCGGCAAAGCCCTGCGTGCCGGCACCAACTGCGGCTCCTGCATTCCCGAGCTGACTGAAATTCTGGCCAAAGAGCTGGGCTGATCAGCGATAGATGGATTGACGATGACCGACCTTGATAATCTCAACCACAATCCGGTCATCGTCAAAAAAACTCTTGAGCCGGTTGGTCAACCGCGCCAACCGGTTCAGTTCCGCCTCCAACTGCTCATCCAGTCGTACGCTGATCATGGCAAACCCTCTCGACATACATGTAATACAAGTATAACGTGATGCTATGAACTATCTGCCCATCTTCATTGACCTGAAAGACCACTCCTGCTGGATCATTGGCGGCGGAGCCGTGGCCGCACGCAAAGCCAGCCTGCTGATCAAGGCGGGTGCCGAGGTGCATGTGATCGCCCCAAAGCTTTCGCAGGAGCTGCAGCGCTATCTGAGTGAAGGCAAGGTGCGTTGGCATCGGGCCAGCTTCTCACCGGAGGCGGTGGCTGAGCTGCCTCGTCCTCTGCTGATTATCTCCGCCACAGATGATGAAGCCGTCAGCCATCAGGCCGCCCAGTGGGCGCGTGAACGCAATATCCTGATCAACACAGCTGATGTCACCGAGCTGTGCGACTTTATTCTGCCCGCCATTATTGAGCGAGCACCGGTGACCGTGGCGGTGTCCACCGGCGGAGCCAGCCCCATTCTGGCTCGCTGGATCAAGGGCGTGCTGGAACGCTGTCTGCCGCAGGGCATCGGCGTGGTGGCGCAGCTGTTGGGGAACACCCGCGAACAGGTCAAGGCCGCCCTGCCCACGCCTGAGACCCGCAAAACTTTCTGGGAACGGCTGCTGACCCCAAAATTCATCGAAAAAGCGCAAAAAAACCCGGAAAACGCCCGTTTTGAAATTTTGCAAAAACTTGATTTTGAAAAAAAGGGGGAGACCCTATCTCAAGGCGAGGTGTATCTGATCGGCTGCGGGCCTGGGGATCCGGAGCTGTTAACTTTGAAAGCCCATCGGTTGCTGCAGCAGGCGGATATCCTTTTCTATGATCGCCTGGTGGACAGCCGTATTCTGGATCTGGCACGGCGCGAGGCGGAGCAGATGTATGTGGGCAAACATGCTGGCGGCCATACCTACACTCAGGAAGAAATCAATCAGCTGCTGATTGATGCGGCTAAATCAGGCAAGAAAGTGGCGCGGCTTAAAGGGGGGGATCCCTATATCTTTGGCCGCGGCGGTGAGGAGGTGGAAGCGCTTATGACCGCCGGGGTGGAATTCCTTGTGGTGCCCGGTATCACCACCGCCGCAGGTGCAGCGGCGCTTTACGGTATGCCGCTGACGCATCGGGATATGGCACAGGCGGTTACTTTTATCACGGGTCACAGCCGTGAGGGCGGCCTGCCCTATAACTGGGTCAGCCTCGCCCAGCCCAACCACACGCTGGTGATTTATATGGGGTTGAAAAACCTGCCAATGATCCGTGCGCAGTTGCTGGATAATGGACTTGATCCCGCCACGCCTGTGGCACTCATTGAAAACGCTACACGCCCTCATGCACAGGTGGTTACAACAACTTTGTCAGATTGTGTTGAAGCGCGGGATCAGTATGCGTTGAAGCCACCAACGCTCATTGTGATAGGACGGGTTGTGCAGCTGCACAGGGCGCTTGCTTCTTAAACGTGGTGTGTCAGGTTTTGCGCGCTAACAGGTGTACATAGCGTCCCATATTGCGAAA
>CAYRSN010000030.1:0-13815 GCA_964427185.1 uncultured Piscirickettsiaceae bacterium | reverse complement strand
TTTGTTTAATGTGCTGGCAGTTGTGGTTGCGGCCTGGATTCTCTATCGTCAGCTACAGCGGGTGGTACAGATGAGAGGCTTGCGATTCTGGCTGGTCTATGCCAGCGCCGGCTTGGTGATCTGGGGGTATCTGGCGCTGTTTGTATTGACGTTGTATGCCCGCAGCTTGGGGCATGGCGGGCATTAGCACTCGATGTGTGAGGGGATTATTTCCGATATTCCTCAGGAATGGTTTGGGCAATGACTCTGGCCATCTGGCGGGTCATGGCTGGGTTGGCAGCCAGAATATTGCCGGACTTTAAATAATTCTCGCCGCCTGCAAAGTCGGTGACAATTCCTCCTGCTTCGCGCACGATGATGGCACCTGCGGCAATATCCCATGGCCGTAGGTTGAGCTCCCAGTAGCCGTCCACACGGCCGCAGGCTGTATAGGCCAGATCCAGTGCGGCAGAACCAGGGCGGCGAATGCCTGCGGTATGGGTCATGAAATAGCGCAGGCTTTGCATGTAGCTGTCCACATAGTCGAATTCTCGATAAGGCACGCCGGTCGCCAGTAGTGCGTGTTCAAGTTTTCTGGTTTCACTGACACGGATACGGCGGTTGTTCAGCCGTGCGCCTTCGCCCCGTGATGCTGCAAACAGCTCATCTCGCATGGGGTCATAGACGACACCATGCTCCAGCTTTCCTTTTACTTTGATCCCGATCGAGACAGCAAAGTGTGGGAAGCCGTGTAAGAAGTTGGTGGTGCCGTCCAGTGGATCGATGATCCATTCAACTTTTGCGTTGGTGCGCCGACCATGGCCTTCCTCCGCTATAATGCTGTGGTCAGGGTAATATTTCTGGATGGTGTCCACGATGCTTTTTTCTGCATCGCGGTCTGCCTCTGAAACAAAATCATTATGTGCTTTGCTTTCAATGGTAAGGCGATCCAGATTATTAAAATAACGTTCCAATAAAGTGCCTGCTTTACGGGCTGCTTCAATAGCAATATTTAAATATGCGTGCATGGTAATCCTAAGAGGTTGAAATACGGTGGCAGATTATACCGCAAGCAGAGCGAATCACTGTGAGGATCCTGCACTGGGTAATGTGCGGGTAGTGTTGGTGGAGCCTTCCCATCCTGGGAATATCGGTGGGGTGGCAAGGGCGATGAAAAACATGGGCGTGTGTCAGCTGGCGCTGGTAAATCCACCGGAAGACTGGGCGGGAGAGCAGGCGCGGGTGCGTGCCACCTCCGCTTTGGATGTGCTGCAGCAGGCAGAAGTGTATGACTCACTTGAGGCGGCCGTTTCGCCCTGTGCACTGGTGTTGGGAGCAAGTGCCCGTTTGCGTTCGAGCCGTTGGCCGCAGCTTCCGGTGGATGAGGCGGCTGGGCTGGCTTTAAGCCGTGCCCAGTCGCAACAGCAGGTAGCGCTGGTCTTCGGGCGGGAAAAATCAGGTCTGACTAATCAGGAGCTGGATTTATGCCATGCTCTGCTGCATATTCCCACGAACCCGGCATGCAGTTCACTGAACCTGGCAGCTGCGGTGCAGGTGGTTGTCTATGAGCTATACCGCCACTGGCTGGGTGATCGAAAACCTGTCAGCAATACCTTTGAGGGCGCGCCGCAGGTGAGTGCAGCGGTGATGGAGGGGTTTTATGCACACTTGTTTTCATTGCTGGAGAAAGTGGAATTTATGGATCCTAATCAGAATGAGCATTTCAAAAGGCGCATGCGTAAACTGTTTCACCGTGCGGGGCTGAATCAGAAAGAGGTGGATATTTTGCGTGGCATTTTCCGTGCTTGTGAACGAAAAATAGAGCAGTGAGGCATGTGGAAGCAAATTAAAGCAGATATTCAGTGTGTATTTGAGCGAGACCCGGCAGCTCGAACTGTGTTTGAGGTGCTGACCACTTATCCGGGGGTGCATGCTATTCTCTGGCATCGCGTTAATCACTGGCTGTGGTGCCAGGGGCTCAAATGGTTGGCGCGCTGGCTGTCGACTTTTGTTCGTTGGGGAACAGGGATTGAAATTCACCCAGGCGCCAAAATCGGACAGCGAGTTTTTATTGATCACGGTATGGGGGTGGTGATAGGTGAGACAGCGGAAGTGGGGGATGATGTAACGCTTTATCATGGTGTTACCTTAGGGGGCACCAGCTGGCAGCCGGGCAAGCGTCACCCCACCTTGAAAAGCGGTGTAGTGGTGGGAGCCGGTGCAAAAATTCTGGGGCCGATTGAAGTTGGTGAAAATGCACGCATTGGTGCGAATGCGGTGGTGGTCAAGCCGGTGCCGGCAGGCGAAACCGTGGTGGGGGTGCCTGGTCATCTGGTTAAGCGTGCAAAAGCGGTGCAGGCGGAAAAACGCAAAAAAGCGGAACAATTTGGTTTTGATGCCTATGGTGTCACGCCGGATCTTCCTGATCCGGTAGAAAACGCTATTTACTCTTTGCTGGAGCATATTCATGCTCAGGATAAGAAGCTGGAAGAGCTGACTGAGGCAGTGCGTCAGCTCGGTGGGCAGGTTACCCCGCCCCATTTTCCCAAGCTGGATGAGGCAGAGTTGGATAAACCTGGCAGACCGACTATTTCCGACTAAAATAGTCGGAAATAGAACACATGTTGGGGCTACATTATGAAATTGACATCACGCGGTCGTTATGCAGTGACTGCCATGCTGGATATGGCGCTGCGTCCTGAGGGGGAGCGGGTCACATTGAATGAGATTTCTCAGCGGCAGGGGATTTCCCTGTCTTATCTGGAGCAGATTTTTTCCAAGCTTCGCAGAGCAGGGCTGGTTTCCAGCCTGCGGGGGCCAGGGGGGGGATACACTTTGGCCAAGCCGCCGGAAGAGATTACGGTTTCTGCCGTCATTTATGCTGTAGATGAGGTAATGGATGCGCGCTATTGCAGCGGAGGGCGAGACTGTCACCAGGGCGGGGAGTGTCTCTCCCATCAGCTATGGAGTGATCTGAGTGAGCAGATTGAGGCTTATTTAAACAGTATTACGCTGGGGCAGCTGATCGAGCAGCGACAGCGTGACCGCCAGCGTTATCAGGAAGTAACCTTTACAGAAGGAGTAATGTAATGGCAGTGCAGTTAACAGCGTCTGCAGCGCAGCGTGTCAAAGAAATGCTGACTAAACGGGGACAGGGTGTGGGCATGCGCGTAGGAGTGAAAAAGTCCGGCTGTGCCGGTTACGCCTATGTAGTGGATTATGCGGATGAGATCAATGATGAAGATGAGGTGTTTGAAAGTCACGGTGCCAAGGTGGTGGTTAGTAAGCAGGATTTGCAGTTTATCGATGGGATGACCTTGGATTATGTGAAAGAAGATCTGCTCAACGAAGGGTTTCAGTTTCACAATCCTAACGTAAAAGACAGTTGTGGTTGCGGAGAGTCTTTCAGTATATGATTCTGTTAGAATACGCCCATTAAAAACAATGGAAAGTCGGCGTGGAAAGAACATTTGCCATTATTAAACCGGATGCTGTTGCGCGTAATTTGGCCGGTCAGATTATCAGCCGCATTGAGGCGGCTGATTTGCGTATTGAGGCGATGAAAATGCTGCACCTCTCTCAGCGGGAGGCGGCAGGCTTTTATGCAGAGCATGAAGGCAAGCCTTTTTGGGAAACACTATTGAAAAATATGACAGCAGGGCCTTGTGTGGTATTGGTGTTGGCAGGAGAGAATGCGATTGCGCGCTGGCGTGAATTGATGGGGCCTACGGATCCGGCACAGGGTAAGCCGGGGCAGCTACGCCATGATTTTGCCCTGAGTATGCAGCAAAACAGCGTGCATGGTTCGGACGCGCCAGCCAGTGCAGTGCGTGAGATTGTATACTTTTTCGCGCAAATTGAGGTGCACCCCCGTGGTTGAGCAGGAAAAGGTGGATCTGCTGGGCATGGATCGCGCAGCACTGGAGGCATTTTTTGCCGGGCTGGGAGAAAAGCCTTACCGTGCCGTGCAGGTTATGAAGTGGATTCATCAGCGTGGGATCAGTGATTTTGATGCCATGACGGATATCTCCAAGGCACTGCGTGAGAAACTCAAGCAGATCGCTCGTATCAAAACCCCGCGTATTGTCACGGAGCAGAAATCCCAGGACGGTACCATTAAATGGTTGCTGGAAGTAGATCAGCATAACTTTATTGAAACGGTTTTTATTCCGGAAAAAGACCGCGGCACCTTGTGCATCTCTTCTCAGGTGGGTTGTGCGCTGGATTGCAGTTTTTGTGCTACGGGCAAGCAGGGGTTTAACCGCAACCTGGAGAACTGGGAGATTATCTTGCAGATGTGGGTGGCCACCAAAGCGCTGGATTCCGACCCTAAACGTAACCGCCGTATCACCAATGTCGTCTTTATGGGCATGGGTGAGCCGCTGCTGAACGTGACCCATGTTTTTCCTGTGGCCAATATCTTGATGGATGACAATGCCTACGGACTTTCCAAGCGGCGGGTAACCATCTCCACAGCCGGTGTGGTGCCAGCCATTGACAAAATGAGCCGTGAGCTGGATGCCTGTCTGGCCGTCAGCCTGCATGCGCCTGATAACGCCTTGCGTGATGAGCTTGTGCCGATCAACCAGAAATACCCGCTGGAGGAGTTGATGCCCGCTCTGCATCGTTATGTGGCCGGTTCCAGCCATAAAAAACATATCGTGATTGAATATGTCATGATCGATCAGGTAAATGACCGTTTGACGCATGCTGAAGCACTTAAACAGTTGCTCAAAGGGCTTAACTGCAAGGTAAACCTGATTCCGTTCAACCCTTTTCCCGGCTCTGCATATCGTCGTTCCAGCAATAATCAGGTGCACCGTTTTCAGCGAGTGCTGCTGGATGCAGGGTTGAACTGTACGGTGCGCAAAACCCGTGGCGATGACATTGATGCTGCCTGCGGGCAGCTGGCCGGCAAGGTGAAGGATCGCACCGGTCGTCAGCAGAAGTATCAGGAAATTCAACTGGAAAGTATTCAATGAGCACACAGGTAACAGCCGTACGCGGCATGAAAGATATTTACGGTGATGAAGCACGCGCGTTTGATCTGCTGGTAGAGACAGCGGAAGACCTGTTAAAACGCTATGGTTTCCAGCCGATTCGTCTGCCGGTGGTAGAAAAAACAGAGCTGTTTGTCCGCTCTATCGGTGAGGTAACCGATATTGTGGAAAAAGAGATGTACACCTTTGAAGACCGTAATGGCGACCATCTGGCATTGCGCCCGGAGGGCACGGCCGGCTGTGTGCGTGCCGTGATTGAAAACGGCCTGGTCGGGCGCGGGCAGCAGCAGAAGCTTTATTATGTAGGGTCCATGTTCCGCCGTGAGCGGCCGCAGAAGGGGCGTTACCGCCAGTTTCATCAGCTGGGCGTGGAAACTTTTGGCATCGAGACACCGGATATTGATGCTGAGCTGATTGCGCTCACGGCTCGCCTCTGGGAGACACTGGGGCTGGAAGGTCTGACGCTGGAGCTGAATACCTTGGGTAATCTGCACGCCCGTGCACGTTTTCGCGAGGTGCTGGTTGCCTACTTCCGTGCAAATTATGATTTGCTGGATGAGGACTCCAAGCGACGTCTCGAAACGAACCCGTTGAGAATTCTGGACAGCAAAAACCCACAGATGCGCCCCTTAATTGAGGACGCTCCCAAGCTGTGGGATTTTCTGGATGCGGAAGACAGGCAGCATTTTGAAGCGGTACTGGCCTATCTGGATGCACTGGGTATCGCGTATGAGATCAACCCTTATCTGGTGCGAGGGTTGGACTATTACAACCGCACGGTCTTTGAGTGGACGACAACGGAGCTGGGCGCGCAAGGCACGGTGTGTGCCGGCGGGCGCTATGACGGTCTGGTAGCACAGATTGGCGGTAAGCCTACGCCTGCGGTCGGGTTTGCCATGGGGATTGAGCGGCTGATGGCACTGATTCTGGATAAGGGGCTGTTGCGTTACCGGAGCATGGCGGATGTTTATATCGTGGCATCAGGCGAGCAGGCGCTGCGTCCTGCCATGGTACTGGCAGAACAGCTGCGCGAAACGCTGCCGACTTTAAAAGTACAGCTCAATACGGGCGGCGGCAGTTTTAAAAGTCAGTTTAAAAAAGCGGATCGTTCCGGTGCGGCTTATGCGCTGGTGTTAGGAGACGACGAGGTGGCGAGCCGCAGTGTGATGCTTAAACCATTGCGTGGACAGGGAGATCAGGAGCAGGTGAGTTGGGATGAACTCCCGGATCTGCTACAAAGCCTTTTGTGCTGCTATTTATAAGGAGGATTTTGTATGAGCCGCTATGAAACAGATGATGAACAGCTGGAGACTATCAAGCAGTGGTGGCGGGAGAACGGAAAACAGTTAATACTGGCTGCCGTTGTAGCAGTAGGTGGGGTGTTAAGCTGGAATTACTATCAGCAACTGCAGCACACACAGGCAGTGCACGCTTCCAGCACCTTTGAGCTGCTGCAGCTGAAAGCTCAGCAGGGCGCGTTTCAGGAGGTCGCCCGCGAAGCCGAAAAGCTGAAGGCGGAATATCCGGATAGCCCTTATGCCTCGGGTGCCGCACTGTTGCTGGCCACCTATTTTTATGAAAAAAAACAGGATGTCAAAGCCGCACTGTCCCAGTTGAACTGGGCCATCGCACATGCGCCGGAAGCGGGTATGAAAGCGGTTGCGCAGCTGCGTTCTGCACGTATCCTGGCAGATCAGCGCCAATTTGATCAGGCGCAAACTTATTTGAAACAGGTGGGTAAGGACAAGTTACCTGAAGCAGGTCAGGCGCTTTATGCTTACGTAGAAGGGGAGTTAGCACTGTTTAAAGGGGAGCATGCCGCCGCTCGCAGTGCCTTTGAAAAAGTGCTCACCTATGCACAGGCGGACGCCGGTTTGAAGCAGTTGGCACAGTTGCAGCTGGATGACCTGACGCCTTTGCGCACAGCACAGTGAGGATATGATGAGAGCACAGCTGTTAGGCTGGATCATCGGCACCGTTGGTTTTTCATTGCTGGGAGGCTGCGGTACTCCTACGGTGGTTAAATCGGGAGATCGCCTTGTTGAGTCCGTTCCTTTGGAGGGGGATTTGTCGGCACCGGCAGTGCACCATGTGCAAGCCACACTGGACTGGACTTTGCCTTATGCGCCGTTAAACAGTGCGGATACAAAAGGCCTGGCAGTTGCGGAAGATGCACAACGGCTATATATGGGCATGTCCAACGGCATGGTAACCGCGTTTTATCGACAGTCGCAACCTACATGGGCGGCTCAGGTTGCCTGGCAGCTGCTGCTGGAAAGCCCAGTACTGGCCGGCCCGGTATTGCTGGATCATACGCTCTATATCGGTACCGCAAAGGGGCAGCTGGTAGCGATTGACCCTGAAAGCGGGCAGGTGCGCTGGATGAAGCAACTTTCCAGCTCCATTGTGGCGCGCCCAGTGATTGCAGGTAAGCTGTTGCTTTTACGTACTTTGGATAGCAAGTTGTATGCGTTGAATCCGACAGATGGAGAGGTGCGTTGGCAGTTGAGTCATGAGGCACCAGCACTGGCGCTGCAGGGCGAGTCTGCTCCCGTAGTCGTGGATGATATCGTCATTCTCGGCTGGGAAAATGGCCTGCTGGAGGGTGTAAACCTGGCCAATGGAGAGGTAAAGTGGCAGCAGCGCATTGCTCAGCCTAAAGGCAGCACTGATTTGGAGCGCATGGTGGATGTGCAGGCGACGCCTTACTTTTTTAACGGACAGCTTTATGCAGTGGCCTATCATGGCAAGCTGGTTTCCATAGACCCTTATACCGGCCGTATTTACTGGGCTAAAGCACTTTCCAGCTACCGGGACATGGCGTTTGTAGAAGATCGCCTGTTGGTGGTGGATGACGATGATGTGGTGCATGCGATAGATCTGATTACAGGAACGGAGATCTGGCAGCAGCCTTTGTTTAAATTCCGCCTGCTGACTGATTTACGCACAAGTACCCATGCGCACTATGTGTTAACCGGTGACAAAGATGGCCTGGTGCATTGGATTGATGTGCGCCATGGTCAGCTTGCGGGGCGCCTGAAGCATCATAGTCAGCCCATTGCCAACCTGTTTGTACTGCGTGAACAGCGTCTTGTGGTGATTGATGGCGAAGGGTACCTTTCTTTATACCGGATCCGTTATGAATAAAACACAGTCCTCTTCAATCGACCCGCAATTGCGAGCCGAGCTTGAAGGATATTCACCTCTGGCAGAAGAAACAATGCCTGAATACTCTCGCAAACCAGTATTGGCGCTGGTAGGGCGCCCCAATGTAGGTAAATCTACGCTGTTCAACCGGCTGACAAAAAGCCGGGACGCGATTGTGGCGGATTATCCGGGGCTGACGCGGGATCGCCAATATGGCACGGGCAAAGTAGGGCGACAGCCTTATATTGTGGTCGATACAGGCGGACTCAGCGGTGAAGAAGTCGGCGTGGATCCGCTGATGGCTCAACAGGTGCGTGCTGCCCTGGCTGAAGCAGACGGTATTTTGTTTCTGGTGGATGCGCAGGCAGGTCTGACACCGGCCGATGAGCAGATTGCCCAGTGGTTACGGCAGCATTTTTCCGATAAGCCTATTCAGCTCTTGGTGAATAAAGCAGAAGGCCGAGACCCGGATATGGTGCGTGCGGAGTTTTATCAGCTTGGGCTGGGAGAGCCTGCGGTTATTTCCGCTGAACACGGTGACTATGTGCGTGAAACGGTCGACCACATGCTGGATAGCGTGTTACCTAAACTGTCCGGCACAACCGAGGCGGCAGAAGCTACCGAGGCTGAAGACAGCATCCGGGTAGCGGTGATCGGGCGCCCCAATGTGGGCAAATCCACATTGATCAATCGCATGATCGGTGAAGAGCGTGTGGTTGCTTATGATATGCCCGGCACCACCCGTGACAGCATACGCGTGCCGTTTGAGCGGGATGGCGTTAAATATACCCTGATTGATACCGCAGGTGTGCGCCGCCGCAAGAAGGTCTTCGATAAGATTGAGAAATTCAGCGTCATCAAGGCAATTGAGGCCATGGATCAGTCCCATGTGGTGGTTTTGGTCATTGACGGCAGTGAGGGGATTACCGATCAGGATCAGACACTATTGGGGCATGCGCTGGAATCAGGGCGCGGTTTGATTATCGCCATCAATAAATGGGATGGCTTGTCGCCTGATCAGCGTAAACAGGTGAGAGCAGCGCTGGATCTGAAGCTTCAGTTTGCTGACTTTGCACCGCGGCATTTTATTTCTGCGCTGCATGGCACAGGGGTGGGGGATCTGTTCAAAATGATCCAGCAGGTGTATCGTGCGGCCACAAATCGTGTCTCTACCAGTCAGCTCAACCGTGTGCTGGAACAGGCGGTGTTGGAGCATCAGCCACCGCTGGTCAGCGGGCGCCGCATTAAAATGCGCTATGCCCATCTGGGGGGGTTGAACCCGCCTACGGTCGTCATTCATGGCAATATGGTGGATCGTGTGCCGCAGCACTATACGCGCTATCTTACCAATGTATTCCGCAAGGCGTTTGGCTGGGAAGGCACACCGGTAAAAATTGAATATAAAGTGACAGATAATCCTTTTGAAGGTAAACGCACCAAACTCACCGAGCGACAGATTCGCCGAAAACGCAAACTGATGGCGTTTGTCAAAGGCAAGAAAAAAGCCTTGCAGCGCAAAAAACGCAAAAGATAAGGGGTCTCCCCCTTTTTTTCAAAAAACTTTTTTGCATTGAAAACGCGTACTCTGACGCTTGAAAAGGCCATAAAACCCCTGATTTGTGTATCGTTTATGGCTGTTTTCCATATGATAAAATGCCTCGAATTTCATCAGGTTACATAAAGGTAAAGTCCTGTTATGACCCGGCAACGCATCCGCGAGATTCCGTATAACTATACCTCCTTTTCTGATCGAGAGATTGTTTCCCGCTTTTTAGGTGAAGCAGGATGGCGCACTATTGAGTCCCTGCGCGGCCAGCGACGCACTGGACGTTCGGCGCGGATGCTGTTTGAAGTGTTGGGCGACATGTGGGTGGTGACCCGTAACCCTTATCTGCAGGATGACTTGATAGAGAATGAAAAACGTCGCGAGCAGCTGATTGAGGCGCTGCATCACCGTCTGAATCAGGTGGAAAAACGCCTGAATAATAACCAGGAAGCAGAAAAACTGCTGCAGCAGACGCGCGAGCAGGTGGAAAAGTTTGTAGCCTGGTTTCCCAAGCAGGCGCAGCTGCGTGAGACATTACTCAAGCGGCTAAAAAAAGTCACTCGGGCGGACAATGTGGATTTTTCCGGGCAGGCGCGCATCAGCCATGCTACTGATGCAACGGATTGGCGTGTGGAGCTGCCGCTGGCGGTAGTTAGCCCGGATACGGAGGCAGAGATTGCGCCTATTATTCAGGCGTGTATTGAGCTTGGACTGCCGATTATCCCTCGCGGTGGTGGTACCGGTTATACAGGCTCTGCCATTCCTCTGGTGCCTGATACGGTGATCATCAATACCGAAAAGCTGGAGTATATCGGTCCTGTGGAAGAGATTCCGCTGCCGGGGCTGGAAGCTGTCAAGGTGCACAGTGTGCATGTAGAGGCGGGGGTTGTGACTAAGCGTGTGTCTGAAGTGGCTGAGGCGCACGGTCGTGTATTTGCTGTGGATCCTACCTCGCAGGATGCCTCAACCATTGGCGGTAATATCGCTATGAACGCCGGTGGTAAAAAAGCCGTGCTGTGGGGAACAACGCTGGATAACCTCATCAGCTGGAAGATGGTGATGCCGGATGGGCGCTGGCTGGAAGTGACGCGTTTGAACCATAACCAGGGAAAATTGCATGACCAGCAGACGGTACGCTTTTCCATCCAGTGGTTTAAAACTGACGGCCTGAGCAAAGACGGTGAGCCCACGATTCTGGAAATGCCTGGCAGTATGTTCCGCAAGCATGGCCTGGGTAAGGATGTAACAGATAAGTTCCTTGCCGGGCTGCCCGGTGCGCAGAAAGAGGGGTGTGATGGCATTATCACTTCTGCCCGATTTATTTTGCACCGTATGCCAGCTTTTACTCGTACCTTCTGTTTGGAGTTTTTCGGCCATGATTTGAGCGAAGCGGTGCCGGCCATTGTGGAAATCACCGACTATATGGAGAAAAAGCGCGCCGAAGGCGTGGTGCTTTCCGGGCTGGAGCATCTGGATGAGCGTTATATCAAAGCGGTGAAATACAACACTAAAGCGGATCGTAAAACATTGCCCAAAATGATTCTGTTGGGGGATATTTCCGGCGATAACGGTTATGAAGTGGCCAAGACAGTGGAAGAGATCATCGAAATGGCCAAAAAGCGCAATGCCGAAGGTTTTGTGGCTATCACTGACGAGGCGCGTAGAAAATTCTGGGCAGACCGTTCGCGTACAGCAGCTATTTCCGCACATACCAACGCGTTTAAGATCAACGAAGATGTCGTTATTCCTCTGCACCGGCTGAATGAGTACAACACAGGCATTGAGAAAATTAACATTGAACTTTCGTTGGATAACAAGCTGGAAACACTTGATGCTCAGCTGAGCTATCTGCGCTCAGATGCGCCAGAACTGCGTCAGCAGGCCTGTGTAGAAACGTCCGCGGGAGAAGTGGAAGATCTGGTACAGCATCGTGTGCAGGCGGCTATAGAGCACCTTGAACAGGTGCGTGCCCGGTGGCAGTTCTATCGTGTGCATTTTGACGCGCCAGCATCAGATATGATCAAACACCTGCCGGAAGGCGTAAAGCCTAAGGTGCGTGAGGGTGATACCCTGATAGATTTGCTGCTACGTCGTGATCTGCTGGTTAAGTTCAAGCAGGATGTGGCGCCGTTTATGCACCAGAACTTTATGGGGTTTGATTTTGAACCCATTCTGAAGCAATTGAAGCATATTCACGCCGCGCATAAAAATGTACGCCTGTTTGTCGCTCTGCATATGCACGCGGGAGACGGGAATGTGCACACCAATATTCCGGTTCACTCTGATAATTACGAAATGTTGCGTAAGGCTGATGAAGTGGTGGATCGGGTTATGGCGTTGGCTTTGTCACTTGAAGGCGCGATCTCCGGTGAGCATGGCATCGGTCTGACTAAAATCAAGTACCTGGAACCGGAGAAAATCGAAAAGTTCGTTGAATATAAGCGCAAGATCGATCCAGATAACATCTTTAATCCCGGTAAGCTCATGCCGGATTCCTCACTGGAGATGGCCTATACGCCCTCGCTCACCCTGGTAGAGCAGGAAGCCTTGATTTTAGAGGCTTCCGATCTGGATGCACTGAATAACGAAATCCGTCACTGTCTGCGCTGCGGCAAGTGTAAGCCTGTATGCCAGACCCATATTCCTCGGGCAAACCTGCTTTATTCACCCCGTAATAAAATTCTGGCGACCGGCAGCGTAATAGAGGCGTTTTTATATGAGGAGCAGACACGTCGCGGCATTTCGCTACATCATTTCGATGAGATGAACGATATTGCCGATCATTGCACAGTGTGTCATAAATGTGCCACGCCATGCCCTGTGGATATCGATTTTGGCGATGTTTCCATCCACATGCGCAATATTCTGACCCGTATGGGTAAAAAACGCACCAGCCTGATGACAAAAGCAGCCCTGTTCTATCTCAACGCCAAAGATCCGCGTACGGTTAAGTTATTGCGTAAAACGCTCATTGGCTGGGGGGCATTGGCGCAGCGTATGGGGTATCATCTGTTCAAAACACTGGGCATATTTAAACCGCAGTTGACAGAGTTACCGGAGCGCACCGATAAACCTCAGCCCGTGCAGAAACAGGTGATTCATTTTGTGCGCAAACCATTGGATACTGGCCCGAATGAGCCCCCCATGCGAGCCTTACTGGGGCTTGAGGATCCCCGCTATGTGCCTGTATTACGCAAGCCGGAAGTGGGTGAGGATGCAGAGGCCGTGTTTTATTTCCCAGGATGCGGCTCTGAGCGTTTATTCTCCGATGTGAGTTTAGCGACTATGGCCATGCTGCATGATGCAGGCGTACAAACCATTTTGCCACCTGGGTATTTATGCTGCGGCTACCCGCAAAGTGCGGCAGGTCAAGAAGATAAAGGCATGCAGATCACCACGGAAAATCGCGCACTATTTCACCGGGTGGCCAACACACTTAACTATCTGGATATCACGACCGTGATCGTTTCCTGCGGTACCTGTCATGATCAGCTACTGAAGTACGAGTTTGAGCGCATCTTCCCCGGCTGCCGCCTGCTGGATATTCACGAGTTTCTGCTGGAGCGGGGCTACAAGGTAGACCATGTGCCAGGTGTTAAATACCTTTACCATGATCCATGCCACACACCGATGAAGTCTCATGACCCACTCTCAGTGGCTAAAGGGCTGATGAGTGGTACGGAAGTGGCACTGACGGATCGCTGCTGTGCAGAGGCGGGAACCCTGGCCGTGAGCCGTCCTGATATTTCCAATCAGCTACGCTTCCGCAAAGAACAGGAGCTGTTCAAGGGCATTCAGGATCTTACTGGTGCGGCCAACCCCATAAAACGAGACGAAGTGAAAATCCTCACCAGTTGTCCCGCCTGTCAACAGGGGTTGAATCGCTATCAAGATGCAACAGGTCTTAAAACAGATTATATCGTGGTGGAAATGGCTCGTTTGCTTAAGGGAGAGAACTGGAAGCCACAGTTTTTGCAAACACTAAAAGAAAAACAGGCAGTGGAAAAAGTATTACTGTAACAGTTTGGCTGAGGGACTCTTGTTTGCCGTTTAGTCGGACGGCAAATAAGAGTGCTTATAAGCCCAAGGCTTACTCAAATTCATTCAAATAAGTCATCCGTGAACAACCCTTAACATATTGAT
>CAYRSN010000029.1:0-14352 GCA_964427185.1 uncultured Piscirickettsiaceae bacterium | reverse complement strand
TCATATTCAGTGGGTGCGCTGGATTAAGGAAAAACTGGGTGTGGAAATCACCTTCCCGATTATTGCGGCGACAGATACTCTTGCTGCCAAGATCGGCATGTTGCACCCCAATAAAGGAAGCAATACGGTACGTGCCGTATTTGTGATCGACCCAGAAGGTGTGATCCGGACGATTCTGTATTACCCACAAGAGATTGGTCGCAATATTGATGAAATTTTGCGTGTTGTCAAAGCGTTGCAGACATCAGATGCCAATGGTGTGGCGACTCCTGCTAACTGGCCGGAGAATGAGCTGGTAGGGGATCATGTGATTGTGCCACCTGCTTCGGATGAAAAAACAGCTGAAGAACGTTTGAAAAACTATGAATGTTTTGACTGGTGGTTCTGTCATAAGGCTCTTTAAGCTTTGAATTTTATTGAACAGAAGGCGGCCAAAAGGCCGCCTTTTTGTTTGGCACAGATGTTGCTTTTTTCGGAGGTGTCAAAAAACAGGGTAAAAGTCATGTTAGGCAACCTGACAATTCGGGCTAAGTTATATTTGGGGGCTGCCGGGGTGGTCATAGTGCTTGTGTTGATCACTGTGTTGGCATTCTGGAATTTGAATTTGGTGAAAAATCAGCTCTCTACGGTGGTGAAGGTGGATCAGCCGCAGGCCTTTGCGACCTTGGAGCTGGCTAAAGATGTGGAGGCCTTTTCACTGTCTTTGGTGAGCTATATGCTCAGTGGTGAAACACGCCTGTTGCAAAGAATGGATAAGCAGCTTCAGGCATTGGAGCGCAGGGTGGTGCAGTTGAAACGGCAGCTACAGGATGAAAGGGCGTTGCAGAACCTGGATGTGATTGCATCACGTTTAAGTGTGATAAAAGAAAAACTGCCGGAAATTGTTGCCATGACACAGGATGATACACTCAAGTATCCGGCACTTAAGGTTGTCTCACAGGGTATAGATCAGGCCGCGCAGCAGATTCAGGGAGCGATTTCACAAATGATTCTATCAGAGCTGTCCGAGGCAGATCCGGAGCGCATGGCACTTTTGCAAAACCTGATAGAGTTGCAGAAGACCTGGCTGAATATCATGATTAATTTGCGGGGGTTTGTGGCTTTTCGGGCACATAACACGTCTGAAAATATTGAAAGCTTTTTGGACACCTTTGAAAAGCAGCTCAACGGTTTGCATCAGTATGCCGAAATCATGACGCTGGAAGAGGAGGAAGGCCTGCCGATTGTGCGGGAGAATTACCAGATCTGGCGAGAAAACTATATGGTGCTTAAAGGGGTGCTGACCAGTGACAAGTGGCGTATGGATGTCTGGACTTATAAGCATGAAATTCACCCATTGTTACAGGAAGTCGAAGCGGAGCTGCATCAGCTGATGGAATATGTAATCAGTTCCATTCATAAAAAAGCCGAAACAGTCAGCATACAGACAGATCGTAGCCTGTGGCTGATGGGCAGTATAGCCGGCGGTGGGTTGTTGTTAGGGCTGCTGATCATGGGGGTGATCATGCGCTCCATTTTATCTTCACTGTCGCGCTTGCAAGCGGCGATGCGCCAAATGGCTTCGGGCGAGGCAGATTTAACATTGCGGTTGCCTGCGGAAGGTAAAGATGAGCTGGCGGATATATCCCGCTGTTTTAACCAGTTTGTTGCTCATATTCAGGCTGTCGTGCGGGATATTATTCAGGATGCACGTGCTCTGGAGGCTGCTGCAGCGACGTTGTATCACCAGACGGAGCATGCAGAAAAGGGGATTGATACACAGTTTAAAACGGTAGAGCGTCTGACTTCACTCATGCAGCAGTTGGAGCAGGAAGCGCAGGAAGTCGCAGGGTTTTCAAGTAATACCGCCAAAGCCGCCAGTGATGCTATTGGTCGTGTGGAAAAGGGGGTGGAGCGAGTCGACGGTACGCAGCAGCAAATCAGGTTGTTGGCCTCAGTGATGGAAAGCCTGCGAGAAAGTATTACGGTGCTGGATGAAGAAAGCGGCACAATTGGGACGGTGATCAGTGTCATTGAGGAAATTGCCGAGCAGACCAACCTGTTGGCATTGAATGCAGCTATTGAGGCAGCACGCGCTGGAGAACATGGCCGTGGGTTTGCGGTGGTGGCAGATGAGGTGCGTCAGCTGGCACAGCGCACTCAGGAGTCCACCAAGCAAATTTCCGAGGTTATTCAGCGTATTCGTCAAAAGACACAGGAAACAGTTAGCCGCATGCATGCCGGGGATGAGGCGACTGAGCAAAGTTTACAGGCAATTGAAGAAGCGGAAAAAACACTTAAGCCGGTTACCGTGCTCATGCGTGATTTGACCAGCCTGAGTGATCAAATGCAAAAGGTCGCACAGCATGAAACAGAGCTGGTTTCAACGGTTGGGCAGAGAATTGGTGATATTCGTACCGTGACGGAACAGGCGGTTGACCAGACAAAAGCCACGCGACGTGAAGGTGAAAAAATGCAACAGATCGCTGCACATTTGGATAAGTTGTTACGGAAATTTAAAGTTTAATCGCTTGTACACTATTTGATGTGATTTGGTATAAGCCCCGATTACGGGGCTTTTTTCTGCCTGAAACGCTAAAATGCACTTTTAATTGTTGAGGCATGTATATGTTGCCAATAAAGAGGTGTCATGAATTATCCAACATTTGATCCGGTTGCCTTGGATTTAGGTGTAATAAAAGTACGCTGGTATGGCTTGATGTATCTGATCGGGCTGGGGCTGGGCTGGGCGGTAGCGCGTTGGCGCGCGAAGCACTCTTCTATTTGGGATGCCCAGAAAGTTGATGACCTGTTGTTTTATGTGGCCTTAGGGGTCGTTATTGGTGGTCGGTTGGGGTATGTGCTGTTTTACAATTTCGGCTACTACCTTCAGCACCCGCTGGAAATCATCATGCTCAATCAAGGCGGTATGTCTTTTCATGGCGGGTTGCTGGGAGTTGTGATTGCTGTATGGCTGTTTAGTCGAAAATATAAACTTCCCTTGCTGATCATTGGGGATTTTATCGCACCGTTGGTACCTTTTGGTTTATTGGCCGGGCGTATCGGCAACTTTATTAACGGCGAGCTGTGGGGAAGGCAGGCGTCACCGGAGAGCCCTTGGGGCATGTGGGTGTATGATCCAGCGGTGCAGCAGTTGGTATACAAGTATCCTACGCAGCTGATGGAAGCCTTGTTGGAAGGGTTGGTGTTGCTGTTTCTTTTGAATCTGTATGCCCGTAAAAAGCCACCGGTGGGGAGCCTGAGCGGTGCCTTTTTGTTTTTTTACGGTGTGTTTCGTTTTACGGTTGAGTTCTGGCGTATGCCTGATCCACAGCTGGGGTATTTGGCATTCGGTTGGTTGACGATGGGGCAGGTGTTGAGCATGCCGATGATTTTGATTGGCGGCGCGCTCTGGCTTTGGGCGCAAAAGCATCATCAGGGAAAAAGGGCGTGGTGAGATGAGACAGTATCTGGATTTATTGCAGCATATTTTGGAACATGGGGTTGATAAAGGCGACCGTACCGGCGTAGGGACGCGCTCTGTGTTTGGCTATCAGATGCGTTTTGACATGGCGGAGGGCTTTCCGCTGCTTACCACCAAAAAACTGCATATCCGCTCCATTATTTATGAGCTGCTTTGGTTTTTGCGTGGTGAAACCAATATTCGTTATCTGCATGAGCATGGGGTAACCATCTGGGATGAGTGGGCCACGGAGGACGGTGAGCTGGGCCCGCTCTATGGTAAGCAGTGGCGTGCCTGGTTGACACCGAGTGGTGAGACCATTGACCAGATCAGTGAGGTAATTGAAACGCTGAAGAGCAACCCAAACAGTCGCCGCATGATTGTTACGGCCTGGAATCCGGCGGATCTGCCAGATGAAACCCTTTCACCACAGGAAAATGTCAAAAACGGAAAAATGGCACTGGCAGCCTGTCACGCTTTCTTTCAGTTTTATGTGGCTAACGGGCGGGTCTCTCTACAGCTTTATCAGCGTAGTGCGGATACTTTTCTGGGGGTGCCTTTTAATATTGCCAGCTATGCGTTGCTTTTGCATATGGTGGCTCAGCAGACGGGGTATACACCGGGTGAGCTGATCTGGACAGGCGGGGACGTGCATCTGTATCACAACACGATCGAGCAGGCGAAGCTGCAGTTGACCCGCGAGCCCCGCCCGCTGCCAAAGCTGAACATCAAGCGTACGCCCGCCTCGATTTTTGACTACGAATACGAAGATTTTGAAATCAGCGGTTACGACCCGCACCCGCATATTAAAGCGCAGGTGGCAGTATGATCAGCCTGATTGCGGCGATGGATAGAAAGCGTGCTATCGGTAAGGGAAATGCTTTGCCGTGGTACCTGCCGGATGATCTAAAGCACTTTAAGCGTGTCACGCTGGGCAAGCCTGTGGTGATGGGGCGAAAAACCTTTGAAAGCCTTGGATGTAAGCCCTTGCCTGGAAGGCGTAATCTTGTGGTCAGCCGCAGTGGGTTTCAGGCAGAAGGGGTAGAGGTTTTTGCTTCACTGAATGCGGCGTTGACATCCGCACAAGCTGATAATGAGGAGGTGATGGTCATCGGGGGTGCGCAGATTTATCAGCAGGCATTGCCGCTTGCAGACAGGGTGTACCTCACTCGGGTGGAAACGGAGGTAGAGGGGGCGGATGCCTGGTTTCCCGCGCTGGACGACAGCTGGCAACTTTGCGGCCAGGAGGCACATCTTGTGGACGAAAAGCACTCCTGGCCGTTTTATATGCAGGTGTGGAGTCGGCGTTAAAACATCAGCATCTGCAGACGGCGGCGGTATTTTTTTACCAGCTCTGGTGCCTCATTGGCCAGCATATCAAAGACTTCCAGCAAAAGTGCTTTCACCTTGCCATCGAGCACATTTACATCCGGTGTGAGCGCTTTCATAAAGGCTTCAAAAGCTCCTTCGTAATCCTGCTTTAACAGCTTGTGTGCCGCCAGTGCGACCAGCAGCTCTGGGTTGTCAGGGGTTTCAGAAAGCTTTTTCTCCACTTCTTCCAACGGGCCTGCGGACTGAGCGGTTTTGGCGAATTTCAGAATCAACCCCAGCGGCTTGCCTTGCTCGCTGTTGCGCACGGCTTCAGGCAAGCTGTTATAGAGTTCGGCTGCCGCATCGATCTGGCCGGTTTTAAGATAGATATTGACCAGATCCAGATGGATTCGGGTGTTTTTGGGATCTTGTTTAGCAGCCTCTTTGAGCAGGTTGATGGCAGCTTGTGCATCCCCTGCACGAAATGCAGTCAGTGCCTGCATGCGTAGTTCATCAGAAGGGCGCTCCAGGTGTGGTTGCAGCAGCTGTTTAAAGGCGCTTTCTGGCTGTGCTCCCATCAGCTCGCCAACTGTTTGCCCGTTTTTGAAAAGTTTGAAGGTGGGCACGGAGCGCACGCCATACTGGTTTGCCAGCATTTGTTCATCGTCAATATTGACTTTTGCCAGTATGAATTGCCCTGCCATCTCTTCTGCCAGCTTTTCCAGTATCGGCATCACCATTTGACACGGGCCACACCAGGGTGCCCAGAAATCCACCAGCACCGGTTGTTGGTGAGAGCCCTCTATGACCACCTGATTGAAGTTTTCCTGGTTGACATCAATAATGAATTCACTTTTTGCCATCTTGCATCTCCTTTAAGGTATACAGGGTTTCCAGTGCCTGTTTAGGGGTCATGTCATCGGGGTTGAGTGTTTCGATAAATGCTAATATGGGGTCAGGTTCTGTCGTTTCAAACAGGTCCAGCTGGGGTTGGTGTGCCATAGGCAGCGCATGTTGTTCCAGCTCACGGAGTTTTTTGCGAGCGTGCTGTATGACCGTTCTGGGCACGCCGGCCAGTGCGGCTACCTGTAACCCGTAGCTTTGGCTGGCTGGCCCCGGCCTGACTTGGTGCATGAAAATGATTTTATCACCGTGCTCTACGGCGTCCAGATGTACATTCATCACCTCCGGAAGCTGCTGTGCTAAATGTGTCAGCTCAAAATAGTGGGTGGCGAACAGTGTATGGGCGCGTACCTTTTTTGCCATGTGCTCCGCCACTGCCCAGGCCAGTGCCAGGCCGTCAAACGTGGAAGTGCCCCGCCCGATTTCATCCAGCAGGACTAGTGAATGCTCTGTAGCGTGGTGGAGAATATTGGCGGTTTCACTCATCTCTACCATAAAGGTGGAGCGCCCGGAGGTCAGGTCATCTGAGGCACCGATGCGGGTAAAGATTCGATCTACAGGGCCGATATGGGCGGATTTTGCGGGTACATAGCACCCGGCATAAGCCATCAGGACAATCAGTGCCGTTTGGCGCATGTAGGTGGATTTTCCCCCCATATTGGGGCCTGTGATCATCTGCATGCGTGCCTCTACCAGGCGGCAGTCATTGGGAATGAAGGGCTCGGCAGAGAGTGCTTCTACAGTCAGATGGCGCCCCTGATGGATGTCAATGCCCGGTGTATCGGTCAGCACAGGACGCGTCAAATCCAGCGTTTGCGTCCGCTCTGCCATGGCGGCCAGTACATCCAGCTGTGCCAGTGCTTGTGCAGCCTGTTGCAAGGGCATCAGGTGTTCATTTAGCTGTGTCAGCAGCTGTTGATAGAGCCATTTTTCCCGCGCCAGTGCTTTTTCACCGGCAGAAAGAATTTTATCCTCAAAGGCTTTCAGCTCTGGTGTGATATAGCGTTCCGCGCCTTTGAGCGTTTGCCGGCGTATGTATTCCGGCGGCACTTGGTCGCTATAGCTTTTGCTGACTTCAATAAAATAACCGTGCACCCTGTTATAGCCTACTTTGAGAGTAGGAATGCCGGTGCGGGCTTTTTCATCCTGTTCCAGCTGCAGTAAAAATTCACCTGCCTGGTCGCGCAGAGCACGTAGCTCATCCAGCTCTTCATCATAGCCAGGGGCGATGACGCCGCCATCTCGAATGAGCATGGGGGGGTTGTCAATGATGGCACGGCTCAGTAGCTCTGCCAGCGCTGGCTGCGGTGCAAGTGATGTGGCTAAAAAGGACAGAGCGGTGTGGCTCAGAAGAGGGTAGAGTTCGGGGAGCTGGTTAAGCGCGGCACCCAGATGAACCAGGTCCCGTGGACGGGCAGAATGGAGTGCAACCCGTGCCAGAATGCGCTCAATATCCCCAATGGGTTTGAGCGCTTCCCGAATAGTTTCAAATAGTTCATGATTCAGCAGCGACTCAATGGCATTATGGCGTGCCTCAACGACTGCACGGTCGCGCAAGGGCTGGCTGAGCCAGCGTTTGAGCAGCCGGCTGCCCATAGGCGTGTGAGTGGTATCCAGAATGCTGGCAAGTGTATGTTTCTCTTCACCGTGCAGGTTTTCGGTAATCTCCAGGTTACGGCGGGAGACGGCATCCAGTATCAGCGTGTCATCCAAATATACTCGCTTAAACCCCATCAGGTGGGTGAGATCCTGCTGCAGCATGGTTTGAGCGTAATAGAGCAAGGCGCCAAGGGCGCCTTGCAGTGCAGGAGTGTTTTCCACGCCGAAGGCGCGCAGGTCTTCTGTTTGAAACTGTGCTTTAAGTTTGTTTTGCCCGGTTTCCGGCTCAAAGTGCCATTCCGGCAGAGGTGTGATAGAAGCGCTGATTTGATCTGTAAGCACGCTGCCTTCCGGTAGCAGCAGTTCTGCGGGCTTGAGCCGAGCCAGCTCTGCCTGTAGTTGGGGCAGGTTGTCGCATTCGCAGCCTTCAAAACGCCCGCTGGCCACATCCAGCCAGGCCAGTGCATAGCGGCCTTTATACTCAAATGTTGCGGCAAGTAAGTTATCCTGCCCTGCTTCCAGCAGGCTTTCTTCCAGCAGGGTGCCCGGTGTGACGATGCGCACAACTTTGCGTTCTACAGGGCCTTTGCTGGTGGCTGGGTCGCCTACCTGTTCGCAGATGGCGACAGACTCCCCGGCTTGCACCAGCTTGGCCAGATAACCTTCGGCACTATGATAGGGTACCCCGGCCATGGGGATGGGCGCACCTGCAGATTTTCCCCGTTTAGTCAGCGTGATATCCAGCAGCCGTGCAGCCTTTTCCGCATCCTCATAGAACAGTTCGTAAAAATCCCCCATGCGATAGAACAACAGGTGTTCCGGATACTGCGCTTTAATACGCAGGTACTGTTGCATCATGGGGGTGTGCTGGCTGAGGTTTTCAGTCTGTGTCATGCTTGCTCTGGCTCGGCAGGAAAGGCATGATATGCTAAAAGACTCTGATAAGGATGACAACTATGAATGAGTTGATCGGGCTGTTGGCAGAACGGCTTTTGCAAAAGCAGTGGAAGCTGGTGACGGCCGAGTCCTGCACTGGGGGGCTGGTAGCAACATTATGTACGGACATGCCGGGCAGCAGCCATTGGTTCTTCGGTGGGCTGGTAACCTATGATAACCATGCCAAGATAAACTGGTTGGGCGTGCAGGAGGCGACTTTGATTCAGCATGGTGCAGTCAGCCAGCAGACGGTGCGGGAGATGGCGCTCGGAGCGCTTGCGCAGAGTGGGGCACAGGTGGCGGTGAGCATTTCCGGCATTGCCGGGCCTGCAGGTGGTACTCCCCAAAAGCCAGTGGGCACGGTATGGATCGGCTGTGCACTTGAGGATACTGTGCATACACGGCGCTTTCAGTTTGAAGGGAGCCGGGCGGAGGTTCGTCAGCAGGCGGCGCAAGCCGCTTTACGGAGTGTGCTGGAATGTTTTTAAGATGTTAAAATCTAAACTTATTTAATCTTATTTATGATAGATTTAGGCTATGAGAAAACCCGGTTTTGAACGTGGTATCTATTTTCTACCCAATCTGATGACCACAGCTGCGCTGTTTGCTGGGTTTTATGCGGTGATTGCCGGTATGAACGGGCAGTATGAGGCCGGTGCGGTGGCGATTTTTATTGCCATGGTGTTTGATGGGCTGGATGGGCGTATTGCCCGCATGACCGGCAGCACCAGTGCATTTGGTGCGGAGTACGACTCTTTGGCGGATATGGTGTCATTTGGGCTGGCTCCAGCTTTGCTGCTTTACAGCTGGGGGGTGAATGAATTTGGCAAACTGGGCTGGCTGGCGGCCTTTATTTATACGGCAGGTGCAGCATTACGGTTGGCGCGCTTTAATGTACAGGCGACCAGTGTGGATAAACGTTACTTTCAGGGGCTACCTTCGCCGGCGGCAGCGGCACTGGTGGCCGGTTGGATCTGGGTGCTGGAAAATCATCAGCTGGATGTGGGCACGGCAGGACATCTGATCGGTGCGGTTTTGCTGGTGGCAGCCGGGGTATTGATGGTCAGTAATGTACGTTATTTCAGTGGTAAGGAATTAAATCTACGGGATAAGGTGCCTTTTGTCGCCTTATTGCTGGTGGTGCTGGTGCTGGTGGTGGTGAGTTTGGAGCCTGCATTAACGTTATGGGGCTTTTTTGCAGTATATGCCGCCTCAGGCCCTGTTCTGACACTGCGTCAGCTACAGCTGCGCCGTCGACTACGGGCGCAGGCCCGGGAAAGATTTCAACGTAAAAAGGCAGAAGCTGCCGCATTACATTCGGATATATCACAGACGGAAACAGAATTAAAAAAGGATTAAGAGCATGAGTAATAAAGATCGCTTGATTATTTTTGACACCACCTTGCGTGACGGCGAGCAGAGCCCTGGCGCATCCATGACCAAAGATGAAAAAATCCGTATCGCCAAACAGCTGGAGAAAATGCGGGTGGATGTGATCGAAGCGGGCTTTCCTGCCGCCAGCCCTGGAGATTTCGAGGCAGTAAAAGCCGTGGCAGAAGCAGTGCAGGACAGTACAATCTGCGGACTTTCCCGGGCGGTGGAAAATGATATCGTCAAGGCGGGCGAGGCGATTCGTCCTGCCAACAGTGGGCGGATTCACACTTTTATTGCTACCTCCCCCATTCATATGGAAAAGAAGTTGCGCATGAGCCCGGATGAGGTGGTGGAGCGTGCCGTGTGGGCGGTAAAGCGGGCACGGGACTTTACCGATAATGTGGAGTTTTCGCCGGAGGATGCGGGGCGCTCGGAGATCGACTTCCTCTGCCGTATTATTGAGGCCGTGATCGATGCAGGGGCGACTACTATCAATATTCCGGATACGGTCGGTTATAACGTGCCAGAGCAGTTTGGCGCGTTGTTTAAAACTTTGATAGAGCGTATCCCTAACTCAGATAAGGCGATTTTTTCCGCACACTGTCACAATGATCTGGGGCTAGCGGTGGCCAACTCGCTGGCGGCAGTGTGTAATGGTGCACGACAGGTGGAGTGTACCATCAATGGCCTGGGAGAGCGGGCAGGTAATACAGCCTTGGAAGAGGTTGTCATGGCCGTGCGAGTGCGGCAGGACTATTTCCCGGTGGATACCGGCATCAATACACGGGAGATTCTGGCGACTTCCCGCTTGGTCTCCAGTATTACCGGCTTCCCTGTGCAGCCTAATAAGGCGATTGTAGGCGCCAATGCCTTTGCCCATGAATCGGGCATTCATCAGGATGGCGTGCTTAAACATCGGGAAACCTATGAAATCATGCGGGCTGAAGATGTGGGATGGAGTGCAAACAAGATGGTACTGGGCAAACACTCCGGGCGCAATGCTTTCCGCACCCGTATGGCGGAGCTGGGGATTGAGTTTGATACGGAAGAAGCGCTCAATGAAGCCTTTATGCGCTTCAAGGAACTGGCTGACCGCAAGCATGAGATTTATGACGAAGACTTGATCGCACTGGCGACGGATGCCCAGAATCAGATTATGGAGAACGAGCGTTATCGTCTGATCAGCCTGCATGTGTGCTCAGAAACAGGCGAGACCCCCGTATGTGAGCTGACATTATGGGTGGATGGTGAAGAGCACAAGGCAAAAGAGGCCGGCGGTGGTGTGGTAGATGCTGCTTTTCGCGCCATTGAAAGCCTGGTGCACTCCGGTGCGGAGCTGGCACTGTACTCTGTTAGCAATGTGACCAACGGCACGGACTCACAGGCAGAAACCATGGTACGGCTGGAAAAGGCAGGACGGATTGTCAATGGTCAGGGTGCGGATATGGATATTATTATTGCCTCAGCTAAGGCCTACATTAACGCCTTGAATAAACTGTGCGGTGCGGATGACCGTGCTCATCCTCAGCGTGAGGCGGATGTCTAAGCTGCCTGCGGCGTTGCTTCTGCAATGGGGGCAGCCTTTGTGGCAGCTGCGTACGGGGGGTCTCCCCCCTTTTTTTGAAAACGCCGAAAAACAAAATTGTGCGTTTGAAAGCGTGCAGAAAAGCCCTGAAAAGGCTTCGGATAACAAGGCTTTTTCAGGGGTTTTTGTGCCCGAAGACCTGTCAGAGCAGGCGCAGGTTCTGTTAAAAAATATTCAAAAGGCTTTCCCCGCACTCCCTGCTTTGAGCTTTACTTTTGAGCAAGTGGAGGCGCTGCTGATGAGTGAGGCGGGCAGTGTATGGGTATTCGGTGAGCCACAGTGGTCGGAAGATATTGCTGATCTGCCGGTGGCAGTCGTATATTTACCGGATCTGGAAGCGATGCTGGAAGACCCTTGGTTAAAAAAACAGTGTTATATCACCTTGCTTCAGCATTTCACATGATCTCCTTTAGCCACTTACGCGTGATGGATGAAACGGATTTTTCGTGGATCCTGTCTATTGAACAGCGCTGTTATCCCACTCCATGGCGTGAACATGGGTTACGTTTGGCGTTGCGTCATGGTCTGGGGTTTGTGTTCTGTGCACAGGATGAAACCCCGCTGGGTTATTGTTTTGTGCAGGTTGCGGCAGATGAAGTGGAGCTGTTGAATTTTACCGTAGCACCTGAGCATCAGGGCAAAGGCGTAGGCCGGGATGCATTACGCAGCCTGCTGGGGCGTTTTGAGGGCGGACGTTTTGCGCAGATGTTTCTGGAGGTGCGGATAAGTAATGCCCCGGCGCTCAAGCTATATCGTCAGGCTGGGTTCAATGAAATCGGCCTGCGCCGACGCTACTATCGCAACCCGGATGGTAGCCGTGAGGATGCCATTTTGATGGCTTATACCTTTCTGTAAGTTTTTCTTAAGACTTTTTTCAAGCTTTAGTAAGTATTGCGCTTAGCTGTGACGGCGCAATATTCCTCACTATTTATGAGGAGGAATTTGATTATGCGCCTGAAAAAACTTTCTGCTTTGATGCTGGTAGCGATGTCATCTCCTGTCATGGCTGAGGATATTCTGGAGGCTATAAGTGTTACGGCCACGAAAATAGAGACCCCAGCTTCTGAGGTGCCGCAGTCTGTTGTGGTGATGGATCGTGAAGCGATTGAAGAAACCGGCGTGCGTAATATCAATGATGTGGTTAAAAATATCCCCGGTGTGACGGCAATCAGCAGAAACAATGGCTATGACAGCCGCATGATTATCCGCGGTGCGGGGGTGAAGTGGATTTACGGCGTGAGGGAGATCATGGTGATCCGTGATGGCGTACCCATGACCGATCCGGGCAGTTTCACCCGTTTGGACTATATTGACATGGATGATATGGACTCAGTGGAGGTGTTCAAGGGGCCAGGCTCCATTGAGGCGGCCAATGCCACCGGTGGGGTGATCTATATCCGCTCCCAGTCCGTATTTGATAACCGTCAGGATCGCGTAAAAGTCGGTGCGGGCAGTTTTGGCAGCTACCGCGCCAATGTGCGCAAGACGTTTGATGCCGGGGAGGATGACAGTTTTGCGCTTAACCTCTCCCATCGTGCATCGGATAATGACTGGCGGGAGTGGAATAAATTTGATACCACCCAGTTTAGCCTCAAGCACGGACACTTCTTTGAGGATGATAGCACACTGGAGACAGAGTTCAGCTATACCCATACTAATCTTCAGTTTCCAGGCAGCTTGAATGATGATGGTTTTGCCTACTATATGGAAAATGGCGAAACCCGAAGTACCCCGGAGGATACCGGCTCCGCCTTTGTGAAAAGCGGGCGCTACAGCAATATTTATTTCCTCAATAGCCGTTATGAGGGCAGACTGGGGGGGTACCAGTTCACCCCGCGGGTCTATGGTAACTGGTGGGATCACTTCTTCTATTCGGCTACAATTGCGATGAAAGTGAAAGATGCCCATATGCTGGGCATTGACCTGCCCCTTTCCCGTCAGAATAGCCTGTTTGGTAAATCCGGTCAGTTGGTGTTTGGCTTGACCGCGCGGCAGGATGTCAAAATAACCGAAATGCTTTCCGGTAGTAAAGGCGCGGTGATTGAACGCAGCGATAGCACAGGCACGCTATATGGCGGCTATGTGCAGCAGCATATAGCGTTTACGCCCAAATGGTCTGTGGATGTGGGCGTGCGCTATGACCGGCTGGATTTTTCCACCAGTGGGTATCAGTGGAAGCGGTATAACTATGCGAGAGGTAATTATATAGCTGGCATTGGTGCTTATTATTATGGTGCCTCTTATGATCAGCTCTCACCCAAAGTAGGCACCCTCTATAAATTGGCACCGGGCATCAATGTCTATGCCAGTATCAGTCAAGGGCAGCAGGCACCTACGGGTAATGAAATCTCTGCCAACTATGCGGTAGGGCGCATAGGAGGGTTAAACTCTTCTACTTCAACACAGTATGAGGTAGGCACTCGTCTGCACCGCGGCAAGGTTTCTGCCGAAGTGGCTGCTTATTTTATTGCACTGCAGGATGAGATTGTTAAGCGTACTGATGCCAATGACCAAACTTATTATGTGAATGCTGGTAGAACGGACAAAAAAGGCGTTGAGCTGAGCCTGAAATATGCGGTATTGCCTACGGTGGATGTGGGCGGTAGCTGGGAAGGGCTGGACTACCGCTATGTGGATTTTGTAGTTGATGGTACGGATTACTCGGGCAATATCGTGCGTTTCACGCCTGAGCAGCGCTGGACGCTGTTTGCCAGCTACCATAAGGGGGCGTGGAAAGTACGCCTGAGTGGTCGAGCCATGGATAGCTACTACATGGATGATGAAAATACCGAGAAATATCCAGGCTATAACATGGTATCCGATTTAATGGCTGCTTGGCAGCGCAAGGCGCACCGTGTGCAGCTGAACATCACCAACCTGTTTGATCTGCGCTATGCGGAAGAGGCCAGAAAAACCTGGTACAGCGCAACTTACAGCAAAAACACCTATGTGCCAGGTGCGCCACGGGCATTTCAGCTGACCTATACTTATAAGTTCTAAGGAGCCGCTCTTATGCGCAATCTGCTGAAATGGCCGTTGTTGGGTCAGATCTTGCGCCAGCCAGTACTGCTCAATACCCTACGCTGGGCAGTGCTGGTATTGTTTCTCTCCGCCATCGCCTTTGGGCTGATCTACCCCCATGCGGAAGAGAACCCTTACACCACAGCGTTGTTTTGGTCACTATTCTGGCCGTTTTTTCTGA
>CAYRSN010000028.1:0-14525 GCA_964427185.1 uncultured Piscirickettsiaceae bacterium | reverse complement strand
GTGTTGCATGCCGCTTGAGGCTTTGTCACCGGACATCTCCATACCATCCATCTGATGGCCACCACCGTGATTCATACCATGCATGGCCATGCCCATATCCGCATGGGTCAAGATGGGCAGTGGATCCATAGGCGGTGCTTTGGCCAGCTTGGCAGGGTCGGTGGTCAGTGAGCCCAAAGCATAGCCCGTGCGATCAATCGCCTGAGCAAAAATGGCATAGGGCCCCTCATCTTTAGGCTCCACAATAATGTCATAGGTTACCGCGACCCCTATACGGAATTCATCAACTGTCACAGGCTTGAGCAGCTGGCCATCTGAGCCCACTACCGTCATCTTCAACCCAGGAATACGGAAATCGAAAAAGGTCATGGCCGAGCTGTTAATGACCCGAAGCCGTACCTTTTGCCCAGGCTTATAAAGTGCACGGAAATTAGCAGCCGGACTGGCACCATTGAGCAGGTAGGTATAGGTATATCCGGTCACATCGGAAAGATCCCGGTCGGACATGCGCATTTCATTCCACATTTTTCTGTCCGCCCAGGCTTTGCTGAACCCTTTCTCCCGTACCTCACGGAAAAAGTCAAAAACCGTGCGTTCTTGAATATTGTAGTAATGAGGAAGTTTTTTCAGCTTGGTGTAAATGGTGTCAGGATCCACATCCGACCAGTCGGACAACTGGATCACATAATCCACGTCATAATCGATAGGCTCTGGATCTTTCGGCAGAATAACAATGCTGCCGTAATGGCCGCTCTGCTCCTGGAATCCAGAGTGGCTGTGATACCAGTAAGTGCCTGACTGATTGACCTTGAAACGATAGGTAAAGGTCTCGCCCGGCTTGATACCCGGAAAGCTCACGCCCGGCACACCATCCATGTCATAAGGCAAGATAATGCCATGCCAGTGAATAGAGGTGTCTTCATCTAAGTGATTAGTAACATGAAGGGTGACCTCATCCCCCTCACGCCAGATTAAAACCGGCCCAGGAATCCTGCCATTGATCGTGGTCGCCCAAGCATCCTGCCCCGTAATATTGACACGGGTTTTATCAATAACCAGGTTAAACTCGGTACCAGTGAGGATATCTGCTGAACCTAGGTCATGCTGGCCATTGTAGATAGGAATATTGGTATGGGAAGGTCGCATCATGCTGTGGTGCATACTGTGCATATCCATACCCGCTGTAGCGGAAGGAATACGCATACCCAAAACGGCGCTGGTTAAACCAGCAGTCGCACCTGTGATAAATTGACGGCGTGAAATACGGTTTTTGCTCATGATCTGTCCTCCTGTGAACAGGTGTTGTTAAAACAAAACAATAGGTATTAACTGCACGCAAAGGCGCAGACAAGGAGGACTTAAGCGAGTGGAGGAGGTGTCAGCGGCGGGTAAAAGCGCTGGATCACGGCATGCGTGTTTTCAAAAAGATAATCAGTATCAGCAGCAGAAACAATCAACACATCAGATGCCACATACACAGCAACAGAAACACTGCAATGTGCACTTGTGCAGTTATGATCACACAAAGCGGAATTGCCGCAATTAAAGCAATTCATTGCATCGGATGCTTCACAACAGTCTGCATGCATGTGCTGTACAGCTTCTTCAGCATGCGTATGCATCTGCGCTTGCATCTCAGAGACTTGAGCGGATGAAAGGGCAGCAATACTACTCCCTATTGCTCCTAGCAATAGAAAAAGTGTAAAAATGAAATGCTGCACTTTCATGTTAATCGCTCAAGCTTTCCGTTTAGAGTAATTCTCATTTACTACTATACGCTTTTAGTAAAGACATATCAACCAGCAATATTCAATATCTTAAACATTCAGGTTCAAAGAAAACAGACAGCTCAAAACACGAAAAACCCCGCACCGAAGGCCGGTGCGGGGTTTGCATCCAAGCAATCTGGACAGATTAAGCGCTCATTACATCATGCCGCCCATGCCCATGTCGCCACCTGCTGCTGGCGCTGGGGTTTCAGGCTTAGGCTTTTCAGCAACCATAGCCTCTGTTGTAATGATCAGACCTGCAACGGAAGCTGCATTTTGCAGTGCAGTACGTGTCACTTTAGCAGGATCGATCACGCCCATTTCCAGCATGTCTCCATACTGCTCTGTCGCAGCGTTAAAGCCGAAGTTGCCTTCGCCCTCTGCCACTTTATTAACAACCACAGAGCCTTCCAAGCCGCAGTTGAAAGCGATTTGACGCAGTGGCTCTTCAATGGCACGCATGATGATGTCAACACCAACATCCTGATCCTGGTTGTCACCTTGCACTTCGCCTTCGATATTGGCTTTCGCACGGATCAGCGCGACACCACCACCTGGCACGATACCTTCTTCCACCGCAGCACGCGTTGCGTTCAACGCATCTTCTACGCGGTCTTTCTTCTCTTTCATCTCAACTTCTGTTGCGGCACCCAGCTTGATGACGGCCACGCCACCTGCCAGCTTGGCCAGACGCTCCTGCAGTTTTTCACGATCATACTCAGAAGTGGTTTGCTCGATTTGTGCCTTAATCTGAGCAATACGCGCTTCAATGTCGTCCTTAGCACCGGCACCATCTACAATGGTGGTATCGTCTTTACCTACTACAGCACGCTTAGCCTGCCCCAAATCATCAATCGTGGCACCTTCCAGCGTCATGCCCAGCTCTTCGGAAATCACTGTACCACCTGTCAGTACGGCAATATCCTGCAGCATGGCCTTACGACGCTCACCGAAACCTGGCGCCTTCACAGCGGCTACTTTCACAATACCGCGCATGTTGTTGATCACCAGCGTTGCCAGCGCTTCACCTTCTACATCTTCAGCAATGATCAACAATGGACGACCTTGCTTGGCAACAGATTCCAGCACTGGCAGCAGCTCGCGAATGTTGCTGATCTTTTTGTCATACAGCAGGATAAACGGATTATCCAGCTCGGCAACCATCTTCTCCTGGTTGGTTACGAAGTAAGGCGACAGGTAGCCGCGGTCGAACTCCATCCCTTCAACCACTTCCAGCTCGTCGTTCAAGCTGTTACCTTCTTCGACGGTAATCACGCCTTCTTTGCCCACACGATCCATGGCTTCGGCGATCAGGTTGCCGATTTCAGGGTCGTTGTTTGCAGAAATAGCACCTACTTGGGCGATAGAGTCCTTGCTGTCGCAAGGCTGTGCCATGTTTTTGATTTCTTCAACCAGTGCATTTACTGCCTTATGCACACCACGGTTCAGATCCATTGGGTTCATGCCGGCAGCAACTGCCTTCATGCCTTCACGTACGATTGCCTGAGCCAGTACAGTCGCTGTGGTGGTACCGTCACCGGCTTCGTCATTGGTTTTAGAGGCAACTTCTTTAACCAGCTGCGCACCCATGTTTTCAAATTTGTCTTCCAGCTCAATCTCACGAGCTACGGAAACACCGTCTTTTGTCACAGTCGGTGCACCAAAAGCCTTTTCCAATACCACGTTACGGCCTTTAGGACCCAATGTTACTTTTACAGCATCTGCCAGAACGTTTACACCTTCTGCCATGCGCTCACGCGCTTCAAAACCGAACTTTACTTCTTTTGCTGACATAATTACCCTCTCCTATCTTATAAATACTTGAATGACTGCCTTGCTAAACAATTAGCCTTCAATCACTGCAACAATATCGTCTTCACGCATCACCAGCAGCTCTTCACCATCAACGGTGATGTCCTGACCGGCATACTTGCCAAACAATACACTGTCACCTACTTTTACGCTCATTGGAATTGTCTGACCATTATCAGCCACCTTACCGGGGCCCACAGCAACCACTTCACCTTTCAAAGGTTTCTCTTTTGCCGTGTCAGGCAATACAATGCCTCCTGCTGTGACTTCCTCTTCTTCCATACGACGGATGATCACACGATCATGCAAAGGTTTAATGGCCATATTTCCTCTCCTTTAGGTCAGTTAGGTTGTTTACCGAATCCAATGTTAGCAGTCGCTTGATTAGAGTGCTAACAAATTTTAATCAGCAATCTGTTTGAGTCAAGTGCTTAATGGGGGTACAAAAAAAGCTTTCAAGAGGAAAAAATAGATTTTTTATGAAATTTCAGGCGCCTCCGCAAGACCCTGAACGGTCGCGACAGGACGACTTCGGCTCAATGCCTGTGTTGCTCGCCTTGCATCTGCCGCCACCGCACACGCAACGCGAGCACATTCAGCGTTTTGCGGAGGTGCCTTTAAAGCGTATCACTGATCACCATGTTGTCACAGTGGATCATCTCTTCATCCACATGCTGACCGAGGCGGGCTCGTACCTGCTCTGTGGTACACCCTTGCACACAACGACTCTGTTCACTATCAAAGTTGACCAAGCCGCGCGCTACCTCACGCCCTTTCGGGTCTAAACAGCGTACCACTTCACCCGCTTGAAAATGACCTTCTACTTTTTTTACACCTACTGGTAACAGGCTTACGCCTTTACGCTTTAAGGCGCGTGCAGCCCCCTCATCCAACCAAAGGGTTCCTTTAGGTTGCAGCTGTCCTGCAATCCAGCGCTTGCGCGCTGAATAGGGTTCAAGATCCGGTATAAATAAAGTGCCTAAAGATTCACCGGCGTGCAATCTCAATAACACATCTTTTTCTCGACCTGCGGCAACCAGCGTGGTAGTGCCTGAGCGTGCCGCACACTTTGCAGCCAGGACTTTTGTGTACATTCCTCCCCGCCCAAGCTCACCGCCTTCAGCAGAAGCCATCTGCAATAAGCGCGCATCGCTGGCTCTGACTTCCTCCAACAACTTAGCTTGAGGATTCGTACGCGGATTGTCATCATATAATCCCTGCTGGTCTGTCAAAATCACCAGCACATCCGCACTCATGAGGTTAGCGGTTAAAGCGGCCAGTGTGTCATTATCCCCAAAACGGATTTCATCCGTAACAACCGTATCATTTTCATTGATAATTGGTACCACCCCATGATCCAGCAAGGTACGCAGGGTGTTACGCGCATTCAGATAACGCTGCCGATCAGATAAATCGGCATGGGTGAACAAAATTTGCGCCGTGTGATAGTTGTGCTCACTGAACGCCTCTTCATAGGCATGCACCAGCCCCATCTGCCCCACGGCAGCGGCCGCTTGCAATTTACTCAACTCATCAGGGCGCTTTTGCCATCCCAAACGTTTAATACCTTCCGCCACAGAACCGGAAGAAACAACCAGAACTTCTACACCACGATCCCTCAGCGCTGCCATCTGCCGAACCCAGTCATGGATCGCAGGCCTGTTTAACCCTTTACCATGGTTGGTCAATAAACTGGAGCCTATTTTGACGACCCAACGCCGTGTCGCAGGAAGCTGATCACGCTTCATGACGATCTGACCCCGTATGTGACTGACTTTCAGGTGCCTGTTGCTCATGCACTGTCTGTTGCCGTGTATGAAGCGCTTGCGCAACCGCTTTCATCAGTGCTTCGGTGCCCTTACGCTGCACTGCTGAAATAGCAAAGACCGGCTCTTGCCAGTCAAGCGCCTGAACAATTTCTTGTACCCGGGTGTCAACTTGATCTTCCGGCAAAAGATCTATCTTATTAAAGACAAGCCAGCGTGGTTTTTCTGCTAAATCTTCGCTATAACGCTCCAACTCTTTTTCCACAGTGCGAATATTATCCGCCGGATCCGACCCATCCATGGGGGCAATATCCACAACATGAAGCAAAAGCCCTGTTCTTGAGAGGTGCTTTAAAAACTGCACCCCTAGCCCAACACCTTCAGAGGCTCCCTCAATCAAACCAGGCACATCAGCAATCACAAAGCTGGATGCGGGTGAAATGCGCACCACACCCAAATTAGGATAAAGCGTCGTGAAAGGATAATTGGCAATTTTAGGCTTGGCAGCTGAAACAGCTGAAATCAGACTGGATTTCCCCGCATTAGGCAACCCTAACAATCCCACATCCGCCAGCACCTTAAGCTCCAGCTTCAAGTTACGTGCTTCGCCCGACTCACCTTTGGTACATTGCCTTGGCGTGCGGTTGGTACTGGATTTAAAGTGGACATTGCCCAAACCATGCTTTCCACCACGTGCCACCAGCAAGGTTTGGCCATCCTCGGTTAAGTCACCTAAAACCTCCTGTGTATCCACATCCGTAACAGTAGTGCCCACTGGCACTTTGATATAAAGATCTTCTCCCGAACGCCCCGTCTTTTGCTGACCCTGTCCCGGCTTTCCGTTTTCTGCCTTATATTGGGTGACAAATTGAAAATCGATCAAGGTATTCAAATTACGATCTGCTACAAGATACACACTCCCACCGTCTCCGCCATCTCCTCCGTTCGGACCTCCGAAAGGAATATACTTTTCTCGGCGGAAACTTACAATGCCATCTCCACCTCGACCCGCTTGCACGGAGATTTTCGCCTCGTCTACAAATTTCATGCTGTCACCCTACTCCTCAGCGAACAGGCAGCAACCATAATCACCACCTTTAAATACCTGCTTCATTTAAGCTTAGTATTCTACAAACAAAAACGCCCCGACAAAGCGGGGCGTTTTTAGCTTTAAGACAATCAGACTTATTCTGTCACAACTGTCACATACATACGCATAGGCTTGCCTTTACGCACGAATGCCACTTTCCCATCTGCCAAAGCAAACAGCGTGTCATCTTTACCGCGTCCAACATTTTCACCTGCGTGAAACTTGGTTCCACGCTGACGAACCAGAATATTGCCTGCACGTACCGCTTCACCCCCAAACTTTTTAACGCCAAGCCGTTTGGCATTAGAGTCGCGGCCGTTACGTGTAGAACCTGCAGCCTTCTTATGAGCCATGGTTTAACCCTCTTATTCGTTTACCGATAAACCTTATGCTGAAATCTTACCGATTTCCACTTCGGTGTAGTTCTGACGATGCCCTTTTTTCAGACGCGAACGGTTTTTGCGGCGACGGAATTTGATAATCGTTACTTTTTTGCCACGACCATGGCCTTTTACCGTTGCTTCAACTTTGGCACCTTCAATAGTTGGGCTACCAACTTTGATCTCTGCACCTTCACCAACCATCAGCACTTCATCAAACTCAATCTTGTCGCCTTCAGCCGCATCGATGGACTCAACGCGCAGCACATCACCTTCACGCACCTTATACTGCTTGCCACCGGTCTTAATAATTGCGTACATTTCCAACTCTCCTGGAACTTTAAAACTTGAACCGCCTTGCAGCTCAATAAAATCTGGATCCAAACAGACACCTGTTTTAGGAAAGGCGGAATTATAATCTCAAATGTAACTCAAGTCAAAAATATTTCAAAGCAACACCCCGCCGTACACAATTCAAACAAAGGTGTTCTTTAGAATGGAACATCATCATCGTCAAAATCGGTCGCTGCCGGGGAACTCCATGCCGGCTGCTGCTGTGTTGACGACTGTGGCTGACTCCCACCGATAGCAGGCTGCTGTTGCGTCTGAGTAGGCACTGCTGCAGGTGAACTCTGAGGCTGTGCACCAAATCCTCTTTGAGCAGGCTGCCCATTTTCAAATGCCGTATCTCCCGTATTGCGACGATCCAGCATCTGCATGGTGCCTCGCTGATCAATCACCACTTCTGTCGTCCAGCGATCCTGTCCATTCTGATCAGTCCATTTGCGTGTTTGCAGCCGCCCTTCCAGATAAACTTGAGAGCCTTTGCGCAAATATTGCCCTGCAATCTCCGCTAACTTGCCAAAAATCACAACACGGTGCCACTCAGTACGCTCTTGACGCTCTCCTGTATTACGATCATTCCATTGCTCACTGGTAGCCACACTTAAGTTGGCAATAGCATTTCCATTAGCCGCATAACGCACTTCCGGATCACGTCCCAAAGTGCCGATTAAAATAACTTTATTGATACCACGACTCATTTCTTATATTTCCTTTTCACAAAATGCTCTGTCTAGCGCTGTTTGCAACATTATTTCGTTTGTCTGCTTACGGTCAATTTTCACATAAGCATGTTGTTCATCAAGACGCACAACCGCATCTGCCACACCTGCCTGATGCAACAGAAAAGCCTGCACATCCTGCTCATTCCAATGGCAATTATCCGGCAAAGGAATAGAAGCGATACTCAATGGACGAGGCTTCTCCATTGTAGCCGCCACAGCCGCCCAGAGCAAAGCCATTCCCGCCACTATGTAAAATACAGCCTGCGCGCCTTCGTGCTGGTAGAGGTACCCTCCCAGCGCACCACCCACCGCAGCCCCCAGAAACTGGCTGGTAGAATAAACCCCACTGGCAGTACCCTTTTTATCCGGGGGTGAAAGCTTGACAACCAGGGAAGGCAAACTGGCTTCCAAAAGATTAAAAGCCGTAAAGAAAACCAGCAACAAACCAAACAGGCTCCACACCCCCGGCTCCAGTATGCCAAACCCAAGCGCTACCAACGCTAAAGTAACAATCGCTCCCACAAAAATCGGCTTCATACGTCCCTTTGACTCTGCCTGAATAATCAAAGGCACCATTAGCACAAAAGAAAGTAGCATCACCGGCAAATAGAGCTGCCAATGGTGCTGCGCATCCAATCCCGCATCATGGGCGACTAATAAAGGAATTACCACAAACAACGCTGTTAAGATAGCATGCAGTACAAACACACCGAAATCCAGTCGCAAGAGCTGAGGATGCTTCAATACAGTGCCAATCATGCGCACATCCACTTCCGCCTCTCGCTGAAATTTATGCGTTTTAGGCGTTGGCACCACAAAAATTACCAGCAGCATGCCCAATATCGCCAAAGCAGCAATTGCCCAAAAAATACCACGCACCCCCCACCAGCTGGATAACAACGGACCGAGCATCAACGACAAAGTAAAAGAAAAACCTATGGTCATGCCTACAATGGACATTGCCCGCAGGCGCAAAGGCTCCCGCACCAAGTCCACCACCAGAGCGGTTAATACAGCCGCAACTGCCCCCATACCTTGGACTGCACGCCCCAGAATCATGGTTTCCATATCGGGTGCTACGGCACAGATCACAGACCCGATGGCAAATACCAGCATTCCGCCGATAATCAGCGGTTTTCGCCCCCACTTATCAGAAGCCAGCCCGTAAGGAATTTGCAGCAGTGCTTGCGTCAGCCCGTAAATCCCCATGGCCAGACCAATTTGCGTGCCCGTCGCCTCAGGAAACACCTGATGTGCAAAAATGGCAAACACGGGGAAAATCATGAACAACCCGAGCATGCGCGTCGCAAAAACACCTGCAATCGCAAAGGTTGCCTTTTTTTCTTCAGGTGTCATTTGCGGCTTAAACAGTATCGCCTCTTGCGATGCTGTTGATTGTTGATCCATGAGCCAACTCCCTGGTTAAAAGTACATACCTATTCCAACAATAGGAATACACTTTAATAGAGTAAGTTTATAGCAGTCTCAAACCAAAAACGCCCGACGCAAGGTCGGGCGTTGCATATTGCACTCTGGTATGTAAGCTTAGTTAACCTTCTGATCCAGCTCACCAGACTCATAACGCTGATACATCACTTCCAAACCAAGCGGCTTGATCTTATCAGCATGGCCTGCTGCACCAAAGGCTTCAAAGCGAGCTTTACAGATCTCTTTCATTGCATCTTGTGCTGCTTTCAGGAACTTACGAGGATCAAAGTTCGCCTTGTTTTCTGCCAAGTGCTTACGAATCGCACCTGTAGATGCCATGCGCAGATCCGTATCAATGTTCACCTTACGCACACCGTATTTGATGCCTTCAACAATGGCTTCAACCGGCACACCGTAAGTCTGACCCATATCACCACCATAGTTATTAATGATTTCCAGCCACTCTTCAGGTACAGAGGAAGAGCCATGCATGACCAGGTGCGTGGTAGGAATGCGCTCATGAATTTCTTTAATACGGTCAATACGCAGTACATCACCAGAAGGCTTCTTAGTGAACTTGTAAGCGCCGTGAGAAGTCCCCACTGCTACAGCCAGCGCATCCACATTAGTTTTCTTAACAAAATCCGCAGCTTCTTCCGGATCTGTCAGCAGCTGAGAGTGATCCAGTACACCTTCGGCACCGTGACCATCTTCTTCACCCATCTTACCGGTTTCCAGAGAGCCCAGGCAGCCCAGTTCACCTTCTACGGAAACACCGCCTGAATGCGCCATTTCTACAACCTTAGCGGTAACTTCTACGTTGTATTCATAAGTAGAAGGCGTTTTCATATCAGGCATCAAAGAGCCGTCCATCATTACAGACGTAAAGCCTGACTGGATTGCGCGCAGACACACGCCCGGATCAGAACCGTGATCCTGGTGCATCACAATAGGAATATCCGGATACATTTCTACCGCAGCCGCAACCAGGTGACGCAGGAAAGGCTCGCCAGCATACTTACGCGCACCAGCAGAGCCCTGCAGGATAACAGGTGAATTGGTTTCTTTGGCCGCTTCCATAATGGCCTTCACCTGTTCCATATTGTTTACGTTAAATGCAGGCATGCCAAAACCATGCTCTGCTGCATAATCCATCAGCTCGCGCAATGTAATCATTGCCATAGGTTTACTCTCCTTTCAGGTCTCAAATTAAAATCGTTTGCCATCACTGATTTTGCTATCTTATCAGGGCACTTTAACAATTTCCATGCGGTTGGTGCCGCCCATCACGCCACGTGCTGCACCACGGGTCATCACCACCAGGTCACCGGACTCCACAACCCCATACCCTTTCAGTGTTTCCAATACCGCACCTTGTAATGCGTCATCACTGAAGTCATCATAGTTAAATGTTGAAGGATAAACACCGCGATAGATCGTCACCTTGCGCCGCGTTTCCAAATGAGGCGTCATGGCATAAATAGGGATCCCTGAGCTGATTCGGCTCATCAGCAACGCCGTATTACCCGATTCTGTCAATGCTGCAATCGCCCGTACACCCGGGAAGTGGTTTGCAGCATACATGGCCGCCATGGCGATCGTCTCATCCACGGCAGAGAAAGTCTCATCAATACGGTGGGTAGATTCACGTGTGATACGTGCTTTTTCTGCCTCATGACAGATGCGTCCCATGGACTCAACCACCAATGCAGGAAAGCGCCCTGTTGCAGTTTCGCCGGAAAGCATGACTGCATCCGTTCCATCCATAACGGCATTAGCCACATCAAAGACTTCCGCACGGGTAGGTATGGGGTTATGGATCATCGACTCCATCATTTGCGTAGCCGTAATACTGACCCTGTTCAACTGCCGTGCACGTTTAATGATTTTCTTCTGAATCGCGGGCAGCTGAGCATCGCCAATTTCCACACCCAAGTCACCCCGAGCGATCATCACGACATCGGAAGCCAGAATAATGCTATCCAACGTGTAATCATCCGCAACAGCTTCCGCACGCTCAATTTTGGAAACAATGCCCGCCTTCAGGCCTGCTTCAAGTGCAAGACGGCGACACTCTTCCACATCTTCTGCACTGCGCGGAAAAGAAAGTGCGAGATAGTCTGCACCGATCTGTGCGGCTGTTTTAATATCCTGCTTGTCTTTTTCTGTAATCGCCGATGCAGACAGGCCACCACCACGCAAGTTAATACCTTTATTATTGGATAACTTACCCCCCACGATGACTGTGGTGTTCACGCGTGTGCCCTCTACTGATTCCACCCGCAAGACGACACGACCATCATCCAGCAGTAGCTCATCCCCCGGCTCCACATCATTAGGCAAAGCCTTGTAGGTCAAGCCGACCACTTTTTCGCTGCCTTCATTAGGATCCCACGCACTGTCCAGCGCAAAGGATGCTCCTTCAATTAAATCGACCACCCCTTCTTTAAAGCGGGCAATGCGAATTTTCGGACCCTGCAGATCTACCAGGATACCCACCTGACGTTCCAATTTTTCCGCAAGTTCACGAACTTTAGCTGCACGGTCAATATGATCCTGTGCATCCCCGTGTGACATATTGATGCGAACAACATCCACACCGGCCTTAATCAGACGTTCCAGCTCACCCGGCTTATCCGTTGCCGGACCAAGGGTTGCAACAATTTTCGTTCTTCTTAGTGATGGGCGCGCGTCAGACTGCATGCTCCGATAATCCTTCTGATTTAAGTGTTGAAAGTAATCTCAAGATAGATGCTTATCTTGACATTATTTTCCAGAAACTTTGTGACGATTAAATGAAGTGAGCCCGCATGACACATACGGGCTCACCTTCACATTTAAGCGCTCTCGGCTGCTTTTTTCTCCAGCATTTCTACAGCTGGCAGTTTCTTGCCTTCCAGAAACTCTAAGAAAGCGCCCCCTCCGGTAGAGATATAAGAGACACCGCTTTCTACGCCATATTTGTCAATGGCAGCCAGCGTATCTCCACCACCGGCAATAGAGAAGGCGTTGGACTCAGCAATCGCTTTGGCAATGGTTTCCGTCCCTTTGCCAAACTGATCAAACTCAAATACGCCCACCGGGCCATTCCATACCACCGTGCCAGCCTTTTTAATGATTTCTGCCAGCTCTTGTGCAGATTCAGGCCCGATATCGAAAATCATATCATCATCTGCGACCTCATCTACTTTCTTCAAAGTCGCTTCAGCATCTTCGGCAAACTCCTTACCACACACCACATCTTTAGCGATCGGCACACCTGCACCACGGCTTTCCATGGTTTCCATCAGACGCTTGGCCGTATCAATCAAGTCAGGCTCATACAGAGATTTACCGACATTGTGACCGGCAGCTGCGATAAAGGTATTGGCAATACCTCCTCCCACTACCAACTGATCCACCTTTTCCGCCAGAGACTCCAGCACTGTTAACTTGGTAGAAACTTTAGAACCGCCTACAATCGCCACCATTGGACGATCAGGGTTTTCCAACGCTTTACCCAGCGCTTCCAGCTCTGCTGCCAGAAGTGGACCTGCCGCAGCAATCGGCGCATAAACGCCTGCACCATAAGTAGAAGCCTGAGCACGGTGTGCGGTACCAAATGCATCCATTACAAATACATCGCACAGCGCGGCATATTTTTTCGCCAACTCATCGTCGTTTTTCTTTTCACCCTTGTTGAAGCGCACGTTTTCCAGCAGAACAACTTCCCCTTCCGCCACTTCAACCGGTGCATCCAGATAATCTTTCACCAGGCGCACTTCTTTACCCAGCTTTTTGGACAAGTCTGCCGCAACAGGCGCCAAAGAGAAGGCTTCATCATATTCACCTTCTGTCGGACGCCCCAAGTGAGACATCAACATTACTTTTGCACCCGCATCCATCGCCATTTTAATCGTAGGCACAGATGCAGAAATACGTTTATCAGACGTTACCTTGCCGTCTTTAATCGGCACATTCAGATCTTCACGAATCAAAACACGCTTGCCTGTCAGTTTGCCTTCTTTGGCCAGATCAGCCATCTTGATAATTGCCATAATGCGGCTCCTTTGATCATGGTTATTCATCTATACCCACCCACAACAGGATAGGCATAGATGAAGGGGCGCGAACGCCCCTTTCTTTCCACTGAACCTGTGGATTAGTTGCTGGCTACGTGCTCTGCCAGGCGCAACATGTTGCAGGTATAACCGTATTCGTTGTCATACCAAGCAATAATTTTCACAAAGGTTTCATCCAGCTGAATACCGGCCTTCGCATCAAAGATAGAAGGACGCGCATCCCCACGGAAATCCGTAGAAACCAAAGGCTCATCCGTATAGCCCAGCACACCCTTAAGCTCACCTTCAGAAGCCGCTTTCATGGCAGCACAGATATCATCATAAGCTGCACCTTTTTCCAGCTCCACGGTCAGATCTACCACAGAAACATCGGAGGTGGGCACACGGAATGCCATACCCGTCAGCTTACCATTCAAAGCAGGCAGAACTTTACCCACTGCTTTGGCAGCGCCGGTAGAAGATGGAATGATATTTTCCAGAATACCGCGACCACCACGCCAGTCCTTCTTAGAAGGCCCGTCAACTGTTTTCTGTGTCGCAGTTGCTGCGTGAACGGTAGACATCAGGCCACGCTTGATACCGAAGTTATCATTCAGCACCTTGGCAACCGGCGCAAGGCCGTTTGTCGTACAAGAGGCAGCAGACACAATTGCCTGACCTGCATAGTCACCATGGTTTACACCATACACAAACATAGGTGTATGATCCTTTGAAGGTGCTGACTGAACTACTTTTTTCGCACCTGCCTCAATATGCTTCTGACAGGTTTCTTCCGTCAGGAAAAAGCCGGTACATTCCAGCACCAGATCTACATTCACTTCATCCCATTTCAGGTTGGATGGATCCGTCTCTGCAGTAATACGAATTGTTTTACCGTTTACAACCAGATTGCCATCCTTAACTTCCACATCTCCATCAAAGCGGCCATGCACAGAGTCATACTTCAGCATATAAGCCAAGTAATCCGGATCCAGCAAGTCATTGATAGCAACCACTTCCAGACCAGGGAATTCCTTCGCAATCGCGCGGAACGCCATACGACCAATGCGACCAAAACCGTTAATACCAACACGTACAGTCATTACGCTCTCCTTTAGTACGCTCTCCTTTAGATAGAAAATAAAACTGGCTCAGGCAACAAGTGCCTGAGCA
>CAYRSN010000027.1:0-15343 GCA_964427185.1 uncultured Piscirickettsiaceae bacterium | reverse complement strand
AAGCAGAAGCTGCCACTCAGCAGGCTGTGCCCGCTGCTCATGAGCAGAAGGGGGGGCTATAATCCGGATGCGGATGCGGACAGCGATTGCTGATTGACACCTGTTTAGGGAAACGCTGTAATAAAGCGCCTTAGGGCGCTTTAGGCACCTCCGCAAAACCCTGAACGGTCGCGACAGTGGCGATTTTGGTTCAGGCCAAGGCGCTCCGAACGTGGCATAGTTATTCTATGCGAGTGAGGTGCAACACTGGCATTGAGCCGAAATCGCCCTGTCCCTGTGGGTTGCGGTGGGATGGCGGCATCTGCTGTGTTGCTCGTCTTGAATTAGGCACCACCCAATCCTGCGGCTCGCGCCTTGCATCTACCGCCATCGCACACGCAACGCGAGCACACTCAGGGTTTTGCGGAGGCGCCTTTATTTTTGGAGGAGCATTTTTAATGTATATGTTGATTTCACCGGCTAAAGCTCTGGATGAGGCACTGGTTAAACACTTTCCCATTTCGCCAACAGAACCCATGTTTTTGGCACAGGCGGATCAGTTGGCGGGCATTCTGAAAGCCAAAACGCCGCAAGCACTTGCAGATTTAATGAAGTTAAGCGACCAGTTGGCAGAGCTTAATTTTGAGCGCTACCAGCAGTGGCAGATCCCTTTTCCAAAACAGCACAGCAAACCGGCTATTTTTCTATTTAAGGGGGACGTTTATCAGGGGCTTGAGGCCTCCAGCTTGAGTGCAAGTGGATTGCAGTATGCCCAGAAACATTTAGGGATATTGTCGGGCTTGTATGGATTGCTCAGGCCGATGGATCGTATTTTGCCTTATCGTTTGGAGATGGGGACGAAGTTGGAAAACCCGGCAGGTAAAGACTTATATGTTTTTTGGCGTGAAACTTTGACGCAAGCGGTAAATGAGCAGCTGAAGGCATCGGGCACTTTGCAGTTGGTGAATCTGGCTTCCAATGAATACTTTAAAGCCATTTGGCCCAAGAAGGTTGAGGGACAGGTCATCACACCAGTATTTAAGGATTGGAAAGGCGGGCAGTACAAAGTTATAAGTTTTTATGCCAAAAAAGCTCGTGGCATGATGGCGCGCTGGGCAATTGTGCATCAGGTGCAAGAGGCTGAAGAACTGAAGTATTTTGAGGCAGATGGCTATGCCTTCGATGCAGAGCGTTCAGATGAAACGAACTGGGTTTTTACGCGCCGAATTGAAGCATGAGTACCTGATCAGTCAAAATCTCAGACGGTGAAATCCTCACCTAGATAGTGGGCGCGTACCTGTTCATTCTGCACGATTGCTTCTGGGCTGCCTTCTGCCAGAATCGTGCCATTGGCCAGAATGTAGGCACGGTCACAGACACCGAGCGTTTCGCGAACATTATGGTCTGTAATCAGGACGCCGATTTTATTTTGTTTAAGGTGCTGGATAATATGTTGGATTTCATTGACGGAAATAGGGTCAACGCCGGCAAAAGGTTCATCCAGCAGAATAAAGGCAGGCTCAATGGCCAGCGCCCGAGCGATTTCAACCCTGCGGCGCTCACCACCTGACAGGGCTTGCCCAGGCTGATCAATGATGTGATTGATTTGCAGTTGGTCTAACAGGGTACCAAGTTTTTCAAGTCGCTGGCTGTGAGTCAATTCTGGGCGCATCTCCAGGATGGCCAAAATATTTTCACGGACAGTCAGCTTGCGGAAGATGGAGGCTTCTTGGGGTAAGTAGCCAATGCCTTTTTTAGCGCGAGCATGGATGGGTAAATGGGTAATTTCTTCATCATTGAGAAAAATCTTCCCGCCATCGGCGGGAACCAGACCCATCATCATATAGAACGTCGTGGTTTTACCGGCTCCGTTCGGACCTAATAACCCTACGACTTCACCACTGTACACATCCAGATCGACTGAGGTGACTACTTGCCGTTTTTTATAGCGTTTCGCTAGGCTTCTGGCATAAAAATGCGGCATTACTCTTCCTCTTGCGTAGGCAGAATGACATGTACCCGCTGTTGTTTGGAGCCGCTGGCATTGAGTACTTCGCTATCTACTTCATATTGAATATATTCACTCGCTAGTGACTCGCCAGTTGCTTTAGTGATTTTGGCCTGTTTTTGAAGTTGTATGACTTTAGTAGGATGTGGCTCATAAGTAATGATGTGTGCTCGACCATGTGTCCATTTTTTTGTTTCTTCGTCCAGTTTTTTGAAGGAGGCTGGAGTGCCGTAAGCGATTATTTTTTTTAGTTTTTGGTTTTTTATATAAACTTCCAAGCGATCTCCATAAAGATAGAAGTCTCCTTGTTTTACAATAACGTTTCCAGAGTAAGTGGCAATGCCTTCTTTTTGGTGTGCGATAAGTTGATCTGCTTGAATATCAATAGGAGGTGCAGACCAAATCTTTAAAGATGGTAAGATGAAAAGCAAAAATACAAGAGGTTTTATCTTATTCATAATGGCTGAATACTTTTTTATGTAATGTTAGTTTTTGGTCTTTTGTATAGAGTGTTAGACCGACTCCTCGCATCCAGTTACTTTTCTGAGAAACTTTTACGAGCGTGTTTGATGTAAGTGTATTTAGTTTTGAGTTGAATACAAGCTGATCACTGTTCAGATGTACTGTTGGAGATACTTGGTCTTTTTTCTGGACATGGGCGGCACCTATTAGCACTAATTTTTCTGCGGGCAGCTCCCCATGTTGTGCTTTGAAAATGTAAAGGGTGCTATTCTCTTTGTATATTCCTTTGGGGGTTTCTGACAGGGTGCGCTCTGGTGTTTTATGAAAAGTTAGTTTTCTGGATAATAAAAATAATTGTGAGTTTGTGTGAAAATTTTTAGACCATAGGGTTGCATGATTTCCTTGCCATTGTGGGGGGGTAAATATGTTATCTTCATTTTTTTTAGTGTTTAAATTATATTGTTGCCAGAGAATAATGCCAGCACTTATTAGAATTCCTATTAAAGTAAAAACGCTTTTAGATTTAGTGTTCACTTTTTAAAAGACTTATCTTAAATAAAACTTCAAAATATCTTCCCATTTTCCCTGTGACTTGAGGATGAGCTCACAGAGTTCACGAACGGCTCCTGCGCCGCCACTGTATTGACTAATCATATCCACAAAGGGGCGGAGTGCCGGGTCTGCATTGGCGGGCATGGCGGCCAGGCCAACCCGTCTGAGAATAGGGAGATCCAGAATGTCATCTCCCATATAGGCAACTTGCGTGTGAGTCAGCCCGCTTTCCTGTAGTAATGATTCAAAGGTGGGGAGTTTGTCGGGAACACCTTGGTATACATATTTGACTTTTAAATCCCGCATGCGTCGGGTGACGACTTCAGATGTGCGGCCGGTGATAATGCCGATATCAATGCCGGCCTGCTGCAGCAGCACCATGCCATGCCCGTCTCGTGTATGGAATGTTTTATATTCTATGCCGTTGTCACCGTAAAAAAGCTTGTTATCCGTGAGAACGCCATCTACATCCAATAGTAACAGGCGGATTTGAGCAGCTTTCTGAGCCAGTTTTGAAGTGAAATGTGTCATGTGTGCACCGTTGCAAAGTAAAGAAGTGTGAGATAACTGACAAAACCAAATACAAGCAGCAGGCCTTCAAATCGGTTGATTTTGGCAGCTTTTTTAGCATAAGGCAGTGCAAAAATCAGCATGATCAGGGTAAAGGCCAGCATAATGGGGTAGTCGCGCAATAGGATGTCTTCATTCAGGTTGGCAGGATAGATCAAGGCGGGCATGGCCATTACAGCTAAAAGGTTGAATAAATTGGAGCCTACAATATTGCCTACCATCAGGTCTGTTTCATTTTTGCGAGCGGCTGAAATACCAGCGGCCAACTCTGGCAGGCTGGTGCCGATGGCAACAATCGTTAAGCCGATAATCGCCTCGGAAACGGCATAATAGTGGGCGATCTCAACCGCTCCCCATACCATCATGCGTGCGGAAAGCATCAAAACGACCAGGCCGCCTGTTGTCCAGACCAAAGCAGTTTTCAAAGGAATCTTCTCCGCCTCTTCCAGCTCAGTGACAACATCCTGCTCTAAAGGGTCTGTGCGTGGTGCCTGGCGGTTGACATGAATCATCCATCCCATGCTGGCGATCAGGCCTGCCAGCAACAGAAGGCCGTCCAATCTGTCCAGTGCGCCATCCAGCAGTAAAAGCCCTGTGAGCAAGGAAACGCCCATCAATAAAGGCAGCTCGCGTTTAAGCACGCTGGATTGAATGGCAATGGGGGCGACCAGTGCGGTAATGCCCAGCACTAAGCCGATATTGGCGATATTGGAGCCGATGGCATTGCCTACAGCCAGCTCAGGTACTTGATCAAGTGCTGCCAGAACAGAGACTATGACTTCGGGCATGGAGGTGCCGAATCCTAAAATTACAACACCGATAATAATCGGGCTGATATTCAGATGGACGGCGAGGCTGGCGGCGCCTTCTATGAAGATGTCTGCACTTTTGACCAGCAGTGCTAAGCCGATGATTAGGGCACCGAGGGGAAGAAGAAGCTCTGTCATGTTTTACTTTTATCAGATGGATAAAATGCCGGTTTTTTGTAAAGGCTTTGAATATTTTGAGCTGTCAAAACAACACCAGGCGACTTTACGAAAGTGGCTTATTATACGTATGTGAAAGAAAGCATGGGAGCTCATTATGTTGGAAAGTATGACAGTTGGAGCGATGGGATGGCAGTGTAAAGAGTTTTATCCGGAAGGCCTGCCTGATGCCTGGCAGCTGGATTATTATGCCAATGAATTTTCTGCACTTTTGGTGCCGCAGGCTCAATGGTCGGCGTGGGAGGATGCGGACTGGTCAACGTTTTTTGAAAGCAGTGATACATTACACTGGTGTGGCTTTGGCGTAAAAGCAGCGCTGGATGAAGCTCAGGCGGCAAATCTGCACCAGGCATTAAGCATGTTGCATGCGCGGGGGCAATCGGTGGGAATAGCTTCTCATGTGGCGTTGCCAGCGTTGTTGTCACAGTGGCCTGTTACCTGGTTTGACCGTCCGGAAGTTCAGTCTCAGTGGTGCTGGCATCATTTAAGTGGTGCGCCGATGGGATGGTTGAGTGAGTGGCCACAGGATATGCAAGGGATGCGGCAGATGCTGGAAGCATTCGTTGCTTCTTTACCTGAAAAAGATACGGGGATTCCTTTTGTTGTGCGCAATGGATGCGATAATATACAAAAACTTAAAGCATTGAAGCAGCTTGTAGAGCTTTTGGGGTATTGATGCAAATTCATATTGAAGTGGAAAATCTGGTGTTTTATCGCGGGGCGCGCAAGATCTTTGATGGATTGAGCTTGACAATACCCCGAGGTAAGGTGGTGGCGGTTATGGGACCCAGCGGCACAGGGAAAACGACTCTTTTGAAGTTGATCGCAGGTCAGCTTAAACCGCATGGCGGGGTGATCAGGGTCAATGGTGAGAATGTGCATAAACTTTCCCGGCGGGCGCTTTTTGAACTACGTAAAAAGATGGGCATGCTTTTTCAAAGTGGCGCGCTATTGACAGACTTGAGTGTGTTTGAAAATGTTGCATTTCCGCTACGGGAGCATACACAGCTCAGTGAGGCCATGATTCGTCGCATTGTATTGATGAAACTTCAGGCGGTCGGGTTACGGGGCGCGCGGGATTTGATGCCGTCTGAGCTCTCAGGCGGCATGGCCAGACGGGTGGCGCTGGCACGTGCGATTGCCATGGATCCTGAAATGGTTATGTATGATGAGCCTTTTGTAGGGCAGGATCCCATTACCATGGGGGTGTTGCTCAAGTTGATTCAGCGCCTTAACGAAGGGCTGGGGTTGACCAGCGTGGTTGTTTCCCATGATGTGGCCGAAGTACTTGAAATTGCGGACTATGTTTATGTGATGTCTGAAGGGCGTGTGGTAGCAGAAGGCAGTGCTGAGCACATTCGGAAAAGTGAAGATGATTATGTGCGTCAGTTTCTACAAGGCTTGCCAGATGGCCCCGTTCCCTTTCACTATCCGGCGCGCTCCTATGAGCAGGAGTTGCTTTCATGTTGAAGCTTTTACAAAAAATAGGGCAAAAAAGTATTGCAAAAATCCAGGCTGCAGGGCAGCTGGGGCTCTTCATGCTGGCGCTGCTACCTGCGTTGGGCTACCCCTTTGTTCGCCTGCGTTTATTGCTGAAACAGATCTATAACACGGGTACTTTGTCGCTGCCCATTATTATGATGGCGGGGTTGTTTGTAGGCATGGTGCTCGGGCTGCAGGGGTATAACGTGCTGGTGGACTACAACTCAGAAGAAGCAGTGGGTACGATGACGGCGCTTTCGCTGTTGCGTGAGCTGGGGCCTGTGGTGGCAGCTTTACTTTTTGTGGGGCGCGCAGGCTCTGCATTGACGGCCGAAATCGGCCTGATGCGTTCTACGGAACAGTTGTCCGGGCTGGAAATGATGGCGGTTGATCCGTTGAAATTTGTATTTGCGCCGCGCTTTGTTGCTGTATTGCTGGTATTGCCCATGCTGACAATGATTTTTAATGCGCTGGGTATACTGGGAGGGTATCTGGTGGCTGTTGGCTGGCTGGGCGTGGATGATGGTGCTTTCTGGTCGCAGATGATCGCCCAGGTTGACTGGTATGATGATGTGGTTAACGGCATGATTAAATCAGTGGTCTTTGCGGTTTTGATAGCGGTATTGGCCTTGTTTCAAGGGGAGAGTGCAATGCCTACTTCTGAAGGGGTCAGCTATGCGACAACCAGAACGGTTGTGCAAGGCTCGCTGGGTGTGTTGGCGCTGGATTTTGTGATGACTGCTCTGATGTTTAACTAAGGGATTGATGTATGGATAAGCAGGTAAAGCTGGAAATCGGTGTGGGTATTTTGGTTGTTTTGGCCGCGTTAGCACTGTTTATGGTGGCGTTGAAAGTGAGTAACTTTTCTACGGTCATGCAGGATCGCCCCACTTATACGCTTAAGGCGCATTTTGATAATATTGGCGATTTGAAGGTGAGATCCCCGGTGAAGTTAAGCGGTGTGGTGATAGGGCGCGTGACTTCTATTGAAGTGGACAGGACAAATTATCGCGCGCTGGTGACTATGCATATTGAGCAGGGCTATCAGCTGCCGTTGGATACGTCGGCTGCGATTTTGACCAGTGGGCTGCTGGGGGATCAGTATGTCGGCCTGGTGCCCGGCGGAGATGAGGAGTATCTGGCTGATGGAGATGAGCTGGAGCTTACGCAGTCGGCGCTGGTGCTGGAGGATTTGATCGGGCAGTTAATGGTGAAGTTGGCTGATGGTGGGGAGAAAGAGTGATGCGTAGGTTATTTTTAAGTGTGAGCATGCTGTTGATGGTAATAAGCAATGCCTTTGCCACAGAAGAGTCGCCGGAGCGCTTTATTGAAACCTTTACCCATGAGGTATGGTCTAAGCTTGAGCGTTCAAGAGACAGGTTGAAACAGGATCCTCAGGTATTAAAGGCTTTTGTAGAGCAGGAAATACTTCCCTATCTGGCCACAGAAAAAATGGCGCGTTATGCCATGGGGAAATTTTGGCGGCAGGCATCGGATGAGCAGAAGACCCGCTTTGTGACGGCGTTTCAGGAGATGCTGTTGCGTAGTTATGCCAACTCACTGTTAAATTTGGAGATTACCGCCATGAAGGTTGACAAGGTGATTCCTGCCAAGCGAGGGCGTTATCAGGTGGAGCAAATTGTGCAGCGCAAAGGGGCGCCTGAAACCAAGGTGGTTTATCGCGTTTATTGGGATAAAAAGCAGCAACGCTGGAAGGTGTATGACATGGTGGTGGAAAATGTCAGTTTGCTGCTGAGTTACCGGAAGGTGTTTAATCAACAGCTGCAGGAAAAGGGGATTGATGCGGTCATTCGTGAACTGGAAGAGAAAAACCGGGCGTTCTTGGAGCGGAAAGCAGCCCCTTCTGCATTGTTTGATAGGGGTTGGGAGCGGGTCGCATGAGTTTGCCTGTAAAGCTACATCAAACGCAAGAGCAATTGCGTGTTGAAGGGGCGCTGGTGTTAGACACAGTGCCTCAGTTGGAGAAAGCATTAAAAGAAATTCAACCGCCTATTCGGCAGGTAGATCTGGCGGGTGTAACCCAGGTGGATAGCAGTGCACTTGCCTGGTTGTTGTCACTTTGTGCCCTGTCCGGCCATGTGCAGGCTATGTCCTTTCAAAACCCTCCGAAAAGCTTACGTATGCTGGCACAGCTTTACGAGTTGGACTTTTTGAAGTTTGTTGATTCTGACACATCCTCTCTATAAAAGTATCTGTTTATGCAAAAGCCTGCCGTTTCTTTCCGCGGGGTGAAGAAATCTTTTGGCACTCTTCAAGCGTTGAAGGGGATCGACCTGGAAATCCCTCAAGGGAGTTTTTTTGGTCTGTTAGGGCATAACGGTGCTGGAAAATCTACGCTGATTAACGCCATGGCAGGGTTGGTGAAGCTGGATGCGGGCGAGATTCAGGTAATGGGGCATGATGTTATTCATGCTTATCGCCAGAGCCGCAGGGCTCTGGGCGTCGTACCGCAGGAGCTGGTGGATGAGCCCTTTTTTTCTGTCAGGGAGTTGCTGAATCTGCAATCTGGATATTTTGGGTTGTATGGAAAGGCGCAGCGACACTGGATTGATGCTTTGCTGGAGCGGCTGTCGTTGATCGAAAAAACGGATGTCAAAATGCATCAGCTTTCCGGCGGGATGAAAAGACGTGTACTGATTGCCATGGCCTTGGTACATCGCCCTCAGGTGTTGGTGCTGGACGAGCCGACAGCTGGTGTGGATGTGGCGTTGCGTCAGAATTTATGGCAATTTGCCAGTGAGCTACATCAGCAGGGTATGACGATTATTCTAACGACGCATTACTTGGAAGAGGCAGAGGCTCTGTGTGATCAAATTGCCATTATGCACCAAGGGCAGCTGATAGCGGTTGAGCAGAAAGAGACACTTTTGGCACGTTATCCCTGGAAACATATAGAGCTGTGGGGCATAGGTGCGGTCAGGCAGCCTTTAGAGGGTTATCTGATGGAGTCTCGAGGGGCAGGGCATTGGCTTTTCAGGGTGCCCAGGGATACTTCCATGTCGGAGTTTTTGACATGGGTACAACAAAGCCATATTCAGCTGCAGGATTTAAAGGTTCAGGATGTGGATTTGGAACAGGTGTTTCTTACCTTAACAGGTGCGCAGACATGAACTGGACTGGCATGTGGACACTGTTTCTGAAAGAAAACCGCCGTTTTCTTTCAGTATTCGTACAAACGCTGTTAGCACCGGTGGTGACGACTTTGTTATATCTACTGGTTTTTGGTAGTGTGCTGCAAGAGAGTGAGGTAGCCTTTGAGCAGGTGCCTTATGGGCAGTTTCTAATCCCGGGGCTGATGATGATGGCGCTGATGCAGAATGCGTTTGCAAACAGCTCTTCCAGTCTGATTCAGTCAAAAATGCATGGTAATCTGCTGTTTGTCTTGCTGGCACCGATCTCTCCGTGGGAGTTTTATTTGGCGTTTGTTGCTTCAGCCGTCGTACGTGGTTTGCTGGTGGGGGGAGTAATTTTACTTGTGGGCGTGCTGGGGTATGATTTGACCTGGCTTTCGCTGGGGTGGATTGTGCTGTTTGCTGTGTTGAGCGCTGGTGTCATGGGTGGGCTGGGTCTGTTGGCAGGGTTGATGGCGGATAAGTATGACCACCTGGCCGCTTTTCAGAACTTTTTTGTGGTGCCGCTGACTTTTTTGGCTGGGGTGTTTTATTCCGTTAATCAGCTATCGCCATTTTGGCGGGATATTTCGCATTTGAACCCATTTTTCTATATGGTGGATGGCTTTCGTTATGGGTTTTTCCATCAAAGTGATGTATCTGTATGGGTAAGTTTGGCCATTACTTCGGTTTTTTTGGTTCTAATCAGCAGCCTCAACCTGTGGCTGTTGGTAAAAGGCGTTAAAATACGCCACTGATACTAAAAATATAGGATGGTATATGACCCCTGAAACCGTTGAGCAGATCATTAGACAAGCGCTGCCGGATGCCGATGTGAAAGTGTCGGGTGAAGCATGTAATTTTACTGTGGAAGTGATGAGTCAGGCTTTTGTGGGTAAGACGCCTTTGCAGCGCCATCGAATGATCAATGATCTGTTTAAGGCGCAGTTGAGCTCGGGTGAACTGCATGCTCTGTCAATTAAAACCCGTTTGCCGGATGCATGAGCGTGATGGATAGGTTGGTTATCCAGGGGTCTTGCGCATTATCCGGTGATGTGCGTATTTCGGGAGCTAAAAACGCCGCGTTACCAATCCTGATCGCCAGCCTTTTAAGTGCTGAGCCCTCTACGATCAGCAATATTCCTCATCTTCGCGATGTGACCACCACCTTACAGCTGCTTGCCTCCATGGGAGGTCATATTACAGTTGATGAGCGTTTAAATATCACTCTGGACTGCAGTGAAATCCCTAATAAGGCAGCGCCATATGAGTTGGTGAAGACCATGCGAGCTTCTATTTTGGTCATGGGGCCGTTGCTGGCACGCTTTGGAGAGGCGCGTGTATCGCTTCCCGGGGGCTGTGCAATTGGCGCACGCCCTGTGGATGTGCATATTCACGGCATGGAAAAGATGGGAGCAGAGATTCGTGTTGAGCAGGGATATATTCATGCTACCGCTAAGCGTCTGAAGGGGGCTCATATTGTCATGCATACGGTCACGGTGACCGGGACAGAGAACCTGATGATGGCGGCTGTACTGGCGGAAGGAACGACTGTACTGGAAAATGCTGCATGTGAGCCGGAAGTGCAGGATTTGGCGCACTTTCTTAATAAGATGGGTGCCAAAATCAGTGGAATTGGCACTTCCACCTTGACGATTGAAGGTGTGGAGCAGCTACATGGTGCGTCGCATGCCATTATTCCGGATCGCATTGAGGCTGGTACCTATCTGGCGGCGGCAGCCGTTACACACAGCTGTGTGACGGTGACGCATGTCAACCCGAAGCATATGACTGCGGTATTGGAAAAGTTTAAGCAGGCAGGTGCCGGGCTGGAGATCGAGGCGGATCGTGTCACCTTGGATATGCGGGGGCGGGAACTCAGACCTGTTGATATTGTTACAGCGCCCTATCCTCTGTTTCCTACGGATATGCAGGCACAGTTTTTGGTGATGAATGCGCTGGCACCGGGGCGCGCCGTTGTGGAGGAGACTTTGTTTGAAAACCGCTTTATGCATGTCAGTGAACTGATGCGCATGGGTGCCAAGATTAAACTTCAGGGGAATAAGGCGATCACTGAGGGAGTTGAAACATTAACAGGTGCGCCTGTAATGGCAACTGACCTGAGAGCTTCAGCCAGTTTGATTTTGGCGGGTTTGGCGGCGGAGGGTGAAACCGTGGTCAACCGTATTTATCATATTGATCGAGGCTATGAGTGTATTGAAGAAAAATTTCATAAACTGGGGGCAGACATTATGCGTCTGACAGACTATCAATGAATCAGAATACCTTGACGATTGCCCTCTCTAAAGGGCGGATTTTAAAAGAGACACTGCCTTTATTGGAACAAGCCGGTATTGTGCCTTTGGAGCACCCTGATAAAAGCCGGAAGCTGATTTTGGAAACCAATCTGCCGCATATCAAGCTATTGGCCGTACGTGCCACCGATGCACCGACCTATGTGAATTATGGCGCAGCGGATTTAGGGGTGGCTGGCAAGGATGTCTTAATGGAAGCTGAAGGTGAAAACCTTTATGAGCTGTTGGATTTGAAAATTGCGCCTTGCCGGCTCATGGTTGCAGGGGCGCCGGATATGCAACCGTCAGGACACCGTTTACGAGTGGCAACGAAATATATCCGTTCTGCACAGCGCTATTTTGCACAGAAGGGTGAGCAGGTTGACCTGATTAAGCTTTACGGTTCGATGGAGTTGGCACCTTTAGTTGGCTTGGCGGATGTGATTGTGGATCTGGTTGATACAGGCAATACGCTTAAGGCGAATGGCTTGGTGCCGATGGAGCATATCACCGATATCAGCTCACGGTTGATAGTGAATCAACATGCCTATAAGCTGAAGCACACAATGATTCAGGACTTGGTTAAACAGTTACAACAAGCGGTGAAAGCATGAGCATAAAACTTCGTAAACTCAATATCAACCAGCCGGATTTTCGTGAAACGCTGGATGCACTGTTGACTTGGGAAAGTGTTTCAGATGACCAGGTAAATGAGATTGTTCTAGATATTCTTAAAAATGTTCGTACGCGTGGAGATGAAGCCGTTATGGAATATACCGCGCGTTTCGATCGTCTGGAAGTGCCTTCGGCGCAAGCACTTGAAATTCCGCAGGCACGTTTACAGCAGGCGTTGGATACGATTTCCGACACCCTGAGAGATGGATTGACATTTGCAGCCCAGCGTATTCGAGCGTATCACCAGCATCAGGTAGAGGAAAGCTGGCAGTATACGGAAGCAGACGGCACCTTGCTGGGGCAGAAGATTACTCCCCTGGATCGTGTTGGGCTGTATGTGCCGGGCGGAAAAGCAGCCTATCCATCTTCTGTGCTGATGAATGCGATTCCTGCCAAGGTGGCCGGTGTTAAAGAGCTGATTATGGTTGTGCCCACACCTGACGGTGAAGTCAATGAAATGGTCTTGGCGGCTGCGGCGATTGCGGGAGTGGATCGTGTGTTTACCATTGGAGGCGCGCAGGCAGTAGCGGCTTTGGCGTATGGTACGGAAACCATTCCTCAGGTAGATAAGATCGTCGGGCCGGGTAATATTTTTGTAGCGACTGCCAAGCGCCATGTGTATGGCACAGTAGGGATTGACATGATTGCCGGGCCGTCTGAAATTCTGGTTGTATGTGACGGTAAAACAAACCCGGACTGGATTGCAATGGACCTGTTTTCACAGGCTGAGCATGATGAGGATGCACAGGCAATTCTGGTGTCTCCGGATGCTTCATTTGTAGAAGCTGTGGCGCAAAGCATTGAAAAACTGTTGCCTACCATGCCGCGTCAGGAGATTATTCGTAAAGCGCTGGAAGCACGGGGTGCCTTGATTACAGTGGACACCCTGGCGCAGGCAGTAGACATGATTAACCTGATCGCGCCTGAACACTTGGAGCTTTCCGTGGAAGACCCAGAAGCCTTGCTACCGAATATTCGTCATGCCGGTGCGATCTTTATGGGGCGTTATACTGCAGAAGCACTGGGAGACTATTGCGCAGGGCCTAACCATGTCTTACCGACCAGTCGTACAGCGCGCTTCAGCTCACCGCTTGGTGTGTATGACTTTGTAAAACGCTCAAGTCTGATCAAAGTGTCTGAAGCCGGTGCGCAAATATTGGGTGAGGTGGCTGCTGCACTGGCAGATGGTGAAGGGTTGCAGGCACATGCCCAGTCTGCGCGTTACCGCCTAAAGGATGAGGAAGCATGAGGCGGGTATGAGTCGTTACTGGAGTGCTATTGTGCATCGGCTGCACCCTTATGTGCCGGGGGAGCAGCCCCAAATACCCGATTTGATTAAGCTTAATACAAATGAAAACCCTTATCCGCCTTCACCACATGTGCTGGATGCACTCAAAGCGGCTGTTGATGACCGTCTAAGGCTGTATCCTGATCCGGCTTCGGAAGCCTTACGGCAATGTATAGCCGATTATTATCAGGTATCTCAAGCTGAAGTATTTGTGGGCAATGGTTCCGATGAGGTATTGGCGCATGCTTTCCAGGCTTTTTTCCAGCAGTCCGAGCCGCTTTTGTTTCCCGATATCACATATAGCTTCTATCCAGTGTATTGTGGTTTGTACGGCATTGAATATGAAACGGTGCCGCTTAATGAGGATTTTTCCTTACCATTGGATCGGTTTTTGATACCAGCAGGCGGGGTGATTTTTCCGAATCCTAATGCACCTACTGGGCGAGCCTTGAGTCGTTCTGAAATTGAAGCCTTTTTACAGCAAAAAAGTGACTGTGTTGTTATTGTAGATGAGGCTTATGTAGATTTTGGCGCGGAAAGCTGTATTCCCCTGATTAAACGCTACCCGAATCTGATGGTCATCAGCACCTTATCGAAATCACGTGCTTTAGCAGGGCTGCGTATTGGCTATGCCATTGCGCAGGTAGAGCTGATTGAAGGGTTGGTGCGCGTCAAAGACAGCTTTAATTCTTACCCTATGGATCGTTTGGCGCAGGTGGCGGGGATTGCTTCTTTTGAGGATGAAACGTACTTTCAAAAGCGGCGTCAGCAGGTTATGCAGTCGCGTGCGCGCTTAGCTGAAGCATTGGAGCTATTAGGGTTTCATATTGTGCCTTCCATGGCGAATTTTATTTTTGCGCGCCCACCTAAGGCGGCTGCGGCGGTGGCGGAAGGTTTGCGCGAGCGGGGGGTGATCGTGCGTCATTTTAAACAACCGCGTATTCAGGACTACCTGCGCATCACTGTCGGCACGGAGCAGGAGAACCAGGCGTTGTTGAGGGCTTTGCAAGAGGTGTTGACATGATCGCGCGGGATACGCTGGTGGGCTATTGTAATCAGTATTTAACTATTGATGCGTTTCATGACTATGCACCGAATGGCTTGCAGGTATCGGGCAAGCCTAAGATTGAGCGTATTGTCACCGGTGTAACGGCTTCTCGCGCTTTAATTGAAGCGGCTATAGAGATGCAGGCAGATGCACTACTGGTGCATCACGGTTATTTCTGGAAAGGCGAGCCGGCACCTCTGACGGGTATGAAAGGCGAGCGCATTCGTTTGTTAATGCAGCATGAGATGAACTTGTTAGCCTACCATTTGCCATTGGATGCGCATCCCGAGGTAGGGAATAATGCCCAGTTAGGCAGGCTGTGGGGGCTGAAAGATATCACGCCGGATGCTCAGAGCCTGTTGCGCCTGGGGCAGCTGTCTTCTCCGTTACCGATTCAGGCATGGTTGCATCAGGTGGAACAAACCTTGAATAGAGCGCCTTTACATCTTCCGGGCGGGCCTCAGGTCATCGAAAAAGTTGCCTGGTGTTCAGGTGCGGCGCAGAAAATGCTGCCTCAGGCGGCCGCATGGGGGGCTGATGTTTTTATCAGTGGAGAAGTCTCTGAGCAGACCATGCATGAGGCGCAAGAGCTGGGCATTCATTATCTGGCAGCCGGGCATCATGCCACGGAGCGCTTGGGGGTCATGGCACTGGGCGAGCATTTGGCGGAGCATTTCGGCGTGAGTGTCAGTTTTATCGATATTCCCAACCCCGTTTAATTCAATTCTTTTTATCTCATTCTATAAATAACTCTTATAAAAGTACTTAATGAAGCGTGAAAGAATGTTAATCGGAAAAAGTTGAGTCTTTGGGTTGAAGTGGCTCCATCTACTTGGACAGACTTGCCACTTAAATATGGTGTGCTCAT
>CAYRSN010000026.1:0-15486 GCA_964427185.1 uncultured Piscirickettsiaceae bacterium | reverse complement strand
TTTCTGATAAACTGCCATTAACCAAAGCCCGCATCAGCGAGCCCGGTCTTTCATTTCTCCTTAAGCAGGTAAGGCAGCAACTGCTTGGGTGGTACATAGCCCGGAATCGCTTCACCGGTATCCAGCACCATATAAGGCGTACCACTGACACCCAGCTTCTGCGCCAGTGCTAAATGCTCATTCACCGGATGACGGCATACCCTTTCCTCCGGCACACGCCCACTTGCCATAGCCTCATCCAAAGCCTGACGACGATCCACACTGCACCACACCTTTACAGCATCATAGTAACTCTGGCTCCCCAACCCGCTACGCGGGAAAAACAGCACGTGAATCGTCACACCGTTTTCCTGTAGTTCCGGGAAGCTCTTGTGCAGCTTTCTGCAATAAGGGCAACTCAGATCATCAAATACCCAGATCTCCCGTACTTGTTTTCCCTTTGCCGGGTAAGTAATCATTTTTTCCTTAGGAAAATCCGCCAACACTGCCAACCGCGCCTCATTGCGTGCGCTTTCAGTCAAGTTACTGCGCGTTTTCAAGTCGAGCATATTGCCCTGAATGGCATAACGCCCGCTTTCATCCATATAAAACACCTGCCCATCCGCCTGCACCTCATAGAGCCCTTTGATAGGCGTATCTTTTACCACCACCTCACGATTCGGACCCGCATTTTTCTGTAGCTCAGCCTGAAGCTTGCCTGCATCCGCACAGAGTGAGCCACTCACTGCACTCAGCATCCCTGCTACATAAATTAGTTTTTTCATATGAATATCACCTGTTTCGATCAAAAAATTCATTTTACCCGCGTGGATGATGCTGTTTGTGCAATTGTTGCAATCGTGCATTGGCTACTTGGGTGTAAATTTCCGTTGTGGACAGGTTCGCATGACCTAATAACACCTGCACTACGCGCAAATCCGCTCCATGGTTCAACAGATGCGTTGCAAAAGCATGGCGTAAAGTATGTGGCGAAAGCTTTGCTTCAATCCCCGCCACCCTGGCCCAATGTTTAATACGGTGCCAGATCGTCTGACGGGTCATGGTTCGCCCCTGCTGGGACAAAAACAGCGGCTCACAACCTCCCTGTTTGCATAAACTAGGACGTGTCTCCCGCAAATAACGCGTCAGCCAGTGTACAGCGGCTTCCCCCAAGGGCACCAGTCGATCCTTATCACCTTTTCCCTTTTCTACCAGAATCACCTGCTGCACCAGGTTCACATGCGCCACCTCTACCGCAGCAAGTTCCGATACCCGCATGCCCGTAGCATAAAACACTTCCAGGATGGCGCGATCCCGCATACCTAATACACTGGATACATCCGGTGCCTGTAACAGTGATTCAACCTGCGCTTCGGTCAAAACAGAAGGCAGCCTACGTGCTTTACGCTGCTGACGAATCAAAGCAGTAGGATCCTGTTCCGTCATACCCTGTGCAATCAAATACCTGTAGAACTGACGCACAGCCGAAAGTCGGCGCTGTAAAGTCGCTTTACTCAAATCTTCACGGTTTAAATATGCCTGCACATCCTGAGCGTCTACGACCTGCCAAGGCTTATCCAGCGCAGTGAAAAAATCAGTCAAATCCCGCCGATAAGCCGCAACCGTATGCTCGCTAAGCTGGCGCTGCCACTTCAACGCATGTAGGAACTGCTCAACCCTTTCACATGTCATAAACTCAAATTCACTGTTACAACCGCTCCAACTTAACAGGCGTTTCAAAATAAACACTCTGACTGGGAAAGGCCATTTCCGCACCATGGCGTGCCACAATATCGGCAATCTGCAACAGCACGACCTCTTTCACCTGATGAAATTCCGTCCACACGGTGGTGCGAGTAAAACAGTAAATAAAACACTCCAAAGAAGAATCGGCAAAACGGTTAAAGTTCACAATAATCGTCTGAGACGCATCAATATCCGGGTGATTTTGCAGCATGGCGCGAATATCGGCTGTAATTTTTGCCACCTTTTCCTGATCAGCATAACGTACACCAAATGTCTCATAAATCCGCCGGTTACTCATACGGCTGGGGTTTTCCACCACAATGGTCGTAAACAGACCATTCGGCACATATAAAGGGTTTTTATTAAAACGACGGATCACCGTGCGCCGCCAGCCAATATGCTCAACAACCCCCTCTATATCTTTATCCGGCGAGCGAATCCAATCCCCCACCACAAAAGGCCGATCCAGATAAATGGTCAGCGCACCAAACAGATTGCTGATCATATCCTTTGCCGCCAGGCCAACAATTAAACCGCCCGCACCGCCAAAAGCCAGCAGACCGGCAATATTCACACCCAGCGCACTGAGGATAATCAGCCCAGCAATCACAACCGCCGTTAAACGAATCACCTTGGCTAAAGCCTCCACCAAAGTGCGATCAAAACGGGGATCTTCATCAGCCACCTGTTTCAAATGCGCTTCCAGATGCCCCACAACGAGAATCACATACCAGGCACCGACCAAAGTCACCAGGCTATCTTTAAAAGCCACCAGTCCGGATGACCAGGTTTGACCAAACTGAAATTGCGCCATCACCACCAGCATGACCATCATCCCGGCATGCAACCAAATATAGGTTGCAACCGGACCAGGTAAAGCGCGCACAAAAGCATTCAGCCAAGGATGGCGCTGAGCCCACAAACGCACCACATGACGAATCAGAAACTGAACCATTACATTCAGTAAGGCAGTGCCCAACAAGACGGCTACCACCATCAATAACCAGGCTTGTCCGCCAAACAGTTGAATCAACTCCACCAGCCATTGATACCCCTGCGGCCAATACTGCTGTAAAAATACCAATACATCATTCATTGCAATTGCTCCACAAATGTTTGCGCCTTGCGCCACTGAGGCTGTTGGCGCAGCTTTTTCATTGGAAAACGAGCATGCCCATGCAGCACGATCATGCGGCCATGAGACAGCAGCGAAACCTGATAATGCAGCTGCTGTAGCAAGGTGTCAGTCCCTTTGACATCATTCAGTGCCAACAGTAAATCACACCCTGCCTCAAGTGCCTGTTGCGCCCGATGCACAATACCGCCCTGCGCCACAGCTGCCGCCATATTCAGATCATCGGAAATAATCGCCCCTTCAAATCCCAGCTGTCCACGCAGAATCTGCTGCAGCCAAATACGGGAAAATCCTGCCGGCAGCCTGTCCACCTCAGAGTAGATGACATGGGCGGGCATTACCCCTTCCACACCTGCCTGAATTAACTGTCGAAACGGCTGCAAATCTAATTCCAGCATCTCCAACGGACGAGAATCTTCCGCCACATCCATATGCGTATCTGCCAGCGCATAACCATGCCCCGGAAAATGTTTTGCCACCCCTGCCATACCCGCTTCATGCATGCCACGCAAAAAATGCGCCGCTAATAATCCCACCGTTTCAGGTGATTGCGCAAAACTCCGATCTCCGATCACCTGGCTTCGCCCATAATCAACATCCACTACCGGAGCAAAACTGAAGTCCACCCCCGCAGTCAACAACTCTGCCGCCATCAGCCAGCCTAATGCCCGCGCCGCCTCATCTGCCTCCATAGGATTCAATGCATGCAATCTTCCCAGCTTCCCCATCGGCGGTAAATGCGTAAACCCCTCCGTACGAAACCGCTGCACCCGCCCCCCCTCATGATCCACCGCAATCAGCAGCTTAGGCTGACGCAGGGCATGAATTTCGGCACACAACGCTTTAAGCTGCTCGAAGGACTCAAAATTACGGCTGAACAACACCACACCCGCCACCTGCGGATGCAACAGGCGCTCCCGCTCCTCTGCTCGCAACTGCAAACCCGCCAAATCCACCATCACCGCCCCCAAGGGCATTGCTTTTGTTTTCACGATCTACTTCTTCCGTACACGACTATCGTTCATTACCTCAACAGACACATGCCGCCGATCCAGCCTGTCCCGCCATACATCTCCCAGACGGTTAGCCGCCAGCACCACCAGCATCAACGCCAGTCCAGGCACAATCACAAGATGAGGCGCCACCAACATATAACGCGCGCCCTCCCGAATCATACTGCCCCACGAATCCATCGGCGGCTGCACGCCCAGCCCCAGAAAAGAAAGCCCTGCTTCACTGATCACTACTGCAGCCACACCAAAAGACATTTCCACGCCCAACGGTGCCCAAATCAAAGGCAGCACATGACGCAACAAAATACGCCTTCTGTCCGCACCCAATGCCCGTGCCGCCAATACGTGCGTGCGGCTACGCACACTCAGCACCTGCGCCCGCGCCAGACGTGCATAACTGACCCACCCCACCACAATCAATGCCAACGCCACATTCTCCACCCCTGGCCCCAGCACCGCCGCCAACCCAATGGCCAACAGCAACCCTGGAAAAGCCAGAAAGATATCGACTACTTTCACCACCAGTCGATCCAGCCACCCTCCCCAAAACCCACTGATCAAACCGATGGTCGTTCCAAGCAGCACCGAAACACTCACCACCAGCACAGCAACAACAAACGAAGTCTGGGCGCCCAGTAAGACTCGCTCCCACAGCGGGCGTCCCAGTGCGTCATACCCCAGCCAGGACTGTCTGTCCGGGCCTGCTAACATATTAGACAGCTGCACATCATAGGCCTGCTCACCCACCAACAAGCCACCCAACGCCATCAACGCCCACAACAGCAAAAGGCTCAACCATAGTTTCATGACAGCTTCACCCGAGGATCCAACCAGGCATAGACAAGGTCTGTTGCCGCATTCACCAGCACATAAGCAACAGTAATCACCAGCATCACTCCCTGCACCACCGGATAATCCCGTCGCTGAATGGACTCCACCAGCATCTGACCCAGACCGGGCCAGTCAAATACCATCTCTGTGATTACCGCACCGCCCAACAAAGTGCCTAACTGCAACCCCAGCACTGTCACCACCGGTAAGAGTGCATTGGTCACACCGTGACGCCAGATCACCTGCCATTTTGGCAGCCCTTTTGCTTGAGCCGTACGCAAAAAATCCTCATGTAAGATTTCCAGCAGGCTGGCGCGCAGCATACGCGTCAGAATAGCCGCCAATGCCGTCCCCAATGTTAAGGCCGGCAACACCCATGCCCAAGGCTGATCTGCACCGCTGACCGGCAGCCAACCCAACCAAAGTGAAAACACCAAAATCAGCATCGGCCCCAGCCAGAAATTCGGCACAGAAACGCCCAGAAGTGACACACTCATCGCCAGCCGATCCTGCCATCGGTTCACCCTGACTGCCGCCCAGACACCCAGAGGAAATGCGATAAGAACTGCCACCGCCAAGCCAGCCAAAGCCAACTGCAACGTATAGGGAAGCCGTTCACCAATCAACTCGCTCACCGGCTGACGCTCAAACAGGGAATGCCCCAAATCGCCCCGTATCACACCGGATAGATAGTGAACATACTGCGTCCACAACGGCTGATCCAGCCCCAGCTGCATCCGTAACGCCGCCTGATCCGCCGGTGTCGCCTGCTCTCCCAGCATCACCGCAACCGGATCCCCGGGCACCAGATGCAACATCAGAAACACCAGTGTCGTCACCGCCCAGAGAATAAACACCACATGCCCTACCAGCCGCAAGAGATAACTCATGGCATAATCTCCACCGCTAATCCCACAGGTGCCCAATCAAACAGCGTCACCACCTCCTCGCAACGCATACGGATGCAGCCGTGGGATAAGGGCACCCCCATCGGTTCAAGCGGTGCTGTACCATGGATATAGATAAAGCGGCGCATGGTATCCACGCTTCCTAAACGATTGTGTCCTACCTCACAGCCGCTCAGCCAGAGAATTCGCCCTAAAATCCAATCCCGCTCAGGGAAACACTGATGCAATGCCTCCGACCAAACCTCTCCTGTCGGACGCCGTCCGACAAAAACCGCCAGAGGATCCGCGCCTGCTCCAATTTTAGCGCGCACGATATGCCGCCCCGTAGGGGTACAACCAGAACCCAACTCACAGCCTGCACCCGCTTTTGCTGTACTCACAGAAAAGCGTTTTATGACCTTTTTACCTTCAAAAAGGGTCATTTCCTGCATTTTCAGGCTAATTGCCAGCTTTTTTTCAGGTTTAAAATTTTTCATTTCAAAAAAAAGGGGGAGACCCTCTGTACTGCATCGTCAAAAGCCCATCATAACGCCCATCGGCATAAAGCGTATACGCACTCCACTGGCGACTCTGTACGGCATATTGATCCTCATACCACAAAGGCACCATGGCCGCCTGCTCTGCCAGCCTGTGCTGAAGCTGGCGATACAGCTTTGCTTGTGTGGTCACCTCCGATGCTTGTAAAGCGGTTTCAATCAGGCGGTCCACTTCTGTATCGGAAAAGCGCCCTCGGTTGGCACCGGCAGGCGGCACAGCCTGAGAATGAAACACATACTGAAAGATATCTGGGCTTTTAACCCCTACCCATGCTAATGAATAAAGCTGAAACCTGCCTGCCTTGATATCCGCATAAAAGGTGCCCCAATCAAAGCTCTGAATCTCCAGTTCAATGCCCACCTTACGCAGCATAGCCTGATAGATAGTAGCCAGCCGCAAACGCAAAGGGTTGGCTGAGGTTTTATAGCTGAGTTTCAACGGCAGGGAAACACCAGCCTCCTGCAGCAGCTCCCGTGCCCGATCCGAGTCATAGGCATAGCCGGTGAAATCCTGTAATCCGGCCCAGTGCTCCGGCACCAGCAGACCACCTGCCAAGCGCGCATGGCCTTTGAACAGATAATGCGCTATCGCTTTTCGGTCAATGGCATAGGCGATGGCACGGCGCACCCTCACATCGGACAGCACGGCGTCTTGGAAATTAAACCCCAGATAAGAAAAGCTGGTGCCCGGATGCCAGCGGGTGCTCAAAGCCGCTTGCCGGCTGCAGTACGCCACCAGCTCAGGAGAGAGGCCGCCCTGGATAAGATCCAGCTCGCCCTTACGCAGTTTCAACACCTTGACCAGTGGATCTTTCACTTTGATAAAAGCTAACGCCACACCATCCGGGCGGCGCAAGACGGTTTGCTGCGCATCGGCTGCTATAAACCGACAAGCCCCACACCCGATAGGCTGGCGGTTGAAGTCATGTCCCTGGTGTAATAGCTCTGCAGGCAGGATGCCTATATTTAAGCGCCCCGGCAATAAGGGGTCTGCCTTACCAAGGGTGAACAACACGCCTTGTTCTCCCACCTCTGTCACAGAGACGATATGGCGCAAACCTCCTCGCAAAGGAGAAGCCGTGCGCTTATCCAGGATGCTTTGATAAGTCGCCACCACATCTGCTACCTGAAGCGGGCGGCCATGGTGGAAATGTGGCTGGCTGCGCAGCTGAAACAGCCACTGTTTCTCATTAAGCTGTTTCCAGTCGGCTAAAGCGGGAATCGGCTTAAAGGTCTCGTCAAAATCAACCAGTGCATGGTACAGCAGCCTATTTACACGGCTGGAGAGCGCATCTGTCGCATAACGGGGATCCAAACTACGTGGCCGATCATCCACCCCCATGCGCAGCTGGTTGGAAGACACACGCTCTGCGGAGCCGCACCCCAGCAGCGGTGCGACCAGCATACCAGCCAAAAATCCTCGGCGACTCGGTTTAACGTATGACAGGGTCAATCAGAACCCGCTCAACCTTTTTTAAATCCGCTTCATCCAGCTGCCCTGCTACAGCCTCCAGATTAAGGCGATCCACCACCAGCTGATTCAACGCCGCGATCAGATCCCGCTCCGCCTTATTGGCGTTGGCACGCGCAGTGAGCACATCCAGCAGGCTTTTCAAACCAACCTTGTAGCTCTCCTCTGCAGCCTCCAGAAAAGAACGGCTGGAACGTACGGCAGCCTGCAAAGCATCTACCAGCGCGCGTCCATTACGCACATTGCTGAGCAAAACCCTGACCTGAAGTGCTGTACTTTCTTGCGCATCCCGCTCACCAGCCAGTGCGCGGCGCTGCTGATCCCGCGCCTGGGCAACCGTAGCCTGTGTCAGCCCACCGCTATACAGCGGCCAGTTTAAAGACAGCACCACCTGCTGAGTACGGCTGTCGATAAACTGTGGGGCATACATGCTTTTATAGTCACTATAGGCCGTATCCGTCACACCAAGCGAAAGCCCTACCGTTGGGTAATAGCCTGCCTTATTCAAGGCCACATTCAACCGTGCCTGCTCCGTCTGCAGCTTGACCTGACGGAGCTGAAGGTTATGCGCCAATGCCTGTTGCAGCCACTGCTGTTCATTTAAATGATCAATTGGCAGCGGTTGATCAGCACGAATGTTTTTCAGCTGCGTCAGCCGTTGGCCGGTCAGCTTGGCCAGGTTTTCATAGGCGGTATGCAGCGCATTTTCAGCCTTGATGCGGTCTGCCCGTGCCAGATCATAGGCTGAGCGCGCTTGGAGTACATCCGTATTCGATGCCAGCCCCACTTTCTCGGACGTTATGGCACGCTCCCATTGCAGCTTATTGGAAGACTCCAGGCTGTTGCTCAAGCGCACATTGGCTTGCGCCAGCAGTACATCGAAGTAGGCCTTCACAACCCGCGTCATAAGATCCTGCTGTGCCACCTGCCATGCTACTTCAGCCGCCTGCACCTGTTTTTTTGCCAGGTCATAGGCCACAAATGCCTGTTTGTTGTAAAGTGCCTGACTGGCCTGGAGACTGATCTGACGGGTGCGTACATCTCCTGCAGATGCCGGCAAATCCGTATCCTGCTGTGCCAAGGTGGCATTCAAGTTCACTTGCGGCAGCAAAGCAGCCTGCGCTCGAGTCATCTGTTTTTTATCGGCCGCATACTGTGCCTGTGCCTGTGCCAGTTTGGCATCATGCTGAAGCGCCATGCGCCACACATCCACCAACCCAACTTCAGCATGGGCAGCACTCCAACACATTGCGCCTAATGCTACTGCACTAATGATTCGTTTCATGTTTCCACTCCCGGTAAGGGTGCTGAGCCAGCGAGACATTGTAATAACGCTGATCTTCCGTTACTTCTGCGCCCACCCATACAGGCAAAGGCGGCTTTTCATCCTCTGCACTTAACTCAACTTCTGCAACAATCAACCCGGCATTATCGCCCAGAAACTCATCCACTTCCCACAGGTACCCTTCATAAGGTACAAAATAGCGGTATTTTTCGATCACAGGACCAATCACCAATGTTTGCAGCATTTTTTCCGCATCAGGCTTCGGAATGGCATATTCATACTCATCCCGACTCACACCAAACTCCATGCTCTTGATGTTCAATCTGGCTTCATCACCTTCAATGCGTACACGAATGGAGCACTTATTTTCGGGGTTCGCCGCATTATTCAGATATCCCTGGGCAAAATGCACCTTACGCGCCGCCTGCATGCGCCAGGCGTCATTTTTTACCAAAAACTTTCTCTCAATCTCCCGTTTGCTGCTGCCCATTGTGCTGCCCCATCATTTGCTGAATAAACTGTGGTTTTTCTGTTGCAACCCAAACCAATACCAAAAACAGAATCAAAGCAGAAATCAGACTGCTGAACATGGCCAGACGGATAATCGGCCGCCAGCTGGCAAAGCGTGCTTCCAGCTCCAGCTGATTAAGAAATAACTCCAGGTCCGCCCACCGCTCTGCGACCAGAGCCTGCTCAATTTTTGCCTGTGCTTGAGCATCCACAAGCCCGCGCTGTTTGAGTCCTTCTATACGCTGCAGAACATGTTCACGCTGCATGCCATGCCTCACCATAAGCTTGCAAGTGTGTCCGTTCGCTCTGTGCCAGATAAGTGCGCAGCTGCATTTGATAGGCCTTATGCTGCTTTTCGGTCAACCGTCCCCGCATACGCTCAAACTGTAAATAGATCAGATAAGTATTCACCACATCGGTTTCACAGTAGTTGCGGATTGCTTCAACCTCCCCTGCCAACCACTGTGCCGTCACCTCCGCACCGCTTTGCCCCATTTTTCCGGGCAAGCCCAGCATCACGGCGATCTCATCCAGCTTGGCGGCAGCGCGCGGTTGATACCCGGAGAGCACATCCATCAGATCAATATGGGCAAACTGGTAGCGGCTGATATAGTTATCCCACTTCCGCTCCCGCTCAAAGTGACCTGTATCCCAGTAACTGCGCGCTTCTACACCATGCATTAGTGCCCGGTAGTGCAATACGGGCAGATCAAAGCCTGAACCGTTCCAACTCACCAGCGTAGGCTGAAAACGTTCCACTCCCTCAAAAAACCGCTGGATCAGTTCCCGTTCATCACTCTCCGGCGTACCCAACGACCAGACTTTCACTCCTTCTGTGTTATGCAACGCCACAGAAATCACCACAATGCGATGCAGATGATGGCGCTGAAAATCCGTACCCGCCTCGGCCTGGCGGTGTAGTTTCATCGCCTCCACCACCTCGGCATCGCTCAATCCCGACAACCCCAGCAGCTGACGCCCTGCCTCAACATCTGGCACAGTTTCAATATCAAAAATCAATGCAGGTTTCATATTCATGCTGGTGGAAAGACCCCTGTGGACAGATAACGATCTCCCCGGTCACACACAACTGTTACCACTACACTGTTCGGCACTTCTGCTGCAATCTGTAAAGCCACATGCATGGCCCCACCAGAGGAGATGCCGGCAAAAATACCCTCTTCTCGCGCCAGGCGGCGAGTAGTTTCTTCCGCATCCTGCTGGGTCACATCCCGCTGTTCATCCACCCATTTCGGGTCAAAAATTTTCGGCAGGTATTCAATTGGCCAACGGCGAATGCCCGGGATACTGGCACCTTCCGCAGGCTGCACCCCCACAATACGCACACCCGGGTTCTGTTCTTTCAGGTAGTGACTCACCCCCATAATGGTGCCTGTGGTGCCCATGGCACTGATAAAGTGCGTTACTCTGCCTTGTGTCTGTGTCCAAATTTCAGGGCCTGTGGTCAAATAATGGGCTTGCCAGTTATCAGGGTTGGAAAACTGATCCAGCACTTTACCCTCTCCGCGTGCCTCCATCTCCTTGGCCAGATCCCGCGCCCCTTCCATACCTGCCTCAACCGGCACCAACACCAGCTCGGCACCGAAAGCCGCCATGCTGGCTCGGCGCTCCATACTCATGTTCTCCGGCATAATCAGACGCATGCGATACCCCATCATGGCGGCCGCCATGGCAAGTGCAATGCCCGTATTACCGGAGGTTGCTTCAATCAGCCTATCCCCCGGTCTGATTTCGCCGCGTGCTTCGGCCTGTTTGATCATGTTAAAAGCGGGACGGTCTTTCACCGAACCGGCGGGATTATTGCCCTCCAGCTTTGCCAGCACTATCGAGCCATTGTCCAGCTGCACCATACGCTGAATCTGAACTAATGGCGTATTACCGATTGTTTCTTCAAGTGTTTGCCACTGCATGATGTGCTCCTTATCCACATTCATGCCATTTTAACGCGATACCACACCGCATACAGTGCCGGCAGGAAAAAGAGCGTGATCAGCGTGCCCACGGCAATCCCGCTGATCAGCACATAAGCCATAGGCCCCCAGAACAGCGAGGTGGTGAGCGGAATAAAAGCCAATACAGCCGCCGCAGCTGTCAAAAGTACCGGCCGTGCTCGAGTTACGGTGGCATCAATGACCGATTCGGCAACCGGCATCCCTTTGCGCTGATTTTCATCAATCTGGGCGACCAGAATCAAAGTGTTACGCATCAGAATCCCGCCCAGTGCGATCAAGCCCAGGTTGGCGACAAAACCAAACGGCTGGTTAAACAGCAACAGCGCCGCTACCGCCCCTACCAGCCCCAATGGGGCTGTGATCAGCACCATAAATAGCCCTGTAAAACTGCGCATGTAAAGCATGATCAACATCGCCACCAGCAATAACATCAACGGCATGTTGACCTTGATGGACTGTTCCGCCAGCGTCGATTCTTCCACAGAGCCGCCAATTTCGATGCGGTAACCTGGTGGCAGGGCAGAGACAATATCCTGAATCTCACGCCAAACCTTCATCGTGGCATCGGGTGGTTGAATATCCGGTGTAATTTCTGCATAGATGCTTACCACACGCTCACGGTTGCGCCTTTCAATCAGAGGATACTCATTTACAACCTCAATACTCGCCAGCTGCCCTAAAGGCACAGACTGACCAGCCGGCAGGCGAATGGGAATGTTTTCCAACGTCTCTACATGCCGCAGCTGCCCCTCACCGCGCAAACGCACTTCAGTCGCCCGAATCCCCTGAGGCACCAGAGCGGCTATCTGTCCATTCAGGGTGAGCCGCACCTGCTCCGCCACCTGCGCCGGTGTCAGGCCGAGCTGCATCAACCGTTGCTGATCCCACACCAGCTTCAGAGAAGGTGTCTGATAGCGCCAGGACAGGTGCGGGTCGATCAGAAAGTCCATCGGTTTCATACGCGCCAGAATCTCATCACCTATGGTGATCAGCTGTTCCGCATCCGGCCCTAAAATGCGGAACGTCACCGGCCAGGGAACTGGCGGCCCAAACATCAGCGGCCTGACTCTCACCCGTGCTTCAGCAAATGCACCCGCCTCAATCTGCTTTAACAGGCTCGCCTGTAGCTGATCACGCACCTGCCAGTTTTCAGTTACCACTACAATATTGGCATAGGCAGGGTTAGGCAGCTCAGGATTCAGCGCCAGAAAGAAGCGAGGCGCACCGCGACCTATATAAGTGGCCACGGACTTCACGCCTTGCGCACCTTGCAGTTGCTGCTCCATGCGCTCAACAACCTTTTGCGTTGCCGCAAAACTGCTGCCTTCAGGCAGATAAATATCGATCATCAGCTCTGGGCGGTCAGAATTGGGGAAAAACTGTTTAACCACAAACTGCTTCATGCCCACAACAGATGCCACAAAAATTAAGATGGTGAACGCAATCACCAACCACTTATACCGCACACACCATGCGATCACCTGACGCAGTGAACGGAAAAGTGGACGCTGTTCCAGCGGCTTATGCCGTGTTTTCAGTTTATCCGGCAGCAAAGCCACGCCCAGATACGGGGTAAACAGCACCGCCACCAGCCATGAAGTAATTAGGGCAATCCCAGTCACCCAGAAAATTCCTCCGGCATATTCCCCTACACCAGACTGGGCAATCCCGATCGGTAAGAACCCTACCACCGTTAACAGGGTTCCCACCAGCATGGGAGCGGCTGTCAATGTCCAGGCATAACTGGCGGCACGAATTTTATCCAGCCCCTGCTCCATTTTGAGGAGCATCATCTCAATGGCGATTATGGCATCATCCACCAGTAGCCCCAGCGCAATAATCAGCGCACCCAAAGAAATACGGTTAAAGTCAATGCCTGTGGCCTTCATAAACACAAACGTAATGGCCAGCGTTAAAGGTACAGCCAGCGCCACCACGATTCCTGCACGCAGCCCCAGCGCAATAAAACTCACGACCATGACTACCAGCAGCGCCACAAAGAATTTTTCCTGAAAAATATCTACTGCCCGGTGTATGGCATCCGCCTGGTTGGTGAGCTTGTCCATCTGCACACCGGCAGGCAACAGGTGAAAATAGGTTTGCTCAAACTGCTCGAGCGCTTTTTCCAGTTTCAAGCCATCTGCATTTTCCTTCATCACCACGCCAAGCAGCACCGCCTCCTTGCCGTGATCACGGATCAACAAGCTGGGCGGGTCTTCATACCCCTGATATACGCGTGCCAGCTGGCTTAATGTTACAACGCCCTTGCCTGTCTGAATCGGTAACGCCTTAAGAGTTTCCTGCCAGTCCTTTGGCGACTCGCCTACGCGAATGTGTAAACGCGGACCTTGTGTCTCCACAAAACCTGCTGACACAATACTGACCTGTGCGGCAATCTGCTGCTGCACTTCTGCCGCAGACACCCCCAGCATGGTCAGTGCCGGCTCATCCAGCTCCACAAACAGCTGACGTTTACGCTCCCCGATCAGCAAAACTCTTTTGACCCCTTCCACGCGCCGCAGGGCAATACGCACCTTCTCCGCCACCTTTACCAGCTGGGCATTATCAATGCGCCTATCTTCACTTGTCAGTGCATAGAGCGTGAAGTACACATCTTTAAAATCATCCTGAAAAATAGGGCCGATTACACCGGGCGGCAGTTTTTTCGCCTCATCACCCAAACGCTTGCGTACCTGATAAAACAGCTGCTCACTCATCCCCTGTGGCGTGGCATCACTGAAGTTCACCAGCATCTCCACCTGCCCGGGACGCACTTTGGTTTCCACCCGGTCAAACCAGTCTATCTCCTCCAGGCGCTTTTCCAGAGGGTCGGCCACCAGGTTCTCCATCTGCTCAGTGGTTGCCCCCGGCCAGTAGGCAGAGACAACCATGGTATTCACACTGAATACCGGATCCTCCGCACGGCCATTAGTTAAAAAGGCATAAGTACCGCTAATTAAGGCAGCCAGAATAAGAAACAGCGTGAGCGATTTCTCCTTAATCGCCCAGGCAGAAGGGTTAAACTTATTCATCTTTTACCACCCTCACCTGTAGCCCCGGGCGTAACACATGCACCCCCATGCCAACAATCTGCAGCTGCGCGGATAGCTCGCCCTGCACCCAAGCCGACTGATCTCCCATGCGCAGCAGAGTGACAGGACGCTGCTTTAAGATGCCGTTTTCTACGATCAGTACAAATGCCTGCCCGTGCTCCATCTGTAAAGCGCTTAGCGGTACTTTCCAGAAAGTTTCACCTTCCACTCGCGAAGCCACCTGAGCCGTACGCCCCCACATACGTGGCGCATGTTCCGGAAGACGGTAACGTACTTTAAGCGTACGGCTTGCTGCTTCTGCCACTGCGGCGGCTTCATATAGCGTCGCCTCATAAGACTGACCATGTAACGTTACCTGAACCGTTTTTGCAACCGCGCCCCAAGTCTCCGGCCAGTTGATCTCTACAGCCTGCCCCTTACGATACACCAGCTGCACCACTGGCACGCCAGCACCGACCACCTGCCCTGTCTCAGCCAGATAAGCCTGTACGGTGCCAGCCTCCGGCGCGTACAGCCGGGTATAGGCAAGCTGGTTTTTAACCTGTGCCAGCTTTGGTTTGAGTGCCGCCAGTTGCGCTTTGAGCTTTGTCACGGCATTCTGGGCACTATCCACCTGCTGTTGCGAGGCCAGGTTACGTTTCAACAGATCCTGATAGCGTTGCAAATCACGCTGCGCAGTTTCATAATCTGACTCCGTGGCACGAATTTCAGCCTCAACCTGCGCGACCTGCAGGCGATAATCACGGTCATCCAGACGCATCAACAGCTGCCCTGCTTCTACAGGCTGCCCGATACGCACCAAACGCTCCGCCACACGTCCTGCTACCTGAAATCCAACCTGTGCCTGTGAAAGCGGCACCACAACACCGGTTAATCGATGTGGATAAACCAACGGCGCCGCTTGAGGGTGCGTGACTTTTACAACTGGCATCACAGCATTTGCCGTTTCATCCGCTATCGCAATTCCCACCATCCAACCCAGCAGACACACGGTCAGAGCCAGCCCTTTTTTAAACATACCTGCTCCTTCACCACCTAAATATATA
>CAYRSN010000025.1:0-19314 GCA_964427185.1 uncultured Piscirickettsiaceae bacterium | reverse complement strand
CTCACCATCGAAGCCTGCGACTGTGCCGACCACTATGATCCTCTGACCCGCACTGTCCGCCTGAGCAAAACGCACTATGATACACCTTCTCTCACCGCACTGGCCGTTGCCGCCCATGAAATGGCTCATGCCCAGCAGCATCAACAGCAAGACCCTGCTTTTATGGAACGCATGCAGCTGATTCAGCGCGCTCAATGGCTACAGAAATTCAGCGCTGGGGCACTGATTGCCACGCCGCTGCTGATTCCGCTGCTGCATACACCGATAATCGGGCTGCTGACTTTCACCGCAGGTTTTATTGCCCAAGGCGTACCAGTTTTAATCCACCTAAGCACCCTGAAAGTCGAATGGGATGCCAGCTTCAACCGAGCACTGCCATGGCTTGCGGAAACCGGTCGCTTTACCCCGGCGGAAATGCGTATTATCAAACGCATCCTTACCGCTTGTGCACTCACCTATGTGGCACAGTCACTGGGCAGCCTATTTAACCTGTGGCGCTGGCTTTCCCCTCACAAACGCTAAACAAACCTTTTATAATCTGAAAAAACAATAGGCACCTCCGCAAAACAAATATAAAGGGCTTTCCATGGATCGACACATTCTCTGCAACAAACAACCCATTCTGGATTCAGCGCAAAAGCTTTATAGCTATAGCTACGACATCACCCCCATCGGTGCGGCCACGCTGACAGACCAGGCGCTCATAGATGAAGCCCAGGATCTGTTCAGAGAGCTGGATGAAAAAGTCGGCCTGGACACCCTGGCAGGCCCACGCAACTGCTTCTACCGCGTGCCCTACCCCCTGCTGGCACAGGAAAGCCTGCCCCAGCTCAGCGACCCTAAAAAGCTCATTATAGAAATTGATGTCGATATTCTGGGCAATAAACCCGCCCTTCAGGCGCTCAAAACACTGCGCGCCGAAGGGCATCAGATCTGTCTGGCCAACTATACTCCAGACGAAACGCACGACAAACTGCTGAAAATCTCCCAATTTGTCAAGCTCAACCGCGCCTTGCTGGGTGACAGGCTCATGCCCCTGTATCAGCAGCTACAAGCCGAACATACCGTTATCGTCACGCATGTTGAAGACGAAGCCCAATTCCAGGCACTGAAAACCCAAGGGGTCACCCTATTTCAGGGTTTCTACTTTGTAAACCCTGTTATCACGGCAGACAAAGAGCTCGGTGCTAATGAAGCGGCCATCATGCGCCTGCTGTCGGAAATCAACCACGAAGATACGGATTTCGATAAGCTGATCGACATCATCAGTGCCGATGTCGCACTCAGTCACCACCTGCTCACTGCAATCAACCACCCTGCAAACGACTTGCCCCGCCAGGTCGAAAGCATTGAAGATGCCGTCAAGCTTATGGGGCTCAAGCGCCTGAAATTCTGGGTCACCATGATGGCACTCAACAAAACAGAAGGCGTCCCTTCAGAGCTCATGCTCACCGCATTAGTGCGTGGCAAGTTCATGGAGCTGCTGGCCGAGCACAGCAGCCATAAAAAGGAAAAAGACAGCTACTTCCTTGTCGGCATGTTCTCCACACTGAACGCCTTTTTCCATCTTCCCATGGTGGATCTACTGGCACAGCTGCCGCTGGCTGAGCCGCTTAAAGAAGCACTGATCAACCTGAAAGGTGAAATGGGCAAGGCCTTACGCATTGTCCGTGCGCTGGAAGGTGGCAGCACCGACTGGCAGAGCCTTCAGTTTGAAAACCAGGACATCATGGCTATCTCCAACCACTACATGACAGCCAGCGGATGGGCCAGACAGGTGCTCGACAGCATTCAATAAACGCCGCCAAAAACGGTAAGAAAACATAAAAAAGCCCGTTTTTCCGGGCTTTTTTATACAAAAACATCAACAAAAGTTTTTTCAAAAAAAGGGGAGACCCCTTCTGATACCATTCAACGCCGTTTCCAGTGACCGGATTTGCCGCCTTTTTTCTCTAACAGGCGCACATCGGTAATAGTCATGCCGCGATCCACTGCTTTGCACATATCATAAAGCGTCAGTGCAGCGGTGGTAGCCGCAGTCAGTGCTTCCATTTCCACGCCTGTCTGCCCCTTCAATTTACACGTGGCGACAATATGCACCGCTGGCGGTGTCTGTTCAAGTATCAGCTCCACGCTGACACCGGTCAACAGCAGTGGATGGCACATGGGAATCAGCTCCCAGGTTTTTTTCGCTGCCATAATGCCGGCAATACGAGCGGTGGCCAGTACATCCCCCTTTTTATGGCCGCCTTCCTGAATCAGCTTTAAGGTTTCAGGCTGCATATATACGCGAGCTTCTGCACTTGCTTCCCGAAAAGTATCCGCCTTATCTGTTACATCGACCATACGTGCTTGGCCGCGGCTATCAAGATGGGTCAGTTCATTCATGGCATTAACCGTTCATAAGGATAAAAGGCCACGGGCTCTCCTTCGGCAAGCGTGGTGGCTTCCGGGATCACAACCAGCCCATCTGCCCAAACTACGGAAGTCAACACACCGCTGCCCTGGTTAGGAAAGAGCACCGCATAGCTTTCCTGGTCGCGGCTTTCCAGCCGAGCACGGGCAAAATCCCGCCGCAACCCGGGCTTGGTACGGGAAAACCCTGCCTTCACCCATATGGGCGAAGGGAAGCTGACCTGCTCACCTTCCACTGCGCGCAGAAAGAACTGTGCAAACAAATAAAACGTCACAAAAGCAGAAACCGGATTACCCGGCAGGCCGATAAAGGGCGTGCCCTTTACCTGCCCGTATGCCAGCGGCTTACCCGGTTTCATTTTAACTTTCCACATCTCAAGGCTGCCCAGCTGCTCTACTGCCGCTTTCAGGTGATCTTCTTCCCCGACGGAAACACCGCCGGTTGTCATCACGACATCCGCACAAGCGGCCGCTTTTTCCAGTGCAGCCACCGTGGCAGATAGGCTGTCTTCCACCTGCCCGAGATCGATGATATCTACCCCCAGCTTTTGCAGCAGGCCATTGAGCACAAAACGATTGGAGTTGTAAATCTTGCCGGACGGCAGCGGCTCGCCGGGCATGACCAGCTCATCACCACTGGTAAATACCGCTACTTTCACAGGCCGGTATACACTGACATCCGCCACGCCAATCGATGCCAGCAGCCCCAAATGCGCAGCTGTCAGCCGTGTACCTGAGGCAAGCAATACCTTATCAGCAGCAATATCTTCCCCTGTGCGGCGAATATTTTGCCAGGGCTTTACGGCAGGCAGATCAAACGAGACTGTGCCGTCTTCATGCACCTGTGCCTGCTCCTGCGGAATCACCACAAAAGCGTTATCCGGTACGGGTGCACCGGTAAAAATCCGTGCGACAGTGCCTTTTTTATGCGCTACAGGCTGAACGCCCGCTGGAATTCTTTGGGAGACTTCATAGCACCGCCCAGCGGCATAATCTAACGCACACAGTGCATAGCCATCCATTGTGGAAACCGGCTGTGCCGGCACATTCAGCGGTGAGACGATCTCTTCTGCCAACACGCACCCCTGTGCTTCAGCCAGCGGTCGTTGCACTGTCTCACTTAAAGGCGCAGCACCGGCTAATAGCTGCGCCCACGCCTGTTCAAACTCAAGCATACTGACTCCTTATGATTTTTGCCAGCGGGCGGCGGCTGCCTGGTCACACTGACGAGCATCAACCCAGCGCTCACCTTCCGGGGTCGTTTCCTTTTTCCAGAAAGGTGCACGGGTTTTAAGATAATCCATGATAAATTCTGCCGCTTGAAAGGCATCGCCTCGGTGTCTTGCCGCAACAGCCACCAGTACGATCTGATCCTGCGGCTTCAGGCATCCCACGCGATGAATAATCAGGCTGTTTTCAAGCGACCAGCGCGCATGCGCCTGCGCACGGATAGTTTCCAGCGCCTTTTCCGTCATACCAGGATAGTGCTCCAAGGTCATGGTAGAAACATTGTCCCCCTGGTTGATATCCCGCACGGTACCCACGAACGCCACCACCGCGCCCACATCCGGCCGTTGCGCTCTGAGCTGAGCCACCTCAGTACTGAGGTCAAAGTCATCTGTCTGGACACGCACCCACTGTGTCATGTCAGCCACCTGTAACAGGAGGAAAGAAAGCCACCTCGACACCTTCTGCTAACGGTGTCGTCCGCTCTGCCACTGTCTGATTAACCGCAATCTGCAAATGGGGGTTGTCACATAACGCCTGCTGCCACGGCGCACCACGCGCACATAGCTCTTCCAGCAGAGCTGAGACGGTTTGCGCTGAAGTATTCAGCTGCTCCCGATCGCAGCCCAATGCCTCCCGCAGGCTTGCAAAGTAAAGCACGTTGATCTGCATGTTTAGCCCCCTTCTATCCGCCCAGATTCACCATCTGGCGAAACTCGATATTATGTACGTTCTCATTAAAATGATGCCGTTCAGGCTTTTTGGCAATGGCATCAACAATCAACTGTTTCAGCGCCTCATCACTGATGCCGGATCGCAAAGGATCTCGCAGGTTTACGCTGTCTTCCTGTCCCAGACACAGCGCCAGCACGCCTCGTGCGGTGAGGCGCACACGGTTGCAAGTCTCACAAAAGTGCTGCGATACAGCAGAAATCACCCCGATTTTACTCTGAGTGGCGCCGATGCGAAAGTTTCGTGCCGGGCCGTCATGGCTGCGATTTAACAGCGGTACCAGCGCATCTCCCACATGGGTTTTGACCCGTTCCAGAATCTTTTCTGCCGGATAGTGCTGATCCATAATGCTGATCCCCGCACTGCCAATAGGCATGGTCTCTATAAAGCGCACTTCTACACCTCGTGCTTGCGCAAAATCTACCATGGCCTCAATTTCATCATCATTGGTGCCCTTCATGACCACCATATTGATCTTGACAGGGTTGAGCCCTGCCGCCTGAGCAGCATCAATCCCCCTGAGCACCTTGTGCAGATCTCCGCCACGGGTGATGGCACGAAATTTATCGGCCTTAAGCGAGTCGAGGGAGACATTGATGCGCTGCAACCCTGCCGCTGCCAAAGGCTCGGCATAACGATCCAGATAGTGTGCATTAGTTGAAAGAGCAATTTCCTGTAACTGTGAAATGGCACTGAGATCCGCCACCAACTCGGGAATGCCCTTGCGTACCAAAGGCTCCCCGCCGGTCAGGCGCACCTTCTTAACGCCCAGCTCAGCAAAGGCGCGTACGATGCGCACCATTTCATCAAAGTCCAGATACTCCGTGTGCCGACCCTCGGGGTGTGCACCCTCAGGCGGCATGCAGTATCCACAGCGGTAGTTGCACTTATCGGTGACTGATACGCGTAGATATTCGATTTTGCGCTGAAAAGGATCAATAAGCTCAGCCATGCGTTATTCCCCGGGAAACATAACGCTATTTTAGAGGCTGATTTCATGAAAGAAAAGCGTTTAAACAATAAAAATTTCCTATAACAGCATGAAAAAGCCCGCCAAAAGGCGGGCTCGACACGGTTTAGACGGTTTAGTTAAGGCTTTGTCTTAGAAGCCTGCGTGACCTACGCCCGGAGGCGCTTCATGCAAACGCTCATTTACGTTGTACTGCAAGCTACCATCCGGCAAGGTACGGGCACGACGATAGTTATGGATATCACCGGCACCGTCCCCAACCGCGTAGTCAGGACAATCCTTCATGCAGCGCTTGTTGTGAATCACCGGGCGGTGATCACAGAAGAAGTTACCCTGGTTCTGCATGTATTTGTTTGCCGCCATGACAACTTGCGGCGTTGCCTTATCGTCGTCTTCCAGCTCACGTCCTTCGTCATCCAGTGGAATTGCATTGGCCTGAATCAGGTAGGCAGTCATCCCCAGATAGCCCTTGTCACCGATAGCCGGTGAGTTGGGCGACCAGAATGGCATGGCACGACGGCTGTATTCAAAAATCGTGGTCGCATACGGCCAGTAGTTTCCGATGGTTTTCATCGGGGCAGGATCAGTGAAGTCAGAAGTGACCAGATCTTCATCAACTGCCAAAGGCAAGTAACCTTTTGCGCCCTCACCGAACTCACCATGACACATGCCGCAGAACTGCACATATACCACGCCACCTTCTTCTACGGTCATAGCATCCGCTTCAGAGATGTTTGGAAAACCATTCCCGTCTCCATCGACATTGATATCCCAAACTTTCAATGCGGACTCTGCAATCGGCGTTCCAAAGCCTTTGGCCACATAATCGACCTTCATATTTTTCTCAGCGCTGTCCCATACTTCAACAAACGCTTTAGGTACTTTACACTGTGCATTCCCATGCGGTCCGCCATCAATGGCATCATCCACCTCAAAGGAGTAGGGGTTATTGGGATCCAGTTTTGCACGCAGGGAGTTAACATCTTCTCCCAGGATTTTCTCCATCACTTCTCGATCCAAGTACTTACCGCCGTTCTCTTCGATGATTTCGCGATAGTTGGCAGCCCATTTTCCGTTGATCTTCTCACTGGAGGCGGCTGTCATATCACCGGAGTTTGACCCCATGGCATAGGCGGTACCCGCGGTAACACTGGCCGCAACAGCAACGGCTATTAAGGTTTTATTAGTACTGAACATTTTCTACCAAGCATCCATTTTTGCTGTTCCAGGCATGCACACGCCACGTCACCATCGCAGTACGGTGGTAAACGTTGTTCGTGCCTTCAATGGCGCGCATCTGCGGCATCGGCGGCTGAACATAGCCGGTTTCGTCGGTGACACGGCTCATCAGGAAAGCTTCTGATCCATCCCAATCCCACTCAATCTCAAAACGCGTCCAAGCCTTATCCAGTACCGGCGAGGTGAAGTGCGCTTCATGCCAGTTCTTACCGCCATCAAACGATACATCCACATGTGCCACCTTACCACGGCCTGACCAAGCCAGCCCGCGTACATAATATTTACCCGGCCCTTGCATTCTGAAATCTGGCGACGGGTAGGTGATCACGGAGTTGGGCTCCATATACCAGGAAAAACGCTGTGCCGTCCCGTCTGGCATCAGCTCTGTATATTTGGAAGTTTCTTCACGGTGCTGAAGTGGCACGTCCGTCACCTTGATACGACGCAGGTACTTCACCCACATATTGGCTTCACAGCCCGGTACAACCAGGCGAATCGGTGCGCCCTGCTCACGACGCAGCGGCTCGCCATTTTGTGCATAGGCGACAAAGCAGTCATCCATAGCGATTTCCATAGGAATGGAACGCGCCATGCCCGAAGCATCCGCACCTTCAGGAATCACCCAGCGCGCCTTATCCAGCTTCACACCAGCCTCTTTCAGAAGATCAGACAGGCGCACACCGGTATATTCCAGGCAGGACATCATTCCGTGCGTCCACTGAACGGAGTTCAGCTGCACCCCCTTCCACTCCATGGCGCCGTTTGCCGGACACTCAATGAAATGAATACGTGAAATGGATGGGAAACGCTTCAGATCATCTACGGTAAAGATCAACGGGCGCTCTACCAAGCCGTGGATAACCAAGCGATGGGTTTTTGGATCAATATCTGCCGCCCCACCGTGGAAGCGCTCAAAGTGCAGGCCATTAGGCGTAATAATGCCATGCAAGTGCTGCAATGGGGTCATGGTAATGGATGCCATGGAATCCGGTGTCAGCCACTCCAGCGTGCGACGCTGAATATAGCTGTAATAGGGGGAAGGCATGCCATAAGGGTATTTACGCACCCCAAAGCCCAAACGCTTACGCCATGGACCATCTTTCAACACTTCTGTAATTTCTTCTTTACCCTCATAAGGCTTTACCGCCGCCTTTGGGTCATACTCGGCTGAGGCTGCTTTGGTAAACAGCACACCACCTGCTACGGCAGCCGTTCCTTTTAAAAAGGCACGGCGGCTTTGATTACGGCTTTCCTCGGTGGGCACCGCAACCTTTTCTTCTACACGATTATCAGTCATCGATAGTGCTCCTTGATTGGTATCTTGCTCTGTAACACCAACACCATGTTGGCCTGAACACAGATGCACACTTTCTCCGCTCAGGTCGCACGAGAGTGAAATCAAATCATACTCTTGCGCTTCCCTCGGATGCAAGCAAAGCAGTTCAAAAAATCATGAAATCCTGATATGAGTTTTTTATGACGATCACAATGATTTCTATGATGCACAGCCCCCATGCTTTCACACCACGTAAATTATGCCCGTCATAATGACACCTGCTGAACGCTTCCTCTAAAATGAATCCATTTTTAAAAAGGAATCTTTTTATGTTGCAACGTAAATTCCCACTTACACGCCCCCGGCGCATGCGCAAGGACAGCTTCTCCCGTCGGCTGATGCGCGAACACCATCTACACACTGATGACCTGATTTATCCCATGTTCATATTGGAAGGTAAAAAACAGCGTGAGCCCGTGCCCTCCATGCCCGGTATTGAACGCCTCTCCCTTGATCTGCTACTTAAAGAAGCAGAAACACTGGTTGCACTGGGCATACCCATGATCGCTCTCTTTCCCGTAGTGCCTCAGGCCAAAAAATCACTTCAGGCTGAAGAAGCTTGGAATCATGAAGGGCTGGCACAACAGGCAGTACGTGCACTTAAAAAATCCTTTCCCGAGCTGGGCGTGATGACCGATGTGGCATTAGACCCTTTTACCACTCATGGACAAGACGGTATCATTGATCAAAGTGGATATGTCTTGAATGAAGAGACCACTCAGGCACTCGTGCGCCAGGCGCTCTCCCATGCGGAAGCAGGTGCTGATGTCATTGGTCCGTCAGACATGATGGATGGCCGTATTGGCGCCATTCGCGAAGCGCTGGAAGCGGCAGGCTTCCCCCATACCCGCATTATGGCCTACTCCGCCAAATACGCTTCCAGCTACTATGGCCCTTTCCGTGATGCAGTCGGCTCTGCTGCCAATTTGGGCAAGGGCGATAAGTCCACTTATCAGATGGATCCAGCCAACAGCGATGAAGCCCTGCACGAAGTCGCTCTGGATTTGAATGAAGGTGCTGATATGGTGATGGTCAAACCGGGTGTGCCTTACCTGGATATCGTCCACCGCATTAAAGAAACCTTTAAAGCCCCCACTTTTGTTTACCATGTAAGCGGTGAATATGCCATGCTGAAAGCCGCGGCACAGCAAGGCTGGCTCGACGAAAAAAACGTAGTACTGGAAACACTGCTCAGCTGCAAACGTGCCGGTGCAGACGGTATTTTGACCTACTATGCCAAAACCGCTGCCCAGTGGCTCAAGGAGGCGCAGGCATGACAGATCTATATGCAGTTGTCGGCAATCCTATCAGCCATTCAAAATCTCCTCTGATCCACCGCCTGTTTGCTGAACAGACAGGCCAGCAAATCACCTATGAAGCCATTTTAATTGACACTGATGAACAACCGTTTGATCAAGCGCTGAATATGCTGATCCGGCAGGGCTACAAAGGGTTCAATGTCACCCTGCCCTATAAACTGAGTGCTTATGAATTTGCACACCAGCACACTGCACGTGCCCAGACGGCACAGGCGGTCAATACCCTTATATTAAAATCAGGACAAATTATCGGAGATAACACAGATGGCCCGGGGCTTGTGCAGGATATCGAACAGCTGGGCGGTTTTTCTTTAAAAGACCGCTCAGTGCTGATTCTGGGGGCGGGCGGTGCCGTCCAGGGAGTCCTGCAGAGCCTGATAGATGCCCAACCGGCAGCTCTCCATATCGCCAACCGCACCGAGCAGCGAGCCGTGGCACTGGCTCAACGCTTTGATAGTAACCTGCCTGTCACCGCATCCAGCTTTGAGCAGTTACCCACAGAGCACTTTGATATTATCATCAACGGCACTTCCGCCAGCCTGGAGAACAAATGCCCGCCTATCCCCCCCGATGTCATCGCCCCCTACACGCTGGTATATGACATGATGTATCAAGCCACGCCCACAGTATTTCTACAGTGGGCTAAAACACACCAGCCCACCTGCACAACCCGTGATGGTTTGGGCATGCTGGTCTGTCAGGCTGCAGAAGCCTTTTATCAGTGGCGCGGCATCAAGCCCGCCTGCCAACCTGTGCTGGAAACCGTGCGCGCCCAGCTCATCCCTTAGCGCCACCGATTAAGTTTCACAACCTGTGCAGCCTGACATAGGCTGCATGAAGCTTTTTTCGCATGGCGGATTGCTCAAATGCCTCTGAGGCTCCCGACAGCTGAAGAACCTCATACCGAAGCCGCACGTCTACCAACGTTGCCGCTTCAGCATAAAAGACTGGTTGCCCCACTACAACCTCCGCCTTTTCATGCCACCACTGCATCAGCAGCTCCGACTGGCCGGCATAGGCGACCACAAAATTATCCCCCACCCAGCGTGCCACACAGATCACTTTATCATGCTCCGCCTGAAGCTGTTTCAAACGCTCCGCCAAGGCAATCAATACAGCATCTCCCATTTCTATGCCATGCTGCTGGTTAATCTGCTGCATGTTCAAGATATCCAGCATCACAACACTTAAAGGCTGCGACTCGACAGATTGCAAACATGCCATAAAAGCCGTCCGATTCGGAAGCTGCGTGACACTATCCACATGATGAAGTTGCTCTAATGCTTCCTTTAAGCTGCGCTCTATCGTAATATCCCGTAGCACACACCGGCACACCCGCTCACCCTCATACTCAAAGCAGGTGACCTCATGACGTACCCAGAACACCCCTTTCATGGGCGTCATCAGCCTGAACTCCAAAGCTCGATATTGACCATTCTCCCCTTGCCACATCTTTTTCTGGTGCGCTCGCCACTGTGCTTTATCTTCAGCATAAATAAGCTGCTCCCAAAACGCAGGGGTCATCTCAAACACCTCTGCCGGGTAACCGGTCAGCTGTTCTATACGGGGTGATAAGAAAATAAACCGCCTCTGTGTTCTTAAAATCAGCACATCATGACTATCCTCAGCCAAGTGCTGCATAAAAACAACCGTTCTTGCCTGACTTTGTCTCGATAATAAGCAATACTGCTCCACAATACCCCAAACACAATACTGACCACCGTCGGTACGATATACATTTCCGGTGTCATCTGCGGCACTTTCAAAACCCAAAACAGCTGAACCAGTACAGCCGCCCATAAAAAAGCGGCCAGCACCGGAATACGCCATGCATATTTCAGCCATTCACGAAATGCACGTGTACGCCTATCTGCCAGACTGTGCATATTTATCCTTTAGCTCCACATAATGCTGTGCCGAATAACGTAGAAACTGCCGCTCCCGTTCACTCAACCTTCTCACTGCCTTGACCGGCGAGCCCAAATAAAGCCAGCCACTTTGCAGCACCTTCCCCGGCGGCACCAAACTTCCCGCTCCAACCATCACCTCAGTCTCAACATGCGCATGATCCAGCACAATCGCACCCATGCCGATCAAACAGGCATCCTCAATGATGCACCCATGCAATACCGCCTGATGCCCGACGGTAACCTCTGCACCAATGATCACAGGCGCTCCTCGGCTCTGCTCACTCTCATGCGTGACATGCACCACCGCACCGTCCTGAATATTCGTACGCGCGCCCACTTCAATCGTGTTGACATCCCCCCGCAATACCGCTTGTGGCCAGATACCGACATCCTCATACAAAGTGCAGGCACCGATGATCGTTGCCTGAGGATGCACCCACACTCCCTGCATCAATACAGGAGCCGTTCCATTAAATTGCTCCAATGCCATTTTTTCCTCTTTACAAACATGTTTATATGAGTATAATTCCCCTCATTCTATCAGTGTGCGGATGTGGCGGAACTGGTAGACGCGCAGGGTTCAGGTCTCTGTGGGGTAAAACCCGTGTGAGTTCGACTCTCACCATCCGCACCAACTCCTTTCTATTTTAGCTTTATCTGATACATTTGCCCTGTCTTTTTTATTCAGTATGATGAAGTGCAAGCTTTTATTCTGAAAGATCAACCATGCCCGCAACAGAAAGACGTCAAACACCCCGTATTCCGCTCAACCGCACACTGCTGGCTCGGCTGCCCAATCAGGAAAAGTTTTTCAGCACCACCAGCGATATCAGCCAGGAAGGCCTCGGCTTCTACACCGCAACACCCTTGCCGGAAGGTGCAATTCTAACAGTTCAACTGGATCTGCCGGATGCCGAACAGACCCCGCAAGCACTTACACTGGAAGGCTTTGTTTCACACTGTGTCGACACCTTTGAAAACGGATATCACATCGGTCTCCAGCTGCGCAATCCCCCTCAGGATTTTGAGCAACTGATCACTCACCTTACCCAGCGTTCTGTCTGAGATGAAAAACCGCCGCTTGGACGGCCTGTGCAATGCGGCTTAACGCAAAGCGCGCGCCTTAAGATAACTTTGCTCTGACAGACGCGTCCATTGGCTCACCTGCTGCAGAAATGCCTTTTGAGATGCCCACACTTTGGCCGCCAAGGGGTCTTTAGCAGTCACATCCGCAATGACTTCTTCTGTCAGCTGTTTGAATTTTCTCAAAACATCCTCTGGGAAATGGCGAATCTGCACCTGATGCTTGTTTACCAGTGTCTGCAACGCCTGCTCATTACGTGCCGTATATTCCGACAGCATTTCCAAGTTCGCAATACGCATGGCATGGCGTACGATCGCCTGTAAATCCTTAGGTAGCTTTTCAAAAGCCTTGGCATTGATCATGCACTCAATAGCAGAACCCGGTTCGTGCCAACCCGGCGTATAGTAGTATTTAGCCACCTTATAAAACCCAAATGCCAAGTCGTTATAAGGCCCCACCCATTCGGTGGCATCAATCGCGCCAGACTGTAAGGCTGGAAACAGCTCTCCACCGGGCAAGGTGACCGGGATGCCACCGGCACGCTTCAATACCTCACCACCCAGGCCAGGAATCCGCATTTTCAGCCCTTTAAGATCCTCCAGGCTATTGATTTCCTTATTAAACCATCCCCCCATCTGCGGCCCCGTATTCCCTGCCGGATTGGGCACCAGCCCAAACGGCCGGTACGCCTCCTCCCAGAGCGCCAACCCGCCACCACTGTAAAACCACGCATTGATTTCATCAGGTGTAAACCCAAACGGCACCGCCGAAAAAAAGGGGGCAGCAGGCAGTTTACCTTTCCAATAATAAGCACCCGCATGACCCAGCTCTGCCGTACCTCTGGAGACGGCATCAAATACCTCAAACGCACCGACCAGCTCCCCTGCACCATAGACCTTGACCTTAATGCGGCCACCGGAAAGCGTTTCGATTAGCTCCGCCACTCGGTTTGCACCGGTTCCCAGTCCGGGAAAGTTCTTAGGCCAGGTTGTCACCATTTTCCAATGGAAGGTTTGGTTCATGTGCACGGCTGGGGCAGCATCTGGTGAATCCTTCTGACCACAGGCACTCAAGCTGGTTGCCGCTGCCGCACCGGCCAGTGCCCCTAATAGTTCACGGCGTTTCATTCTGCGCTCCTTTGCAAAAAGCTTCTTTGACTAAAGAGCCATTCTACTATGCTCACCCCCAGATAAAAAACCAGCAGCCAGTAAAGGCTTTCCCGCTGTGCCTGATAAAGATGAATCATCAAAACACTCCAGGCGATGACCGCACCCACCAGCCCAATCAACGGCCAAACCCACATCAGCCTGATTTCCCGATGCAGCTTTAATGCCGCTGCATTAACCGCCGCGAACAACAACAAAAAAGTCGAACTGGCAAATGAGGCAATCACATCCAAGTTGGACAGGTTGACAAAAACCAACGTCGCAAGGGTAATGGCTAACAACGCCATCCAAGGCACCTGGTGTCGAGAACGCATTAAGAAAGGTCGAGGCAGCTCCTGCTGACGCGCCATCACATAGCTGAGCCGTGCCGAACCGAACAAAGTGGCATTGATCGCAGAAGCGGTTGAAAACAGTGCAGCAAGACCGATCAACACAAATCCCGCCTGCCCCAGCACCGGCTGTGCAGCAACAGCCAGCGCATATTCACCATACTGCTGAACCTGCTCAGTTGTCAGATTCCCTACGGCAATTACAGAGACACCCACATACACGGCAATGGTAATTAAAATCGCCCAGATAATGCTGCGCCCCAAATCCCGTTGCGGATTGTCCATTTCATTGACGGCATTCGGAATTAGCTCAAACCCTTCATACGCCACAAAAATCAGTGCAGCGCCCAGCAAAACACCTGCCATACCCTGATTGAATAAGGGGGTCAGATTTTGTGGATCCAAATAGATAAATCCGATCACCGCAAAGCCTGTCAGAATTAACACCTTGATAAAGACAATCAAATCCTCAGTATGGCCACTGGCTCTTACGCCCCACAAATTAATGCCCAGAAAACTCAGCAACACTAAGCTGGCCAGCAAATGTTGCATCGCCTCGCTTTTCTCACCGCCTCCCAACAATGCGGCACCATAGACACCAAAGGTATAACTGTAAAGCGCCATCGTGCCTACATAGCCTACCAGCAGAAACCAACCCATCAATGCCGCAAACCGATGACTATGAAAGGCTTTTTTCCAGATAAGTAAAACTCCCTCCTGCCGAGGCATAACGAACACCCAGCTTGGCATAGGAAATCCCTGTCAACAATGCAATGACACCACCCAGCAGAAATGCGACCGGCGCGGCATGTCCCGCTTCCGACATGGAAAGCCCCAGAACGGAAAAAATCCCGCCGCCGATCATACCGCCTACCCCCATGGCCACCAACTCTTTAAAGCCCAGCTTTTCCGTTTGACCACGACGCATATGCTTCCCCTCTCCTCTATAAAAAAGCCCGCATCACCGCGGGCTGGTTTGGCTTAACTTGGAAAGTGCGCTCTGGGATTAAAGGGCATCTTATTTGCCATCTCTTCATAAAACGCCTTCTTATCTTCCGTGTCCGCAGGCGGTGTATGAATCTGCAACACAACATATTGATCCCCGGGTATTTTGCCCAATCCGCGCCCTTTCAGACGCAGCTTCTTGCCGGACTGTGCACCAGGCGGAATTTTTAAAGCCACCTTTCCTTTCAAAGTAGGCACCTCTACTTTCGCTCCCAGCGCTGCCTCCCACGGCGTGATTGGCAGATCCAGATACACATCATCCCCTTTTACTTCGTATAAGGGGTGTTTCTGCAGTTCCACTTCCAGGTACAGATCACCATTAGGCGCACCACCTGCCCCGGGCGCACCCTGCCCTGCCAACCGAATCCGCTGCCCCGGCTTAATGCCGGCTGGAATCCGTACCTTCAGCTGACGGGTCTTATGCGTGACGCGCCCATAGGCATCCGCTTCCGGGACTTGCAGTGTCAATGTGCGTTCTCCGCCGTTTACGGCATCTTCCAAAGGAATCAGAATCTTAACGACCTGATCCTGACCCCGTGCATGAAATCCGCCCTGCGCCCCCCCAAAGCCGCCACTTTGTCGGCGAAATCCACCGCCAAATAGGTTCTCAAAAAACTCACTGAAATCCTGTGTGCCGCCAAAGCTCTGCCCACCACCAAAGCCACCACCGAACATCTCCTCAAACTGACTGGGATCAAACTGCTGCCCCTGTTGCCAGTTACTGCCAAACTGATCATACAGCTTGCGCTTTTCCGGATCTGAAAGCACCTCATAAGCCTCATTGATCTCCTTAAAGCGCACCTCATCTCCCCCTTTGTCCGGGTGGTGCTTGGAAGCAAGCTTACGAAAAGCCTTTTTGATGTCTGACTCACTGGCATCGCGGCTGACACCCAATATTTGATAATAATCCTTATATTCCATCGTCTCCCCTTATACGCTTTAAATTAAAAAGCCGGCGAAATGCCGGCTTCTTGTATCGTCCTTTCTTACTCAGCTGCCGGCTTCCACATCCTCGACAGCAATTTTACGCGGTTTCGCTACCGCTTTTTTCGGCACGATAATCGTCAGCACCCCATGATCGGTTTTTGCCTTAATATGCTCAATATCCGCTGTTTCCGGCAAACGGAAGCTCCGATAAAACTTACCGAATACCCGTTCAAAGCGACGCACACCCCTCTCTTCTGCCTGTTGCGTCAATTGACGCTCACCGGAGATCTCCAGCATACCGTTTTCCACATTGATCTCAATATCCTTCGCCGCTACACCGGGCACATCAGCATGGATGATATACGCTTCCGGCGTTTCTTCAATATCCACAGCCGGCACCCACTGTGCCTGCTTCATTTCAGTCTCCGCAGCAGGCGATACCTGCCCTACAAACTGCTCCAATTCACGGTTCAACTGGTTCAAAATGCTCCAAGGTTGAATTACTCTACTCATCTTGCACCTCCTGTTTCATCCTTTCTGTCACGCTGTTTATAAGGCCGCCTGATCAACTTTCAACCCTTTTGCAAACGAGAAAAATCCATGCGATCTCGCGCATCAAACAAAAAACGCTGCCCCAGAAACACCGCTATCACACTGCCAAAGGCCGTCGATGCTGCAATCAGCAAAATAATCATAATCTGATACTTCACCGCCTCCATCGGATTCACGCCTGCCAAAATCTGTCCGGTCATCATACCGGGCAGTGAAACAATCCCTGCCGCAGCCAACATATCCACAATTGGAATCAGTGCCGTATGCAGGCTTTGCTGACGAATAAACGCCATGGCTCGTTTCGAGGTATACCCCAACGCCAGCTGCGCCTCAACCGCTGCCCGTTGCGTATGCGCCAGGCGCGTGATCTGATCCAACGCCAGCCCCACTGCCGTCATGCTGTTGCCCAACACCATTCCCAGCAGAGGAATTGCATACTGCGGTTGATACCAAGGTACAGGCTCCACCACTATCACCAGTACCAACACTACCAGCACCAGCGCTGTCATCAACAATGCAATCAGCCCAATAACAATACTGCCACCTCGCTGAAATGGATAATGCTGACGCTTATGCACCTCATAACCGGCAAACAGCAGCATGATCAGCCATACCACGCCCACCCAGAAAAAAGAACCCTGCGCAAACACCCAGCTTAACCATACGCCTACCAGCGCCAGCTGAATCACCATCCTGAGCCCGTTAATCAGAAACGTGCGCGTAGCACTAAAGCCATTCAGCGCCAGCAACCCCGCCGCCAGCAAGAACCACCCGGCCATAAAAGCCAGATCCACCCAGCGCAGGGCAATCATTGAATCATCATGCATCCGTCATGATTCCTTCACCGAAAAAAAAGATAATGAAACTCCCCAACTACTACGGTGATGTCATGATAGACATTGAACGTCAGTTAGGCCTACCTCAACACCCGGGCGGCAAACTGCTCGCCAATCTGCTCAAAATAGTGCTGCACGAGGAGGAAATCAACCGTTTTATTCAAGAAAACCAACACCTGCGAGGGTTTGCCTTTCTTGATAAAGTGCTGGAAAAGTTCCATTTCAGCTATACGGTCGCACCTGAAGCCTTAGCGCGCATTCCTGCCACAGGCAAGCTGATCATCGTCGCCAACCACCCCATCGGCTCTTTAGATGGGCTGGCATTGCTGAAAATGATACGCAGTATCCGCCCGGATGTACGCATTGTCGCCAATGAGCTGCTCAGTCTGATTGAGCCGCTGGGCAACCTGTTTATTCCCATCGACAATATGCGTGAACGCCGAGGCGGCTATAAAAGCCAGTACCAACAAATGCTCGCCGCACTCAAAAATGAAGAGGCTATCATTATCTTTCCCGCGGGCGAAGTCTCTCGCATTCGGCCTAACGGCATACGCGACGGCAAATGGAAAGGCGGGTTTATCAAACTGGCGCAAAAAACGGGCGCACCTGTACAGCCCGTTTACATCGACGCACGTAACTCCGTGCTGTTTTATGCCCTGTCCGCCCTGTACAAGCCACTGGGCACTTTAATGCTGGTGCAGGAAATGTTCAACAAAACAGAGCAGTGCATTCAGTTTCATATCGGCCATCCCATCGCCGCACGCACCTTTAAAAAAAGCAAACTACGCCGTAAAATCTTGGCACAGCAGGTACGCAAACACACCTATCTGTTACCTTTTCCTGAAAAACTGGCCAAAAAACAGCGCCTGCCTACACAGGAAAATATCGTTCCTCCTGTCGCGCGCAGCGCGCTGAAAGCCTGCCTGAAACACGCACAACAGCTCGGCAAAACCCAGGACGGAAAACACATTTACCTATGCCATTGGGAAGACAATTCCCCCCTGATGAAAGAAATCGGCCGCCTGAGAGAGCTGACCTTCCGCAGCGTAGAGGAGGGCACAGGCCATGCCTGTGATCTGGATGCATACGACCCTCATTATCAGCATCTGGTGCTCTGGGACGCACAACATGAAGAGGTAGTGGGTGCCTACCGCATCGCCTCCTGTGCACACATCTTAGAGCACATCGGCGAGCAAGGACTTTATACCTCATCTCTGTTCACCTTTCATGCGCCCATGCGAGCACTGCTGCCACAAGCCATAGAGCTGGGGCGCAGTTTCGTACAGCCCAAATACTGGGGACGACGCAGCCTGGATTACCTGTGGTTTGGCATTGGTGCCTATCTTAAGGCACACCCCCACATTCGTTATATGTATGGACCTGTCAGCATCAGTGATGCCTACCCGGATGAAGCCAAAGCCCTGATTGCGCTGTTTTTCCTATGCCAGCGCCCTGCTCGTGAACATTACGCCACAGCACACCTGCCCTTTGAGATTCCTCAATCTCTCAAGCGCACCTGGGTGCCTGTGTTCAGTCAGGACTACAACCGTGCGCTCAAAGCACTCAATACGGCGCTGGCGCACTATGGTGTCAAGGTGCCGACACTGTATAAACAATATACGGAAATCGCTCAACCGGAAGGGTGCCAGTTTGCGGCATTTAACATTGACCCCAGCTTCAATTACACAGTAGATGCTCTGGTAATCGTAGATATTGAAAAACTCATCCCCAAAAAGAAGGCACGCTACCTGTCACAATGTTGAGGACAAGGCGCGGGCGGTGAAAAATAATATCCCTGCAAATAGTGAATAAAGGGGCGCTTGAAAAATTCCGCCATCTCCTGGGTTTCAATGCCCTCAAACACCACTTCATATCCCAGCTCCGCCAGCTGTTGTGCCAGCCCCAGGATAATCTGCCGGCTGCGCGCATCCTCAAAAGCCGTGCGTGCAAGGCTCATGTCAAACTTTACAATATCCGCATCCAGATGCGCCAGATAGGCAATGGAAGAGTACTCGCTACCAAAATCATCAATAGCTACCTTAAACCCCATGCCCCGTAGTTTTTCCAGCCGCACACGCATGGCACTTAAATCTTCCATCAAAGTGTTTTCAGTAATTTCCAACACAATCTTATACTGCGCACATGCTGATGCCAGCGGCTTCAACCACTCAAACAGCGACGGGTGCTTCAACGTCTCCGGGCTCAAGTTGATTGAAACACCCTGGCTGTCACATACTTTACGCGCCAGCTGAGCCGCCACCTGCTCA
>CAYRSN010000024.1:0-20359 GCA_964427185.1 uncultured Piscirickettsiaceae bacterium | reverse complement strand
TCATCTTTATACGGTTGAGCATGTGGATGAAGCGCTTGAGCTGCTCAGCGGCGTTTCAGCGGAAACACTGCATGCTAAGGCATTGGCGCGTCTGGAGCGTTGGTGTGAGCGGGAAGATACGGAAGAAGATTAACGGTGGTCGCCTCGAGCATGACGGCGCGCCTGCCAGGCGCGAATCACATACCAGCGCCAGAAACAGCTGACCGCTATGGAGCTGATCAGTGCAAGTGTCAGCCCTACCGCAACGCTGCCCAGATAAAGCGGTGTGCCGATCTGCTCCAGCAGGTGTATGATTTTGTCCAGATCCGTGCTCCATTCGAAGGGCTGTGCTGGGATGCCGAGGATCCAGGTGCCTACCAGGTAGTTGAAGTAGTAAATAGGCCCCATGGTGACGGGGTTGCTGATCCAGACTAAAGCAACGCTTAAGGGAAGGTTTGCCCGGAGAGGAATGGCGGTTAAGGCGGCAGCGATCATTTGCCAGGGCATCGGGATGACCATCCAGAACATACCGATAAAAAAAGCTTTTGCCAGGGAGTGGCGGTGCAGGTGCCATAGTGCAGGATTGCCCAGCCATTTTCCCAGCCAGCCAAGGCCTTTGGCATTACGAATTTTTTCCGGGTGAGGCATATGTTTTTTAAAAAACTTGCGAGGCACAGGCCGACTCCGTGATGTTTTTTGTCGTTGGCTGGTTAGCGGGTATGGCCGGGGTGTTTGTGCCCCCAGCGGACAGCACGGTTGCTATTTTGAGCATAACCTTGCTTATTTTACTGGTTATGCGTGCATTTGTGCGAGTGCTGCTGCTGGGGGCAGGCGTGCTGAGCGGTGGGTTATGGGCCAAGTGGTATTTGGTTACTCATTTGCCCTTAGCTGTTCCGGCATATGCACCTCCGTTGATGATGACGATCAAAGTGGTTTCGTTACCTGTTTATGTTGCCTCAGAGCCTGAACGCCTGACATTGAATGGGCAAGTAGTGGTACCGCCAGAGGATTTCCCGCAGTGGCAGAATGCCGTATTGCGTATCAGTGCTTACGGTCAGACGGCGGCAGCTTGGTCGCCTGATGTGGGGGAACATTGGCGGCTGTTGGTAAAGGTCAAACCGGTACACGGCTGGGTGAATTTTGTGGGGTTTGATTATGAGTCCTGGGCTTTCCAGCAGGGTGTTCAGGGGCGTGCTACGGTGCGTCAAGTGATTGAAAAAACAGGGCAGAGTGGAAGCTGGCATGCGTTGCGTGCGTGGTTTGCGCAGCAGGTCGCATATCACTGGCAGGCTTCCCCTTTTGCAGGCGTTTATGATGCCTTGAGCTTTGGTGAGCGCAGCCGTATCACACCGCAGCAGTGGCAGCTGTTTCAGCAAACGGGCACGGTGCATCTGATGGCCATTTCAGGGCTGCATATGGGCATGGTATCGGGGCTGGGGTTTGTGCTGTTTTTCTGGATGTGGCGCTGGTTGCCGGTACGGTTGCAGCAGGTGGCACGTGTGCATTTTGCTGCATGGGGCATGTTGTTATTGGCGACAGGGTATCTGTTTTTGTCCGGTTTCGGTGTGCCGGCTGTGCGTGCCTGGCTGATGGTTGGGATTGTGGCTTTGCTATTGTTGCTTCGCCGTCATTGGCACCCTTGGGCGCTGTTGGCGACTGCAGCCTTTTTGATTACGCTGGTGCATCCGCCCAGCGTCCTGAGCCCGGGATTTTGGCTTTCCTTTATTGCCGTTGCATTGATTTTTGCCTGGATGAGTCATCCTGTCTTCAAGCGGTGGGGACGCATTCGGCAGTTGTTGGGTGTGCAGGGTGTACTGGCGCTGGGGCTGATGCCGGTTGTGGGCTATTTTTTCCAGCAGGCGGCCGGGCTGGCCAGTGTGGTGAATGTGCTGCTGGTGCCTTTACTGCCGCTGATGCTGGTGGGGCTGGTGCTGATAAGTCTGGTCATACTTGTTTGGCTGCCGGGTGCACAGTGGTTGTTGCAGGGGATGGATCGTATATGGCAGGCGCTTTGGTCGCTTTTACAGCTGATGGCGGAGCTTTTTCCTCCGATCATGCTGCATTGGCCGCTTGTGGCGGTAGTTGGATGGCTGCTGTTGATATTTGGTGTGCTGTTGCGTTGGCCGAAATACTGGTGGGCTGTTTGGGCAGGTGTGGCGTTGATAGCGTTGTTGGGGGCACAACCGGAGAAAGTTCCGTATGCGCAGGCGCGTATCACGCTGTTGGAGGTGGGACAGGGGCAGGCGATTGTGGTGGAAACACGCAATCATGTGCTGGTCTATGATGCCGGCCCCCGCTGGGGAAGGCTGGATGGTGGAGAGGCGGTTTTGAGTCATTTGCGTGCATATGGGTGGCAGCAGTTGGATCGCCTGGTGATCAGCCACCATGACAGGGATCATGCAGGGGGTGCGGAGACGGTATTAGCCGGTATTTCGGTCAAGCGGCTGGATGCCGGACAGCCGGATCGCTTGCCCGGTGCACAACCTTGTGATGCGCAGCGCTGGGTGTGGGATGGGGTTATCTTTTCTTATTTGCCCCGCCCACCCCTGACGGCAGATAATGACCGTTCATGTCTGCTGAAAGTTTCAGTAGGGAATGCTTCTTTTCTGGTGACAGGGGACTTGTCCGCCAAAGGAGAGCACTGGTTGGTGCAGCATGTGCCAGAGACTAAGCTGCGCGCCAATGTACTGGTGGCAGGGCATCATGGCAGTGCCACTTCAAACAGTGTGCGTTGGTTGACAGCAGTAGAGCCTGAACAAGTAGCGGTTTCTGCAGGTTATGGGAATTTTTTTCGCCATCCTGCGGCTTCAGTTAAAGCGCGCTGGTTGGCGCAGGGCGTGACAGTGCGTTGCACGGGGTGTGAAGGGGCGTTGCGGTATCAGTTAAGCAAGGCGGGTGTGGTATTGGAGCAGACGGCGCGTTCAGAGAGGAAGCATGTTTTTCGGCATGCATGTAAAAAACCGGGCTGAGTGCCCGGTTTTGATATTTTGATAAAGTTAGCGATATTGGCGCAGATACCACCATTCAAAAACCCGTTTTGCAAGGTGCATGAGCCGACAGGGCGGGAGCAAGGTGGTGCCTTTTTCGGTACGTTTAACCAGAATACCGTGGCTCAGGGTGTCAATAATACAGATCAGCTCGTGTTTGATATATGCTTGCGGGATCTGCCCGTTGAGTTCTGAGATCAGATTGCGGGCGGCAACCTCGGCCTGAATGTCTGCTGCATGGGCTTGTTTGGCCTGCCATTCGGGGCCAGGGTAGCTGCCTGCATCGCCTGCGACATAGACTTTTTCAAAGTCTTCCACCTGCGCCAGGGCGTTAGCTTTGATCAGCCCGCCTTCCGATTGCGGCAGAGGGCTGTTTTGCAGCCAGGCGGGACCGGTCATGCCGGGCATGAATAAAATTAAATCTGCCTCGATGTCTCCGCCTTCTGTCAGAACCTTGTTGGCTTCAAAGCCTTTTATTTTATGCCCCAGATGGGTCTCGATATTGTGCTTGCGCATCATTTCGAGGATGCGTGCCGGGACTTGCGGCCCCAGTCGTTTGCCAGGCTCTGTCGCAGGATTAAAGAAAACAAGCTTGAAGCGCTCTCGGCGCCCTTGTTTACGCAGGAGGCGATCAATAATAAACAGGAATTCAAACATGGGGCCACCGCGCATGGCAGCGGGCTCTTTAGGGTTGCCACTGAACCCAATGGCGATGGTGCCGCTGGAGAGGTTTTGCAGGCGTTCGCGAATCTGTTCGGCGGCCGGAATACCTTCGCAAGGGGTGATGACATGCTCAATGCCGGGCAGTTTTTTAATAAAGCGTCCACCTGATGCAATGATCAGTCCATCGTTTTGGACTTCCTGTTCGCTGTCGTTAACGATTACGGTGCGCCCGTTATGGGTGATATTGGTGACTGAACCTTCAATGAAGGTGACGCGCATGCGGCGGAAGAAGTTATCCAGATCGACTTTTAAGTCCTCGCCTTTTTTCAATCCGGCGGGAATCCAGATTAAACTGGGCAGATAAATCAGCTGTTTGCGGGGTGCAATCACGGTAATATTGGCATGTGGTGCCTGTTTGCGCAGATGGCGTATGGCTGTTAAAGCAGCAAACCCTGTACCTAAAACGGTGATATTCATCTGTTATCCCTCCATAATGTAGAGTTTGCGATTATATAAGAAGAGAGTGAATTTTAAGATGAGAAGTCTGTATGGATGTTCATAAACATAATGAAATTATGCGACGCCGTAAAAAGTTTATGGATCAGCGGATTGCACGTGCGCAGGCAGAAAAAGGCGTGCTGCTGGTACTGACAGGTGAAGGTAAGGGGAAAAGCAGCTCGGCTTTCGGCATGGCGGCACGGGCATTGGGGCACGGTATGCACGTGGCAATTCTGCAGTTTATTAAGGCGCCTATGGCGACAGGAGAAGAGCGGTTTTTCAGCCAGTTTGAGCAGGTTGCATTTCATGCGTTAGGTGAGGGGTTCACCTGGGAGACGCAGAATTTCAAAGCAGATCAGGAGCGGGCACAGGCGGGTTGGGAAAAAGCGAAAGCCTACCTTCAGGATCCGCAGGTGGATATGGTGATTTTAGATGAACTCTGTGTGGCACTGGCGTATCATTATTTGGATTGGTCAGCTTTGAGAGAGGATGTGTTGCAGCGTCCTGCGCACCAACATGTGGTCATTACAGGGCGTGGTGCTCCGGCGCTTTTGGTGGAAGATGCTGATACGGTGACGGAAATGCGGCTTGTCAAACATGCGTTTGATGCGGGGATTAAGGCACAGAAGGGAGTTGAGCTTTGAATCAGCAGCTTGCTTTGTTTTTATTAACCGTTGTGGCAATCGTGCTTATAGCATGGCTGTGGCCCACTAAAGGCGCGGATGATGAGGAAACCTTGAATAGCCAGGATTGGCGCATACAAGATCTTAAAACGCATACAGAGGATGAAAAGGATTTTTGATATGAAAGCAGTTTGGGTAGGTGTGGCGGCAGTATTTCTGGTTGCTTTGACAGGATGTGAGAAAGTGGCTAATCAGGCAAAAAATATCCAGTCTGACTGGGTTGGGCTGAAGCGGGTGGTGGAAATTCGCAGCTGTATGGACGGTAAACTGATTAAGGTCTTTTCCGGAGATGTGCGCCTGAACCCGGAGGATCAATATGGCGCCTCTTTGTTAATTGACGGCAAAAAGCTGCACACCAACATGTGCTATATCATTCGCGAACAAGGCCTGCGTGAGCAGCCGCTGACAGGGAGTGTGCAGTAATGCGTGTGCTGTTTATAAGCATGCTGGTCATCATGCTGGCAGGTTGCGGCACGATGGTGGAAAAAGTGGCTTCGTGGAGTGGCCATGCGGCCGGGAAGATAGGCGAACTGATCTATCCCGTGCAGGTGGTATCGATGGAAAGTGAAAAAGCGTGGCTTTTAAAACAACATTATGATGAACCGCCGGTGCTGGATGGTTTTCAGATGGACTATCAGGCACGTGAACTGTGCCCTGAAGGCTATGTGAAAGAGGAGGTGTATGCCTTGCGTCCGGCAAAATTTGAGTTTGACGCGGTTGCGTGTGTGAGTGAGGCGTGTCGTTATACCCTGGTCTGGAAGGTGCGCTGTGATGAAATGCCGCAGGAGCCTTTTTCAATTTTCGGTAAATTTTAGGAGGGCTTATGAAGACGGTATTGCCTGACAGTACGGTGGATATTAAATTCAGCCTGAGTTTGATTGACGGCACGGTAGTGGATCAGACGGAAGCAGATGAAACGCTTCAGTTCACCTTGGGGGATGGTACGCTGTTTGCGGGGCTGGAGCGTTGGCTGGTCGGTTTGGCGGAAGGTGAGCAGAAGCTGTTTACCCTGTTTCCAGATGACGCTTTTGGAAATCCAGACCCGGACAATCTGGTAGTGATGACGCGTGATCAGTTTCCTGAGGATATTGAACTGGCTCGTGGGCTTGTGATCGGTTTTGATGGTGCTGCAGGTGAGCAGGTGCCGGGTACTATTGTTGCGATTGAAGGGGATGCCGTCACGGTGGATTTCAATCATCCTCTGGCTGGACAGGTACTTTTGTTTGATGTAACGGTTGAGAAAATTTACGACTGATGCTCCGGGCAGCAAGGCCCTTCCGCGCATTGAGCCGCCCGCCTGTCTGGCAGATAAGCACCGCAGACCACACACTTTACCATTGTCTCTTTTCTGCCTGATGGGGGCTTCTCCATACGCCCTCTGCGCATGCGTTGTATGCGCATGCTGATCAGCATGACTAGCCCGAATACTAAAAAAATCAGTATTAAAAATAAAAATGCGCGCATCTTGCCTTCCTTTTCAGTCTTGAGTCTTTCTGGACGGTAAAATAACACAGATTTAGCGTGATAAAAGAGGCCAGCGTAAATGAATTTACATGAGTACCAAGCCAAACTGCTGTTTAAAGCCGTTGATATCCCAGTGCCGGAGGGGGTTGTGATCGAACAGCTGGATGCACTGCCGGGTGCGCTGGATACTGTTGGGTTACCCTGTGTTATTAAAGCACAGATCCATGCCGGTGCGCGTGGTAAAGCCGGCGGTGTGAAAGTGGTGATGACACGGGATGAAGCAGAAGTGGCTGCTGCACAGCTGCTGGGCAGCCAGCTGGCAACTGTGCAGACAGGCGGGCGTGCACTGCCGGTAAATGCGCTTTTGGTAGAACAAACGTTACCGATTGCAGAGGAATTTTACTTAAGCTTACTGATTGATCGTGCCCGAAAACGGCATACTTTCGTATTGTCTGCAGCAGGCGGGATGGATATTGAACAGGTAGCCGCCGAAGCGCCTGAAAAAGTCCTGACGCTGGTTGTGGATCCAGTCACCGGTATCATGCCCTATCAGACACGGCAGGCTGGGTTTGCGCTGGGGTTGAAAGGAGAGGCCTTTAAGCAACTGGGTCAGATCCTGACGAACTTGTACAGGCTGGCGCTGGAAAAAGATCTGGCACTGGTTGAAATTAACCCGCTGGTACGCACAGAAGACAATCAGCTGGTTGCTTTGGATGCCAAAGTAAATATTGATGATAATGCACTCTACCGTCATCCTGATTTGCAGGCCATGCATGATCCGAGCCAGGAAGACCCGCGTGAGGCGCGAGCTCGGCAATTCAACCTGAACTATATCGCTTTGGAGGGCAATATCGGCTGTATGGTTAATGGTGCCGGGTTAGCCATGGCGACCATGGATCTGATTAAACTTCATGGCGGTGCGCCGGCCAACTTTCTGGATGTAGGTGGCGGTGCTACGGCAGAGCGTGTGGCAGAGGCGTTTAAGCTGATTACCAGCTCGGATGCAGTGAAAGCGATTCTGGTGAATATTTTTGGTGGGATTGTGCGTTGTGATCTGATTGCCGAAGGCATTATTCAGGCTGTTCAGGAAGTGGGGCTGAGCCTGCCGGTTGTGGTGCGCCTGGAAGGCACCAATGTGGAGGCGGGGCGAAAGCTGCTGGCGGAAAGCGGATTGAATGTAACTGCCGTGGATGATCTTGAGCAGGCGGCTAAAACGGTTGTGGCCTTGGCGCAGGAGGAACAGGCATGAGTATTTTGGTAGATAAAGCGACTCGTGTGATCACACAAGGGTTTACGGGCAAACAGGGTACTTTTCATTCTGAGCAGGCCATTGCCTATGGCACTTGTCTGGTCGGTGGTGTGACACCCGGCAAAGGTGGGCTCACGCATCTGGATCGCCCGGTGTTTAATACAGTGAAAGAAGCGGTTGAAGCAACCGGCGCCAATGCCAGCATGATCTATGTACCACCACCTTTTGCGGCAGACTCTATTTTGGAAGCGGTGGATGCCGGGATAAAAGTAATTGCCTGTATTACTGAAGGCATTCCCGTGGCAGAGATGCTGAAAGTCAAAGCGGTGCTGGCGCATTCAGATAGTGTGCTCATTGGCCCTAACTGCCCGGGTGTGATTACCCCGGGTGCGTGCAAAATGGGTATTATGCCCGGGCATATTCACATGCCCGGAAAAGTTGGCATTGTATCTCGTTCGGGGACACTGACTTATGAGGCGGTTTGGCAGACGACCCAGGTGGGGCTGGGGCAGTCCACCTGTGTAGGGATTGGCGGTGACCCGATCCACGGGATGGATTTTATTGACTGCTTAAAGCGCTTTGAAGAAGATCCGCAAACAGAGGGGATTATCATGGTCGGTGAGATCGGCGGTACGGCAGAAGAGCAGGCAGCTGCGTTTATCCGTGATCATGTGAGCAAGCCGGTAGTTGCCTACATTGCCGGTGTGACAGCACCGCCTGGCCGACGCATGGGGCATGCCGGTGCGATTGTCAGTGGTGGACAGGGTACCGCTGAAGGTAAGATGGCCGCTTTGGAGGCAGCCGGTGTGACAGTCGTGCGGACACCGACCCAGATGGGTGTTGCCATAAAAGCCAGGCTGGAGGGCTGAGTGTGAGCCAGCAATTAACCGTTGTCATGGCACAAATGAATCCCACGGTGGGGGATGTGGCGGGCAATACCCGTAAGGTATTGGAATTGACCAAAGAGGCACTGCATCAGCATCGGGCAGATGTCATCGTGTTTCCGGAAATGTGTCTGACAGGCTATCCGCCGGAGGATATCCTGCTGCGCCCGGGGCTCTATCCACAGGTGCAGGCTGCGCTGGATACCTTATGTGAGGCGCGTCTGCCGGTGGCGATGGTGGTGGGGTATCCGATGATGGATGCACTGGAAGAGCGCTTTAATATGGCCGCCTGGGTGTATGAAGGGCAGCTACAGGCTGTCTATATGAAGCAGTTTCTGCCCAACTATGGCCCTTTTGATGAGAAACGCTATTTTGCTCCCGGAGAGCAGGCATGTGTGATCGAGCATAAGGGCGTGCGCTTTGGGCTTTTGATTTGTGAGGATGTCTGGAAGCCTACGGCGGTGGAGCGTACAGTGGCAGCAGGTGCCGAAGTGTTGTTGAACATGAACGCTTCACCTTTTCATGCGAAAAAGCAGGCGGATCGCTTGCAAGTCGTACGCCGTCGTATCGATGAATTTGGCAAGCCGGTTCTCTATGTCAACCAGGTTGGTGGGCAGGATGAGCTGGTTTTTGACGGTGCCAGCTTTGCCATGGATGCAGAAGGGGACGTGCTGGTGCAGGCCGAAGCGTTTAAGACGGCGCTGTGTCCGGTTTCATTGGTGCGGCAGCGAGATAATGTGGTAATTTTGCCCGGGGAGCAGGCAGCATTGCCTGAGACTACTGAGCGTTTGTATCAGGCGCTGGTCACCGGGACGCGTGATTTTATAGAAAAGAATAATATTGCCGGTATTGTGCTGGGGCTGTCAGGAGGCATTGATTCAGCATTAACACTTGCGGTAGCGGTGGATGCCCTGGGGGCTGAGCGCTGTGAAGCCATCATGATGCCCTATCGATATACTGCACAGGAAAGTGTGACTTATGCACAAACTCAGGCTGAAACACAGGGGGTTGAGTTTTCCATTCTGCCCATAGAGGACGGTGTAAGCGGTATTGAGCAGGTATTGAGCCCTCGTTTGCCCAAAGTCACTGGGGTGACAGAGGAGAACCTGCAGGCGCGTGTGCGCGGTATCACCTTAATGGCTGTATCGAATGCCACTGGCAGGCTGGTGTTGTCGACCAGTAATAAATCTGAAACAGCAGTGGGTTATACCACCCTTTATGGTGATATGGTGGGTGGGTTTGCGCCTTTGAAAGATGTTTTGAAAACCCAGGTGTATCAGCTGGCCAAGTGGCGTAATGCACAATCTCCTGTTATTCCAGAGGCGGTGATGACCCGTGTGCCCAGTGCAGAGCTGCGCCCGGATCAGCGGGATGAAGATAGCCTGCCGCCGTATGAAATATTGGATCGTATTATTCAGGCCTATGTGGTGGAGATGAAAACGCCGCAGGCCATTGTAGCGGAAGGGATTGATGCGGTGCATGTGCATCGAGCGATTGCATTGATTAACGGCAATGAGTATAAACGCCGTCAGGCTCCGCCAGGGGTGCGGGTGAGTACGCGAAGTTTTGGCAGAGATCGGCGTTATCCGGTGACCAGCCGTTATAGCGAGCCGGTCGCGTAAAGTATTGCGCGCTGCTTAGAGTGCCTCTGTATTGCTCCAGCGCAAGCTGCGGACAGGCGGCTGACTTTGCAGCTTCTCCAGCTCAGAGGCCTTGTGCTGTTCGGATGCGGTGAGTGGCTGTGCCAGTTCCACCTGCTTTTCAAAAGTGGCTACCAGTACCTGGCGCACATGACCCGCCTGAACATCCATGCCCAGACGGTCATAGGCAATGGCCATCAGCTTTAAGGCATCCAGGGTGACCATGGCACGGGGGTAACTTTTTAACAGGCGGCTGACCCGTTTGGCGGCAGCCAGATAGGCGCCTTTTTCAAAGTAAAATTGTGCTACATGGTATTCGTGCCGTGCCAGACGGTTGTAGTAAACCACCACTTTTTTCCGGGCGATGTCAGCATAGCGACTGTGGGGAAATTTTTCCAAAATCGCCTGATAGTATTGCAGGGTTTGAAGCAGTGTATCCGCCGAGCGGCGCGCCGGGTCGGTAAGAAAGCGGTCAAACCAGTTTTCGACCATGCTTTCAGACGCGCGAGCACGTAGATAGTAAGCATATGGTAATGCCGGATGCTTGGGATAGAGACGCATAAACTCATTCAAGGTGCGAATGGCAGATTGGGCTTCATCCCATTTATAGTAGGCATATGCCAGATAAAGATAGGCCTGTTCCGTTTCTTGGCCATAAGGGTAATAGGCGATCAGCTTTTCCCCGTATTGAATAGTCTGTTCCCACTGCTCGTTGTCATAAGCTTCTTTAAGGTGCTGCCAGTAGTCTTGAATTGTCCACTCAGCCTCAGGTTTTACCACCAGGTTGGAAAGCGAGGTGCAGCCAGAAAGTGCCATGGTTAGCACCAGCAGTCGCATCAGTTGTTTCATCGTATACAATAAGGGGTTAATTGAAGGTGGAGCAATCATACCATATGGCCGTAACACAACCTACACACCCGCAGCAACATTTCAGTGCAGCCATCCCCATGGAGGCAGGCGGCAAACGGCTGGATGCAGTTGTGGCGCAACTGTTTCCGTCATTCTCCCGCGAGCAGTTGAAGCGCTGGATTAAAGCGGGTCAGCTTACTGTGGATGAGGTTACTGTTACCAAGCCTAACTATAAAGTGCTTGGAGGCGAGCAGGTGGTGCTGGCAGCAGTGCCCAGTCAGCAGGTGGCTGCGGTAGCCACACCTATTCCTCTGGATATTGTGTACGAGGATGTTCAGATTCTGGTACTGAACAAGCCTGCAGGGCTTGTGGTGCACCCCGGCGCCGGTACGCCGGATGGTACTTTGATGAATGGTTTGCTCTACTACATGCCTGAGCTGGAGACTTTGCCGCGGGCGGGTATTGTGCACCGTCTGGATAAGGACACGACCGGCTTGATGGTTGTGGCAAAAACTTCATCAGCGTATACGCACCTGGTTGCGCAGCTGTCTGAGCGTAAAGTGACACGCATTTATGATGCGATCGTACAGGGTGAGCTGATTTCTGGCGGCACGATTGAAAAAAATATCGGTCGTCATCCCAAGGATCGCAAACGTATGGCGGCTTTGGAGGTAGGAGGGAAGCCTGCTGTGACGCACTATCGTATTGCGGAACGTTTTCGAGGCTTTACTCATGTGAAAGTAAGGCTTGAAACGGGACGTACACATCAGATTCGTGTGCATATGGCGATGATTGGGCATGCATTGGTGGGTGATCCCGTCTATGGTGGACGTTTAAAATTGCCCAAAGGAATGGCGCCTGAATTTATTGAGCAGTTACGGGCTTTCAAACGTCAGGCACTGCATGCGGGGAAGCTGGGGTTTATCCATCCGGAAAGCGGCAAGCCGGTCAGTTTTACTGCGCCCATGCCAGAAGATATGGCACTGCTGATTGATTTGTTGCGAGATGAGCAGGATGTGTTTTTGCAGGAGCAGCAGGGTGAGGATGACTGGGAAGCGGATGGTATTGAAATCGCCTGGGTCAGTGACGACGGAGTGGAGCAGGTATGGGAGTGATTGCATCCAGCCCCAATTGGCAGGTGCCGATGCATATTCGTGCCTGGCAGACTTATCGTACAGGCGGTGTGAGCCGTGCGCCTTATGATTCTTTGAATCTGGCGTTACATGTGGAAGATGTGCCGGAGTGCGTGTTAGAAAACCGGAAAATTGTGCAAAAAGCGCTCAATTTGCCTCAAAAGCCCACTTTTCTTGATCAGCGGCATACAAATCAAGTCATCAAAATTTTCGAAAACGAAAAAAAGGGGGAGACCCCTGTTGCGGATGCCAGTTGGACGGATCATATGAATACGGTTTTGGCTGTTATGACCGCAGACTGCTTGCCGATTCTGATGACGAATAAAACAGGTACACTGGTGGCGGCGATACATGCCGGCTGGCGAGGGCTGGAAAACGGCATCATTGCGCAAACATTGCAAGCTTTGCCGGAGGTACCAGAAAATCTGCTTGTCTGGATTGGGCCTGGGATTTCCAAAGCATACTTTGAGGTGGGAGAGGATGTGCGAGACCAAATGTTGTGCGGTGCACAGGCGACGCCTGAGCATTTTGAGGCGAGTCGGCAAGGGCGCTGGTTGATGGATCTTCAAGGTATTGCCCGCTGGCAGCTGCAAAGGTTGGGGGTGGAGCGAATCTGGGCTGCGGAAGTGTGTACCTATGCCCAGTCAGCGCACTTTTTCTCCTATCGCCGAGCAGGGCAAACAGGTAGAATGGCAACATTTATTTGGATGGAGGAAACACGATGAATAATCAAATGCCTGAGCGTTTTCGTTTATACGCACCGTGGGAGCGAGTGACGGATCGTGTATTGACACCACTGGAAGCCTTTTTGCATACGCAGACGGCCTCCGCCATGGCCTTGTTGAGCATGACAATTGTGGCGCTTATTTTGGCGAACTCGCCTATCGGCGCCGGTTATCACCACCTGTTTGAGCAGAAGCTGACGCTGGCACTGGGGGAGTGGCAGGTGAGCATGAGCCTGCATCATTGGATCAATGATGGATTGATGGCTTTCTTTTTCTTTCTGATCGGGCTGGAGATCAAACGGGAACTGCTGGTCGGGGAGCTGTCGGATTTAAAAGCGGCCATGCTACCGGTTATGGCAGCCATTGGTGGGATGGTGATGCCTGCTTTAATTTATGTCGCCATTAACTGGGGCGAGCCAACCATCAACGGTTGGGGCATTCCTATGGCAACGGATATCGCCTTTGCAATTGCGACGCTGATGCTGCTGAGCCGCTGGGTACCGGCGGCTCTGGTGACCTTTTTGGTAGCATTGGCAATTGTGGATGACTTGGGGGTGGTTGCGGTAATCGCGATTTTCTACACGGATACGATTGTACTGGATGCGCTGCTGGCCTCTATTGCCGTACTGGGTATTTTATGGATGTTTAACCTGATGGGCATCTATCGCGCCTGGCCTTATGCTTTAGGTGGGGTGGTGATGTGGAGCTTTATGCTGGCTTCAGGTGTGCATGCCACTATTGCTGGGGTGTTGACCGCTCTGGCTATTCCAGCTCGGCCGAAAATCCGCCCCCAAGCATTTGATGAGCTGCTGGATGGGTTTTTGACTAAATTCCGCCAAACGCCGAAATATGAAGCACCGGTGCTGGATGAAACCCAGAAGGGGATTATTCGTACGGTTGGCTCGGTGGTGCGTGATGTGCAGCCGCCTTCCATGCGGCTTGAGCATGCGTTGCATCTGCCGGTGGCATTGATGGTGATTCCGCTGTTTGCGTTGGCAAACGCGGGGATTCATATCAATGGTGAGGCGCTGGTCAGTGCTTTTCAGCACCCAGTGTCATTGGGTATTATTCTGGGGTTGGTGCTGGGTAAAATGCTGGGCATTGCAGGGTTTGCATGGCTGGCCGTAAAGCTTGGCATGGCAACGCTACCCTCAGGTGCGCGGATGCATCAGCTGGTAGGCATTGGCTTTTTGGGCGGTATTGGGTTTACCATGTCGATCTTTGTTGCCGAGCTGGCCTGGCCGGGGCATCCTGAGTTGTTACAGCAGGCCAAGATGGGGATTCTGATGGCTTCCTTGCTGGCCGGTATCTCTGGCTATGTGTGGTTACGCTGGGTAGGCCGTACCAAGTAATCTTTGCTCAGCACGTTAAGCCACGGGTGTGTAAGGCGCCTGGTGGCAAACGTGCGTGTAGCCTTTTTCTTAAAATATTTTCTTTTTTAAACTAAAAGATATTGAAATTTCATTATGAAAAATCAGATTGTCCAGACTCTTTCACAGTGCATTGATACGCTTAAAGCGCAATCATTGTTGCCGTCAGACTTAATGCCTCAGGTGCGTGTGGATCATACCCGTGATAAAGCGCATGGGGATTTTGCTACCAATTTGGCTATGGTGCTGGCCAAGCCTGCCGGTAAGGCACCGCGGGAGATGGCGGAGCTGATCGTTGCGGCCTTGCCTGAAGCGGCATGGCTGGTGAAAGTGGAGATTGCAGGCCCCGGGTTTATTAACTTTTTTGTTGCCGATGACAGTAAGTTTTCCGTGGTGCCTGCCATTTTGGAGCAAGGGGAGGCCTATGGATGCAGTGATGCAGGCGGTGGGCAATCTGTGCTGGTGGAATTCGTATCTGCCAACCCCACAGGCCCATTGCACGTGGGGCATGGCCGGGGAGCGGCTTATGGCGCTTCTTTAAGCAACCTGCTGGAGGCGGCAGGTTATCAGGTAACACGTGAATATTACGTCAATGATGCAGGTCGCCAGATGGATATTCTGGCAACTTCAGTATGGCTGCGTTATCTGGAGCTGCTGGGGGAGCGTTTTTCATTTCCGACGAATGGTTACCAGGGCGATTATATTCGGGACATTGCTGAGGAAGTGAAAAGCCGTGTAGGTGAGGCACTGCACCGCTCTGTGGAAGAGGTATATGCTGGGGTGCCTAAGGATGCACCGGCAGGTGATAAAGAAGCGCATATTGATGGGTTGATCGCGGCGGCCAAGCAGTTGCTGGGAGAGCAGTATGCCCTGGTGCATCGGGTTGCCCTGGAGTCCATCCTGGGAGATATCCGGGAGGATCTGGCTGAATTTCGCGTGACTTTTGATAATTGGTTTTCAGAGCAGAGCCTGTTTGACAGCGGATTGGTAGATGCTGTGATTGAAAAGTTGCAGCAGGCGAGCTTTATCTATGAAAAAGAGGGCGCGCTGTGGTTCCGCTCAACGGCGTTTGGGGATGAGAAAGACCGGGTGGTGGTGAGGGATAATGGGGTAAAAACCTATTTTGCTTCAGATATTGCTTACCACTTGAATAAGTTTGAGCGTGGCTTTGAGCACTTAATTGATATTTGGGGCGCGGATCATCATGGCTATATTCCCAGGGTGAAAGCGGCACTGAAGGCGCTGGCGCTGAATGATGCGGCGCTGGAGGTGTTGTTGGTGCAGTTTGCAACCTTATGGCGCGGTGGGGAAAAGGTGCCCATGTCAACACGTTCCGGGCAGTTTGTCACGCTGCGGGAGCTGCGGGAGGAAGTGGGCACGGATGCGGCGCGGTTTTTCTATGTGATGCGCAAGTCAGAGCAGCATATGGATTTTGACTTGGATCTGGCTAAATCTCAGAGCAATGATAACCCGGTTTACTATATTCAGTATGCGCATGCGCGGATTGCCTCGGTGCTGCGTCAGGCTGAGGAAAAGGGAATGGCGTGGAATCGCCAAGTCGGTGTGGAAAACCTGAATCTTCTGGAAGAGGAAGTCGAAAAAGAGATTGCGGCGCTGCTGGTGCGTTTTCCAGAGCTGATTGCCCGGGCGGCGACAAGTCGAGAGCCGCATTTGGTTGCGTATTATCTGCGTGATCTGGCGCATAAACTGCATAGCTACTACAATAGCACGCCTTTTTTGGTGGAGGATGCCGCTTTACGCCATGCGCGCTTAACGCTGGTGGCTGCGGTGAAGCAGGTGATTTATAACGGTTTGGCATTGCTGGGCGTTTCTGCACCTGAGACTATGTGAGATGACACCGATTCGAAAAACGCAGCAGGTACGTTTACAGCGTGCGCAGGCACGCAGGCGCGCGTTGTTGAAGTGGGGGGGGGTGGGGCTATTGCTGGCCGGTGTACTATGGGGCATGAGTTTTTTGCCTTGGGCGCTCTTTTCTTCAGAAAAGGAACCGGCAGACACTTCTGCTTCCATTCAGTTGCCGGAACATGAGGCTGTACAGCAGGAAAGTACTTCTGCAATGGCTTTCAGCTTTTATGAAAGCTTGCCTAAAATGGCCGTAAAAGTTGATGTGGAGCCTTTGCCGGTGCATTTGGCGCAACCGGTTGTATTGGTGGCTGGTACTTTTGGGCGAATGGAGGCGGCACAAAAAGAGTTGCAACGTTTGGCGCGGAAGGGATTTGATCAGTTACAAATACGTGTGTTTGAAAAGGCCGGTCGGGTGCTTTATCAGCTACGTTCATCTCCTTTGGATAACAAATTGGATGTGATTCGGCTGCGTAATCAGTTAAAAAAAGCAGGAGCTCAGGTGCTGGTAGTGAAGCTGTCACCGGCTGTAGACGCTCAGGCGTCGCATCCCTGATCAAGTTCAGTTTTAACCTGGTTGCGCCCACATTTTTTTGCCAGATAAAGCGCCTTGTCGGCGCGTTCAATAAAGGCTTCAATGCTATCTTCGGCACCTTTGAACTCGCCCACACCGAATGAGGCGGTAATAGTGGGTAACAGCGTGTTGTCCGTTCTCCGTTTCAGGCGGGCTTTGGTGAGTTCGCTACGGAGCTGTTCGGCACGTGCGACGGCGGCCTCTAAAGGCTCGTCCCAGGTTAGTATGGCAAATTCTTCTCCGCCGTAGCGGAAGATGTTTTCATTCTCTCGTTTGGTGGTTTGCATCAGTTTTGCAAAATAACGTAATACGCTGTCGCCTGTCAGGTGTCCGAAGGTGTCATTGAAGTTTTTAAAGTGATCAATGTCAGTCATGATCAGATGCAGCTGATCAGGCTTGTTTTCGTAGGCGGCGGTCATTTCGGCCAGCGCATCGTTAAAAGCACGGCGGTTCAGTAAGCCGGTGAGCTCATCTTTCATGCTTTCCATGCGTGCTTCGATCAGCTCCTTACGTAGCCGCTGGATCTCTTGTGCCGAGGTGAGAATGACATGTTCGAACTGGTTGGTATCGTCATGCAGTGCGCGTGCCGTATCGAGTACGGATTGGGTCAGCTCTGTCAGTTGCGCTTGGTCGAGAGGGGTGTTGAGTTTCTCACTGACTTCCTCAAGTGTTTTGCTCTGCTGCTCAAATTTAAGCGCCAGCCGCTCAATGCGTTTGGCCAGATTAGACAGCAGGTGGCGAATGGCACGATCCAGCTCTGAGAGGACGTTGTCCTCATGAAGAAGGTATTTTTCGAAGAGCTCTTTTCCGTAACGATTCTGGTAGCCGTATTCATTCTTCAGAATGGTGTTCAGCTCAGCGCTCAGCTGGGGGATGTTGCCGTTATAGTAGGTGTAGAACACGGCAAAATTAGCGGGATTGGGTGTGATGTTATAGGTTTTAAAAGCCTCTACAACCTGTTGGAAAATCTTTTCTGGACGCGAGCCCGTTTCTGCCAAAATGTCATAGCGCAGGGCCATAAAGTGGCTCCTTAAATCGTTAGAAGTTTATACTATTTCTTATTTTAAATCTTTTTGGAGTGTTAGATGCAGCCTGATCAGATTGCCCATGCCATCAGCCGTGTTTTTCAGCAGTTGCCACCGCAGCTTGGTGCTTTGCCGGAGGATGTGAAGCTGGCTCTGAAATTGTCTTTGCAAAAGGTCTTGGCTGAGCTGGAGTGTGTCAGTCGAGAAGAGTTTGAGGTGCAACAACAGCTGCTTTATAAAACGCGCCAGAAAGTGGAGGCGTTAGAAACACGGCTGGAAAGTTTGCTCGCAGATAGGGAAGCTTGATGCTGTGAGTTTTGCCAGAATCCAAACTTTTGCCAGTGCCGGCCTGGAGGCTCCGCCAGTTTCAGTGGAAGTGCATTTGGCCAATGGTTTGCCCAGTTTTTCCATTGTCGGGTTGCCTGAAGGTGCAGTGCGGGAAAGTCGTGAAAGAGTGCGCAGTGCGCTGCAAAGCTGTGGTTTTTCGCTGCCTGATAAACGTATTACGGTGAATCTTGCGCCGGCCGACTTACCCAAAAGCGGCAGCCGTTATGATTTGCCGATTGTTTTAGGGGTGTTGGTTGCCTCCGGGCAGTTGCCTGCATCCCCTATTACCCTGCGCGCATGGTTGGGAGAGCTGGGGCTCAGTGGTGCAGTAAGAGGGGTGGAAGGGCTATTTCCTGCCGCTTTGTCTGCGCTGCAACATCAATGTGCACTGGGGGTGCCGCAGGATAACCTTGCGGAGTTGGCAGTGCTATCTGATTTAGATGTGCTGGGTGTGACGCATTTAAGCGAGCTGGCTGCCTGGGCGCAGGGTCAGGGAGAACTAAAAGCGCGGGATGAACAGGCTGTTGCGTTTTATCCGGTCTCTGCATTGGATTGGGTAGAGGTCAAAGGGCAGTTGCAAGCCAAGCGTGCGCTGGAGGTGGCTGTTGCCGGTGGGCATGCTGTTTTAATGCTGGGGCCGCCTGGCTGCGGAAAAAGTATGTTGGCAGAGCGGCTGCCTACATTGATGCCTCCGTTGCAGCTGGAGGCGGCGCAAACCGTCGCGGCGATTTGGTCTGTTGCAGGCAAACGGCGTGAAGGCGCAACGTTTTTTCAGCCACCTTATCAGAAAGCGGAAAGCACCATTTCTGTTGCAGGGCTATTAGGTGGCGGACAGCCTGTGCGCCCTGGTGTAATGAGCCTGGCGCATCAGGGTGTGCTTTTCTTGGATGAGTTGGCAGAGTTTCGTCGAGATGTTTTGGAGTCACTGCGTGCACCTTTTGAAAGCGGAGAGGTGCACTTGGCCAGAGCGCGGCAGCAGGTAACCTTTCCAGCACGCCCTCATGTGCTGGTGGCAGCAAGCAACCCTTCCCCAAGTGGTTATTTTCCCCAAGATCCCAGATGTAAAGATACGCCTGATCAAATACGTCGTTATTTGAGTAAGCTTTCCGGGCCTTTGTTGGATCGGATGGATATTTATCTGAGTTTGCAGCCTGTGCCACCAGAAACCTTAACCGCTATGCCGGATGGTGAGCGTAGTAAAACCGTGCGTGAAAAAATCGCCCAGGTATGGCAGCGGCAGCTTGAGCGTCAGGAGTGTTTTAACGCAGCGCTCAGCGGTATGTCTCTGGAAACCCATGTGGTATTGGATCAGCCCAGCAAGCGCTTTTTAAAGCAAGCGATGCAGCAGCTGGGATTGAGCGCCCGAAGCTATACACGTATTTTACGAGTGGCCAGAACACTGGCGGATTTGGCACAGGCGGAGCGTGTTGAGCTTTTGCATGTTCAAGAGGCGATAGGCTTGAGACGCTTGCCAGAAGGATTGCAATGAGCTGGGAGCAATTGCTTGGTGCCTTACTGGTGGGGCTTTTGGGGGGCGTGCACTGTTTGAGCATGTGTGGCGGTGTGGTGGGGGCTTTAACCTTCAGCTTGCCGAGCTCTGTTCAACAGGCTCGCTGGCGTATGGGGCTGTATCAGTTTTTCTATAACCTGGGGCGTATTAGCAGCTATGTGCTAATGGGAGGAATACTGGGGTATTTGGGTGCTTCGGTTGTCAGCTTGGTTTCTTTTTTACCGTTACAGCGCGCTTTACAGGTGCTTGCAGGAGTGTTCATGATTGCACTGGGGCTTTATCTGGCAGGTATATGGCAAGGCGTTGTAGTCATTGAGCAAGCGGGCGGGAAATTATGGCGGCGATTGTTGCAACCTTTGGTACAGAAGCTGACACCGGTGCGGAGCCTGCCCCAGGCCTACTTGTATGGTGCGGTCTGGGGATGGCTGCCGTGCGGGCTGGTATATTCCATGTTGATTTGGGCACTAAGCGCTGGTAGCGCGCTTAATGGGGCGGCTGTGATGCTGGCATTTGGACTGGGTACTTTGCCGAATCTGATGTTGATGGGTGTATTTGCGTTTTATTTTACCCGGCTGGCGAGAAATATATGGGTAAGACGCGGGTCTGGGTTGCTGGTGGTGATATTTGGAGTTTATCAGCTTTATACGGCTTGGATCATGCAGCAGATGATGTGAGCCTGGTGGCAGAATTTATTAGGTGATTTTATACAAGGATGCTTTACAAAAAAGCTATTTGAAAGTAATATACGCACCCACCAAGGTGAAGTGGCCGAGAGGCTGAAGGCGCTCCCCTGCTAAGGGAGTATGGGTCAAAAGCCCATCGAGGGTTCGAATCCCTCCTTCACCGCCATTACTTAATAAAACCGGTTCTCTGAAACCGGTTTTTTTATGTCTGTATCCCTGTATGACCGGAGTGGCTACCCTATATCGTATCTAG
>CAYRSN010000023.1:0-20559 GCA_964427185.1 uncultured Piscirickettsiaceae bacterium | reverse complement strand
AATCGCCGAGTCAGACCGGCTCCATGCGATGTTGAACTCACGGATTCAGGTATAAGTTTTTTAAAGGGAATATCAAGGGGTGAGGCATGGAAATATAAAAAAACCCCGCATGATGCGGGGTAGCTTTGAGGTCAACTGGAAGTCCTGTATTAAGTGTTGGATTAGCCTTTGGTAAACTCTGGGTAGGCTTCCTGTCCACATTCGCCCACATCCAGGCCTTCGTATTCTTCTTCTTCGCTGGCGCGAATGCCCATGACGGCTTTGAGAATTGCCCAGACAATGAATGAGGTGATGAAGACCCAGCCCAGAATGACCATTGCTCCGATAAACTGTGTGCCGAAGCTGGCATCGGCATTGGTCAGCGGCACGATCATCAGGCCGAAGAAGCCCACAACCCCGTGAACGGAAATGGCACCGACCGGATCGTCGATCTTGAACTTTTTATCCAGAGTGAGGATGGAGAAGAAGACGATTACGCCGGCTACGAACCCAAAGATGGTTGCTTCCAGCGGAGTGGGGTTCAGCGGCTCGGCAGTGATGGCGACCAGGCCGGCCAGTGCACCGTTAAGAATCATGGTCAGGTCAACTTTTCCGAAGATAATACGGGACACCAGCAGTGCACCGATGACGCCACCGGCGGCAGCCATGTTGGTATTGACAAACACCATGGCAACAGCATTAGCTTCATCAATGTTGGCAATTTTCAGTTCAGAGCCGCCGTTGAAGCCAAACCAGCCCAGCCACAGGATAAAAGTGCCCAGTGCGGCCAGCGGCAGGTTGGCACCCAGAATCGGGCGCACTTCGCCGTTGGGGCCGTATTTGCCTTTGCGTGCACCCAGCAGGATGACACCAGCTAAAGCAGCTGCTGCGCCGGCCATGTGGACAATGCCGGAGCCTGCGAAGTCCTGGAAGCCCATTTCGTCCAGGAAGCCGCCACCCCATTTCCAGTAACCTTCTACCGGGTAGATGAAGCCGGTGAAGATAATGGCGAATACAAAAAAGCTCATCAGTTTCATGCGTTCAGCCACGGCACCGGATATGACGGACATGGCTGTGGCTACAAAGACGACCTGGAAGAAGAAATCCGCCATATTGGAGTAGTAAGGCGCATCGTCTCCACCGGCCAGTACGTCGGCAGGAGCGTTATCTCCACCCAGCAGGAAGCTGATGGAAGGCATCACGCCATTACCGTCACCATACATGATGTTGTAACCCACCAGCATGTACATGGTGCAGGCGATGGCAAACAGGCCGATGTTTTTAGCTAGGATTTCGGTGGTGTTTTTGGCGCGTACCAGCCCTGCTTCCAGCATGGCAAAGCCTGCCGCCATCCACATGACCAGTGCACCGGATACCAGGAAGTAAAAGGTATCCAGCGCGTATGCGAGTTGAATTGTCGGTTGTTCCATAAGAGCCTCCGTTAGGGTTTACAGTGCATCCGCGCCGCTTTCGGCGGTGCGGATGCGGATTGCGTTTTCAATAGGAGAGATGAAGATTTTGCCATCACCGATTTTGCCCGTCTGTGCAGCCTGCATAATGGCTTCAACGGTAGATTCGACCAAATCGGCCTTAACGACAACTTCAATTTTCAGTTTGGGCATGAACTCAACCGCGTATTCTGCGCCGCGGTAGATTTCGGTATGACCTTTTTGGCGACCGTAGCCTTTTACCTCGGTGACGGTCATGCCGTGGATATCCAGCTCATGCAGTGCTTCACGCACGGCATCCAGCTTGAACGGCTTGATGATTGCAGTGATTAGTTTCATACTGTCTCCTTAAGGGAAGTTATGGCTAATGAGATTAAAAGCATAATCTAGCAAGCAAAACTTTTTCCTTTTGTGGAAAGATCTTTGTTTTCATTGGGTTATGATTTTTGGAGAACTTAATGAAAAGTGGTTTTGCACAAGGAGTGAGCAGCTTTGAGTAAAAGTGGTGCACTTCTTGGAGGGCGCGTACCGATTTTTTTAAAAGCCATGCTGGTGCAAGGCGGGGTGCTGGGGGGGTTAGTCGCGGTAGCTGCCTGGTTGCCAGCGGTCGTGCCGCCGCCTTATCCGCTTTGGGGTTGGGTTGCGGCGCAGTCGGCACTGGCTGTTTTATTAAGCGGCTGGCTCGGGTTGCCGCGTTGGTGGCTGTGGATCCAGGGGTTGTTTCCCCCTTTGTTGTGGCTGGCGTTGCATGAACAGACGTTTGTGGCAGCAGCGGGTGTAGTGGTGTTGGTGCTTTGGCTGGTATTTCGTAATGCCCTGACAGAAGGTGTGCCCCTTTATTTAAGCAATGCACAGGTACAAAAGGCAGTGTGTGTGGCGGCAAAAACGCTGGAGCAGCCGGTGGCTTTCTGTGATCTTGGGTGCGGGTGGGGGCAGATGGTGCGCTATATGGGCAGGCATTGTGCGGATATGACCCGGTCGGTAGGGGTGGAGACAGCCTGGCTCTCTTACTGGATTGCCAAGTGGCGGGTAGGAAGGCAGGGTGAAGTGTATCGTATGGACTTGTGGACGGTGGATCTGCGCGCCTTTAATTTAGTGTATGCTTTTTTATCGCCCGCGCCCATGGCGCGTTTAGAGGAGAAGGTGCTGACGGAGATGGCGCCCCGAAGCTTGTTTATCAGCAACAGCTTTCCTTTGCCGCATCTGCCGCCAACGGAAATCTGGCAGTTGAACGATCGGCGTGGTACATATCTTTATCTATATCGATTTGATGGCGCAGGGAAACTGATCCCGCCAAAGGAAGAAACTGATGACGCTGGATGATGTTTTGAAGCTCAGCCCGTTTGTGGCGGATGTGGCGCGGAAACAACCAGAGATTTTAGAAGAAGCGTTCTGGCAGGCGGGGTTTCCTTCTTTTTTTGAAAGTGACGATTTTGCTGCACTTAAAAAGTGTGCGGATATAGCGGAATTAAAGCAAAAAATGCGTCTTTTCAGGCAAAAACAGGCTGCCAGGCTGGTGATTCGGGATTATTTGGGTTTGGACTCGGTGCAGGGTACTTTAAAACAGCTGACGCAGCTTGCCGAAAGCCTGTTGCAGGTGGCAGTGGACTGGCTTTATGTCGAGCTGACTGCCAAGTATGGCTCACCTATCGGTGCGGACAGTGGCCAGCTGCAGCGGCTGGTAGTGTTGGGAATGGGCAAGCTGGGGGGAGGGGAGCTGAACTTTTCCAGTGATATTGATCTGATCGCCTGCTTTCCGGAAAGCGGAGAAACAGACGGGATTCGCCCGCTGGATAATCAGCAGTTTTTTATCAAACTGGTGCAGCAGCTGACTCCTTTGTTAAGTGAGCAGACGGCTGACGGATTTGTTTATCGAGTAGACTGGCGGTTACGTCCATTTGGTTCTACAGGGCCGTTGGCGGTGAGTTTTGCCAGCATGGTGCAGTACTATGAAGTGCACGGCCGTGACTGGGAGCGTTATGCTCTGCTGAAGGCGCGTCCGGTGGCGGGAGACCTTGAGTCGGGAGCGGCGCTGCTGGCTGAGCTGGAGCCTTTTGTGTATCGACGCTATTTGGATTTTTCTGCCATTGATGCGTTGCGAGACTTAAAGCAGCAGATTGATGCGCAAGTGCGGCAAAAGGGCATGGAAAACAATATCAAGCTGGGCCCCGGAGGGATCAGGGAGGTGGAGTTCTGGGTGCAGGCTTTTCAGCTGCTGTATGGCGGGCGGTATAAGGCTTTGCGCACGCCCAGCCTGTATGAGGGGCTTGCAGCAATAGAAGCACTGAGGCTGGTGGATGCTGACACCGTAGCGGCACAGTGTACGGATTATGATGCCCTGCGTCGGGTAGAAAACCACCTGCAGATGTACGCCGATGAGCAGATGCATACCCTGCCGGAAGATACAGAGCGGCTGGATGTACTGGCTGTAAGCCTTGGTTATGATGGCACGAATGCCTTTATGTCGTGGCTGGCATCTGTCAGGGCACATGTGCAACAGCGTTTCGATACCTTATTCAGGGATGAAACCGCTTCTGTTTCCGATACCTGGCAGCAGCTGTGGCAGACTCCTTTGGAGTGGGCGGCACCTCTGGGCGGGGTGAATGCTGAGGTCATATCTTCGGTGCAGCAGGCACTGGAGGCATTTCGCACCAGTGCAAAGGTGGCCAGGCTGAGCGCGGAAGCAAGGCAGCGCTTGGATGAGGTAATGCCTTTGCTGCTTCAGACGCTGTTTGAAATCGAATGTGATGATCTGGCTGAAGGAGTGCGGCGTTTGCTTCAGGTTGTGGAGGCGGTGACTCGGCGCAGCGTGTATCTGGTGATGCTGAAGCAACATGGCCAGGCGCGGGAGGAGCTGGTTAAGCTGGTGTGTGCCAGCCCCTGGCTGACGGAAATGCTGGTGCGTCATCCAGCCTTGCTGGAGTGGCTGATGACCCCGGATGCGCTGTATGAAACCCCGCAGCAGGCAGACTATATAGCTGGTGTACAGGCAGTGTTGTCGCAGTGGGGAGAAGATGAAGAGCAATTTATGGAGCAGCTGCGTCACTGGAAGCAGCTGCAGGTGTTTCAAGTTGCGGCACAGGATGTCATGGGCGTGCTGCCGGTTATGGTGGTGAGTGATCATTTAACCTGGATTGCAGAGGCTGTGTTGAAGGGGGTGCATCAGTGGGTCATGCAGTGGATGATCGCGCGCCACGGGGCGCTGCCTGGCGGTGAACTGTTGGTGGTGGGCTACGGCAAGCTGGGCGGCTATGAGCTGGGGTATGGCTCGGATCTGGATGTAGTGTTTCTGTATGATGCAGTGGAGCCTTCTGAAAGCAGTGATGGCGCTCGTCCGCTGGATGGGCAGACCTGGATGATCCGTGCCGCGCAGAAAATGGTTTTTGTGCTGACCACACAGATGGTGTCCGGTCGGCTGTATGAGGTGGATGCCCGCCTGCGTCCGAATGGGCAGGATGGTTTGCTGGCCGTTTCTTTGAAAAGCTACCGGCAGTATCTGCAGGAAAAGGCCTGGTTGTGGGAGCTGCAGGCACTGGTGCGTGCCCGTTGTGTCGTGGGTGGGAAGTCAGTATGTGCTGCCTTTGCACAGGTGCGCACGGCTGTGTTGAGGCAGCCAAGAGAGACAGAAACCGTGCGTCAGGCTGTGGTGAATATGCGGGAGAAAATGCGCCGGCACCTGGATACTCGTAAAGATTGTTTTGACTTAAAACAGGGGCGAGGCGGACTGGTGGATATTGAGTTTATCGTGCAGTATCTGATTCTGGCACATGGGCACCGGCATGCGGCACCGGTATGCTGGACAGATAATGTGCGCCAGCTGGAAGCACTGGCTGCAGATAGGTTGCTGCCCGAAGCGCATGTACAGGTTTTAAAGGAGGCTTATCTGCACTATCGTCATCTGGGGCACCGGTTGGCTCTGCAGCAGCAAGGGCGCTGCGTTGCGCCAGAGCAGGTAGCTCCTTGGCCGGAGCGGGTCGGTGCGGTATGGCAGGTGCACACGGAAGAAGTTTCATAAGTGCGCTTGCCGTCTGCCCCCTTTGGACTGATATAATTGTAAAAATCAATTTTTATTCTTAGGCTGGTAAATAGTATGCATTTTGAACCTAAATCAAGTTATGACTATGATGAACTGATCGCCTGCGGGCATGGTGAGCTGTTTGGGCCGGGTAATGCCCGTTTGCCTTTGCCTCCTATGTTAATGTTTGATCGCATCACCCATATTTCCGAAGAGGGAGGGGAGTATGGCTTGGGTGAAATTAAGGCTGAGCTGGATGTAAAGCCTGATCTGTGGTTTTTTGACTGCCATTTTGAAAGCGATCCGGTGATGCCCGGGTGTCTGGGGCTGGATGCCATGTGGCAGCTGATTGGATTTTTCCTTGGCTGGACAGGCGGCCCCGGACGTGGGCGTGCATTGGGCGCGGGGGAAGTAAAGTTCTACGGTCAGGTATTGCCGGATGCGAAACTGGTGCAGTACCACATCAATATGAAGCGAGTGATCAAGCGTAAGCTGTATATGGGCATCGGAGATGCCAGGCTGTATGTGGACGGACGTGAAATTTACAGCGCAAATGATCTGCGGGTCGGCCTGTTTACAGATACCAGCAAGTTTTAAGGAGCGGCCATGAAGCGAGTGGTGATTACGGGACTGGGCATTGTTTCCAGTCTGGGAAATAATAAGCAGGACGTAACGGACTCCCTCCGCCAGGGGCGTTCAGGTATCGTTTTTGCGCCGGAGTATGCGGAAATCGGCATGCGTTCACAGGTGCATGGCGCGGTGAAGGATCTGGACTTTTCAGATTATATTGATCGTAAACAGCTACGCTTTATGGGGGATGCCGCCGCTTATGCCACCATTGCGATGCAGCAAGCGATAGAAGATGCCGGGCTGACGTTAGAAGCAATTTCGGATCCACGTATTGGCGTCATTGCAGGCTCCGGCGGTGCTTCTAACGAAAATGTCGTGGAGGCGGCAGATATTGCCCGCAGTAAGAGTGTTAAGCGCGTCGGGCCTTATCGTGTACCGCGCACTATGGGCTCTACTGTTTCAGCCAACCTGGCGACTATTTTTAAAATCAAAGGGGTTAATTTCTCCATTAGCTCCGCCTGTTCCACCAGTGCACACTGTATTGGTACAGGTGTGGAGCAGATCATGCTGGGCAAGCAGGATATGATTTTTGCCGGTGGCGGCGAAGAGCTGCACTGGACGCTGAGTATGCTGTTCGATGCCATGGGTGCGCTTTCCAGTAAATACAACGAAACCCCCGAGAAAGCTTCCCGTGCCTATGATGCCAACCGGGATGGCTTTGTCATTGCCGGCGGTGGTGGCATGGTCGTGCTGGAGGAGTATGAGCATGCCAAAGCCCGTGGTGCGAAAATCTACGCGGAGATTGTCGGTTACGGTGCCAACTCTGACGGCTATGATATGGTTGCGCCTTCTGGCGAGGGGGCAGAGCGTTGTATGCGTCTGGCACTGGAGACGGTCAAAGGCGGTATTGACTATATTAACCCTCATGGTACTTCTACTCCAGTGGGCGACACAAAAGAGATTGGTGCGATTAAGGCAGTGTTTGGCGATAAGGTGCCTTATATCAGTTCTACCAAATCCATGTCCGGCCACTCGCTGGGTGCAGCCGGTGTGCATGAGGTGATCTACACCCTGCTGATGATGGAGCATGACTTTATTGCGCCTTCTATCAATATTGAGCAGCTGGATGAGGCCTGTGAAGGCATGCCTATTGTGCGTGAACGTATAGATAATGCCGGCTTGAAACGCGTGATGAGCAATAGCTTTGGGTTTGGCGGCACCAATGCCTGTGTGGTACTGGAAAAACCGGAAGCCTGATGTCAGGCAAAAACCGGTTTGAAAAAGAGGGCTTTGAGCCCTCTTTTTTTATCCATATCAAAGAGGGTTTGAGGACACTTCTCGCTTGGGTTAATAAACAGCCAGCCGGCAGGTTTTCATCTGTTTGCGATAGGTCCAAGCCAGGTCTGCGACAATTTGTGCCAGCTTTTTAACCTTGGGGCGTTTTTCATAGCTTTTACGCTGATAGCCGCCTCGGCCTTCATGATAGGCCAGATAGAGCTCATAGGCGTTCCAGCGGCTGATGCCGAGGCGTTTGTAGCTGACATAGTTGTACCAGCCTATAAAATCCATCGCGTCGTAGATATCTTCCCTGCTTGCATGCCAGTTGCCCGTGGCTTTCTGATATTCCCGCCAGGTAGCGTCTTTGGCCTGAGGGTATCCGTAGGCATTGCTGGGAGAGCGGGCATTGTGCACAAAACGGGATTCACGATGGAGAAAAGCCATGAGCACATGCACTGGGGTGCCCCAGCGTTTGGCTGCGCGCAGTGCGGCATCGTAGAAAATGGGGTTGTGTGCAGTGAGTGCGCAGATGTTCTCATGGGTATGTACCGGAGGTTGGCGAGGGCTGTAGAGAGGAGAAGTGCTACACCCTGCCAGTAGAGCGATGGCGATCAGTCCCAGTCCTTTCCAGTGAGGAGCACAATACTTGCTGATGATGTGTCTGAGTGGTTTAGCGTACATAACGGAATGCTTTACGTATGATGACCTGCCCCTGCTCATCCACGACTTCTACCCACCAGCGCCCGGCCCAGGCTGGAGAAAGCCGTTTGCTTGACCAGGTACGGAAACGGGCAGTTTTAATTTCCAGTGGAACTTCTGCCATGATGCGTGCGCCATAGCGCCAGCGGTGGATAATCTGCTTGCCCTGTGCATTGTGAATTTCGGTGAAGAAGTAAAGTTTGCGCACACTTTTGGGGACAATATCTTCAAAAATACCGACAGGTTCCCGTGCCTGAATATTGGCGGCCAGTAGCGCCCGGGAGACTTCAATAGCGGCTGTTGTTGCAACAGGTGGTAACTGAGGCGGCACTTGATGAGGTGCCTGAGCTTTCAGGCGTGCTTCTTCATCCAGAAGACGGAAATCCTGAGAGGCGGTGTGTGTCTGTTGATCGAGCGGTGGGGCAGCGGCTGTAATGGGCGTGGCGGGCGAGGTTGGTTTTTGAAGGGGTGGCGGTGTTATGGTTGCATGTTCAGCTTCCCGGGGGGCAGTCTGTGCGGTGGTCACGGTGTTTTCGGGTGTTTGTTGTACGCGTTGGGTATCAGGTATGTGTGGAAGTGCGGGGTTGTCGGTACTGGCGGTTGAGGGCGTAGTTTCCTGAATATCGCTGATCATGAGCTTGGCAGTGGCCAGCCCGGCAAAAAGTGTCAGCACCAGCCAGAGCAGACGTTTTCGTGGTGTGGAGAGCATTTCCGAAGGTTGAGTGCGGCGGTGTTGTGTTTGCTCTCCCTGAGCATAGCCCTGTTCGAACATGGCCTTGAGATTTCGGTGGGTGCGCACGTTAAAGGGCATCTCACGCAGTGGACGACCTTCCAGGGCAAAACGATACCCTTTTTTAAAGGCCCAGATCTCTTCGGCATTGCTGGTGGGAGGCAGGCGTATCATGGCTGCTTTGAGGATGTCCTGTCAAACAGGGCGTTGACAAAGGCTTTAGCATCAAAAGTCTGCAGGTCGTCGATGCCTTCTCCTACGCCGATGTAGCGGATCGGGATGCCGAAGCGTTCCGCCAGTGCCACGACAATGCCGCCTTTGGCGGTGCCGTCCAATTTGGTCAGGGTAAGGCCGCTGAGACCAACGGCTTCGTTGAACAGCTTGGCCTGGTTAATGGCATTTTGCCCTGTAGAGGCATCAATGACCAGCATGACCTCATGGGGCGTGGTTTCATCCAGTTTGGCCATGACGCGCTTGATTTTTTTCAGCTCTTCCATCAGGTTGCTCTGGGTATGCAACCGCCCGGCAGTATCTGCAATCAGTACGTCCACGCCTTTAGCCTTAGCGGACTGCAGGGCATCATAAATAACTGCGGCGCTGTCTGCACCTGTTTGCTGGGCGATTACGGGCACATTATTGCGAGCCCCCCAGGTTTGCAGCTGCTCCACTGCTGCGGCGCGGAAGGTGTCACCGGCGGCAAGCATGACACTTTTGCCTTCTTGCTGAAATTTTTTGGCCAGCTTGCCGATGGTGGTGGTTTTGCCAACGCCGTTGACACCGACGATCAGTATGACAAAAGGTTGTTTTGCGGCATCAATCTGTAAGGGCTGGCTGACTGGTGCCAGGATTTCCAGCAGCTGCTGGCGTAACGCTTCCATCAGCGCCTGAGGGTCTTTGAGGGTTTTGCGGTTTACCTGTTCAGTCAGGTTCTGAATGATCCGATCAGTGGCTTCAACCCCTACATCGGCGGAAAGCAGCACCATTTCAATTTCATCCAGCAGTTCGGCATCAATCTGCTTTTTGCCCTGTACCAGGTTGGCGATGGCATCTGTGAAGCTGCTGCGCGTTTTGCTCAGGCGTTTTTTCAGGCGACTGAAAAACCCTTCTTTCTTTTCGGGTTGTGCAGCAGGCTTTTCTTCAGGGGGCTGTGTGTCGGTGGGTGTTGCGGCCGGCTCAGCACGGGAGGCTTCCGTGACCGTGTCTTCAGCGTGCGGTTCTGGTGTAGCAGGCACGGCCTGCTCTGTTTGATGCTGTTTCTTCGGAGCGTTTTTTTTGCGTTTAAATAGGCCAAACATCATATCTGCCTTGAAAGAGTGAATTTCGCTTATTATAAGGCAACATGTGTTTTTAAAGGATCAGCATCAATGAGCGTAAGAGCAAGGCTACTGGGGATATTGCTACTGTTTTCTGCATTGCCGCTTAAGGCGGCAGTGTTTCAGGCGCAGCTGGAAAACGGCATGACCGTTTTGGTCAAGGAGGATCATCGTGCGTCAGTCGTGGCACATATGGTGTGGTACAAGGTCGGCTCCAATGATGAGCCCAATGGCATGACCGGCATTTCTCATATGCTGGAGCATATGATGTTCAAGGGCACGGAGAAAGTGGGGCCAGGGGAGTTTTCCCGCCGTGTGGCGCGTATGGGTGGACGGGAAAATGCGTTTACCAGCCGTGACTATACGGCGTATTTTCAGGTTGTGGGCAAGCAGCATCTGGCAGAAGTGATGGCGCTGGAAGCAGATCGCATGCGTAATCTTAAGCTTCGGGAAGAGGATTTTCAGAAGGAGCGCCAAGTGGTGGCGGAAGAGCGTCGCTGGCGAGTAGAGGATAATCCTCAGGCGCGTCTGTATGAGCTGTTCCATGCTCAGGCGTTTATCAACAGCCCGTTGCGTCACCCGGTGATTGGCTGGATGACGGATATTCAGCACTACACGCTGGAAGATCTTGCGGCCTGGTATCAGCGCTGGTATGCCCCTAACAACGCGACTTTGGTTGTGGTGGGGGATGTTACGGCGGATGAGGTGATGCGTCTGGCCAGAAAGTATTATGGTAGTTATGCGCCGCAGAAGATTGTGCCGACAAAACCGCAGAAAGAGCAACCGCAACAGGGCGAGCGGCGTGTAACGCTGAAAGCTGCGGTGGAAGTGCCGGTGGTGATGATGGGGTTCCATGTGCCTACACTGGTGACGGAGAAAGGTTCGAAAGAGCCCTGGGCGCTGGAGCTGGCGGCAGCGATTCTGGCAGGGGATGAAAGCAGTCGTCTGCCGCGAGAGCTGGTGCGTCAGCGAAAACTTGCTGCCAGCGCCGATGCGGGGTACAACAGCGTCAGCCGCTGGAATACGCTGTTTACACTTGATGGTGCTCCGGCGGAGGGACATACGGTAGAAGCCGTGGAACAGGCGCTGTGGCAGGCAGTGCAGCGCCTGAAAACGACACTGGTAACCCAAGCGGAGCTGGATAAGGTACTGGCACAGGTGGAGGCTGAGCGCGTGTATGGAAAAGATTCTGTTATGGGGCAGGCTATGGTCATGGGCGTGCTGGCCAGTGTAGGGCTGCCACCGGATCTGGATGCGCAGTGGGCTGAGCGGCTGCGAGAAATTACGCCTGCGGATATTCAGGCCGTTGCTAAAAAGTACTTCACCCGCGACAAGCTGACTGTGGCGGTGTTACTGCCCAATGGCCAGAAGCCGGTTAAACAGGCACCTGTTATGAAAGGGGAGATGCTGCGATGAGAGCTGGAGTGTTGTTGGTGCTGTGGTGTCTGGCCGCACTGGTGCAGGCTGCACCCAAATTTGAAACCTGGCAGACACAAAACGGTGCCAAGGTGTTTTACAGTCATGCGCCTCAGCTGCCTATGGTGGATGTGATTGTTACCTTTGCTGCCGGCTCCGCCTATGATGGCCAGCACTGGGGGCTGGCATCCATGACCAATGCACTGCTGGAAGGAGGCACGGCTAAGCATGATGAAGAACAAGTTGCCGAAGGGTTTAACCGCTTGGGCGCTCAGTTCGGTACGTCTATCGGGCGTGACCGTGCCAGCTTGTCTTTGCGCACTCTGACACGCCAGCCAATTTTGGATCAGGCGGTGGCTTTGTTCAGCGAGGTGTTGACGCAGCCAGCATTTCCAAAGGAAGTGCTGGAGCGGGTGAAGGCGAATACGCTGACAGGGCTCAAGGTAGCGGAAACCCGGCCGGGTACTCATCTGAATCGCCTGTTCTGGCGCACACTGTATGGCACTCATCCTTATAGTCATCCTGTTTCCGGCACTTTGGAGACGCTACCGCTTTTAACCCGGCAGCAGGTGCAGGATTTTTATCGCCGCTACTATGTGGCGCGTAATGGGCAGATTGTTATTGCAGGGGCTTTATCCAAAACTCAGGCCAAAGCACTGGCCGAGCGCATTATGGGTCAGTTGCCGGCAGGGACACCGGCTCCTGCTCTGCCTGCACCCAAACCGCTTCAAGCGGCTCAGCGGGCGGAGATGCCATTTGCTGCTACGCAGACCTATCTGATGATGGGACAGTTGGGGGTGCGTCGGGGAGATGCAGACTATTATGCGCTGTTTCTGGGGAATCACCTTTTTGGCGGAGCTGGATTCAGCAGCCTATTGATGGAGGAAGTGCGAGAGAAGCGCGGGCTGGTCTATGGCGTTTCCAGCTATTTCATTCCGCTGAAGGTTGAAGGTCCCTGGGTGATTCGGCTATCTACCCAGCATGCCCGCGCTGAAGAAGCGGAGCAGGTCGTGCGAGAGACGCTGAAGCGATTTATGCGGCAGATCGACCCTGAACAGCTGCAGGCGATCAAGGATAACCTGTTAGGTGGCTGGCCGCTGAGATTTGACAGCAACCGCAAAATTGCAGGGTATCTGGATATGATCGGCTTTTACAGCCTGCCGTTGGATTACCTGGAACGCTTTCCTGAAGCGATTCAGCGCCTGACAGTGGAGGATGTGCAGGCGGCCTGGCGTCGCCATATCCACCCGGATAAGCTGTTGACCGTACGGGTAGGCGCGGGCGAATAATGGGGAAAATCCGTATTATCGGAGGCGAGTGGGCACGTCGGCAACTGCCAGTGGTAGAAGTCGCCGGGCTGCGCCCCACATCTGATCGTATGCGTGAAACCCTGTTTAACTGGTTGCAGAATGACCTGCCCGGCAGTCGAGTGCTGGATGCCTTTGCCGGTACGGGTGCACTGGGATTGGAAGCCCTTTCTCGCGGTGCAGAAGCGGTCGTGTTTGTGGAAAAAAGCCCCAAAGCGGCACGGCAGCTGAAAGCGAACCTCAAAGTTGTGCAGACTGAAGATGCACAAGTGGTGCAGGGTGATGTGTTGCGTTATTTGCAACAGCCGCCACAGGCATTTGACGGTGTTTTTATCGACCCGCCTTTTGCACGGCAGCTGCAGCAGCGCTTAATTGATCTTTTGATACAGGGGGCGTGGCTGAAGCCCGAGGGCTGGGTGTATGTGGAACAGCCTAAAAAGCAGAGCCTGCCTCAAGTGCCGGCACACTGGGATCTGCACCGGGAAAAACAGGCCGGAGAAGTGCGTTATCTTTTATATCGATTTAAGGACGAATCATGCGGATAAAAGCTGTCTATCCGGGAACGTTTGACCCCATTACCAATGGGCATGAGGACTTGGTCTGCCGTGCCAGTCGGTTTTTTGATGAAGTCGTGGTGGCCGTGGCGGATAATCCTAAAAAGCAGCCCATGTTTTCGTTGGATGAACGCATCGCTTTGGCCGAAGCGGTGTTTGCAGCGCACCCGAAAGTGCGCGTAAAAGGGTTTTCCGGTTTGCTGGTGGATTTTGTACATGCAGAACAGGCACAGGTGATATTGCGCGGGCTGAGAGCGGTGGCGGATTTTGAATATGAATTTCAGATGGCAACCATGAACCGCCGTCTGGCACCGGAGGTGGAGACCCTGTATCTGACACCTGCAGAACAGAACACTTTTATCAGCTCCTCATTGGTGCGGGAGATTGCCAGCCTGGGTGGGGATGTGCGCCAGTTTGTGCATCCTAAGGTGGCAGCGGCACTGCATAAAAAGTGTGTTTGACCTGTTTGAATAATGGCTTGAAAGCGCTTTTTAGCATGCTTTTAGAAGCGGGTTTTTAAAGGGCTGAGGTGAAAAATTGAATTTTGAAAAAAAGGGGGAGACCCCCTCATTTGGGTTGGAAAATGCCGTACTGATTACCGGTGCGGGGCAGCGCATCGGGCTGCATCTGGCAAAACGCTTTCTGGAAGAGACGGATTACCCCGTGTTATTTACCTATCGTACGCCGCGTGCCAGTGTGGCGATGCTGGAGGCGGCAGGTGCGCGGGGCATTATGGTGGATTTGGCAGAGCCTGATGCGGCGGTAAAGGTGGCGCGCTTTGTTTCTGAGCAGGCACTGAGTTTGCGCTGTGTTGTGCATAACGCTTCTCAATGGCTGAAGGATGAGCAGTTGCAGGGGTGCCCGGATGCCTTGCAGGCGCTGGTGCGGCTGCATATGCAGGTGCCTTATGAGCTGAATCTACTATTGGCAAGTTGGTTGCGAGCCGCGTCATCCCCATTGAAGGACATTATCTCGATTTCGGACTTTAATACTGCGCGAGGTTCTGATCAGCATGCGTTTTATCTGGCTACTAAGGCGGGGTTGCAGAACCTGACTAAGTCGTTTGCCAAAAAATACGCACCGGAGATTAAAGTGAATGATATTGCGCCCGCTCTGATTATGTTTAATGATGAAGATGATGAAGCCTACCGCCAGGCACGGCTGAAAAAGTCACTACTGCAGATGGAGCCTGGGGCAGAGGTGGTATGGCAGACGGTGCGCTATATTATGGAAAACCCGTACCTTACTGCCACCAGCCTCCCGCTGGATGGCGGACGCAGTGTGGTGTAGAGAGGGTAATCAACATGATTCTTTTTTCTCCTTTGGAAAATGCGATTGCCAGTCTGGAGGATGCACTTTCTGTTGCGCAAGGCTATGTGCCAAAAGTGCCGGAGGACAAAATGTGGAAAACCTTACGTGCGGGGGTGATTCAGCATTATGAGTTTGCTTATGAGCTGAGCTGGAAGTTTCTGCAGCGTGTGTTGAAGGAGATGTTGCCGCCTGAACAGGTTCAGGGTGTCTCAAGGCGGCACTTGTACCGTCTGGCACAGGAAAAAGGCTTGGTGGAGGATGTGAGCATATGGTGGCAATTTCATGAGGCGCGTAACCTCACATCCCATGTTTATGACGAGGCGGTGGCGGATCAAGTGTATCAGCTGTCCCGTCAGTTTCCTGGGCATGCCAAAGCTTTATTGGTGAAAATGGAGGCAGTGGGTGGATTGGGCTGAACAGGCTGCCCGGATTGCACGCAGTGTATTTCCAGATGCGCGAGTCTGGTTGTTCGGGTCTCGGGCGACAGGCAGGGCAAGCGCCGGGTCGGATATTGATCTTTTGATTGATATCGGGCGCCCCATGACATTGGCGGAGCGAGCTGAGCTTTCCATGGCGTTTGAGGAAAGTGAGTTGCCGTATCGGGTAGATTTTGTGGATGCGCAACATGCTGACCCGCAGTTTTTGCAGGCCATTTCAAGTGAGCGGCGCGCGCTTTAGGCGTGTTGTAATCGGTTGGTGAGCTCCGTTCGCCAGGCGACGGATAGAGCCGGGGAGGCCAGTGCCTGCTCAATAACAGCCCGCTGTTCAGGCGTTTTGCCGCCGCCATGTTTGGCCAGAAACAGTGCTTTGATAGTGGGGGTGTTTTCCTGTGTGGGGAGGTGCTTGATCGGCATGCCGGCTTGGAGCAGGCCGTCTTTTAGTACACGCACATAGTAGCCTACATGGCCGCTGTTGGCGTAGGCTTGCATAAAATGGAGTTTGCCTGCTTGGGTTCTGGCCAGCTCATCCAGTTTCCAGCAAGGGGAGCGGGGCTGGGTGATTTCCAAGGTGATATCGCCGATTTCAAAGCGGTCTCCCAAGCGGATGTCCGATTCTGAAAAGACAGCGGGAACAGTCAGGTTTTCGCCCAGAAAGCCCCAGTGTTTATGCACACCAAAACGGGCATAGTTATCCGCCGGGATAACCAGCATGGCCTTGTCTGCACCGCCATGGTTTTGTGTGTCAACCTGTTCATCACCTTCCAGGCCAGTGGTGCCTGTTGTCAGCGCATGAAACACTGGGTGTTTTACAATGGCGCTGCGCACGATTTTGTTGCGCCAGTGGTAGGTGTGGCCTGTACCGATATTCAAGCTGATGAGTGTTGTTTCAGTCATGAGATTACCATAAAAATTGTGGTGTATGTTCAGCGTATCCATAAGGTTTTGATATTAACAAACTCGTGCATACCATAGCGCGACAGCTCCCGCCCATAACCGGAATCCTTTACCCCGCCGAAGGGCAGGCGCGGGTCGGATTTGACAATGTCATTAACAAAGGCACAGCCGCACTGCAGCCCGCGGGCAATGGCCTCACCCGTGGCAGGGTCATCAGTCCATACGGAGCCGCCCAGCCCGAAGCGGGAGGCATTGGCCAGCCCCAGGGCATGGGAGGGTTCCGTGTAGGTGGTAATGGTCGCCACCGGGCCGAAGAGCTCTTCTTGGAATGCCGGGTTGGAGGTGGTGACGTCTGTCAAAATGGTGGGGGCATAGTAGCTGCCCGGGCGTGCCAGTTGATGGCCGCCGGTGATGACTTGAGCGCCGTAATCCTGAGCGCGCACCACTTGATTATGCAGTTCTTCTAGTAGATCCTGCCGCGCCATGGGGCCAAGCGTGGTAGCAGGATCCATGGGGTCGCCGGGCTGGAAGGTGGCTTCCACTTCCGCTTTGAAGCGCTCGATGAATTCAAGTGCCTGGGTTTCATCCACTAAGAAACGTTTGGCGGCAATACAGCTCTGCCCCATATTGAGAAAACGTGCCTGCACTGCCATAGGGATGACTGTGTCCAGATCTGCATCGGGCAGAATGATAAAGGGGTCTGAGCCGCCCAGTTCCAGCACAGTCTTTTTCAGAGCAGCACCTGCGATGGCGGCTACACTGCGCCCGGCGGCTTCGGAGCCGGTGAGGGTCACGCCCTTAACTTCCGGGTGTTCAATGGCGGTTTTCACTTGAGATGGTGTGATCATCAGCGCCTGAAACAGATCTTCCGGAAAACCGGCATCCCGAATGACTGCCTCAATGGCCTGGGCGCACAGGGGCACATTGCTAGCGTGTTTGAGTGCCATGGCATTGCCTGCGGCCAGAGCAGGCGCCACAGCACGGAATACCTGCCAGAAAGGGAAGTTCCACGGCATCACTGCCAGAATGACCCCCAGCGGTTGATAGACGATCAGTGAACGGCTGGCTTCGGTTTCCACCACTTCATCTGCCAGTTGAGCGGGAGCCTGTTCCGCATAGTAGTCACACACCCAGGCGCATTTGTCGATTTCTGCGCGGGACTCATTGATCCGCTTACCCATTTCTCGGGTGGCCAACGCAGCCAGCTCATCCCTTTTGGCACGCAGCAGGGAGGCCAGATTGCGCAGCAGCGTACAACGCATTTCCAGTGTGCTGTCGTGTATCCAGTCACGAAAAGCGTAGCCGGCATGAGTAAGTGCCTGGTCTAATTGTTCATCCGTCCAGGCGGAGATGCGCGTGTTTTCTTCCCCCGTGGCCGGGTTGATGGAGATGAATTCAGACATGAAACCCTCTCAAATTAGGCGTTTTTTATTTTAGGCTGGGGTCAGCTTCTGTCAAATGTGAGGCGCTGGCCGGGTGTGAAGCTGGAAAACTGCCCTTGCCAGTATTTCAGCTCGCCGTTGACCAGCGTGCCTATGATGGTGCTTTTGAAGGTGTGGCCTTCCCAGGGCGACCAGCCGCATTTGTAAAGGACACTTTCGCGGGTATCCCGCTCGGGGCGGTTGAGATCCACCAGCACCAGATCGGCCCAGTAGCCTTCCCGAATGTAGCCGCGCTCGGCGACTTGGAAACGTTCGGCTACGGCATGGCTGGTCTTGCGGACAATGAGCTCCAGTGAGAACACTTGCTGATGATAAAGATCCAGCAGCGCCTGCAGGCTGCGCTGTACCTGGGGAACGCCGGCGGGTGCTTTGAAGTAGGGCTGCTGTTTTTCCTCCCAGGTATGAGGAGCGTGGTCGGTGGCGATGACATCAATGCGCCCGTCGATGACGGCCTGACGGATGGCATCCCGGTCGGTTTTGGATTTGATGGCCGGGTTGCATTTGATCAGGCTGCCGAGTGTTGCGTAGTCCTCGTCACTGAACCAGAGATGGTGCACGCAGGCTTCACTGGTGATCTGCTTGCCGCTGACAGGCCCCGGCTCAAACAGTGACAGCTCATCTTTGGTGGTAATGTGCAGAATATGCAGCTGTGCGCCCGTTTCTCGTGCCAGCTCTACTGCATGGGAGGAGGATTTGTAGCAGGCTTCGCGGCAACGGATGGCCGGGTGTGCGGAAAAGGGTACATGCTCACCGTATTTGGCACGGTATTCTGCTTCCTTTTCCTGAATCATGGGGGTATCTTCGCAGTGGGTGGTGATAATTGTCGGGCTGTGGGTGAAAATCTGGCGCAGGGCTTCATCCCGATCCACCAGCATGTTACCGGTGGAGCTGCCCATAAAGATTTTCACACCGCAGGCGGCTCTGGGGTCGAGGCGCTTGACCTCTTCCAGGTTGTCATTGGTCGCGCCCAGATAAAAGCTGTAATTCACCCAGCTGACTTCAGCCGCACGGGCAAATTTAGCCTCCAGTGCTTCGAGAGTGACGGAAGGTGGGTTGACATTGGGCATTTCCATATAGCTGGTGGTGCCACCGGCCAGTGCAGCTTTGGATTCTGTGGCAAGGTCGGCTTTGTGGGTGAGCCCCGGTTCGCGAAAATGTACCTGATCGTCAATCATGCCGGGCAGCAGGTGCAGGCCTTCGGCATCAATCGTCTGGTCGGCAGTTTGGGTGATTTCTTTGCTGATTTCAGCAATGCGGCCGTTTTCGATATAAACATCAGCGGAAAAGATGCGGTCTTCATTGACCACGGTAGCGTTTTTGATCAGAATGCTTGTCATGGATAGGCCTCGCTTGAAAGATAACAGTGCCATTGTAGCGAAGTTTGTCGGCCGTGTGCTGAGCTGGCCGGTAATCGTGCTGGTACTGGTGTATCAGAAGCTGATCAGCCCACTTTTAGGGCCGCGTTGCTGTTATTACCCCACCTGTTCCAGCTATACCTTGGAGGCATTACGTCGCTACGGGCTGTTCTGCGGCGGCTGGCTGGCGATCAAGCGCATCAGCCGCTGTCATCCCGGGGCGACACCGGGAGAAGACCCGGTGCCGGAGTGTGGCTGCCAACGTGCGGAGCGTAAGGATCAGCGTTTACAGAGTAATTCGGGATCGTCGGAGTAGCCGTTTTCAATGCCTTTGGTAACGATGGCAACGGCATCGTGGGGGTGGAGGCTTTCGTAGTGGTTGACCCGTGCCCAGAAGTCGCTAAAGGCGTTGTCTGCGCTGTTTAAGGCAAGTTGCAGACGGCGGGCGGCGTCTTCGCAGAACATGAGATTGGCGGCATTGAGACGGGCGAACTCCTGTTCGTCTTCCCGTTTGACGGTGGCTTGCACAGGTGTTTGCAGTGCGCCTTCAATCAGGCTGATCAACCCGGAAATGTTAATTTCCTGTGTTTCAGCAAGCTTGACCCGCACCTGAGCGATGGAGCGCTGGCTATGGGGGGTGGCGTTAATGCCGTCTGTGGTGGCCAGCCAGGCCAGAGCTTCTTCCAGCGTGATGTTTGATTGGTTTTGAAAACGCTGTGCAAAGGCTTCCTGGATTAGCTGGCGGGAGAGGGCGGCAGAGCAGGGGCAGGTAGAGGAGTAGGGGATTTCCACGCTCATTTCGCAGCTGAACTGCTCCTTGCGCAGCTGTGCGCGGATTTCTACCGGGTAGTGCTTCCAGCCGCTGTTGTCACTGACCAGTGAAGGGCGGCGCTCGTAAAAGTCAAAACGAAAGGAAACATGCGCTTGGTCGCTCAGGGTGTGATGGGAGCGGATAAAGTCTTTGAGCAGGGTTGACAGCCCTATTTTGCTCAGTGCGCCCTGCTGGGAAAATTGATCCATGCGCAGGTAAAGCCGCGACATGTGGATGCCTTTGCTGGCAGGATCGGTAAGGTTGACAAATGCATCTACCAGTGCAGGCACGCGAATGATGGAATCGTTGCCGTCGGCAACTTCGATGGGCAGCTCGATGTTGCTCATGCCGACCCAGTTAAGGCGGCCTTGAGTTTCGGATTGGGTTTCGCAGGCGATATCTGGTAGTTGTTTGTCCATATTTATCGAAGAGTGTCTTTGGAAATAAAAATGCCATCTTATCAAATTCATGCGGGGATGCAGAAATGATGGCGGTGCCTAAGAGCTTGCAGTTCGCTCGGCTTCCAGGGTGACGGAGACGGACTCGGCAAAGCGGATGGCATGGGGTTTGTCGATTTCTACTCGCGCCCATTGCACCTCTTTAAAAGACATAACCTGTGCAAGCACCTGTCGGGTCATGACTTCCAGGAGTTCAAAACGGTTTTCCTCTACGAAAGGGATGATGGTCTTGACGACCTTTTTGTAATCCAGTGTCTGTTCAATATGGCCTTCTTCTGCTTGCAAAATGCGATCGCAGCGGATGGTGAGGTTAATGAGCACATCCTGTTTTTGATTTTTTCATCTGGGTTGATGCCCACATAGGTGCGCAGCAGAAGGTTTTTAATCTGGATCTTTCCTGTTGTATAGCGGAAAGGGTCAATCGTCATCATCATATTCTCGATAGGTTTCATAAAGTTCGCGCAGCTCCTCCTGGCGTTCTTTGAGTTCTCGCAGTTCTTCCTGCTTTTCTCTGAATTCTTCCTGATATTCACGTAGTT
>CAYRSN010000022.1:18398-21717 GCA_964427185.1 uncultured Piscirickettsiaceae bacterium | reverse complement strand
TTCGATAAAATAAAAAAATCAACGTATTTTTAGGAGAAAGAGCATGCCAGTCATTACCCTGCCGGATGGCAGTCAGCGAGTATATGATCACCCTGTTTCAGCACTGGATGCAGCACGCGACATTGGTCCGGGTCTGGCGAAAGCAACAGTGGCCGCCCGTGTAAATGGAGCGCTTAAAGATGCTACAGACCTGATTGATCAGGATGCGAACCTTGAGATCGTGACTTTAAAGGATGCCGAGGGGGTGCATATCATGCGTCACTCCTGCGCGCATCTTTTAGGGCATGCGATCAAACAGCTTTATCCGGAAGTCAAGATGGCAATCGGTCCTGTGATAGAAAATGGGTTTTATTATGATGTGGATGCGCCTTTCAGTCTGACTCCGGAACATTTGGAAAAGATTGAGCAGCGCATGAAAGCGCTGGCCAAAACGGATTATCCCGTTATCAAGAAGGTGACCCCGCGGGATGAGGCCATACGGATTTTCAAGGCGCGGGGCGAAGATTACAAACTGGAGCTGATTGAAGATATGCCCGAGGAAAAGGCATTCGGGCTATATCACCATGAGGAATACGTGGACATGTGCCGAGGCCCTCATGTGCCGCGTATGGGGTTTTGCAAACACTTCAAGCTGACCTCGCTGGCAGGTGCCTATTGGAGAGGGGATAGCAATAACAAGATGTTGCAGCGCATTTATGGAGTGGCCTTTCCTACAAAAGAAGACCTGAAGGCACACCTGAAGATGCTTGAAGAAGCAGAAAAGCGAGATCACCGTAAGCTGGGCAAGGTACTGGATCTTTTCCATGTGGAAGAGATCGCCCCGGGCATGGCTTTCTGGCACCCTAAGGGCACCATACTGTTTAATACGGTGGAAGCCTATATGCGAGAGCAGTTGCGCCAGAATGATTATGAAGAAATCCGCACGCCGCTTATTATGGATCGCAGTCTGTGGGAGAAGTCTGGCCACTGGGAGAAGTTCAAGGAAAACATGTTCACCACGGAGACGGAGAACCGTGACTATGCGGTCAAGCCTATGAACTGCCCGGGGCACATCCAGGTCTACACGCGTAAGCTTCACTCTTATCGTGATCTGCCTATCCGTTTAGCGGAGTTTGGGCTGGTGCATCGTAATGAACCTTCTGGCACGCTGCACGGCTTGATGCGTGTACGAAGTTTCACCCAGGATGACGCTCATATCTTTTGTACGGAAGACCAGATCAAAGAGGAAGTGCAGGGGTGCATTGATTTAGTGTATCGCACTTATGCAGATTTCGGTTTTGAGAACATTGAAGTTAAGCTCTCCACACGTCCTGAGCAGAGAGTAGGTTCGGATGCCATCTGGGATAAGGCAGAAACAGCGCTGGAACAGTGTTTAACCGATGCAAAACTGGAATATGAGTTGCAGCCGGGCGAAGGCGCATTTTATGGACCGAAGATCGAGTTTTCGTTACGGGACTGCATTGGCCGTGTGTGGCAGTGCGGCACCATCCAGTTGGATTTTTCCATGCCGCAGCGCTTGGATGCGACCTATATCGGTGCAGATAACGAGCGTCACTATCCGGTCATGATACACCGTGCCATTCTGGGGTCACTGGAACGGTTTGTGGGTATTTTGATCGAACACTATGAAGGCAAGTTTCCCGCGTGGCTGGCACCTGTGCAGGCTGTGATTGCGTCTATTGCTCCGACGCACGGTGAATATGTGCAGCAGGTCGTGAATCAACTCAAAAAACAAGGCTTTAGGGTGGAATCTGACTTGCGTAATGAGAAGATTGGCCTTAAAATTCGCGAGCATACACTGCAACGTGTGCCATTTATCCTGGTTGTAGGTGATCAGGAAATGGAAAAAGGTCACGTGAATGTGCGTACGCAATCGGGCAAATCGTTAGGCAGCATGAGCGTTGAGCAGTTTGCAATGTTGCTGGCCGATGAGGTTGCCCAGTTAGGTCGTGTGCGTCAAAAGACCGAACAAAACTGAACGAGCCCGCCATCTGGCGGGTTTGCTGCTTATTGGAACAGATTGGAGGAATAAGCCATCGCTGTTAGAAGAGGACGTGGCCAGCAGCCACAAAAGGAAAACCTTCGCAAAGAGCGAATTAATGATGCTATTACGGCACGGGAAGTACGTCTGATTGATCAGGACGGCGAGCAAAAGGGCATTGTTTCACTATCGGAGGCACTGACTTTAGCAGAAGAAGCCGGCCTGGATCTGGTGGAGATTGCACCACAGGCCGAGCCACCAGTGTGCCGTATTATGGACTACGGCAAGTTCCTCTATCAGAAACAGAAAAAGCAGCAGGAGGCTCGTAAAAAGGCCAAGCAGGTTCAGGTAAAAGAGGTGAAATTTCGCCCGGGAACTGAGGAAGGGGACTATCAGGTCAAACTTCGCAACCTGAAACGTTTCCTGGAACATGGCGATCGGGTCAAAGTCACAATCTGGTTCCGTGGGCGTGAGCTCGCCCATAAAGAGCTGGGTATGCGTATGCTTGAGCGTGTACAGCAAGATGTGGCAGACCTGGGGACTGTTGAGCAGATGCCGAAAATGGAAGGTCGGCAGATGCATATGATGGTGGTTCCGAAAAAATAGGTGTGGCAGGGCAACCTGTCATTCCGGGCGCCAGAGATGGCGTGCTGGAGCAGCTTTCCTCGGTGCTGCAACAGAAAATAGGCGCTGCGGGCTTTACGCAGCATAGATCCAAAATCACGCATGTCTGTCATGCGTCCAATGCGGAGTATCGAAAGATGCCAAAAATCAAAACAAATCGTGGCGCTGCAAAGCGTTTTAAGAAGACTGCAAGCGGGCGTTTCAAGCGTAAGCAATCCCACCTGCGTCACATTTTGACCAAGAAGTCATCCAAGCGTAAGCGTCAGTTGCGTAATTTGACACTGGTGCATAAGCATGATGAGGCACTGGTCAAAAAAATGTTGCCATACGTATAAGGAGGGATTGAAATGGCTCGAGTTAAAAGAGGCGTAATCGCACGTCGCCGTCACAAAAAAATTCTCAAACAGGCTAAAGGTTACTATGGCGCTCGCCGCAAGGTGTTTCGTGTAGCGCGTCAAGCTGTCTTTAAGGCAGGTCAGTATGCTTACCGTGACCGCCGTCAGCGTAAGCGTCAGTTCCGTCGTCTTTGGATTGCGCGTATCAATGCGGCAGCTCGCAATAACGGTATGACATACAGCCGTTTTATCAATGGTTTGAGCAAGGCAGGTATCGGCCTGGATCGTAAGGTATTGGCTGATACGGCTGTAAATGATAAGGCAGCTTTTGCTGCGATCGTGGAAAAAGCCAAAGCAGCCCTGGCTGCATAAGCCTTTT
>CAYRSN010000022.1:0-18298 GCA_964427185.1 uncultured Piscirickettsiaceae bacterium | reverse complement strand
TTTTTTGTTCTCGGTTAAAAATCCTTTTTAATCATGGACTTAAGCTGTGTTGTGCGCTAATATATTGCGTCTTTTCAACCTGTCATAAGGAATGATCCCACCATGCAGGAAAGGCTTTCACAATTGGTTGAGGAGGCAAAATCCCTTCTCCAACATGTTGACTCACTGGCGGATCTGGATCAGCTCCGCGTTCGTTTTGTGGGTAAAAAAGGCGCGTTCACAGATTTGATGAAACAGTTGGGCTCTATGGCTGCTGATGAGCGCCCTAAAGCCGGTCAGCTGATCAATGAGGCCAAGCAAGCTGTTATGGGGTTGATCAATGAAAAAAAGGCTGTGCTGGAAGCTGAAGCACTCAATGCCAAGCTGGCTGCCGAAGCTGTAGATGTCACCTTGCCAGGGCGCCGTGTGGATATCGGAGGCTTGCATCCGGTGACACGCACCTTGCAGCGTATTGAGCGTCTGTTTGCGCAAGCAGGCTTTACTGTTGCACAAGGGCCGGAAATCGAAGACGATTGGCATAACTTTGAGGCATTGAATATTCCTAAAACACATCCTGCCCGCGCCATGCACGATACCTTTTATATCAATGAGCAGGATGTCTTGCGCACGCATACTTCAGGTGTGCAGATTCGAGTGATGGAGAAGAGCCAGCCGCCTATTCGTATCATCGCGCCCGGCCGGGTTTATCGTTGCGATTCGGATCAGACGCATACCCCCATGTTCCATCAGGTTGAAGGATTAGTTGTGGAAGAAAGTGCTAACTTTGCACAGCTAAAGACTTTAATTATCGATTTTCTGCGTCGTTTTTTTGAAGATGACACGCTTAAGGTGCGTTTCCGTCCCTCTTATTTTCCTTTTACGGAACCTTCTGCAGAGGTGGATATCGCCACAGACTTATTTGGAGACGGGCGCTGGATGGAAGTGTTAGGGTGCGGTATGGTGCATCCGAATGTCTTGCGCAATGTGGGAATTGATCCGGAAAAATATCAAGGCTTTGCCTTTGGATTGGGGGTGGAGCGTCTGGCCATGTTGCGTTATGGCGTGAATGATCTGCGCCTGTTCTTTGAGAATGATCTGCGTTTTTTGAAGCAATTTAAATAATCACCGGATACCAGCATGAAAGTCAGTAAGCATTGGTTGGAAACTTGGACCCAGCCTGATTGGGATGAGAAAACTTTGAGCGAGGCACTGAGCCTGGCGGGGCTGGAAGTGGATGATGTCGCGCCGGCAGCCCCCGAATTTAGCAGCGTGGTAGTAGGCTTGGTGCTCAGTGTGGAAAAGCATCCTGATGCGGACAAGCTGAATGTGACACAAGTTGATGTGGGTGAAGCAGACCCTCTGCAGATTGTTTGTGGCGCTAAAAATGTGCGTCCGGGTATCAAAGTGCCTTGTGCCAGAGTGGGCGCGGTGCTGCCGGGCGGTTTTAAGATCAAAAAGGCCAAATTGCGAGGCGTACCCTCGCATGGCATGCTGTGTGCCGCATCAGAGCTAGGATTGGCGGAAAACTCTGAAGGCTTGATGATATTGCCAGCGGATGCACCGGTGGGAGAAGATCTGCGGATTTACATGGATTTGGATGACTGTGTGCTGGATGTGGATCTAACCCCCAATCGTAGTGACTGTCTGAGCCATGAAGGCATGGCACGGGAAATGTCTGCCTTAGCAAAGTCAGCTTTTAAGGCACCTTATGATGTGATCGTGCCCCAAGCCGCTTTTGAAACAGGCTTGACAATCAGTGTGGCGGCGCCTGAAGCCTGTCCACGCTATCTGGGATTGGAAGTACGTGGCTTTAATGCACAGGTGGAAACGCCGCTATGGATGCAGGAGCGTTTACGCCGTTGTGGGCTCCGCCCAGTGTCTCTGGTGGTGGATATTACGAATTATGTGCTGCTGGAGCTAGGGCAGCCCATGCATGCTTTTGATGCAGATAAACTCTCAGGTACTATTGAGGTGCGTTTTGCCCGGGAAGGTGAAACGATCGTGACACTGGATGGTCAGAAGCGAATCTTGAATACAGAAACGCTTGTGATCGCAGATCAAAATGGCTCTCAGGCTTTGGCGGGTATTATGGGAGGAGAGGCGACAGCGGTCAGTGACACCACCCAACGCATCTTTTTTGAATCGGCGCACTTTAATCCGTTGGTGATTGCAGGTAAAGCACGTCAGTACGGACTGCATACGGATTCCTCACACCGTTTTGAACGGGGTGTTGATCCTGAGCTACCGCAAAAAGCACTGTACCGGGCTGCCGATCTTTTACTGACGCTTGCAGGTGGAGAAGTCAGCCAGGTGGTGAAGGCCGAGTCAGCAGCGCACTTGCCTAAACCTGCTGAAATTACCCTGCACCAGGAAAAAATTGAAAAAGTGCTCGGCATGGTCTTTACCCAGCAGATGGTAGAAGATCTGCTTACGCGCCTGCATTTTGAGGTGAAGGCGCAGGCACCAGGGTGCTGGCAGGTTAAAGCACCCTCATGGCGTTTTGATATCAGCATTGAAGAAGACCTGATTGAAGAGCTGGCACGTCTGTATGGCTACAACCGTTTGCCTGAGTCGGCCGTGCATGCACCGATGCAGCTGGGGCAGCTCCCCGAAACGGAAGTGGAAGAAGCTGCTTTGCGAGAAGTGCTGGTACAGCGCGGTTTTCATGAAGTCATTACCTATAGCTTTATTGATGAGAACAGCGCCAAACTGTTTGCGCAAGCGGATGAGTTGGTGTCTCTGGCCAACCCGCTTTCTGAGGCTTTGTCGGTCATGCGCCCGGCCTTGGTGCCCGGGCTGATGAAAGCGGTGGGTTACAATCAGAAACGGCAACAGCTGCGTGTGCGTCTGTTTGAAATTGGCCGCGTGTTTCATCGTGTACAGGCAGGTTACTGCCAGACACCCCGGATTGCAGGTGCTATTTTTGGCAGTCGGGAACCTTTGCGCTGGGGAGCGCCAGTGGAGCCTGTGGATTTCTTTGATATCAAAGGTGACGTGGAAGCACTGTTGGCACATACGGGTAAAACAGCGCGGTTTAAGCCGATGCAGCACTCGGCAATGCATCCGGGGCAAAGTGCAGAGATCTGGCTGGATGAACACTGTATAGGATGGGTTGGGCAGTTGCACCCAAGCCTTTATAAAACAATGAAGCTGGCACAGCCTATCTTTGTCTTTGAGCTGGATTTGAATAGTCTTTTGGAAATGCCCTTGCCCCAGGCAAAACCGATTTCACGATATCCAGAGGTGCAGCGGGATCTGGCGTTTGTGCTGGATCGATCAGTTAGTGCAGCAACACTTCAGGCTGCCGTGGAAACGGCAGGTGTGGAAATATTGCAGCATGTGGAGATATTTGATTTATATCAAGGAGAGCATCTCCCGTCAGATAAAAAGAGCCTGGCATTACGTTTGCGTTTCAGCAGCCTTGAACAAACCTTGGAAGATGAGCAAGTGGAAGCTGCAATCAGGGCAATTGTGGACAGCGTAGCGCGTCAGACCGGCGCAACCTTAAGGCAATAGGGAGCCCCAGCCATGGATCAGCATAAGCAAACCTTGACCAAGGCGGATCTGGCAGACATTCTTTCAGATACCTACGGTTTTAATAAGCGAGAGGCCAAAACGCTGGTGGATGCCTTTTTTGAGGAAGTGCGTGCTACTTTGGCCAGTGGTGAGCAGGTCAAGCTATCCGGTTTCGGTAATTTTGAACTGCGGGATAAAAACCCGCGCCCCGGGCGAAACCCGCGCACAGGAGAAGAAGTGCCTATTGAAGCCCGCCGTGTGGTAACCTTTAAGCCAGGGCAGAAGCTCAGAACACGCGTGGATCAATATGACCAGAATAGTCGTTGAAAACTGGACACTGGAGATTCCGGATAAAAAGTACTTCACCATCGGTGAAGTCAGCCAGCTATGTGGCGTGAAAACTCATGTATTGCGCTATTGGGAGAAAGAATTTCCCATGCTCAAGCCCGTCAAGCGCAGTGGGCGGCGTTATTACCAGCATAAAGACATTAAGCGCGTGCTGGAAATCAAACACCTGCTTTATGAGCAGAAGTTTACCATTGATGGGGCGCATAAACGCCTCTCAAAGCGTCATGGTGAAGGGGCAGACACTTCGGAATACTCGGCAGTTTTTGAAAAACTGGATGCGGCGCGTCAGTTATTGAAGGCACATATTGCCTGGCTTGAGATGCAAAAGAGAGTATAATAGGCATCTTATTTCAATGTGGTGGTCTGTTCGTCCCCTCGCGACATACCCTCGGGAACCCCGCCAGGTCCGGAAGGAAGCAACGGTACCGAGTGTGTATGGGTGCCGAGGTTCAGGCGGGCAGGCCGCCTCCCACATCCTTTCTTTCATTCCGTTAGAATAGCCGTTTTATCATAGAGTCATATCATGCAGACAGTTGCTTTAGCGCGTAAGTGGCGTCCCAAAACCTTTGCAGAGCTGGTGGGTCAGCAACATGTTGTGGAAGCGCTCACTCATGCACTGACCCAACAGCGCCTGCATCATGCCTACCTGCTCTCCGGCACACGAGGTGTCGGTAAAACCACTTTAGGGCGGCTATTTGCCAAGGCATTGAACTGTGAAGCCGGGATTACGCCTGAGCCCTGCGGGCAGTGTGCGGCCTGTCGCGCCATAGATGAAGGCCATTTTACCGATCTAATCGAAATTGATGCGGCGTCCCGGACAAAAGTAGAAGATACTCGGGAGCTGCTGGATAACGTCCAATTTCTGCCAACGGAAGGGCGTTTTAAGCTCTACTTGATTGACGAAGTACACATGCTCTCCGCCAGCAGCTTTAATGCGCTGCTGAAAACCCTTGAGGAGCCGCCCGAGCATGTGAAATTTATTCTGGCGACAACAGACCCTCACAAACTGCCCATTACAGTGCTCTCACGTTGCCTCAAGTTTAACCTGCTGCGGATTATGCCTGCTCAGATCGCTGAACACTTGGCAAAGATTGCAGCCGCAGAAGGTATTCAGGCTTCTCCGGAAGCGTTACAGCTACTGGCTTACTATGCGGATGGTTCGGTTCGGGATGCGCTGAGTTTGTTGGATCAGGCAATTGCTCAAGGTAGCGGAGTCGTTTCCGAAGCGACTGTACGCACCATGCTGGGGCTGGCCACAGAAGCACAGCTGGAAGCATTACTGGAGGCCCTGGCTGAAGAAAGCGGAGAGCAGCTGGCACAGGCTTTTGAGCAGTTAGCACATCATGGCGTGGATTACACCTTATTGCTAAAAGCACTGGTGCAGCAGTTCCATCTGATAGCCTTGCTACAGCTTTTAGGGCGTGCCGCTTCAGATCAGGATGTGCGCCTGGCACAGCAATATGTGGCGCGCTTCTCGCCAGAGCGGATTCAGCTCTGTTACCAGACAGGCTTGCTCGGTCAGCAGGATTTAACCATAGCCCCTGATGCACGGACAGCATTTGAAATGACTTTATTGCGAATGCTTGCTTTTGCCCCTGTCACTGCCCCGGGTACCTCTCAACCCCCCCCTTTACCCAGGGAAAAAAGAGAGAAAAAGGCGGTGTTACGCACTGAATCAGCACAGCAAACACAAAAAAACGCCAGTTTGAAAAAAGGGGGAGACCCCCAGGAGGGTGAACAAAATACACCACCTGTGGTATCGGAGTTAGATACGCGGCCACTGATTGAGGCGCCAACCAGAGAGGCAGCCTTAAAGGGTGAAGAAAAGCTTAGCCGTTTTGCTCAGATACGTGCGCAGCTGGGAGGGCAGCTGGACAAACGTAAGCGCCCCGCTATGACGGAAGGTGTGCAAAAACCAGTCGAGCAGCTGGATAGGGCACCGGAAGAAAATAAAGCTGTGATATCTGAAGTGCATGAAGCTGTCACATGGTGGTCGGCTCAGCAGTGGGCAGAGCAAGTGGATGCATTAAGGCTGGAAGGGCTGGTGCGAGAGCTTGCACAGCATTGTGTTGTCTCGCAAGGGGAGCATGGTTGGCTGGTGGCGGTGGCGCCTGAAGCGTTGCACTTGCAGCAGCAGAAAGGAGAAGATCTGATTGCAAAGCTTGGGCAGGCACGTTTTGTGCCCTGGGAGACGCAGGGTGAGACAATTGCCCAGTGGCAAATGCGTTGCAGTGCGCAGCAACAGGCACAAGCGCGGGCGGCCTTTTTGCAGGATAAGCAGGTGCAGCGCATGCAGCAGATGTTTGATGCGAAAATTATTGAATCTTCAATTAAAGCAAAGGAGTCTTAAATGTTTGGTGGACTTGGTGGTAAAGGTGGTTTAGCCGGGCTGATGAAGCAGGCGCAGGAAATGCAGGAAAAAATGAAAGAAGCCCAGGAAGCTATTGCCAATATGGAAGTGGAGGGGGAAGCAGGTGGTGGTATGGTGAAAGTCACCATGACCGGTAAGCACGAGCTGGTGTGTGTGGAAATTGACCCCTCCATTATGGATGACAAAGAGATGGTAGAAGATTTAGTGGCGGCTGCGGTCAATAGTGCCGTGCGCAAGGTGGAGGAGGAAAGTGCTGCGCGCATGAGCGAAGTGACTCAGGGGTTGAACTTGCCCGGTGGAATGCAGCTACCGTTTTAAACCGTGATGCAGACACCCGCTTTAACGCAGCTGATTGAGGCCTTTAAGCACCTGCCCGGGGTGGGGCAGAAGACTGCACAGCGTATGGCGTATTATTTGCTGGAGCACGACCGAGAAGGCGGGCTTCAGCTGGCGAAAGCGCTTGAGCATGCGTTGCAGGCCATTCACCATTGTAAGCAATGCCGCAACTTTACCGAAAATGCGCTGTGTCCCATCTGTGCCAATGTCAAGCGAGATCAAGGGCGGATCTGTGTGGTGGAAAGCCCCAGTGATATTGAGGTGATGGAGCAAACCGGCGTGTTTGATGGGCGTTATTTTGTCCTGATGGGGCATTTATCTCCCATTGACGGCATTGGGCCTGAGCAGCTTGGCTTGGATCTTTTGGCGGCACAGTTGCAAAGTGGAGCGGTGAAAGAGCTCATTCTGGCGTTGAATGCTACGGTTGAGGGAGAGGCAACCGCCTGGTATCTGCAGCAGCTGGCATCGGATGCCGGAGTAGAGGTGACGCGTTTGGCGCAGGGGGTACCATTTGGTGCCGAGCTGGAATATCTGGATGCGCAGACGCTGGCGCAAGCTTTTCAAATGCGTCGTAAGGTGGAGGCATCATGATAGGTGATACGGCCTGGCAGGCGCTGCGAGCGACACGTTTTTGGGAAACGACACCTCTGGCGGAAATGGACGCGGCGCAATGGGAGGCGGTGTGTGACGGGTGCGGGCTGTGTTGTCTTGTGAAGCTGGAATGTGAAGAGACCGGCGAGGTGGTGTATACGCGGGTGATTTGCCCCTTGTCAGATCCTGAAACGGCCGCCTGCTCTGATTACCCTAACCGCCACAAAAATGTGCCGATGTGTGTGCCGCTGACACTGGAAAAGATTGCGGCCTTTCACTGGCTGCCGCCAACCTGTGCCTATCGCCTTTTATATGAAGGTCGGCCTCTGCCAAGCTGGCATCCGTTAATTTCAGGTCGGGCGCACAGTGTGCAGGAAGCCGGGGTCGGTGTGCTGAACTATGCACCGATTCCGGCGCGGGAAGAGATTACACTGGAAGATTTTATTATTCAGCTGAAAGATTCCATTTCTTAATCTACTTCCAGCGGTGGGGCTTTGTAAGAGTAACCTTGGTTCTCCAGCAGGGTTTGCGTGTGTGTTTTCAGAATCTGCAGGGCACGCTGCATTTGTTGCTGCTGTGTTTTAAGCCCCTCTATTTGTGTACTCAGATGTTGCAGGGTGGTGTTGATCTGTTTGACTGTCTGAGCGTCCAGAGTGCTTGAAGGTGTGGTTGTGCGTTGTTGTTGACGCAGTTTCCACAGTGCGGAGCGAATCACTTTTAAGTCTTTCTGTTGCGTCTGCAGCAGTGTTTGCAGTGCAGCCAGTGTATCAGGTGCGGCCTCGGTGTGGCGTGTTTGCGCAGCGTGTGTGTTCGGTTGCATGGCACTTTGCGAGATTTTTTGCTCAAGTTGCGCCAACTGTTGCCGTAGCTGCTCAACAGCCTGTTCCAGCCGTTCCCAGCGAGCCGTATCGTTGTCCACATGCTCATTTGTGGAGGAGACCTGTTCAGGCGTGTGGGCTTCAGTATCTTTGGAATGTGTAACAGCTGCTGTGCTGACCTGTTTTTCGGCATGTGTCATGACAGGGAGCTGATTGGTTTCCGTGGTTTCAGGTGGATGGGTATCAGGTGCAGTTTGCCGGGTGTGGCTGTGAGCCTTGACCGGTGTGGCGCTGGTTTGTGCAAGGGTGAGTTGTTGGAGTTCCTGTTTCAGCGTGTGTTGCAGGCTTTCAATCGTGCTGGCCAGTTCATCCAGTTTCAGCTGAGTGCGCTGGCTTTGCACGGCCATTTGCGTCTGCATAAGATCCAGGATATCTGCCTTGCCAAGCTCTACCTGTTTTTTAACCTGATAGAGCATAAAGCCCCCTCCACCCAGGGTGCTGGCAGCAAGCAGTGCTGTCAGTGCCAGCATCAAAGTGGATTTTTTCTGCTCTTTTTTCAGCTCTTTCAAAGCGCTGCGGGTGGCATGGCGCCATGCGCCCAGTGCCTCACTCATTTCGATCAGGCTTTCTTTCTGTTCTTTATTTAAGTGCACACAGCGCTCTGTGGCGACCTGTGCCAGCTCGGCGGCAGTTTGCGCCTGTACTGTCGCTTCCAGCAGGGTTGTTGCCAGATCATGTGTTGTTGCGGTAGCTTGAGGCTTGGAGGAAACGGGTTTTTCAGTATCCGTGTCGCGGTTATCGTCCAGCTCTCTGAGCATATCGAACAGATCGTCAGATGAGGCCATGAGTATATCCCTTCTATTTGAGGCTGGCTAAGCGGGTTTTTAAGGCTTCGTTTTTCTCACGCAGCGCTTCATTACGGGCACGTAATTGCGCCAGTTTGGTTTCTATTTCAGCAAGATTCATCTCAGGCACGCTGTTCATATCAATTTCAACACCTGCCTGTTGCACGGTTTCAAATGCACGCTCTGCTGCTTCAAAAGTTTTTTCCAGTGCATGTTGTGTTTCTTCTGCTGCCTGTTGCACGGCTTCTGTCGCCACAACGGCTGTTGCGGCTGTCTGGCGTGCCGTATCATCCATCTGTGCCGCAATGGCATCCAGCTCTGTCTTGAGCTGAACGGCAGCTTCCATTTCATCAACGGCCTGGGCGCTTAAGCTGGCAAGATTGCCTGGTTCAGCAGGTACGGGCGGTTGTTGAGGTGGGCTGTTTTCTTCAGGCTCGGATATGGACGGCTCCGCTGTTGAGTCAAGTGTATCGGTGCTTTCCAGTGCCTGTTCCAACGCTTCCAAATCCGATGTTTCTACCTCTTCAGTCTTGGATTCCGCTTCAGGTGTCGCTGCCTGCGTTTTCAGTACATCTGTAGGTTGTATTTCCTGTGTATCCGCTTCAATTTCAGAGGTGGCGAGCTCTGTTTCTAAGGTTTCTTCTACTTCTTCGGAAACGCCTGTTTCTGTCTGCTTTTCCAGTTCATCAAGCATGGCCAGCATTTCTTCTGTGGCCTGGGCATCTTTTTCCAGATCAATTTCGCTCATGGTTGTGACTCCTTTGTCGCTGATACGGAGTTTAAAGCACAATATGTGCCAAATTCTTCTGGCAGGGGGCTGGAAAAGGTCATCCAGTGCCCGAAGCTGGGGTGAAAGCAGCCCAGTGTGGTTGCATGGAGCATCAGTCTGGGCGCATTTTCAGGGGCGGGGTGGTAAAGTGAATCCCCCAGAATGGGGTGACCAAGCCATTGTAGGTGAACGCGCAGCTGATGGGTACGACCGGTGACAGGGAAGAGTTTAACCAGGCTGTATTGAGGGGTTGTGAACAGTGTTTCCCAATGTGTGCATGCCGACTTTCCCTGTTGCGTGTCAATGATTTGGCGGGGGCGGTTTTCCCAATCGCAGCGCAGCGGCCGGTCAATGGTGCCTTTGGAATGTGGCAATGCGCCATGGCAGAGTGCAAGATAGGTTTTTTGCACGCTACGTTGCTGAAATTGCCGTGACAGGGTTGAAAGTGCTTGATTATTGCGTGCAAATAGCAGGATGCCGGAAGTCTCCATGTCCAGCCGGTGTACAACATGGATTTCGCCAAACTGTGCCTGTAAACGTGCCGTGACACTGTCGTGGTTTTCCAGTGCGCGCCCGGGAACTGAAAGCATACCGGCTGGTTTTTCTACCACCAGAAGATCGGCATCTTGATAATAGAGGTGCAGTGTCACGGTATGAGCCTTTGGTTTATTGGGCGGTAGGCAGGTTGACTGTCAGACGCTTGTTTTCAGGTAGTCCTCTACATGGCCTGCGACGGTGTCCACACTGATTGCACGCATACAAACAGGGTCAGTGCAAGGGGTTTTACGGTGGTTGGCAGCGGAGACACAGGGGGAACAGGCTAGCCCAGCCCAAATCGGCGTACTGTTTCCCAGCGAGCCATACAGCGCAGGGGTTTCAGGGCCGAATAATACGAAGGTTTTCAGCGGTGTGATAGCGGAAAAGTGCCCTGGACCCGAGTCATTTGTAACCATAAGGGTGCTGATGCCGTACAGAAGAGGCAACTCGGTAAATTTGCAACCACCTGCAAAATTGATGCAGCAAGGGTGATTCACGGCGGCTTTAAGCTGCTCGGCCTCTTCTGCTTCTGACGGTGCGCCGGTAATCAGAATGAGGATGTCATCAAATTGTGACAGCAGACGCTCAATCAAAGCCTGATAGTTTTCTTTTGGCCACCGCCGTTGTGGCAGCAGCTCTGAAGCATTGGGGTTGATCAGCACCAGTTTGTGTGCGGCCGGGTTAAACTGAGGCGCACGCTGACGTACCTTTTCAATCATGCGGGTTTTATCTTCACTGGAGAGGGTCAGCTGTTTCAGTCGGATTTCACTGTCGTCAATGTGCACTTTGGTGTAGGGGTGCTGAGGCGTTTTGACCATAAGTGCTTTGATCAGGCTGATAAAGTTTTTGCTGATGTGCATATGTGGATTGTAAAGCACCTTATGAGTCAGCAAATCTCCGCGCCACAGGCCTTCACCGTGAAAATTGTGAAAACCTACGCGTCGTGTAGCCAGGCTGTAGGCTGTGAGCAGGGCAGAGGCACGGGAAAAAAGCTCCAGATCAATAGCAGTGTCTATTTTTTTAGTGTGGCACCACTTGATAAAGCGCAGGGCATCGATGATCAGGTGTATCAGGCTGTCTTCCCGTATGGTGAAGATGTTTTCTTGCGGAATGGTTTTTAAAAGATCCAAGCTGGGTTTGTTTTTGGCAAAAATCACAAAATGAAGGTTGGCATTGAAGTGGTTTTTAACCGCCTCCATAGCCGGATCCGCCAAAATGGTGGAGCCCATTTCAGAAAGTTCTACAAATAATACATTTTCAGGCTTGGGTGGTATGTGGGACTTCGGGCGAAGCCAGTCAATAAGCTTGATAAGAGGTGTGCTCAGCGCAGTTAGCGGAACCCCCAGAAAGTAGTCCACTTTGCGCATGGTATCAACATTCATAGCCAACGCTGCTTTGAGTTAAGGAAAAAAATCAATCCCGGCAGAGCCGCGAAGATGAGAATAATACCATAGAGTACAGACATGGCTAGCACTTGGGGCTCGGGGGTGCCAATCAGCATGAACAGCCCGATCAGTGCACTTTCTCTGATACCCCAGCCGGCAAATGTGAGCGGCAAAATAGTCAGCAGGATGGCAATCGGCGTCAGCGCCAGATAAATCCCGATCGGTTCATTGATGCCGACGGCGTGTCCGATGCCGAAAATGGCCACCATGGCAAAAATATGTGTCAGCAGTGACAGCGTGAGCTGTATAAACATATCTTTAGGGGCATGGTACACCTGCCAGAAGCGCTCCGACAGCTCAGAAAATACACGCGTTAAGCGCCAGTGTTTTAAAAAAACCAGCTTATGCAGCCATAGCAGCGCTACAAAACCTGCACAGGCTGCGAGCGTGACAGAGATCAGGGTGTAGAGCAAGATTTGCGGCAGTAGATCAGCCGGTGCCCATAAAATAGCGAGGATATTTAGAATCAGCAGGCCGACCAGGCCGACAATACGGTCGATGAAAATGGCGTAAAAGGCTTCTTTCAGTGGGGCACCATGGCTGTGAAGTTCCGCGATACGGTAGGCATCACCGCCGATACTGGTGGGAAGCACCTGATTAAATAATGCCCCTTTAAAATAGCTGCGCACATAAAACCAAAACGTGTGAGGGTAATGCAGTTTCTGCATGATCAGGTGCCAGCGAAAAGAAGCCGTCAGCTGGCTGAGTAATTGCATGCCTAATGCGGCCAGCAGCAGCCAGGGGCTGGCTTGCTGGATGCTTTGCCAGGTGCGCTCTGAGTCTACTTCGTGAAAAAGAAAGGCCAGCAGGGCGGCGGCAATCAGTAGTTTAATCAGGTTTTTTATCAAGATGCCTCCAACGGTGTTTTGCTGGGGGCGCCCGCCTGCTCGCGCACCAGTTTGGGTACCAGATAACCAGGCAGATGCGTGCGCAGGTATTGTAGCAATTGCAGCGCTTTATCGTCACTGACTTCAAAGTGCGCAGCACCGGCAACCTTATCCAGCTGATGCAGGTAGTAGGGCAGCACGCCTTGTGCCCATAGTGCATGGGATAGCTGAACCAGTGTGGTAGTATTGTCATTTACCCCTTTCAGCAGCACGCTCTGGTTAAGCAACGTGATACCCGCAGTGCGCCATTTGCGAAGCAATGTGTGGCTGAGGTCACTGAGCTCATCAGGGTGATTGCAGTGGGTGACTAACACAAGATTCAATCGTGTGTGCGATACCCACTCAAGCCACTGATCCAGTTTGCACTGCTCGGGGGCGGCAATGGGGCTGCGCGAGTGGATCCGCAGGGTGCGGATATGGGACATGGCTTCTATTGCTTTGCAGAGTCTCAAAAGCTGTGCTTCGCTTAAGGTTAAGGGGTCGCCACCACTTAAAATAACCTCGTGAAGTGAGGGGTCATCAGCGATCTGCCTCAGTGCTTTGTTGAGCTGTTTTTGGCCGATGCTCTGCTCATACGGAAAGTGACGGCGAAAACAGAAACGGCAGTGAATATGGCAACGCGGGCTGGCGATCAGAAGTGCGCGCCCATGGTATTTTTGCAAAAGCGCAGGGCTGCGCTGGGCGTTTAAGTCCCCCACGGCATCATGGTGATAGCCCGTGGCGGGCAGGTTTTCTGCCTCAACGGGCAGCACCTGTGCCAGCAGTGCCTCAGGTGTTGAGCTGAGAGAAAGTTGTCGAGCAAAAGTTTGCGGAACCTTGAGGGGAAAATCCGTTTTGATCTCCGCCAAAGGCGCTCCGATCTGCTGCGCTAACTGTGAAACCTGTTTGATAAAAGCTGACACTACCTTGCTCGCCGATTAAAATAGTCGCGTTATTTTAGCGGAGAATGTTCATGGCAACCTACAGTACCAATGAGTTTCGCAATGGTCTGAAATTTTTGATGGACGGTCAGCCTTGCGTCATTATCAATAATGAGATCGTACAGCCGGGGAAAGGCCAGGCCTTTAATCGTGTTAAATACCGTAATCTGATCACCGGGCGCGTGTTGGAAAAAACGTTTAAATCCGGTGAAAAGGTGGAAGCTGCGGATGTGGTCGATACCGAGCTGCAGTATTTGTATAACGACGGTGAGTTCTGGCACTTTATGGATCCGGAAAGTTTTGAGCAGTATCAGGCATCTGAAGCGGCCGTAGGAGATCATGCCAAGTGGCTGGTAGAGCAGGATATCTGTAGTGTAACCTTGTGGAATGGTGAACCCATTGCTGTGACACCTCCCAAACAGGTAACCTTGGAAGTAACAGAAACTGATCCGGGGCTCAAAGGTGATACGGCGGGTACGGGAGGGAAGCCGGCGACTCTTTCCACTGGTGCTGTCGTGCAGGTACCCCTGTTTGTACAGATTGGCGATAAAGTCGTCGTGAATACGCAAACCGGTGAATATGTCAGCCGTGCCAAAGGCTGATTGGTGTCCCAGCGCATCACTGGAAACCTTACGTAAACGTGCGCAGCTTTTTCAGGTGCTGCGCACGTTTTTTTATGCGCGTCAGGTATTAGAAATCGACCCTCCTATACTGTCTCAAGCTGCCGCGCCTGATGTGCACCTGGACGCTCTGAGTGTGGAGGTGTTCCGTCCCGGCATCGGGCGGGAGACTCGCTGGCTGCCCACGTCACCTGAATATCCGTTAAAGCGGCTGCTGTGCGCTGGCTATGGGGATGTCTTCAGCTTGTGGCCGGTCTTTAGAGATGGCGATGAGTCTGACAGGCATCAACAGATGTTTACACTGTTGGAATGGTACCGGCTGGCGCATGATCTGCATGCCATCATGGCAGAAACTGAACAGCTATTGCGGCAGATTTTGCCGGGCTGGACGGTAGAGTATTATCGATATGATGAGTTATTCCAAGAGTTTGCTGATATTGCACACGCTTATGAAGCCCCCGCTGACGTTTTTCGCCAAGCACTGGAAGATGCAGGTAAGCAGATTGCCGGGGTGGACGCAGCAGCGCGGGCGCTGTGGCGCCAGTTGGTGCTGACGGAAATCATAGAGCCTCAGCTGGCCAAGCGGGATCTGGTGTTTGTGTGGGGGTATCCTGAGGAAGAAGCCGCTCTGGCGGCACTTTCTTCCCAAGGATATGCGTTGCGTTTCGAGGTCTATGCACGGGGTCTGGAGTTGGCCAACGGGTATGAAGAGCTTCAGGCGACAGAGGCCTATCAGAGTCGGTTTGAAGCATGGAATCGCCAGCGTCGCGCCCAAGGAAAACCGGAAATGCCAGTGGATCAGTACCTGCTGGCGGCTTTAGAGCAATGTGGAGGTCTGCCTGCTTGCAGCGGCGTGGCGTTGGGGGTCGATCGTCTGTTGATGGTGCAGCTGGGAATGAAAGATATCCGACAGGTGGTGCCTTTTGACATGGCGCGAGCCTGAAGCTAATACATCGAAGAAGGTAGCAGTATGAGGCTGAAAAGGGTGAAGAGGGTATGAGCTGGCCTGCATGCTGGCAAGCTAACACCTGGCAGACACGATTGCTCAGCCCTTTGGGGAAAATGGTATGTGCTGTGGCACAGCGGCGTTGGCAGCGTGCTCAAGTACGCTTTATGCCCACTTATCCTACGGCGGTATGTGTGGTGGTGGGCAATCTCACGGTAGGCGGCAGCGGCAAAACGCCTCTGTTAATGCGTCTGGGTCAGGTATTGGCAGAAAAGGGGGTGCCTTACGGTATTGTGAGCCGCGGCTATGGCGGACGTGCCGCACATTATCCACTGATCGTGGAAGATGAGACGTCCCCGCAAGCAGCCGGTGATGAGCCTGTGATGCTGAAACGTAGCTTGAAAGTGCCGGCTGTGGTTGCGCCCAATCGTCCAAGTGCGGTATCGGCATTGTTGGCGGCTTACCCTGATGTGCGGGTGATTTTATCGGATGACGGATTGCAGCATCATGCCTTGCCGCGGGATATTGAAGTTGTGGTTACAGATGGTGTGCGGGGTTTTGGCAATGGCCAGTGTATGCCGGCAGGGCCGCTTAGAGAGCCTTTATCCAGGCTAGAAGAGATCGACTTTAAAATCTGTCATGGTGCCCCGGAGGATATGCGGTTGCAAAACTGGCCGCAGATGCACCTGAAGCCTGTGGCATGGCGCATGCTGACGGGGGAACGTTTGGCACTGGAAACTTTTCGAGGACAAAAGGTTGCTGCTTTGGCAGGCATTGGGCATCCGGGGCGCTTTTTACAGACCCTGCAGGCACTGGGGATTGAGGTGGTACACTGGGTGCCTTTATCGGATCATGCGGCACCATCAGAGATTGAAAAGGCGCTTAAAGCTCACCGGGGAACTTGGCTGATGACACAAAAAGATGCGGTAAAATGCTCACAGCAGCCTGACTGCTACTGGCTGGAGGTGGAAGCGCAGCTGCCGGAGGCTTGGCTGCGCCGCTGGGTAGAGGCCGTTCAACAGCGACTAAAGGAAAAATATGAACCCTGAACTGCTCGAAATACTCGTGTGCCCTTTGACAAAAACCAAACTGGTGTATGATCCACAAAAGCAGTGGCTGGTGTCTACTGCTGCAAAGCTGGCTTATCCTATTCGGGAGGGCATTCCTATTTTACTGGCGGATGAGGCAGTGCAGCTGGATGAGGAAACCGTGACGCAGTACCGGAAACAGAAAGCATGAAGTTCAATATCGTCATCCCGGCGCGTTATGCCTCAAGCCGTCTGCCTGGGAAAGTGCTGGCCGAGGTATGCGGTAAGCCGCTGGTGCAGTGGACATGGGAGCATGCCTGCCAAAGTGGAGCGGCTCAGGTAGTGATTGCCACGGAATCTGCTCAGGTGCAGGCGGTGTGTGAGTCATTTGGCGCACAGGTCTGCATGACTTCAGCTGAGCATACTTCCGGAACAGAGCGGTTGGGGGAGGTGATAGCGCATTATGGTTGGGCAGCGCATGAAATTGTAGTCAATGTGCAGGCAGATGAGCCCATGCTGCCGCCTGTGCTGATGCACCAGGTGGCACAGGGGCTGGCAGAGGATAAGCAAGTGTCCATGGCAACTTTATGTGAGCCTTTTGCCGAGATGGAAGATGTGTTTGACCCGAATATGGTCAAGGTTGTGAGGGATGTTCATCAACATGCCATTACTTTTTCACGGGCGCCTGTGCCATGGGCTCGGGAAGCCTTTATGCCGCAAACAATTACGGATAAAGGTGTGTTAACGCATTATAGGCGCCATATTGGGCTGTATGCTTATCGCGCAGGCTTTTTAAAGCGTTACCTTGCCTGGCCACACGCTGAACTTGAACAGCTGGAAAAGCTTGAGCAACTGAGAGTGCTCTACCACGGCGAAAAAATTCTTGTGCTGGATGCATTGGAGGATGCCGGGATCGGTGTGGATACGCAAGCCGATCTGAAAAAGGTGCGCGAGGCGCTGTGCCCATGTGGCTGAAGATTCTGACCTTTTTCCTTTTGGTGGGATTTGTTTATTTTCTGGTAAAGCGCCGTTTGCATCAGCGCAAGCTTGTTCAGGCTGGCATTGAGGTATCACCGCAGAGCGGGCTGCGTCCGATTACTGTGCTGGCCATGGTTATGCTCGGCATGTATGCCGGTTATCTGTTATTTCACTTCTTGGGATAGGCAGGCGGTGTTTTGCCGCTGATTTCATAGGCAAAAATCAAAACCTGTACGACAGCCTCATAAAGTGCAGGCGGAATTTCCTGTTCCAACTCAACCTGGCTTAATAGTGCGGCAAGTTGAGGGTCTTCCATTAAGGGGACTCCGGCCTGTTGTGCCAGCTTGATGATCTGCTCTGCTATATGCCCATGCCCTTTGGCAGTCACTTTGGGGGCACCTTGGCCGGTATAGTGAAGTGCTATGGCAGTTTTTTGAGAAGGACGGGACATGGAGGTCTCAGCAGGTGGTGGCGGTGTTTTGCAGGAGAATGCTCCAGCTGGCAAAAGCTGGAGCGACTGGGAGAGGGTTAGAAACGTAGCCCAAGTTTAACGCTATAGGCATTGTAACCACCGATCTGGTCCCATTGTCCGCTGAGGTCAAACAACCCCAGTTGCAGGCTGGCACCGGCAAACAGCTTGGTATCGGTGTTTTCATAGCGTGTTTTCAGTGTGGTTGCGATGGGGAGTGCATTGCTGTTGATCTCAGTTGTGCCATCTATATAGCCTATGCCTGCAAAGGGTACCAGCTTGACACCTACCCCAAAGCCTTTGGAAATGGATAAATCCACACCCCAGGTGGTGGTATCAAAAGCATCTTCCAAGGTGGTCTGGCTATAGTTAGCCGATAGAGACACTGCCGGCATGACCATTCCGCCTTCAATAACCCCATATTTCAGCTGGGCTGCCTGATAGCTGAACCCGTCTATATCAGGCAGATAACTGACGGCGATATCCAAGGGAATGACCGGCAACCCGATGGCAGCATTCAGCCGCGGCACCGGCAGGCTGCTGACATCGTATTTGCTCTCGGTATTGTTGTTCAGTGCTTGTTTGAGCGCCTCACTGTCAAAGTCCACCAATGCGGTATCCAGTGATAGAGAAACACCAAATACGCCACCGCCTAAGGTATCGGCAGGTGCCGAATCCCTATAGGCAAACAAAGCAGTCAAGTTTTTGCTGACGTCAGTCAGTCCTTGCTCAACCTGTGGGTTATTTGACTGCAGGGCTTGTTTGACCTTGTCTGCAAGCTCAGCCTGGGCGTTACTCAGGCTGAGTGACAGTGAAAAAACGGTACCCATGATAATAGAAAGCTTGTTAATACATTTCATTTTTAAAGCTCCTTATCGGGGAAGCATTGCTCAAC
>CAYRSN010000021.1:0-23271 GCA_964427185.1 uncultured Piscirickettsiaceae bacterium | reverse complement strand
AAACAGCCAGGGTTGCAAAATCATCTCGTTACTTGCACTAAAGTTCTAAAATAATATCAACTTTTACGAATACAGGAAGCTTGAAATGGTGCAAACAGAACCTGGGCGTTTAGCCTTTTTCCCCGTCAATCTTTTCGGGGCTGTTATGGGTTACATGGGGCTGACACTCGGCTTTTTCATGTCATATCAACTGTTTGGCTTTGCCTATGAGATTTTTGCCATATTACTTGCAGCCTCTACTGCCCTGTTTGCACTGCTGGCACTGGCATATGGGCTGAAAATACTTAAATACCCCCAGGCTATGCTCAAAGAGCTCAACCACCCGGTCGCAATCAACTTCTTTCCCACCATCAGCATCAGCCTGATTCTTTTAGGCTGTGGCTATCTGCATGTCGCACCCGGTATAGGCTTCTGGTTTTGGGTTATCGGAACATTCATGCAGTTTTTCCTCACCCTGATGATCATGAACTTATGGATCCACCATGAAAAGTGGCAGATTGAACACCTCAACCCTGCCTGGTTTATTCCTGTAGTGGGAAATGTCATCGTGCCACTGGCCGCCCCAGAATACGCCGGCTCTGAAACAGGCTGGTTTTTTTTCAGTATTGGGGTTGTATTCTGGCTGATGCTGCAGGCGGTGATTTTTTACCGTCTCTTTTTTCACCCTCCAGTTGATCAGGTACTAATGCCAACCCTGTTTATCATGATCGCTCCGCCTGCCATGGCCTTTCTGTCCTATGTACACCTGAATCAGGGCGTAGTAGATCAAGTTGCCCGCATTTTCTATTATGTGGCGCTGTTTATTGCCCTGCTGCTTCTGGCGCAAGCACCCAGGTTTCTTAAAGTGCCTTTTGCCATCAGCTGGTGGGCCTTCACATTCCCCATTGCCGCTATTGCCAATGCAAGTTTTGTTATGTTCGCCCAAGTAGGTGAAGCGCTATTTGCCTATATTGGTGCGTTTTTTCTCTCATTAGTCACCGTGCTGATCGCACACCTCACAGCCAAAACCTTATGGGCAGCGAAAAACAAGAAGCTCTGCACGCCGCCGCCTCAAATTGCCAACCGGGAGGGCAAGGCATGATCCGTTATGATGTAATCCCTGCAGATCCGGCCGGCCATGTACTGGAAATTAAATGCACCATCCCGCAACCTGACGCATCCGGACAACAATTAAAGCTCCCTGCCTGGATTCCTGGCAGCTATCTGATTCGGGATTTTGCCAAACATATCGTACAGATCGGCGCTCTGTGCAAGGGTGAGCCGGTAGGCATCTGGCCAACTGCCAAAGATAGCTGGCAGTGTGCACCCTGTAAAGACAAACTTGAAGTGTTTTATCAGGTCTATGCCAATGACCTGTCCGTGCGCGGGGCTCATTTTGATCAGCACCACTGCTTCTTTAACGGCACTTCCGTGTTTCTACAAGTAATGGGGCAATTAGATGCCCCCTGTGAAGTAGTACTGCACCCCACGCCCCATATGCTGGCAGATGCATGGACAGTGGCCACTACGCTCAAACCTGTGGCCATTGAAGAAAATGGCTTTGGCGGATACCGAGCTGAAAACTACTGGGATTTGATTGAGCATCCGGTGGAAATGGGGCAACTGCAGTGGCTGGCATTTGAAGCCTGCGGCATTCCGCACAAAATGGCCATCTACGGCCAGGGGCGTTTCGATCTTGAGCGCATCGCCAAAGACTTGAAACCCATCTGTGAAGCGCAGATCAACTTATTTGGCGAAGCGCCTTTTGAACAGTATCTTTTTTTAGTCACCGTCACCAAAGACGGCTATGGCGGGTTGGAGCACCCTGATTCCACCGCGCTGCTTGCCAGCCGGGACATGCTGCCTCATGCTTACATGGGCGAAAAGCCTGATGCCCGTTATCTGGAATTTCTGGAGCTATGCAGCCATGAATATTTTCATGCCTGGAATGTCAAACGCATCCAGCCTGCCTGTTACCAGAAGTGTGATCTATCTCAACCGGTTTATACCCATCTGCTATGGTGGTTTGAAGGTGCAACCAGTTACTATGATGCCTGGTTCTTATACCGCGCCGGCATCATAGATGAAACAACATACCTGGATACCCTTGCTAAACAGCTGACGCGTGTGTGGCGCATGCCCGGGCGGCATCTTCAGTCCGTAGCAGAATCCAGCCTGCTGACCTGGACAAAATTCTATCAGCAGGATGAAAATGCACCCAATGCCATTATCAGCTACTACAGCAAAGGAGCCGCCATTGTGCTGGGGCTGGATCTGCTGATCCGTAAATACACCCAGGGGAAAAAGTCACTGGACGACCTGCTTAAACAGCTGTGGCAGCATTACGGAAAACCTGGTATCGGCATTGAGCACGACACTATTGAAATCTTAGCCAGTGAACTGGCGGGGCATAACCTGCATGAATATTTTCAGAAAACGCTCTACGATACGGAAGATGTACCGCTTGCAGAGCTTTTTCCCTATTTCGGCATCGATTTCAAACTGCGCCCCGCCTCCCATATGAAAGACCTTGGCGGTACCGCAGATACGACGCGCTTTCCTCCCAATCTGGGAATTCAGGCGAAAACAACCGCACACAATACCGTGCAGCTCACCCATGTATGGCACGAACGACCTGCCTATTACGCAGGTCTAAGTGCCGGGGATGAACTGATTGCACTGGATGGTTTAAGAGTGGAAAGTATCTCTGATTTGGAAAATGCCTTAAAACAATACGCACCTGGCGAAACCATTGAGCTGACTTATTTCCGTAGAGATGAGCTCAACACGACACTTGTCACGCTGGATGAGCCGCCTGCCGACCGTGTCGTACTGACACGCACCCATACAGATCGGCTCACCTGGCCTTAGGCATACAGAGATGGAGCTTTCCGCCACCGCCGCCAAAAACGTTTTAAGTTTTTGCGCGGCAGATGCCAGGCAGTGTTAGCACCAAAGTCCAATAGCAACTCATTAACACTGCCATTTTTAATCTGTTGCCACAGTGTCTCAAACAGCTCATTTTCCAATGCCTGCCATTGAGCACACGCTTGGGTGCTATCCCCTTGTTGTAAAGGCATATGCAAAAAATAAGGCCGTCCTGCTTCAAGCGACGGTAACCCCTTTAGTAAAACGTCATGCTCAGCACCGATCAAATTCGCCATACCTTGCACAAAGGGCTCATCACTGCTTACTTTCAGCTCAGGGCGCGGCTTCAAGCTTTCCGGCAGCCTGCCTTCCCCCCAGAGCCATAAACCGTTAATTTCAGGCAGCCCTGCCATCCGCCGTGCCTCATTCACCGGATGCTGAAAAAACAGCATTTGTGCCTCATTGATCAGGCGGTTCCAATAACGTACTGCACTCCCCTCGGGCTGCACATGATGTAAATTAGCATAAGCGGCTTCATGCAAAGGCACAGTTTTTACATCCACAGGCTGTGTGATACGCACATACCAACGTGTCGGTGCACCATATTCCAACTGCACACCTTCCTGCTGAAAGTGTGCATTAAAAGCCTTAATCAATGCCCATGCTTCATCTGCCTCAATGCCGATATCTGCTCCGGGAAACAGCACCAAAGTATCTCGATCCGGCTCCAAATGAACAGGATCAAGCCTGACCCAAAATGCCTGCGGATCAAAATCTGCCAAATCCAGTTTGGCGGTAACGGGTGCCACGGGCACAGGTGTAGCCTGATGCAACCAGAAGGCGGCGCGTTGGAGCGGATCTTGCTCTTTTACAGGATAAGGGTCGGCATAGCGCAACAGATTACACAAAGCTTTTCCCTGAGGCAGATCATCCAGACGCAACCAACCCGGTAGATACAGTGTCACAGCACTCATATTTCCCTCTCAGCATCAAAAAACCCCGCAAAAGCGGGGCTTAAAACGTGATCATACGATATTCATCAGGCCATATTGTCCAAAATAGCACGACGCACTTCATCCATTTCCGCCGCCACGGTCACAACTTTGGTGTCTGCGCTCTGGGCGATAGCCGTATCCGGGTCTTTCAGGCCATGCCCTGTCAGGGTACAAACAACCGTGCTGCCTTCTGGAATCTTACCGCTTTGAATGTCCCGGATAGCGCCGGCCAGTGAAGTGGCAGAAGCCGGCTCACAGAATACGCCTTCAGACTGTGCCAGCAGCTTCTGCGCGGCCAGAATTTCTTCATCCGTACAGGCATCAAACCACCCTTGAGACGCTTTTTGCAAATCCCACGCCAGCTGCCAGCTCTGCGGATGGCCAATACGAATTGCTGTGGCAACTGTTTCCGGATTATCTACCATTTCACCCGTTACAAAAGGTGCTGAGCCTGAAGCCTGATACCCTACCATCTTAGGCCGCGTGCCCACAATACCGTCATGAAAATATTCATCATACCCCATCCAGTGAGCCGTAATATTTCCGGCATTGCCGACCGGCAGGCAGTGAAAATCCGGTGCACGCCCCAGCTCTTCAATAATTTCGAAGGCGGCGGTTTTCTGCCCCTGTAAACGATAGGGGTTAATGGAGTTGACAATGGTGACAGGAGCATGTTCTGCGACTTCTTTTACCAGACGCATGCCATCGTCAAAGTTGCCTTTAATCTGAATGACCACCGCGCCATGCATGAGTGCCTGTGCCAGTTTTCCCATGGCAATCTTGCCATCCGGAATCAGCACAAAGGCACGAATCCCGGCACGCGCAGCATAGGCGGCAGCAGCAGCGGAAGTATTGCCGGTCGAAGCGCAGATAATTGCCTTCGCACCTTCCTCTACCGCTTTAGTGACCGCCATGGTCATGCCGCGATCCTTAAAAGAACCCGTGGGATTTAGCCCTTCATATTTCACATAAATATCAACCTCTTTACCCAACTGACGGGGAATGTGATTCAGACGAATCAAAGGCGTATTCCCTTCGCCCAGGCTGATAATGCGCGTATCATCATGCACGGGCAAACGATCACGGTATTTTTCAATCAGGCCGGTATAACGAGGACGAAATGGCATGTTCTGTTCCTTTTAATTAAGTGTTTCAATACGGATACGCTGGATTTCACCGTCAATATCATCCAACGCACTTAGCTGTGTTAAGGCTCGGTTCATAGCGGACTCACTCACTTCATCCGTGATAATGACCACCCGCGCATCACCGCTTTCATCGTCACAAGGCTCCTGATGCATATGTTCAATACTAATACCTTCAGACGCCAGTACGGAAGAGAAGCTGGCCAGCACGCCCGGATGATCCTTGGCCAAAAAGCGCAGATAGTAGGCACACTGTACCGCCTCTATTTCAAGCACCGGCTGTTCATGTAATGTATGTACCCCCAGTGCCGGCACCTGCTCTCCACCGCACATTGCCCGTGCCACATCAACAAGGTCCGCAACAACTGCACTGGCGGTAGGCCCGGCACCCGCACCAGGACCATAATACAATGTGGAACCTACCTGATCACCATGCACCATCACAGCATTCATCACGCCAGACACATTTGCCAGCAGCATCTCTTTGGGGATCAAGGTAGGATGCACCCGCATGGAGATACCGTCTGTTGTACGGCGCGCAATGCCCAGATGCTTGATTTCATAGCCCAACATCTCGGCAAAACGCATATCATCTGCGCTGATTTTGCTGATGCCTTCCGTATAGACCTTCTCAAACTGCAAGGGCATGCCAAAAGCTATCGCTGCCAGAATCGTCAATTTATGCGCAGCGTCAATACCCTCCACATCAAAGGTTGGATCTGCTTCTGCATAGCCCAGTTCCTGTGCACGCTTGAGCACTGCAGCAAAGTCCGCACCTGGCTTTTTCATCTCTGTGAGGATGTAGTTGCCCGTGCCGTTGATAATGCCCGCCACCCACTCAATCTGATTGGCGCTCAAGCCTTCACGCAACGCTTTGATAATGGGAATCCCGCCGGCAACGGCTGCTTCATAAGCGACTACAACCCCCTTTTCCTGTGCCTTAGCAAACACTTCTTTGCCATATTCCGCAAGCAGGGCCTTGTTGGCCGTAACAACATGCTTGCCCTGGTCAATAGCGCGCAACACCAGCTCCCGTGCCAGAGTTGTGCCCCCCATCAGCTCCACAACCACATCTACATCCGGTGCATCTACGACTTGCTGCGGATTATCAGTCAGTACAATACCTGTTGTATCCACTGGGCGCGGCTTATTCAAATCCCGCACCGCGATATGGGAAACCTCAAACCGCGCCTTGACGCGTTGTGCCAGTAACTTGGCATGCTGCTGCAAAATGTTCAGCGTACCGCCGCCTACCGTGCCTAACCCAAGTAGCCCAAGTTTAATGGTCTTCACTTTTGACTCCTGTGATCAATCCATCCTTGCGGAACATATCACGAATACCGCGAATTGCCTGGCGGGTACGATGCTCATTTTCAATCAGGCTGAAGCGTACGTAATGATCACCATACTCGCCAAACCCTATCCCCGGTGATACTGCAACTTTTGCTTCTTTCAACAACTTCTTAGAAAACTCCAGTGACCCCATTTCCCGATAAGGTGCCGGAATCGGCGCCCATACGAACATCGTCGCCTTAGGCGGTGTCACCTCCCAGCCGATACTGTTTAAACCGTTGCACAGCACATCACGGCGCTGCTGGTACATATCCCGTATTTCGGCCACACACGTCTGCGGACCTTCCAAGGCGGCAATAGCCGCCACCTGGATCGGGGTAAACATGCCATAGTCCAGATAGGACTTCATCCGCTTCAAGGCATGCACCAAAGTGGGATTACCTACCATAAACCCTACGCGCCAGCCGGGCATGTTGTAGCTTTTAGACAAGGTATAAAACTCTACGGCAATATCCTTCGCGCCCGGCACCTGCAAAATGGAAGGTGCCTTATATCCATCAAAGACAATATCCGCATAGGCCAGATCATGAATCACCCAGATCTCATGGGCTTTGGCGATTTCCACCACTTTTTCAAAAAATGCCAAATCCACAACATCCGTGGTTGGGTTACTGGGAAAGTTCATCAACAGCGCTTTTGGCTTAGGCCAAGAGTCGCGGATGGCTTTTTCCAGCTCGGCGAAAAAATCCACCTCTGGTGTGATAGGCACATGGCGGATATCCGCACCGGCAATCACAAATCCATAAGGATGAATGGGATAAGCAGGATTCGGCACCAGCACCGTATCACCCTGATCCACCATAGCCATGGCCAGATGCGCCAACCCTTCTTTAGAACCGATCGTCACCACCGCTTCGGTTTCAGGATCCAGCGTGACATCAAAGTTTGCCTGATACCAGTTACAGATTGCCCTGCGTAAACGTGGAATACCCTGAGAAACAGAATAACGATAAACCCCCGGACGCTGGGCGACCTCCAACAGCTTATCAACAATATGCTTGGGCGTATCCTGATCCGGGTTGCCCATACCGAAATCGATAATATCTTCACCACGACGGCGCGCTGCCTGCTTGAGCTCTCCTACAATATTGAAAACATAGGGCGGCAAGCGTTTAATACGCTGAAACTCTTCCACGGATGTTCCTTTAAGCGCTCGAATGAAAAGGAGAAATAATACTGCAAAACCCTTTAAAATTCAGCGAAAATCTCACAAAAGGTATTATCACTTATGAAGTTTGCCGAACATAAAGACCCGTCCCTCAATATTGTGCGTAAAATCACGCCCGACGCCATCTGGGTCAACGATCAAGCGCTGTCTGAAAGCTTTTTCATGACCCAGCACCACCTGCATCCGCAGTGGGATATTCCCAGCATCGAGGCGCTGAATACAAAACACCTGGATACGCTCCTGGCACTGCGGCCAACTTTAATTATCCTCGGCACAGGCGCACAGCAGATTTTCCCGCCCGCTGAACTCTCCGCCTATGTGTTGCAAAAAGGTATAGGGTTGGAAATCATGCATAATGATGCTGCTTGCCGCACCTGGAATGTACTCACTACAGAAGAACGTGCCGTAGTGCTCGCCATTATCCAGCCAAAAACAGCTGTTTAAGCGGATAAGGGTGTTGGTCCAGACGCAGCTCAAAATACACACCTGGCTCACCGGTTTCAGGGTTCACACCGCTCAACCCCAGCAGCGTGCCTTGCGCAAGCCGTTGCCCGGGCTGTACATGCACACGCCATAAAAAACCATAGACACTCATATAGCGCTGCGTATGCGCCACAAGCACAACCTGCCCGTAAAAAGGCAGTTGTTCGACTGCAACAACCTGTCCTGCCGCAGCCACTTTCACTGGCGTTTCAATTTCCGTTGCAAAAAAAAGTGCCTGCCCCATTACGCGCGGTGTCGTACCGACAGGTTTAATCAACTGAGGTGGAGGAGGCTGATAAGCCTTGCGTGGCGCAGCTGTCTGCTGACGGCCGGGCAGTTTCAAGCGTTGTCCAACCCGAATTAAATAAGGAGCTTCCAGACCGTTTGCCTGCGCCAAACGTTTCATATCCACCCGGCAGCGTAAAGCGATCTCACTTAAAGTATCACCGGGTTGCACAGTCACCACCGACGCACAGGGTGACTGAGTGCGTACGCTATCGCCCGAAAAACTGCTACACCCGCTCAGCCCTATAACTATAACATACGCCACGCCAGCCAGGCACCAAATACAATAACGAACAGCCATCCCAACCACTCCACCTGCCTACGAATCTGATCCGCATAACGTGCGCCACCGATACGCATCAACCACGCCACAAGAAAAAATCGCCCGCCTCTTCCCAGTAAGGCCGCAATTACAAAAGGCAGCAACGGCATCTGCATGGCACCTGCCGTCAATGTAAACAGCTTATAAGGAATGGGAGAAAACCCAGCGATAAACACTACCCAGGCACCATATTCATCAAAAAACCCTTGCGCCTGTGCAATCTTTTCACCATACCCCAATGCTTCCAGCCACGGCAGCAGCAGATCGAACAACGCTAAACCCAACACATAACCGAACACCCCGCCCATAGTGGACCAGAAAGTGGCGATCCAAGCATACCGTAATGCCTTGTCCGGTCTTGAAAGCGCCATTGGCATTAACATCACATCCGGCGGAATCGGAAAAAAAGAGGCCTCAGCAAAGCTCATTATCCCCAAATAGCGCGGGGCTGCCGGGTGCTTTGCCCAGGATAAGGTCTGATCATATAAACGTGTAAAAATCATTGCATGACTCCAGCTAACATGGGTACAAACCGAACCGCCCCCAAATCATAAGTGCGGATACCCGATTGCGTTTTTTCCAGCCCAATCAATCGTTGATGAGCCTCACCTACAGGCATAACCAGCCGCCCGCCCATGGCAAGCTGCTCCACCAGTGCGGCTGGCACCTCCGGAGGGCTGGCGGCAGAAAGAATGGCATCATAAGGCGCATGCTCAGGCCAGCCCCACTGTCCGTCACTGAGCGCGTAATGAATATTACTCAGACCCAGCGCATCCAGCACCTGGCGCGCCTGTACCTGCAAAGGCGCAATACGCTCTACTGTGTATACCTCATCTGCCAGCTGTGACAGAATCGCCGCCTGATAACCGGAGCCTGTCCCCACTTCCAATACTCGCCCCAGCGGCACACCTTTCTGTGCCAGAAACTGTGTCATAAGCGCCACAATATACGGCTGAGAAATCGTCTGGCCATATCCAATAGGCAGCGCCGTGTTCTCATATGCACGCGATGCCAAAGCCTCGCTGACAAACAGGTGCCGAGGGGTAACACGTAATGCCTGCAGCACCTCAGGCTGGGTAATGCCTTCCTGGTTCAGCAGCTTAACAAGCCTGTCCCGCGTTCTCTGAGAGGTCATACCCACCCCCTGCGCCGCCTTAAATGCCGGCGTAGGCCAGTGCAACGGTGCCACTGTATCCAGGTTTACAGCTGATGCGTCCATGTCTGCATCTGCTCAAGCAGCCGATAGTGTGTCAAATCAATCTGCAACGGTGTAATAGAAACATACCCCTGCGCTACCGCATGAAAATCCGTACCCTCTGCATCATCTGCGGCACTGCCAGCCGGCCCGATCCAATACATGGGCAAGCCGCGAGGATCCTTGTCACAAACAACAGGCTCGGACTGATGCCGCCGCCCCAAGCGAGTGATTTTCACCCCTTTTACCGCCTCTATGGAACAATCCGGCACATTGACATTTAAAATCGTATTCGCAGGTGTTGTCAGTGTCCCAAGTTGCGCCAGAATACGCAATGTCCAGTGCGCAGCGGTTTCAAAATGACGCTCTCCCACCAAAGAAACTGCCAAAGCAGGCTTACCTAAAAAGCGTCCCTCCGTTGCAGCAGCGACAGTACCGGAGTACAGCACATCATCTCCCATATTCGCACCAGCATTGATGCCTGAAATCACCATATCCGCCTGAAATGCAATCGCCCCGTTAATGCCCAGATGAACACAATCTGTCGGGGTACCGTTTACCGCATAAACATTCGGTTCGACCTCTTCAATCCGTAACGGGTTTAACAGGGTTAACGAATTACTGGCCGCGGAGCGGTTCCGATCGGGTGCCATCACACAGACCGCATCTGCACCCTGCCACTGTTTCAACGCCTTAAACAGCGTTTGAATGCCCGGAGCCAGATAGCCATCATCATTAGATACTAAAATATTCATTTACGCCTCAAATCCCATTAAGATGCACCTATTCTAAACAACCCCATACCGCTATGACAGACAAAGGCCCTGCAACAGACGACCTTTGGGCACAATTTATCCGACAACAGAAAGTGCAGCCGCTGAAAGCCTCAAAACGTATCGCACCAACACAAACACCCAAAAAGCCGATCAAGCGTCCACTCAGCCACTCACAGCCCTGCTCAATGGGTGGGGAGTTTGATACCTTATCCGATGCTTTTCACACGGAACATACACCGCAAGGCCGTATCTGGTGGCAACGCAGCAGCCTACGCCCTCAAGAAATCGAAAAACTGAAAAAAGGGCGCTTTACCACACCTTGGAAACTGGATCTGCACGGCATGACACTGGAAGAAGCCGAACCTGTGCTCAGGCAGTTTCTTTGGGAGGCCTGGCATTTAGGCGCTCGCTATGCGCTGATTATTCACGGAAAAGGTTATAACTCTGAAACGGGAAAGTCGGTACTCAAGCAGATGACACACCAGCTTCTGCCTGCACTCCCCTTTGTCTTGGCGTTTTCCACTGCTCAGCCTAAAGACGGGGATACAGGAGCGACCTATGTGTTCATAAAAGCGCACACCTGACGTGAAATCATCACTTGGTTTTCAGGTATTTTACAGACCTAAACAGGGGTCTCCCCTTTTTTCAAAAAAAGTTTTTTGGGAAATGTTTTGGAAAAAATGCTATTTCGGCTTGGTATTTTGAGCGGAAAAAGCCACTTCAGAAGCTGAAGTGTCGGATTTTTTCAAGGTGATCAGGCGGATGAACTGCTCATCTTCCTTAAGCATGCCCAAGGTTTTACGCGCTAAAGCTTCAACGGCCTGAGGATCATGTTTAAGCGCATGAATTTTTTCAACCAGTATTTGGTTTTCTGCCTGCTGCTGAGCGACTTTCTGGCTGAGTGCTGCCACCTGCTTTTGCAAGTGCCAGAGCTCAGCCAGGCCGCCTTGTGTTGACCATAAACGCACCTGCAACAGCACTGCGACAATGATCAACCCCAAAACGACCAGACGGTATGCCATTACTTCAGGTTGTAAAAGGCTGCTTTACCCGGATAGACAGCTGCTTCGCCCAGCTGTTCGCTGATGCGTAGTAGCTGGTTGTACTTGGCAACACGATCCGTACGGCTCATAGAGCCTGTTTTAATCTGACCGGCACCTGTAGCAACGGCCAGATCCGCAATGGTAACATCTTCCGTTTCGCCGGAACGATGAGAGATAACCGCGGTATACCCAGCCTTTTTCGCCATATCAATTGCAGCTAAGGTTTCGGTCAGGGTACCAATCTGATTAACCTTGATCAAAATGGAGTTGGCAATGTTTTTCTCAATGCCTTCTTGCAAAATAGCAGGGTTGGTGACAAACAGATCATCCCCCACCAGCTGCACTTTGCCACCCAGTTTTTCAGTCAGCAGCGCCCAACCGTCCCAGTCATCTTCCGCCAGACCGTCTTCAATGGAAACGATTGGATAACGCGCCACCCAGTCTGCCAGAAAATCCACCATTTCCGCACTGCTCAGGCGCTTGTCTTCTGAAGCCAGGTAATAGGTGGCGCTCTCTTTATCCCACAGCTCGGAAGAAGCCGCATCAATCGCGATCATGATCTGCTCGCCCGGTGTATAGCCCGCCTTTTCTACGGCCTCCAGAATCACCTGAATCGCCTCTTCGTTGGACTTCAGATCAGGCGCAAAGCCACCTTCATCTCCCACAGCTGTGTTATAGCCCTTGTCATGCAGAACTTTTTTCAGCGTATGGAAAATTTCCGCACCATAGCGGATTGCCTCTTCAATAGAGGGTGCACCCACCGGCATGATCATGAATTCCTGAAAATCAACGCTGTTGTCCGCATGTTCACCGCCATTGATGATGTTCATCATCGGAACAGGCATGCGGTAGGTATCTGTTTTGAGGTATTCAAACAGTGCTTTGCCCTCAAAGGCAGCTGCTGCTTTTGCCGCAGCCATGGAAACCGCCAGAATGGCATTGGCACCCAGGTTGCTTTTGTTATCCGTGCCGTCCAGTTCGATCATGGCCTGATCCAGTGCGGCCTGGTCACATGCATCCATCCCGGTCAACCGTGGTGCAATCAGGTCATTGACATTGGCAACTGCCTGATAAACGCTTTTACCCATGAACTTGCTTTTATCACCATCGCGCAGTTCAATGGCTTCACGCGCACCCGTAGAAGCACCGGAGGGAACGGCTGCCCGCCCCATGTGCCCCGATTCCAATACCACATCGGCTTCAACAGTTGGATTACCGCGGGAATCAATAATCTGACGCGCTTGAATGGCTTTGATCTTACTCATTGCTTTTTCTTTTCCTTTTACTTATAAAACCTTAAATAGTCTAACGCATGGATATGACAGCTTAATTACACGCCCAGCAAACTGTTTTCTACAAACCCATGCTGCTTGACCGTATCGTCCAATGCCTTCAGAGTTTCCAGCACAGGTTTAAGCTGCCCCAGCGGCCACATATTGGGGCCGTCAGACAGAGCATTTTCCGGATCGGGATGCGTTTCCATGAAAATACCTGCAACGCCCGTGGCAATAGCTGCACGTGCCAGTACCGGCACGAATTCCCTTTGCCCGCCTGATCGCGTGCCCTGTCCCCCGGGCTGCTGCACGGAGTGCGTGGCATCAAATACAACCGGGCAGCCAGTACGCCGCATAATCGCCAGCCCGCGCATATCCGAAATCAGGGTGTTGTAGCCAAAGCTGGTGCCTCGGTCACAGACCATAATCTGGTCATTCCCCACTTCTCTGGCCTTGGCGACCACCTGCTCCATATCCCAGGGCGCCTGAAACTGACCTTTTTTAATATTGACCGGTTTTCCCTGACGGCAGACATTCTGGATAAAATCTGTCTGCCGCACTAAAAATGCCGGCGTCTGCAGTACATCCACCACCGAGGCCACTTCTTCCAGTGGTGTATATTCGTGTACATCGGTCAGGACAGGCACCCCGATTTCATCTTTGACTTTTTGTAAGATACGTAATCCTTGCTCAATCCCCAAACCGCGAAAGCTTTTGGCAGAAGAACGGTTGGCTTTGTCATAAGATGATTTAAAAATAAACGGGATGCCAAGCTGATCTGTCAGTGTTTTAAGCTGCCCTGCCACATCCAGCGTCATCTGCTCAGACTCTATGACACAGGGGCCTGCAATCAAAAAGAAGGGCTGATCCAACCCGACATCAAATCCACAAAGCTTCATCAGCTGTTTCCTTTTTTCTGTGCCAGCGCAGCACTGACAAATGACTTAAACAAAGGATGCCCCTTACGAGGGTTTGAGGTAAATTCAGGGTGAAATTGACACGCCACGAACCAAGGATGATCTGCCAGCTCTACAGTTTCCACCAAGCCGCCATCTTCGCTGCGGCCTGAGACTTTCAACCCCGCAGCCTCCAGCTGCGGCACATACAGGTCATTTACTTCATAGCGATGGCGGTGGCGTTCCCTGATCAGGGACTGACCATAAATTTCGGTAATTCTGCTGTCCGGCTCCAATTTACAGTTCTGCCCACCCAGACGCATGGTACCACCCAGATCGGAATGCTCATCCCGTACGACGAGATTGCCCTGCTCATCCCGCCACTCTGTAATCAGCGCGACCACTGGATAAGGCGTCTCAGCATTCAGCTCCGTGCTGTGCGCATCCGTCAACCCCGCGACATGACGGGCATACTCCACAACCGCCATCTGCATGCCCAAACAAATCCCTAAATAAGGCACCTTGTTTTCTCTGGCAAAACGAATTGCCTGAATTTTTCCTTCCACTCCGCGCTCACCAAAACCACCTGGCACCAGAATGGCATCCATATCCGCCAGCCTGTCAACGCCTTCTTTTTCAAGGGCTTCTGAATCAATATAGTGAATATTAACGCGGGTACGGGTGTGAATCCCTGCGTGCACAAGTGCTTCAATTAAAGATTTATAAGCCTCTGTCAGATCCACATATTTGCCCACCATGGCGATATCCACATGATGGTGCGGGTTCAACTGGGCATCGACCACCTTGTCCCAGTCACTCAAGTCCACATCCGGCACAGCCAGGCGGAACTTGTTAACCACCAGACGATCCAGCCCCTGGTTGTGCAACATGCGCGGCACCTCATAAATGGTGCGCGCATCCAATGCATTGATCACAGCCTGCTCTTCCACATTGGTGAACAGGGCAATCTTACGCCGTTCGCCTTCACCCAGTGGGCGCTCGGAACGGCAAATCAGAATATCCGGCTGAATACCAATAGAGCGTAATTCTTTGACAGAGTGCTGTGTCGGCTTGGTTTTTACCTCGCCCGCCACGGCAATATAGGGCAACAGTGTCAAATGAATAAAAGCCGTTTTATCTCGCCCTTCCTCTACGCCCATCTGACGGATAGCCTCGAGAAAAGGGAGTGATTCAATGTCACCAACGGTGCCACCCACCTCTACGATAGCGACATCATGCCCTTCGGCCGCAGAGCGAATTCTGTGTTTAATCTCATCCGTAATATGTGGAATCACCTGTACCGTACCGCCGAGATAATCTCCACGGCGCTCGCGGCGAATAACGCTTTCATAGACCTGCCCGGTAGAGAAACTATTTTTCCGGCTGAGCCAGCGCTGAATAAAACGCTCGTAATGACCCAAATCTAAGTCCGTTTCGGCACCATCATCGGTCACAAAGACCTCACCATGCTGAAACGGGCTCATGGTGCCCGGATCCACATTGATATAAGGATCCATCTTGATCATGGTCACTTTCAGGCCGCGCGCTTCCAGCAAGGTGCCCAAGGAGGCTGCTGCAATGCCTTTCCCCAGTGAGGAAACGACGCCACCGGTTACAAATATATAATGGGTCATAAGAAAGAGCTTTTTATTGAAATTCAAGATGGGAGGCTATTTTAGCGGATTGCACCTGCTTCAGCAATGAAAAGCCGCGCGCACTCTTGCATACATGGCTGTCTGATCAGCGCCAACCACCGCCCCCACATTCAAAATATAAACCGGCTTGCCCATGCGCATAATCACCGGCCAGTGAGGCCGCAACCAAGGCGGAATACCCGCCGCCTGAAAAGCTTTTTTATAAGGCTTGATGGCCAGCCCCGTATGTATAAAAGGCATTAGCACAATATCCCGTGCATGCTCAATCTGCCCCTTAATTTCAAAAGGGCACTGATCCCGTGCCTGCCAGCTCAGACTCTGCCAAGGCTCAGGCTCACAGGCCGGATACCACAATAAACCCTGAAAGCGCTTCAGCAGAGAAGCCCCAATTTTTACTTCCGGCTGACGATCTGCTTGCGCAAACAGCAAGGTATCAATCGCTTTCAGGTGATTTTCATTCAGCCACACTCGGTGTTTGGTACGAAACCAGTAACGCAACACATGATTACGTGCATCCCTATCCAATCGGCATAATGCCGCCACATGCAAGCGTCCCTCATGGAGCACCTCTGTCAGCAAGTGTTCCGCATATTGCGCCAATAAACGTTCTGCAGCCTGATGATGCATGGCTGTTTTCACCAGCTTTTGCTCAATATCAGGCTGCAGGCGGCGCAAAAAAGGCAGCACAGCGTAACGAACACGGTTCCGCAAAAAACGCCCCGTACGGTTGGAGGGATCCTCCATCCACTTTAAATGCCTATGCCGTGCATACTGGCGTAATACACCGTAAGGGACGGATAACAGGGGGCGACCAAGCCACTTATCTTCCCAGGATACCAGAGCCGGCATCCCCTGCAGGCCGCGTACACCACTGCCGCGCAACAGATTTAACAAAACGGTTTCTGCCTGATCCCGCTGGTGGTGGGCGGTAAGCAGCACACCGCCTTGAGGTATTTCACTGAACAAGGCCTGATAACGCTCTGCTCGCGCAGCCGCCTCCAGCCCCTTTCTCCGTGTTTGCACATGCACTGGTAGAACTTTATAAGGCACCGCCAACGCTTTTGCTACGGCCTGACAATGCGCCGCCCAAGCATCTGCATGGCGATGCAGCCCATGATGCACATGCACGGCTCGAAAGGCGACTCCTGTCTCAGAAAGTGCATGCATCAGAACGATAGAGTCCATGCCGCCGCTTAAGGCCAGCGTCAGATGTTCGGAGGGAAGGTTTTTTAAAAACTCGGCCAGCGCCTGCTGCACTGACCGTATCGCATCAGGCGCTTTCAAAGCGCCCATAATCCATATAGCGTTGATAACGTCGCGTCACCAACTCTTCAGACGAAAAGGTTTTAAGAGTATTTAGTTGAGACAGAATCGACTCTTTCAAGTTTTTTGCCGCCTGGTCATAATCCCGGTGCGCACCACCTAACGGTTCGGGCACAATATTGTCCACCAGACCCAGCTCCTTCAGTCGTCTCGCCGTCAACTGCAAGGCGGCGGCGGCCTCAGGTGCTTTCGCCGCATCTTTCCAGAGAATGGAGGCACACCCTTCAGGAGAAATCACCGAATAAATACTGTACTCCAACATCTGGGTGACATCACCTACTCCAATGGCAAGCGCGCCACCCGAGCCACCCTCACCGATTACATTACAGATAATCGGAACCCTCAGCTCAGCCATTTCAATCAAATTCCGCGCAATCGCTTCACTCTGCCCGCGCTCCTCGGCATCAATCCCCGGATAGGCACCTGGCGTATCGATCAAGGTGACAATCGGCATATTAAAGCGTTCTGCCATTTTCATCAGACGCAAAGCCTTACGGTATCCTTCTGGGCGGGGCATGCCAAAGTTACGTTCAATTTTCTCTTTTGTATCCCGCCCCTTTTCATGACCGATCACCATGACCGCCTGACCCTCAAGCCAGCCCATACCACCTACAATGGCCTTATCATCCGCAAACGCCCGATCCCCATGCAGCTCGCGAAAATCGGTAAAAATCCGTTGAATATAGTCCAGCGTATGGGGACGCTCCGCATGGCGCGCCACCTGAGAGATCTGCCAGTCACTCAGGTTGGAAAAAACACGATGCGTCACCTCTTTGACCTTTTTTTCCAAAGTGGTCACTTCCTTGACAATATCTATATCGGCACTGTCTTTCAGGTGCCTTAGCTCATCGATTTTCGCTTCCAGCTCAGCAATCGGCTGTTCAAACTCCAGAAAATTCAAAACCGCTCTCCTATAAAATACGCTCGCTAAATTTTAACATTTCAGGAAAACAGCCATGATGAAACATCTTGTATTAGGTGGCCTTTTTGCCGTAACGGCCAGCCTGCCGGCCTATGCGACCTTTAAAAACAACATTGAAGCAGGCTACAGCAAAAGCAGTGGCAACACCGACACCGAAAACCTTTTTGTTGCTGCCAACAGCACATACGACAAAGCGCTTTACAGCGCCTCTATCAAGCTCAAACTGGATCAGCAGCACAGCAGTGGCCAGCTTACCAAAGACTACCGTCTAGCAGAGGCCAAAGCCAAACAATTTTTCGAACCGGAAAAAACCTTCTACGGCTACGGCAACGCCCAATGGGAACAGGATAGCCCTGCCGGACTGCAAAACAACTGGGTCATCACACTGGGGCCAGGCTATCAGTGGCAATGGGCGTTGCAAAACACCCTTTCTCTGGAACTGGGGGTGGGTTATCAATCCACAAACTATGCGGACGATGCACAGGACTATGACGGCAGCGTCGGGCGCGCCTTCAGCGCTTATGTACACCCGTTAAACAAGGCGGTTACCTTTAAAGCGGACACCCTGTTCCTTATGGATGAACTGCGCACCCGTAATACCAGCAACCTGATACTGGAAAGTGCACTGACCCGGTCGCTCAGCTTAAGTGCTGGTTATGAGTACCGCTACAACAGTCAGCCAGATGACGGTAAAAAGAAAGAAGATACCACCGCACGTCTGACACTGAAATACAACTTCTAAAGACACACGTCCTTGGGTCTGCCTGGATGGGTTTGCCAAAGGGCTTGCAGCCAAGCATCCTGTAACAGGCGTTCACCCACTGGCAGAGGTGCAAATCCCTCACCCGCATACCAACGCTCAGCCCATGCCAGGCTCTGTGGATCATAAAGATGGCGTAAAGCAGCACTGTAATGACGCAAACTGCCCTGCTGAATCCAGCATGCTAAGACCTGATAAGCCCCCTGCCTGATGGGCGTATCCTGAGACAGCAGGATCGCGCTTTCCAGCCAGTCCTCCACCGCCGCCCAATCTTTCAGCATGCAATAAGCCCCCATGCGCAGATCAATCATCTTCACACCACGCCACAGGCTTTCCGGTGAAACGACCAGCCCAATGGTAGAGGCCACGGAAAGGTGCTCGGCCCACCCCTGCTCATCCAGCATTTCAAGCAACTGCTCAGCCCATAGCGACGTCTGCTCAAAATCCAGTAGGTGTTTACGTAAGCGGCAGCCGCTGTTTTGATTATTACTGGATAGCTCATCCAGCGGAAACACTTCCGACATGCCCGGCGCAATCATCCGACATGCATAGAACCCATCAGCCGCATAAATCCGACCATAAAGCGGCTGTGATCTATACGCCAGCAAGGCGGTCAGATACTGCCACTGCGCTTCAAAGCTCGCTGCAACAGGCACCCCCCACCCTGCATAATCAAAATCATACGCATCCGAAAAAAAGTGCCAATGAAACTGCCCTGAAGCATCAACAAAGTGTGTTTCCAGATTTTCTGCACTCTGCACCCATTCCAGATCATCACTGGGCGGCTGAAACCCTTCCAACTGTGCCAGTGCGCGCCCCTGGAATGCTTCTGTCAGTGTACGCTCCAGCGCCACCTCAAAAATGGGATGCGCGCCAAAAGATACAAAAGCACGCCCCTGCCCCTGCTGATACAGAATAATGGCCACCACAGGATATCCCTGCCCTAATGATGCGTCTCTCACCGACAGTGTCACGCCCTGTGCCGCCAAGGCCTCCCGTGCTTGCACAACACGTTCACTGGCCGCCAGTACCGTTTCCGGTACTTCCGGTAAGCAAACGTTATTCAGAATGATCTCTCTGCGCACCCAGCGCTCAAAAATTTCCGACAACCCCTGAATCTGAGCCTCCAGAGGCGTATTTCCCGCACTTAAGCCATTGCTACCGTAAAAATTCATCAATACATTCCAAGGCACCAGAATTTCATCTTCACTCTGTACCCAGGGTGATAAAGGCAGGCAACGCACTTGTGTTTCACAACATGCTAAATCCGGCAGTGCCGTATGAGGTGTTACGCAGGCGTCAAGATCCCATAAACGTTTCAAGGGGTCAGGTAGCTGATGCCAGGCCTGCTCAACGGGCAATAACTGCTCATCCGGCACAAAGGCATAGCTCAGCTGTTCACACGGCAAGGCATAATCCCCAAAAAAGTAGCCTGTCATCAGCCGCTCCAGAAACTCTCCATAGGCACTGGCCAAAGCTGCCTCCCGGCTGACTCCCTTGCCATTGGCAAACAGTAAAGGGCAGTTTTCGGCCTTCACATGCACCGACCAGATATAGGGTGCCGGGTTGAGCCACCGGTGCTCGCTCAAGGAAAAGCCGTACTCCTTCAATACTTTTCCCATGACAGCCAGCGCATCTTCCAGGCTTCGAGCCTTTCCTGCTAAATAGTGTTTCACCATATACTTAAACCTTAATACATCAGCACTTTTATGCCAAAAATTTTAAAATCAAAAACGGGCACATTATGGAGGGTCTTCAACATGCATCGACAATTGATTTTTATCACCGGTTTGTTAGGCGCTGCTTACGCACACGCTGAGGATATGCGTTTTTCAGAAGGACAGGCACTTTTTGAGGAGGCGCAATGCATCCAGTGTCATCAGGCGCGTCCGTTCAATGGCTCAAACACCAAAGTGAGCTCACTTTCCGGGCTCAATACCATGGTGGAGGCCTGTAACACCAACCTAAATATCGGCTGGTTTCCAGAAGAGGTAAATGCCGTTACCCACTACCTGAATAAAACTTACTATCACTTTCCGCGCCTTAAAAAAGCTGCAGAATAGATAGCCTGTACTTACCCCGCATCCGGGTGCAGCCTGACACCCAGCGCGCGCAGCTGTGTGCGCAACCGTGCCAGCACACCCGGATCTACTTTATCCAGCCCCTCCTCATACAGAAGCTGATGTGCATCCTGCACGATCTTATCCAGTGCACGCAACATAAAACGCAGATAAGTGGATTGATTGATCCGTGTCCAATCCCGTCTGACGGCGAAAAAATGCTGCTTGAGTTGTGGATCCTCCTCTAACATTCCCTCCACCTTTTCAAGCAAAGACACCAACCTGGGTGCTGCCTCATAAGGCCAGTAAGGCCGCCCTTCCGGCGCATAAAAAGCTTGCCTGTGTGCAATGGCCAAAGCAAAAGGGCGCTCGAGCGCCGCCAGCCCTACCTGGGCAGCTTCCGACTGTGCCTGTACCAGCTCATCCACATAAAGCACCGGCGCATCGGATAGCCAGCGGGCAAACTTCGTCCAGATATTATTACGGGTAATTGCATACATGCGCCCTGCACCCGCGGGCATCAGCTTATCTGCGGGAACAGCGTACTCAATATCCTGCCTCAGCTTACGTGGATCCTGCCATGTTTCCCACCCATCACCATACTCACTGGTCGCATCAGGTGGCGGCAACGGCTCACAGGAGAGCCCATAATCATGACCTTCGACATAATCTGTCACCTGCAGACGCACACGCCCATCCGGCAAAAAACCTTTAACAATCCCTAAAATAAAGGCATCGTTCTGGATATCCGCTGCGGGAAAAAACACCATCACCTGGTCTCCCACCTTAAAACGGGGAGCCGTCAAGACACCAGGCATCCATACTCCGGCAAGCACACCGCACAAAAAAGCTCTTCTCAACATGACATTACCCTACCTTATCGGCAGGGGTAGGCTCTCCATGCTCCACATCCACCGCCAGTACATCACAGCTGGCATGGTGCAGCACGCTGTCTGCCACAGAGCCAATCAGACTCTCCCAAAACCCTTCTCCGTGCCGCCCCACCACAATCAAATCCGCACCTATCTGCTGTGCATGCTCTACAATATCCACTTTTGCCAGCCCCACCAGCACTTCAATGGCATCCTCCGCAATACCGTAACGTTTAGCCAGCCCCTTCAGGCGCTTTTTGGCGGCATCAATCAAGGTTTCGGTCAGCTCCAGATCCCACATGCCGGGCAGGCCGGTTACGGCCACATCCTCCAACACGGGATAAGTAGGTGTTTCCACAATATGCAACAGCTGAAGCTGCCCCTCAAATGCCTCCACCAGTGCTTTGGCACGTGCCACCGCCCGCTCACTATGGGGCGAAAAGTCCACTGCGACCAAAATCATCTTATACATCTGATACCACCTCCTTTTTTGGCTTATCCGCTACTTTATCACGCAGATAAAGCGGTGTGGGCAGCTGCTGCGTTACTTTACATGCCCGTTCAGCCTCTCGCTGTGCCAAAAACGCTACCGCATCCGCACGAGGCGGTTGTTCCGTCCACTGCAAGGCATGCTGTGAGATCCATGATGCATGATCTCCTGCCAGGCCAATGCCCTGTACCACACCATGCTGTTCCAACCATGAACGTAACGCCTCCGGTGGTGCCACTACAGGGCCGGCTAGCAGCGTCTGCTGCCGGTAAATGGCAGCATAGACTTCTCCCATCCTTGCATCCAGCAACGACAATACGGGAGATTGTGTTTGCGCCTGAAACGCCAAAGCCGCCAAGGCACTGATGCCCACTACGGGCTTATCCCACCCCAAAGCCAAACCCTGTACAGTTGCAGCGGCAATGCGCAGCCCGGTAAAAGCACCTGGCCCCTTATCAAAGGCCAGGCAGTCCAAGGCTTCAGGTGCCATTCCGCCTTCTGCCAACACGCGCTCTACCAGCGGCAAAACATGTCTGGCATGCGCCTGTGGCGTATGCTCCTCCCGAAAAATACACCGCTCCCCACAAACCAGCGCAACAGAACAGGCAGAAGAGGAGGTTTCAATCGCAAGAATATTCATCTCATCATACGCTTCAATGTCTGGAGTGAAAAACCGGCAGGCCATAGTTACGATAAATTGCCGCCATCCGTAATAAAAATACCACCACAATGGCACTTAAAGTAGGTACCGTTGCATCCTCGAAATAGGGGCGCATCAATAGCCACAAACTGGCGCCCACAAAAGAAGCGGTGGCATAAATTTCCTTGCGCAGAATCAAAGGCACCTCGCCTACGAGGACATCCCGTATCATGCCGCCCACCACACCCGTCATAATACCGGTCATAATCACAATGGCATCATCCAACCCCAGCGCATAGGCTTTCTGCACGCCGATAATGGTAAATGCTGCCAGCCCCAGCGCATCCAGCACCAGTAATAGACGCATGGGTACCACATAAAACCGCACATAGACAAACATCATCAGCGCCGTCACAACCACCAGGTAGATATAGTGCGGCTGGTGCAACCAAAATACGGGCACATCCAAAATCAAATCCCGCAATGTCCCACCGCCAATTGCCGTGACCATGGCAATCACAACGGCACCAAACAGATCCAGCTGTTTACGGCTGGCTGCCAGCAGACCTGTCATAGCAAACACGACAGTCCCCATCAGATCCAACCAATGAAGTGTGGTTTCAATTAACATGACGCCTATTGTAAGCCAAAAACAAAAATGCCCTCAGAGACGAGGGCATCAAACGTTTCTGCCAAAGGGGTACAAAATGCCAGGTGCTGTCGTCACGAGATTATGAGATACTGTCATTCAATTCACCATATCACAG
>CAYRSN010000020.1:0-23412 GCA_964427185.1 uncultured Piscirickettsiaceae bacterium | reverse complement strand
CAATGCGACCAAAACCGTTAATACCAACACGTACAGTCATTACGCTCTCCTTTAGATAGAAAATAAAACTGGCTCAGGCAACAAGTGCCTGAGCAACCTGCTTACTTATTCTTTTCCAGCAGCTTTTCTGCATGGGCGACAACATTGTCAACCGTGAAGCCGAACGCCTTGAACAGCTCACCGGCAGGCGCGGACTCACCAAAGCGATCCATCCCTACGATTTCGCCTTCCAGCCCTACATACTTGTACCAGCTGTCAGAAACACCCGCCTCTACAGCCATTTTCGGCACATCAGCAGGCAGAACGGTATCGCGATACGCCTGAGGCTGTGCATCAAAACGCTTGGTAGATGGCATGGAAACCACACGTGCCTTCACACCTTTCTCTGCCAGCGCTTTGGCAGCATCAACTGCCAGCCCTACTTCAGAACCTGTGGCAATAATCGCCAGATCCGGCTTCCCGTCAGTATCAATCAGCACATAACCGCCTTTGCTGATATTTTCCAACTGCGCCTCATCGCGTTGCTGATGCGGCAGCCCCTGACGGGAGAAAATCAAGCAGCTTGGGCCATCTTTCCGATCCATCGCCTCTTTCCATGCGATCACAGACTCGACTGCATCACAAGGACGCCACTCTTCCATGTTTGGAATCACGCGCAGCGTCGCAATCTGCTCAACCGGCTGATGCGTAGGCCCGTCTTCACCCAGGCCAATGGAGTCGTGGGTATACACAAAGATGGTAGGCACCTTCATCAGTGCCGCCATACGCACGGCGTTGCGCATATACTCCATAAACATCAGGAAAGTACCACCATATGGGCGGAACCCGCCATGTAGCACAATACCATTCATGATATGCGCCATACCAAACTCACGCACACCATAAGAAATATAATTGCCGTCATGCACGATGCGGGTAATCTTCTTGGAGCCAGACCAGGCGGTCAAATTGGAAGGCGTCAGATCGGCAGAGCCACCCAATAGCTCAGGCACGACAGGCCCCATCTTTTCAATGGCCATCTGAGATGCCTTACGAGTTGCAACACTCGACCCCTCCTTTTGCAGCTCACGTGCATAGTCCATCATGATCTGATCAAACTGTGCCGGCAGATCCATATTCATGCGGCGCTCAAACTCAGCCGCCAACTCTGGATACTCTTTACGATAGGCTTCGAACTTCGCCTGCCATGCATCTTCCAGTTCCTGTCCTTTTTTGCGCGCATCCCACCCTGCATAAATTTCCTCAGGGATTTCAAAGGGTGCATAAGGCCAGTTAAGATTTTCTCGCGTCAGCTTAATTTCTTCTTCACCCAACGGGGCACCATGGCAGTCATAGGTACCACACAAGTTTGGCGAGCCAAAGCCGATCGTAGTCTTAGTCTGAATCAGGGTCGGCTTGTCATTTACTGCTTTCGCTTCACGAATCGCGCGATCAATGGCCTCCGCATCATGCCCAACGACATCACGAACCACGTGCCAGCCATAAGATTCAAAGCGTTTAGGCACATCTTCAGAGAACCAGTCGTCTACATGCCCATCAATGGAAATATTGTTGTCATCCCAGAAGGCGATCAGCTTGCCCAGCCCCATGGTGCCAGCAAAAGAGCACGCCTCATGGGAAATACCTTCCATCAAGCAGCCATCCCCCATGAATACATAGGTGTAATGATCCACAATATCGTGCCCCGGGCGGTTAAACGTGGCCGCTAAAGTACGCTCTGCCAGCGCAAAGCCAACCGCATTCGTAATACCCTGCCCCAATGGACCCGTAGTCGTCTCAACGCCCTCTGTATAACCATACTCAGGATGCCCTGGTGTTTTAGAGTGCAACTGACGGAACTGCTTGAGATCTTCAATACTCAGATCATAGCCTGTCAGATGCAGCAGGGAATAAATCAACATAGAGCCATGGCCGTTCGACAATACAAAACGGTCACGATCCGCCCATTTAGGATTATTAGGGTTATGGCGCATGTGGCTGTTCCACAACACCTCAGCAATATCTGCCATGCCCATAGGGGCACCAGGGTGCCCTGACTTGGCTTTTTCTACCGCATCCATGCTCAGCGCACGGATTGCATTCGCTAGTTCTCTGCGAGTTGGCATACTTCGCATCCTCTTTGACTCAAAAAAACGATAATCTTATTAGTCTTATTAGCTTAATATTAAGCAAATTTATCACAACATTAACAGCGTATTCTCGCTTAAGGCCTTGATTTATGCAAGTTTCGTTTCCCGCCACACTCAACACTTTTTCTCTTTCTCCCAATCTCATCGACCGCCACCTGTGATGTAGAGCAATAATTGATCACACATACGGACTTTGAACACACACCTTCGTTACAATATCACCAAGCACTAAACTGCCACGGCAGATATCAGGAGCATACATGACCCTAGAACAAATTCGTACGCTTATTCAGGATGATATCCGGGCAACAGATCAACTGATTATTGAGCGCACCCGTTCCGATGTTGTCCTGATCAACCAGATCGGTCATTACATTATTCAAAGTGGCGGCAAACGTTTACGCCCCCTGATCGTACTGTTAAGTGCGCGCGCCTGTGGATATGAAGGCACGCATCATCACACGATGGCAGCAGTGATTGAATACATTCACACTTCAACCTTACTGCACGATGATGTCGTGGACGAGTCCGACACGCGCCGTGGCAAAGATACAGCCAATGCCGTGTGGGGAAATGCTGCCAGTGTTCTGGTAGGAGATTTTCTCTACTCCCGTGCTTTTGAAATGATGGTTGCGCCTCATCTGATGCGCATTATGGAAGTCATGAGCGAAGCAACCAATGTGATCGCCGCAGGTGAGGTCATGCAGCTGATGAACATCGGCAATACAAACCTCAACGAAGCAGACTATCTCGAAGTCATTTACCACAAAACCGCCAAGCTCTTTGAAGCCGCCGCTCAGATGGGGCCTATTCTCACCAACCAGCCTGAATTAGAGCCCTCCTTGGCCGCCTACGGACGACATTTAGGAGCGGCCTTCCAGATGGTTGACGATGCGCTGGATTATGCCGGCGACCCCGAAAAACTGGGTAAAAACATTGGGGACGATCTGGCCGAAGGCAAACCGACCCTTCCCTTAATCTATCTGCTGGAACATGGGACACCTTCGGAACAAGTATTCGTCAGACAGGCAATTGAACAGGCCGACATTCAGCAGCTACCTGAAATCCTACAGCTAATAAAAACAAAAGGCGGCCTGGAATATACACTCAAGGCAGCAGAAAAAGAGCAGCAAAAAGCAATTGAAGCATTAGCGCCTCTGCCTGATTCTCCTTATAAGGATGCCTTAATCGCCACTGCCCGGCTGGCTGTTCATCGTGAAGCCTGAGCAGCAGATACCTGAGAGTTACCGCCTATCATCCACTGCCCCATGGCCTTGGCATCATTTAAATCGCGTAGTTTCTGCTCCAGCTGGCGCTGACGGGTTTCAACAAAGAGCTTATAAATATCCAAATTACGCAGCTTGGTTTTCTTCCAGTCCAGATGAGCCACAATCCAATTTGTTAAATAGCGAATAATATGACACTGATCACGGTGGCTAAACACCTCTTGCGGTGCCGCCTGTCGATCCCTGAGCTGCTCCACTGTAATTTTACCGGTGCGCGGGTTTGGATAAATACGCAAAAACCGATAGTCCTCCTCCCGCATACTCAGGCTTACATACAGGCGCACCACTTTATTCATGGAAAACAACACTTTCGTCAACAGCAAAGACTCCTGCTTACCATTCGGCCCCTGCACATATACAAAAATATTCTGCTGACGAATACGACGCACAAAATGATCCACCAGCTCAAAAGGCACCTCATGGTGTGTCTGATACTCATGCAAGAAACGATCGACCAGATATTGATCCTCTGCGCGCTCCAGCCGCCGCAGAAAATAACGTACGGCTGGTTCTTCAATAGACGGTGCCTTGCGGCGTGGTCGCGTATCAGTGTTGGATTTTACAGCCATAGTTGCATTTCCTTGTGTGTACTGTATTATCGGCTGGCATGAACAAAACTAAAGGACATCTGCGCTGGCTGCTCTTGCTGCTTGGCCTGAGCGCCTGCACACCCACGCCCAAGCCTTATCACCACACACTGTATGTATTTGGCACCCTCGTACACTTGAGTGTCTATACGGATACCCCTCAAGCCGCCCAAACGGCCTTTCAGCAGATCAACACAAGCTTTCAAGCCTTTCATCACCGCTGGCACGCCTGGGAGCCCGGCGGAATCGTCGGCAAAATCAACCAAGCCATCGCCCAGGAACACCCCATCACCGTGCCTGAAGACCTGAAAGCCTTTATTCTAAAAAGCCAGCAGCTTACCCGCACCAGCCTGGGGTACTTTGACCCCGGTATCGGCACCCTGGTGGATCTATGGGGATTTCATAGCGATACCTTTACAGGCCCGCCGCCTTCTGAAACACAAATTCAACAGTGGCTGCAACAGCGCCCCTCCATTCTCCAACTGTATTTCAAAGGTCACCGGCTTTTTTCAACAAACCCACACGTGCGCTTGGATTTTGGTGGCAATGCCAAAGGGCTGGCACTGGAGATGGCACTTAATTTTATGCAACAAGCCGGTATTCACCACGGCATTGTCAACATTGGCGGGGATATGAAAACCCTCGGAGAAAAACCACAAGGACACCCCTGGCGTATTGGCGTAACGGATCCTTTCGACAAAAGCCGCCTGATGGCCGAAGTGCTGTTAAAAGGCGGAGAAGCGCTGGTAACCTCAGGAACCTATGAGCGTTTTTATACATGGAAAGAGCAACAATTCAGCCATATTCTTAACCCGAACACCGGCAAGCCGGCAGAAGGGATTGTTTCGGTGACTGTTTTACACCACGATGCGATCACGGCAGATGCTGCCGCCACAGCCCTGTTAGCCGCCGGCAAACAAAGCTGGCAGGCCGTGGCGCAGCATATGGCGCTCGAATACTACGCCATTACTTTCAGCGATGGTCATACCGTCATCAGCCCGGCTCTGCAATCACGCTGGCGGTTTACCTCTGCCTATGAAAAAGCACACCCTTCACCGCTTAAACATCAGCCGACGGTCGTTTTCCGATAAAGCACCTGCTCATAAAGACTCAGCAGCACCGGCAGCACCAGCAGAATCAGAAAAGTAGAGGCCATCAACCCAAATGCAATGGAAGTCGCCATAGGAATCAAAAACTGTGCCTGCAAAGACTTTTCAAGCAGCAGCGGCAACAACCCACCGATTGTGGTCAGCGAAGTCAGCAACACGGCGCGTACCCGCAGCACGGAGGCTTCCTCCAGCGCCTGCTGCACGGCCATCCCCTTTTCCCGTAACTGCTTATAAAAGCTCACCAGAATGATAGAGTCATTCACCACAACCCCTGCCAGCGCGAAGAAACCGAACAGAGACAGAATCGTCAGATCCATCCCCATCAGCCAGTGCCCAAAGATAGCACCAATCAGCCCGAACGGAATCGCACTCATCACCAGCAACGGCCATCCATAACTGGAAAACACCCAAGCCAGAATCACATAAATCAACCCAAGCCCCACCCAGACACCGATTTTCATATCCGCCATGGTTTCTGCCTGCTGTTTGGCACTGCCCTGAAAGCTGACCTGCACACCATACTGCGCCTGCAGCTGCGGAAACACCGTTTCCTTAAAAGTTGTCAGAATTCGGTTGGCGTTATTTTGATAGCGATCCACATCCGCACGCACCGTCACCCCTAAACGCCCATCCAGGTGCCTGAGCGTATCAAACTCCTGCTGATGCTCAAAAGAGACCAACTGATCCAATGGCGCCCACCCTTGCGGGGTTTTAATATACAACTGGCGCAACACTTCCAAGTGGTTACGCAGCGCCTCCGGCAGCTGAATACGCACCTCCACCTCCTCCACGCCGCGAGTAAAAATCTGCACCAGCTGACTGGACAATGCCGCACTGACTTGCTCCACCACCTGCTGGACAGATACCCCCAAGGCTTCTGCCTGTGGGGTCAGCGTCATCACCAGTTGATCCTGACCATAGGACAGATCATCTTCAATGGCATAGACACCGGGTAGCTGTGCCAGCGCTTCCTTAAGCACATTGGCAGCCTGCTTCAAAGTACGCGCATCCGCACCGTATAGCTGCACCTCAAAATCCCGTCCCCCGGGACCCATCAGCGGCGCTGTGATAGAAAACTGCTCCAGCCCGGCAGGCAGCTCGCCGATACGCCGCCGCCACTCTGCAATAAATTCTTCATTACGTGTCATACGCTGATCAGAGTCCTGCAGTTCTATCCGCACCGAAGCATGGTTAGAGCCTGATACTCGCTCGGACTGATAGAGCTTTTCCACCGCAATCTTCAAAACCCCCGGCTCCAATGCCTGCTCCGTTTCATATGCCGCTTTCAGCACACGATCTGCAAACGCTTTTGTCTCCGCAGGCGGCGTCCCCGCACTGAAATAAATCCACGCATTGATTTTATTCGCCTCTGGAGAAGGGAAGAAAGTAAAGCCAACCCGCCCCCCGGCAATCAGCCCAACAGCCACAATCATCAATCCCATTGTGCTGGCCAGCACAATAGCTCGGTTCGCCAGAGACCAGCGTACCACCTTGCGAAACCAGACAAAACGGAAGTGATCAATAGCCGCTTCAATACGCTGCCTCAACCTGGAAGGCTGTCGATGATGGCTTTTTTCAAAAGCATGGCGCAAGTGCCCGGGCAGCACCCAGAAACTTTCCATCAAAGAGGCCAGAATTACCGCAATCATCACCAGCGGAATCACAAACATGAACTTACCCATCATCCCGCCGACCATCATCAACGGAATAAATGCCGCAATCGTTGTCAAACTGGAAGCCAATACCGGCCCCAGCATCCGCTCAGCTCCACCTTCCGCTGCCTGAAGCGGCGGCTCACCACGTTCATAATGCGCCAGTGCATCTTCCCCCACCACAATGGCATCATCCACGATAATCCCCACCGCCATAATCAGGGCAAACATGCTAAACATATTGATGCTGCCGCCCGCCAGCCAGAGAATCATCAACGTCGCGGCAAAACTGGTGGGAATCCCTACCGCCACCCAGAAGGCCACTCGCCCGTTCATGAAGAGATAGAGAATCGCCACCACCAGTACCAGCCCGCTCAAGCCATTGGTGACCAACAGCATCATACGCTGCTTGACCAGTGTCCAGTGCTCATCATGTACAATCAGCTGCATCCCCTGCGGTAGCTCGGGGCGCACTGCCTCCAGCCAGGCCGCCATCCGCTGCGCAGAGGCCAGCGTATCGCCATTTTCCGCACGACGCAGTTCCAATGTCACCGCCCGCGCTTCATGCACCCACTCCAAAGGGCTATAACGCTTCAAAGCCCAGTGCACCGCCGCAACATCAGCAAGCTGCAAATCCGAAAATCCAGGCAGCGGCGTGGGCAGCTGAGCAAATGCCAGCGGCGTTCTGCGCTGCTGCTCAACCCGCAACGCACGCCCGGCCTCTGCATCGCCCACACTTCCAGCCGGCAGATCCCGGCTTTGAGCAGCGATTTTCTGTGCCCAGTCCGATAGGGTCAGATCGGAACGCAGCTGCATTTCCGAAGACATCTCCACCCTCAGCTGCAACGGCGGCAAACCGGTAATATCTACCTTGTCAATCCCACGCGCCAGCAGCTCCGCTTCAAATTTCCGCGCCCAATGACGCAACGCCTGCAAATCACCTGTCTGGCTGACCAAGGTGACATTCGCAACCTTTTCATAACGCGTCAGGCGCTGTACCACGGGCTTTTCAATATCCTGAGGCAGGTTTCGCAAAGCATTCACCTTCTGACGGACGCGATCCACCGCCTCCAGGATATTTACCCCCTCCTTGTAAGTCAGTAAAATCAATGAAGCGCCCGCCGAAGAGACCGAGCTCATCTTGTCCAGCTCCGGCTCTGTACGCAATGTCTGTTCAATCGGCGTGGTAATCGAGCGCGCCACATCCTCCGCATTGGCACCCGGCCATACCACGCGCACCTGCACCACATCAAAAGCAAAATTCGGGAAAAACTGCACATTCAGCTTATGCAGTGCCACCGCACCCGCCATAAAAAAGATAATCATCAACAGATTGGCCGCTACCGGATGGCGCGCCAGATATCCGATCACCCCGTGGCTCTGAAATGCATTCATGGCAAGGCTTTCACTTTAAGGCCATCAATGGCATGAGGCAGATGCGTAGTCATGACCACAGACTGATCAGGCAGCCCACTCACCAGTGCATACGCCCGTCCCTCACGCTGCACAGTGCCTTCCAGACGCACAGAATGGCGGCGCAAGCGGCTGGTGCTGTCTACCAGATAGACCGTATCTTCACCATAAAGTGCGCTGTAAGGTATCGCCGCCACCTGTTCACGCGGCGGCAGCAGCAACGTCAGTTTCTTCAAATCCCCCAGCTGCACGGTATCCGGCGCATCAAACCACACCTGAACGCCCAGCGGAGAGCGCTGCTGGCTGACGCGTGCAAAAGCATAAAGCCGTCCTAACTTATCTTTCAACTGAAGGCTTGCAGCCTGTGGTGCCACCTGCTGCCATATCCGTTCCGGCAGTGTTATCTGATACTCCAACGCCTCAGGCGCATAAGCGCTTAACAACAGCTGCCCCGGCGCCACGCGCTCACCCTCACCCACCTTCACATCCACAATACGCAACGGTTGCGATGCAAACACTTTTGCACGCCGCAAGGCACGCTCCACCTGCTGCAGACGCGCCCGTGCCTGCGACAGACGTGCCTGCAGCTGTGCCAGCTTGGCCTCCAGCTGCGCCACGGCCAAATCATTCGCCAGCTTCCGTTCCTGAAGACGCTGCTGCGCTTTCAGATTCAGCTGCTCAATTTGCAGCTGTGCCTCCAAATCTGCCACCTGCGCACGCGCCTGAGCCAGCTCTGCCTGAATATCCACCTCATTCAATGCGTATAGCAGCTCACCTTGTGCCACCTGCTGCTGCGGCTTGACGGCCAACTTTTCCACCCAGGCCGCAATCGGCGACTGAAACCTGTGCATAACTGGCACGCTCACCGAGGCAAATACCGTGCGCTGAGGACGCAAAATTTCCAGTGATACCGTCTGCACCGCAACCGGCCAGGCTTTTTCATTCAGCGCAGGCGCCGGCACAACAGGCTTGGTTGCCTGCAACCACAGAAAAACACCAATCGCGCTGGACAAGATCAGAACAACCGCCAAAAAGGCTTTCAATGCTCGCATAAGGGCTTTTTACCAAACCAAAAACAGCATTATAAGAGGCTAAAAAGGCTTAAAAAGCACATTTTTCCAAGCAAAAACGAAAAATTTTTCAAAACAAAAAAAGGGGGAGACCCCCTTTCAGCGCAGCCCTTCCATTACCACCACTTGCGGCTTGGGGTAAAAATTAAACTCTGTAGCAGAGGCCAGAGTATAAGCCCCCATCATACGCGCTACCAGCAGGTCACCGATTTCCAATTCCGGCAGGTCGATATCTTCATCAATGACATCAATACTGTCACAGGTAGGACCTGCCAGCACACTGGGATAACGCGTATCTTCCTTCGGGTTTAACAGGCAGATGGGATACAGGGCATGATCAAAAATCTGCCCTGACAGGGCACCATAAACTCCGTCATCCAGGTAGTACCACATGCGCGTACCGCGGCGCGCCTTGCCCATAACAGAAAGCAGCTCGATCATACTGGGTGCAGCAATAAACCGACCCGGTTCTGCCCAGATTTCCACGCCCTCAGGCACTTGCGCCAGTGCCGCACGGATCGGAGCGCAGAAATCACGAATCGGCATCACCGGTGTCTGATACGGCACGGGAAATCCGCCCCCGATATCCAGCCAGCGCCAGTCAATCTGATCAAACTGAGCCATCGCTTCCACAGAGGCTTCAACTGCCAACACATGTGCCGCCGGGCTGGTTGACTGAGAGCCTACATGAAAGGAGAGGCCTTTCACCGGCAGCTGCAGGCTAATCGCTGCCTGTAACAGCTCTGGCAACTCTTCTACTGCGCAGCCAAATTTGCGGCTCAGATCCACAACAGCATCCTGACTGCGGAAACTGACCCGCACAATCAGTTCAATCTGGTCTTTATAGGGTGAAAATTTTTCCAGCTCTGCCAGGTTGTCCACCACAAAGCGCGTGCAGCCAAAATCCAGTGCTTCGCGAATCTCACTGTCTTTTTTGATGGGGTGGGTATGAATACAGCGCTCAGCCGCAATGCCCAGATCCCGAACCATGTTGACTTCACCAGCAGTGGCCAGGTCAAAATAGCCGCCCAGCTGGTTCAAACGTGCCAGCAGCGCCGGGTGCGCCAGTGCCTTGACAGCATAGAACAGTTTTACATCTGGCAATGCTTCGCTTAAGGCGTGATATTGACGATCTACCTGTTCCAGATCCAACACCAGCAGAGGTGTGCCATGAATCTCTGCCAGCTGACGCAGCACCGCCCTGTCATAGTCGGACAGCGCTGCAGGGTGACCGTGAGAAGCGAAATGATGATTAAGGGCTTGCGAATCCATGTCTTAAGCAGACATCAGATCCAAAATGTACTGCGGCAGGGCAAAGCTTCCTGCATGCAGCTCAGGCGTGTAATAATGGGTACGCACACCGCTTGCCTCAAACCGCTGACGCAAATGCGCGGCATCCTGCTGCCACAGACGGGGATCATCACATGCCCAGGCGAAAGTCATGCTGCCGCCGACATAGGTGGGCACCGCAGCGTGATAAAAACGCACATCTTCAAACAGTGGGCGCAACCGCTGCGCCGTGGTTATGACTTCATCCCCCTGCATAAAGGCCACACCATTTTGCGCCACGAAAATACCGCCCGGGTTCAGACAGCGCTTGACCCCCTCGTAAAAAGGGGAAGTAAACAGCACCTCGCCGGGGCCGACCGGGTCTGTGGAGTCGGAGATAATTACATCAAAAGTTTCAGCGGTATTGCGCACAAAGTTGATACCATCATCGATAATAATCTTAGCGCGCGGATCATCAAAGGCACCCGCTGAGTGATTCGGCAGATACTGCTTGCACATTTCTATCACCTGCCCGTCGATTTCCACCTGAGTGACCTGTTCGACCTCCGGATGTTTGACCACTTCTCGCAGAATACCGCCGTCTCCCCCGCCGATAATCAGGACTTTTTTGGCATTGCCGTGAGCGAACAGAGGCACATGGGTCATCATCTCATGGTAGATAAACTCATCTCGCTCAGTGGTCTGGATAATGCCGTCCAGCGCCATTACCGTGCCCCAGTATTCGTTTTTGAAAATGACCAGATGCTGATGCTCGGTGCGCACCTCAAACAGCACCTGACGCATCTCAAACGTCTGTGCCCAGGTTTCATGGAGTGTTTCAGAAAACAGCATCGCACTCATGAAGCTTCCACCTCCCCTCGCAACAGGGTTTCCAGCACCACACGCTCTGGCATGAAAGCCTTCTTCAAAACATCGACCGCCTTTTCGGGCATGGAATCGCCACACATGAAGACATCAAACGCCGCATATGCTCGCTCCGGCCAGCTATGCACGGAAATATGCGATTCCGCCAGCACCGCCACGCCGGAAATACCACCATTTGGCGTAAAGTGATACAGGTGGATATGCAACAACGTCGCTTTGGCCTGCTCTACCGCCTCACGCAGTGCCCGCTCCATCAGCTCCAAATCATCCAAGTTCTTCGCACCCCAGAAATCCGCAATCAGGTGCGTGCCAGCAAATACTTTACCGTCCCGCTGAATAAAGTGATCCAAGGTGCTGTCACCCACCTGCTGATCATGGGTCGGCCAGGTATCATCAATGACCGTGGTTTTTTCAACCATCTCAAAATGGTCATTTTTTGTGACCAATATATTTTCTGACATTTTTTCCTATCACCCCCACAAGGTGTTACCAGAAGCGTGCCACATGAGTCATCATGCGCACCCCCAGTCATAACGAAAAACCCCTGATGGGCAATACCCACCAGAGGCCGGAAAGGGTGGAATTTATACCCCTTTTTGCACTATAAGTCAATCACTTATAGCCACTTAATTGTGCTCAGTCAATTTCTACAATCTCAAAATCATGGGTCATTTCTGCCGCCTGCTCCAGCATCTTTGACACGGAACAATATTTTTCTGCAGACAACTTCACGGCACGTTCCACCTGCTTTGGATCCAGCATCCTGCCAGAGACCACATAGTGCACATGGATCTTCGTATAGACCTTGGGTGCTTTTTCCGCCCGCTCCGCTGAAACCTCCACACGGCAGTCCTGAACCTGCTGCTTATTCTTTTTAAGAATCATCACCACATCCACTGTGGTACAGCCGCCCAAGCCCACCAGTACCATTTCCATAGGGCGCGGCCCCAAATTCTGCCCACCCAACATCGGCGGCCCATCCATCACCACCGCATGCCCGGAGGCTGTCTCTGCCACCATTGTTAAGCTGTCCAACCATTTAACCGTTGTGATTTTTTCCATTCTATTGCACCGTTACTGGAATTGTGAGTGTACTGATATGCCCTTTCGGCGTGCTGACTTGAATACTGATCGAAGCAGGATTGCCGTCTGGATTATCTATGGCCGTTGCAGAAAAAGGTAAACGTGTCCCGCCTTCTGCATTGCTACTAGGCACGGTAAATGCCAATGCTTCTCCCACCAGAGGGCCTGTTGTGGTAATACTGATCTGCGTGCCTGTCGGCATAATCTGGTCTGCCGTATCCCCCACCTGTACCAGCAGGCTGATCACACCACCGCTATTTAAGGCTACGATACAATTTGCCGGCACGGATGGATGACTGGAAGCGACAATATTAGCATCGGTCGTATTACAGGTATTCCCTGCCGCTGCACCGCTGAGCCCTGTCACTTCCGCCACCACCTGCGCCTCCGAGCTGGCCATTACCAGCACAATAGCACGCCGAATATAGGTCAGAGACTGGCTACATTCAGTCTCATCCGGGTGGCACTGCAGGCCGGTATATTTGCCATCACGCAGATCCAGCAATCCATTAGCATTAAAATCCATAAACGGCTCACCTTCATCCCGCACGCCATTTTCATTATCGTCCCGCCAAGGCTCGCTCAGATCCTGCACACCGGCACCATCAAACCAGCCGTTGCCGTTAAGATCCGTAAAGTCATCCCCCCGCGAAACCGGTGCTGTCACCTGTGTACCAATGGCGACATCAATATAACCGAACCCATTATCTTCACGATACACCTGTGGCGCTGCCGCATCATAATTTCCAGCGGCATCTGCATTCAACCATGGGCCATCAAAACGCCCTGCCACACCTTTAAGCAGCCCGAACATATCCCAGAAAGGCTCATTGACATCAAACTGCCCATTCAGATTCAGATCCGTAAACAGATCACGCCAGGCAACCCCATCCCCGTTATATTTACCATCGTGGTTCAGATCGATAAACTGAGTTTCACCAGCAGGTTGAGCCTGGTTATCACAGCGGCTATTGCCATTGTAATCCACAAAATTTTCTCCGGGGTCACACTGTCCATTTCCATTTACATCATCATAAGGCTCATCAAAAATACCATTGAGGTTTTCGTCCACAAACAGGTCATCCGCCCCCAAAACTAATGCTACCTGACGCCGCCCACGCTCACCTAAAGCTGCTGAAGGCGCATAAAAAATCTGCGGCAGGCCATGATCAATACGATCCGAATAAGGCTCTCCATCATCTGCGACGCTATAAAGCCAGTCGCCGTTTTTATCGAAAAATCTTTCACTGCCGACCGCCCAGGCCAGAATGGTCACTCGATGATCTTGTGGCCGCTGCAGCACGCTTTCGCTACGCCACTGAACGGTACACTGCCCAGTCTCATCCAGCTGACAAGATCCCACAATACTGCCACCCATTTCTGTGGAGAAGTTCACCACCGTCCCGGCCTTGGCTGGATTACCATTCATATCCGCCAGAGAAACGGTGATCTCCACCGGTTCTTTATCATAGTCCCAAGCCTCAGGATTCAACGTATTGGCTGAAATGGAAAACCGATCCTGTATCGGTACACCTGTGGTCACCGTCACTTCTGAGGTGGAAACCTTATAAATGGGATTTCCCTGCGCATCTTCAATCCAGGCCTCCACAAACAGAGGCCCCGGTACCACGCCCGCATGCACCTCCACCGTGACCCGGCCGTCCACATCGGATACAGCTGCACTTTTTGAAAGCGCAGCCCCGCCCAATACCGTCTTCAGGGCAAAATGTACCACCTGCCCCTGCAGCGGCGCACCGTTAAAATCCTTGACCAAAAAACTTAAAGTAGCTGTTTCCGGATAGTTGATACTGCTGAACGCGCCTTTGACCGCAATAGTAGTCGGAGAGGCCTGCTCAAACGTCAACTGGCCAGCTTTCGTTTTATAAAACGAAAGCTCTGCAGTTTGCGTCACACCTGAAACCGTCACCGTCACCGTGCCTGCCGTTGCATTGATATTGTCCGCCAATACAGGCGGTGTTAAAGTCACCTGAGCCGTACCTGTAGTGTCGGTCGTAGCGGTTTCGGCCTCTAATACCCCCACGGTGCTGGAAAATTCCACAGGCAGCCCACTGACCGCGTTGCCGTTTTGATCCTTCACGACAGCCAGCAGCAGCACTGGCTCCTGAACGGAAAAGGCTGTGCGTATCACACCACGCACATCCTTAAACTGCAACGCGAGCGAATACTGCAACACCGCTTGCTCCGTCGGCTGAAACAGAAAGGTTTTTGTATAGGCCACTCCTTCCAGCTGTGTGCTAATCTCCACCAGCTCTTCCGCCGTTTTCTGTTGTGGCAACAAGGTAAAGGTTGCCTCTCCCGTCTGGCTGGAAATCAGCACCTGGCGAGTTTCCTGCACAACTTCATTTGCAATATAACGGGTAATCTCAACTGGAAGAAGGGTGTTTTCAGCGGGCAGTGGGGAAATTTTAAAGGCAACTTGCACTGAGGTACTGGCCGGCACAGCGTACTCTACAAGTTGTGCTGTTTGCTGATCCAACAGAGAGATCGCTATCGTTGCAGGCTGTTCAGCCGTATTGACAGTTGTGACAGTGGTGGCAGGATCCTCTTCCACAGGATCTGGCCCCCCGCATCCTACCAGCCATAAAACCGCCACCAACAACAATATGCCGTACAAGGCTTGCATCACTTTTGCTCTTTTCTACGTTGGCTTTTGATTATATAAGTTTTGAAGTTTTATCCAAAAAGTTTCGCTAAAGCCCTCCCAGGTGAGGGAGCTCGCATAAAGGCCTCACCCACAAGAAAGGTATTCACGCCATGCTGACGCATCAGGGCTACATCTTCAGGGTTCATAATACCGCTTTCGGTCACGACCAGTCTGTCATCAGGAATCATGGGCAGCAGATCCAGTGTGGTCTGCAGACTGACCTCAAAGGTGTGCAGATTGCGGTTATTGATCCCTACCATCTCCAAAGGCGTTTGCAGTGCAAGCGTGCGTTCCAGCTCAGCCTGATTGTGCACTTCCACCAGCACGTCCATGCCCAGGGATTTGCCCAATGCAGCCAGCTCATCCAGCTGCGCATCCGTAAGACAAGCGGCAATCAGCAAAATACAGTCTGCCCCCATGGCGCGGGCTTCATAGACTTGATAGGGGTCGATCATAAAATCCTTGCGTAGTACCGGCCGACCGGAAGCTCTGCGAGCGGCTTTGAGATACTCAGGCGCTCCCTGAAAGAAATCCCGATCAGTCAGTACGGACAGACAGGCCGCCCCATGGGCTGCATAATCTCGCCCAATTTCCGCAGGATCAAAATCTTCCCGTAATATGCCCTTGGAAGGGGAGGCTTTTTTGACCTCGGCGATTACCGCACTTTTACCCTCATCCAGTTTTTTCTGCAAAGCCTTAACAAAAGAGCGCACCACAGGTGCTGCTGCAAGCTGAGCCTTAAGCTGCTCAAGGGGTACGGTTTTCCGAGCTTCGGCAACCTCTTCAGCTTTACGGGAAATGATTTTTTTTAAGATGGTAGGTGTATCATGCATGTGTTTTAAACTCATTAGTTTTTGCCACAAGCGCATCCAGCTTCTGTTGAGCGGCACCGGATTTCAGAATTGATTTGGCCTGCGCCACGCCTTCAGCATAGGTTTTTGCAATACCTGCCACATAAAGTGCGGCTCCCGCATTTAAAGCGATAATATCTGCATGAGGTCCTGGCTCACCGGCAAAAGCGCTTTGAATCATGGTAAGGCTTTCTTCCGCGCTATTGACTTTTAAAGGCTCAAGCGTGTCATGTGCGGCCTCAAATTCAGCCGGGTCAATCCACCAAGGCTTGATTTCGCCCTCTTTCAGCTCACTCACACGGGTGGGGCTGGCAATACTGATTTCATCCAACCCATCGTCAGCATGCACCACCATTACATGCCGACTGCCGAGCTGCTCCAATACTTGGGCAAACACATCACACAGATTTTCATCATAAACACCCAATACTTGATTGGGCGCGCCGGCTGGGTTGGTCAGCGGGCCAAGCAGATTAAAAATCGTGCGCACGCCAAGCGCTTTGCGTGGGCCGATGACATGCTTCATGGCACCATGATGCTTGGGCGCAAACATAAAGCCCACGCCAATTTCCTCCACACACTGCGCCACCTGCTCGGGTGTCAGGTTCAGGTTAACCCCTGCCGCCTCCAGCACATCGGCACTGCCGGTTTTACTGGAAACGGAGCGGTTGCCGTGTTTGGCGACTTTTGCCCCGCCCGCTGCCGCCACAAATGCCACCGCTGTGGAAATATTAAACGTATTGGCGCCATCTCCACCAGTGCCGCAGGTATCGACCAATGCCGTTTTATCCTGAATCGGCACCTTGGTGGATAAGGCGCGCATCACCTCCGCCGCCGAGGCAATTTCCTGCGGGGTTTCTCCTTTCATGCGCAGTGCGACTAAAACCGCACCAATCTGGGCATCCGTTGCCTCTCCTTGCATGATCGACTGCATAAGCGCGGCCATCTCCGCCTTGGAAAGATCTTTATGCTCTATCAGCTGCGCAAGGAGGCTTTGGATTGTATTCATGATTTTTTCTCCAGAAAATTACTCAGCATCTTATGCCCCGCTTCCGTCAGAATAGACTCAGGGTGAAACTGCACCCCTTCAACCGGCAAGGTTTTGTGGCGCACGCCCATGATTTCATCAAACTCACCCCGATCATTCTGTGTCCAGGCGGTAATTTCCAATTCATCCGGCAGGCTCGCTTGCTCAATCACAAGTGAATGGTAACGGGTGACGGTTACGGGGTTGCTCACCCCTTTAAACACACCCTTATCCTTATGAAAGACGGGGGAGGTTTTGCCGTGCATCACCTCTTTTGCCCGCACAACCTTGCCGCCAAAAGCCTGCCCGATAGCCTGATGCCCCAGGCACACGCCCAAAATGGGGATTTCACCTGCAAAGCGACGGATGGCTGCCACGGAAATGCCTGCCTCGTTCGGCGTACAGGGGCCGGGCGAAATCACCAGATAATCCGGCTTCAGGCGGGCAATCTCTTCAAGTGAAATCTCATCATTGCGATGCACTACCACCTCCTGCCCCAGCTCACCAAAATACTGCACCAGGTTATAGGTAAAGGAGTCATAGTTATCGATCATGAAAACCATGGCAAACACACCATAAAAAGTACTACAAATGCATGAAGTGCATAAAAATAAAATGGAGAGTACACTTTATCTTTCTTCTCCTCACTTTCACCTATGCGCCTTGCATAGTTTTTACTTACATACTTTCTCATTAAAGCAGCCTGAAGAAACTCTCTCTCTTGAGCCAACCTGCCCATATAGATCAAAAGCCCTGCTGACCACACCAGCAATATGACAACCCACACCAAATCAAAACTAGGCACTTCAACAAAAATAATCGTACCTAAAAATGCCATCAAAGGCGCAACAAACCCCATGTCATAACGCACATAAAAAAAAGAGTTAAGGTCACTGAGCTTTTCAAACAAAAACTTGCACCTATCAAAATCAAGCTTCCTTTTCCCATTATTCAGCACTACTTTTACTTCCACATGAGGAAAGTCATTAAAACTTTCAAAAAAATACCTTCCGATAAGGTAGTTTTTCAATAAAACTGACACCTGATGCACAAAGGCACCTAAAGGGTATAAAGCTAGCGCGCCGAACACAACACCTAAAATATTTTTACTGAGGATAAACTCCTGTATCTCACAAAACTTACTCTTATCAGCATAATACAAAAACAAAAGCCACCAACTAACCAGTACCGTTCCTGATAACTGATAACGCAAAAACAGCTTCATGATCTGAGCCCCCGGCTGACAAACTCCGCCGCCTTAAATAGCGCGCGCGCCTTGTTCATGGTCTCTTTCCACTCCAGCTCAGGAATGGAGTCGGCCACCACCCCTGCACCCGCCTGCACATTGAGGCGGTTATCTTTCAGCACCGCCGTGCGAATAGCAATGGCGGTGTCCATATTCCCCTGCCAGCCCAGATAGCCCACCGCACCCGCATAGATACCACGACGCACCGGCTCCAGCTCATCGATGATTTCCATGGCGCGGATTTTCGGCGCGCCGGAAACAGTGCCAGCGGGAAATGTGGCTTTCAGCACATCCATGGCGTTCATGCCCGACTTAAGCCTGCCCACCACATTGGAAACGATATGCATGACGTGAGAGTAGCGCTCAATAACCATCTCATCAGTCAGCTGCACACTGCCCATTTCACTGATACGCCCCACATCATTACGCCCCAGATCAATCAGCATCAGGTGCTCTGCACGCTCTTTCGGATCATTGAGCAGCTCCTGCTCCAACGCCCTGTCCTGCTCGGGCGTTTTACCACGCTTGCGGGTGCCGGCAATGGGACGCACGGTGACTTCACCCTCTTCCACACGCACCAGAATCTCCGGCGAAGAACCCACGACCTGATGATCTTCCAGATCCAGATAATACATATAGGGAGACGGGTTCAGGTGGCGCAGCGCGCGATACAGATCCATGGCATGTGCCTGATCAAAAGGCACACTGAGCCGCTGGGAGATAACCACCTGCATCACATCCCCGGCAAGGATATAGTCTTTGATCCTTTCCACCGCCTGCTTAAAGGACTGCTCGCCAAAGCTGGACTCAAATTGAGATTCATCCAACGCCATTTTCAGTGGTGCATCCTGGGGAACCTGCAGGGGCTGACGCAGTTTCTGCTGTAAATCATCCAAGCGTTGTTGCGCCGCTTCATAGCTACCCGAGAGGTTAGGATCCGCATGGACAATCACATGCACCTGCCCGGAAAGGTTATCAAACACCACCACCTCTTCCGAGCGCATCAGCAGGATATCCGGTGTTCCAAGCGGATCATTTTTGGGGGCGGTTTTGGCCAGACGCGGCTCAATCAGCCGCACGGTATCGTAACCGAAATACCCCACCAGCCCACCATGAAAACGGGGCATCCCCTCCAGCACAGGCACCTTGTAACGCTGACGATACTGCTCAACCCAGGCCAGCGGATCCTCTACCGTAAAACATTCGCTATGCTCCGCTTCATGCACTGTGACCTGATACCCCCGTATCTCCACTCTCGCCTGGGCAGGCAGGCCAATAATGGAATAACGCCCCCACTTTTCACCCCCCTGTACTGATTCCAGCAGATAAGCATAAGGGGCATCCACCAGCTTATGCCATACGGACAAAGGGGTATCAAAGTCAGACAGTACGGTGCGCACCAGCGGCACACAGTTGTAATGCTCTTTCAGGGCGTAGAACTCAGGGGCATCCATGCGCATCAGGCCTCATCTTTTGCTTTCAAATAATCCGGCAGCGCTTTAAAGCTGTCAATCACCACATCAGGGTTGTATTGGCGAATATCTTCACCATGGTTATAACCATAAGGCACACAGAAGATATGAAACCCTGCCGCACGTGCAGCTTTTACATCGGATTTAGAATCTCCAATCATTAAAGCATGATCCGGTGTCACCTGCATCTGTGCAGCCGCATACAGCAGCGGCTCAGGATCAGGCTTTTTCTTGGCACAGGTATCACCGCTGACCACCACCTCAAAATATGGCCGCAACCCTTTTTCTTCCAGCAAGGGCAAGGTAAAGGCCTCGGCCTTATTGGTGACACACCCCAAACGATAACCTTGCTGCCGCAGCCACTTCAACCCCTCTTTCACACCGGGATACACTTTGGAGCGCTGGGCGGTATTTTCTTTATACAGTGCCAGAAACACTGGATAGGCTTTTTCAAACAGCGCCTCATCCGGCTCACCCTCTATGGCATTGACCAGCGCGCGGCGCACCAAACGCTCGACACCGTTACCGACCCAGTTGCGCACTGCAGCCTCACCGCGCACGGGCATACCCAGCTGCTTCATCATCTCGTCTACACAGTAAGCCAGATCCGGCACAGAGTCGATCAGTGTGCCGTCCAGGTCGATCAGAATAAAATCGGGGCGCAATTTTTTCATGGATATCCTCGCATAAAAAGCGCCCCGCTGATGCGGGGCGCATACAGCCTGGAACCACCAGTTTAAGAGGCCTGCGCCAGTGCTTCACGCATCTGCGCAATCACCGTATCAAACCGGTTTGGATCATTCGGGTTGGCTTTGCCAAAGATGCCAGAGCCGGAAACAAAGGTATCACACCCGGCTGCCGCCAATTCGGCGATGTTTTCTACTTTTACACCGCCGTCAATTTCCAAGCGGATGTCATAACCGCTCTCATCAATACGCCGGCGCGCCTCTTTCAGCTTGCGCAACGCTGCAGGAATAAAGCTCTGCCCGCCGAACCCGGGGTTAACCGACATAATCAAAATCATATCGATCTTATCCATCACATAATCCAGATAATCCAGTGATGTTGCCGGATTAAACACCAGCCCCGCCTTACAGCCACTGTCGCGGATCAGCTGCAAGGAGCGGTCAATATGCTCGGAGGCTTCCGGGTGAAAGGTGATGTAATCTGCTCCTGCATTGGCAAAACCCGGAATAATACGATCTACAGGCTTCACCATCAGGTGCACATCGATCGGCGCTTTCAGCCCTTCCCGGCTCATATAGTTTGCCAGCGATTCACACACCAGCGGCCCGATGGTCAGGTTTGGCACATAGTGGTTATCCATCACATCAAAGTGCACCACATCCGCGCCCGCGTTCAAAACATCTTTCACATCCTGCCCCAGCTGTGCAAAATCTGCCGACAGGATAGAGGGCGCAATCCAATTTTCTTTTTTCGCCATGGGTTCCGTTCCTTTTGATTTAAAATGTTCGCTTTGCATTTTACCACGGGACGCAAATCAATATGTCGATGCTCAAAGCTGCCGAAACAGGCAAACGTGCCATTCACTTTCTGGAAATAATCGGGCTGTTTATCATCGCCGTGGCAACCGTGTATGCAGCAGGTTCGGACATTCTCCACATGATTGAAAAACACAAGGTGGAGCTGGGTGACTTGCTCATGCTGTTCCTCTATCTGGAAGTGCTGGCCATGACGGCAATCTACCTGGACTCCGGAAAACTTCCCATTCGACTGCCCATCTACATAGCTATCGTCGCTTTAGCACGTTTTTTGATTCTGGACATGAAAGAGCTGGATGCCACCTCCATGCTGTTGATTTCCATTACCATACTGGTGTTGGCGATTGCCGTGCTGGCACTGCGCTTCGGCAGCCTGCGTTTCCCTTATCGGGAACACCAGGATCCCTGGGGTAAAAAAGCCTCTTCCGGGCGGCAAGCCCACGACCGCCATCACCCCATGGCCTTTACCCGCGCCAAAGGGCGTTACACAGACAAGGAGCTGTAAATGGATGCCGTCTTCGAAACCCACCTGACAAGCCTGCCTCTGATCGCCCGCGGCAAGGTGCGGGATATTTACGACATTGATGACAAGCATATGCTGATTGTCACCACCGATCGCATCAGTGCCTTTGATGTGATTCTTCCCACCCCGATCCCAGGAAAGGGGCGCATCCTGACAGAGGTGGCTGAGTTCTGGTTTGATAAAACAAAAGACATGATCCCCAACCATCTGGTGCGTGAGCTGGATATCATCCCCAAACTGACAGTGGACGAACGCAAACAGATCAGCCGCCGCGCCATGGTGGTCAAAAAACTCAAGCCCCTGCCCATTGAAGCCATTGTGCGGGGGTATCTGATCGGCTCAGGCTGGAAGGAATACCAGCAGTCCGGCCAGGTTTGCGGTATCAAGCTCCCCGATGGGCTACGCAAGGCAGACAAGCTGCCCGAACCCATCTTCACCCCTTCCACCAAAGCAGAAGTGGGCGACCATGATATCAACATCTCCTTTGAGAAAATGGTCGAGCTGATCGGTGCCGAGCTGGCAGAACACGTGCGTGCCATCAGCCTCAGCCTTTACCAAACAGCCGCAGACTACGCCTTAAAACGCGGCATTATCATTGCCGATACCAAGTTCGAATTCGGGCTGGATGACGCAGGCACACTTTATCTGATTGACGAAGCCCTGACCCCTGACAGCTCACGCTTCTGGTCTGCAAAAACCTATCAGTCCGGTACCGATCCTAAAAGCTTCGACAAGCAGTACATCCGCGACTACCTGGAAAGCATTCACTGGGATAAAAACCCTCCCGGACCAGAGCTGCCGGAAGAAGTAGTGCGCAAAACCATTGAAAAGTACACCGAAGCCAAAGACCGCCTGATCGAAAACCCCGATGACTGACTGGGCACTGCCGCAAAAAGGCATTTTTGTCACCGGCACCGATACCGAAGTAGGCAAAACATGGGTATCTGCACAGCTTTTACAAGCCTTAATAACGCACAAAAGAAAGGTAAAAAGCGCTCAATCAGACAAAAATGTTTTTTTCGAAAAAGGGGGAGACCCTCTGCCCTGTGCCCGTAAGCCCGTCGCCAGCGGTGCCACCTCAACCTTCAACGGCAAGCTCCTCAGCGAAGACACCCGCATCCTGGCAGAACAAACGGGCGAGTCCAGCGAAATCGTCACCCGCTATACCTTTGCAGCACCTGTCGCACCCAGCCTTGCTGCGCAAAACTGCGGTATCGACATGCCACTTGAACAGTTACTCTGTGCCTGCCATGCGCCAGCAAACCGCTGGACACTGGTGGAAGGTGCAGGCGGGTTTTATTCTCCTATGGGATCAGATGGCAGCCTGAACGCAGATTTAGCAAAACACCTCAGCCTGCCGGTGCTGCTGGTTGTCGGCCTCAAACTTGGATGCGTGAACCACACCCTGCTCACCCTTGAAGCCATTCAACAACATGGCCTGCACTGCATCGGTGTGATTCTCAATGACCTGCACAACACCCAAGACACGCAAACCGCAACCTTATTAACACAATGCATTCAAGCACCCATCTATCAAATGCCCTATAAACAGCCTGATGCCACCTGGCAGGCCTGGGTGGCCAATCACTTAAACTTATAACCCAACCCTAACCCGGCAGAAGTGGTGTTTGAGCTGTCATACC
>CAYRSN010000019.1:0-24778 GCA_964427185.1 uncultured Piscirickettsiaceae bacterium | reverse complement strand
AACACAAGGGTTTTAACTATTGGGTGAGACGCTATGATATGTAAATATGGCGGTGAGGGGGGGATTCGAACCCCCGGTGGGCGTTAACCCACACACGCTTTCCAGGCGTGCACGTTCAACCACTCCGTCACCTCACCAGGTGATGAGGTGACGAATTATACAGAGTTATGTTTTTTAATACAACGCTCTATTGCATTTCTAAGTCGTCGATCACAGCATTGATGCCGGCCTGTGCGCAGGCTTCATCTGTTTTTCCTGAAGGTGCACCGCTGACACCTATGCCGCCATAGAGTCTGCCTGCTGCCTGGATGGGCAGCCCACCAGCCAGAAAAGCCAGCCCTTCGCCCAGTTGTCCCAAGCCGCTTTGAGCATTGTGTTTCAGCTTGCTTGTGGGGGTATTAAAGTTCACGGCAGTGTAGGCTTTTTTACGACTGATTGGATAAGAAACAGGTGGAGCAATCGTGTCCCGTAGCTGCACCTGTGGGATGCCGCTGCGGTCAACAACGGTCACAGACACCGACATCCCCTGTTTCCGGCAAGCTTCCATGGCGGCTTGTGCCATTGTTACGGCTGTCTCGATAGTGAGTCGAGGCATGGTCGTTGTGAGTTGTTCTTCAGCCATGACCGGCTGTGCAAAGATAAAAGCGGACAGCAGCATGCTCAGACGTTTTTTCATCGTAATACCCTCCTTTTGAATGACCAAGCGGTTTATTTATAGATTAAAAGTAATCACTTGGCAAGTTTGAGGGTGATGCTGATGCCAGTGTGTCAGCCACTCTGAGAGGCTGCCTTCAAAGCCGCCTGGGAAATCCCCCATTAGACGAGTGGGGATGCCCCAGTCTTCCAGCAGGGGAAGGGTGGCAATTGCTCCCTGAGGCACGCCTGGCAGCCAAATACGACTGGGAGTGCTTTGGAATGGAAGGGGAGGTTCCAGTTGCAACAGAGCGAATAAGGGGGTGTTTAAGGCCTTCCATGCCTGTGCGGCAAAAAGCAGCCCGCCCAGCCCGGGTAGTGCCTTTGCAATCAGCAAGGCGGGTGCAGTAGGAGGTGGCAGAGGGTTGCCTTCAAGTTGTAGTGTGAAAGATGTGGGCGTTTCCGGCGCACAAATCAACTGTATGCTGTGAGGGCTGTGCTGTTGGTGCAGTGCAATGGATGCTTGCTGAGATTGCAGCCATTGGCCGGGGGATAGCGTATATGCCGGGCTAAAGTCGGCAGTTGCTTGAAAAAAATGGTTGGCTAAAGGGGTCTCCCCCTTTTTTTTCAAAGTGCAAAAAAATTGCATGAGTAAAATTTGGCGTTAGGTGCAGTTTTAACGTGATTTGAGGCTTTTTCAGTCATTTTGGGGTATTTCAAACACTTTTTTGCCCTGAAACCAGGTGCAGATGACTTTTCCTTGGAGCTCCCAGCCTTCAAAAGGTGTATTTTTGCCGGCGCTGATAAGCTGTGTGCCGGTAACTGTCCAGCGTTTGTCGGGGTCGAACAGTACAAAGCTGGCACGGCTTCCCGGTGCCAGGCTGCCGCCTTCGATACCCAGAATGTTTGCTGGTTGAGTGCTGAGTTTATGCAGCGCCTGTAAGAGGGTCAGCTCTTGTGTTTCTGTCAGGCGTAGGGTGAGATTCAGTAAGGTTTCAAGGCCGCTGATCCCAGGCCTGGCCTGAGGAAAAGGCAGCGCTTTGTCGTCTTCATCCAGCGGCGTATGGTCGGAGATTACGGCATCAATAATATCGTATTTCAGCCCTTGGCGTAGTGCCTTTTGATCATCCAGGCTGCGCAGGGGAGGGCGGACGTTAAAGAGCGGATTGAAATCCATCAGATCCATTTCGCTCAGGTGTAGTTGATGTGCAGCTACATCACAGGTAATGGCAAGTCCTTTTCTTTTGGTCTGCTCAATCAGCTCTACGCTACGTGCCGTAGATAGCCCGCTGACATGGACTCGTGCACCGGTTTCCTCCATTAACAGTATCAACTGTGCCAGTGCAGTGGTTTCCGCTGAGGCGGGAATTGCCGGTAGCCCCAGGCGGCTGGCGACCGGGCCGTCATGCGCAACACCTTCATGCGCCAGAGAGGCATCCTGTGGCTTGAGGATGACCAGAATATGATGGCTGGCGGCATACTCCAGTGCGTTGCGTAACGTCAAGGTATTGTTAATAGTGCTGTTTGTCTGGCTGACAGCGATGCAGCCGGCCTGTTTGAGCCCAAGAAGCGGTGCGAGGCGTGCTCCTTCAAGCGCTTGGGTGAGTGCGCCAATGGGCAGAACAAATGCTTTTCCTGCCTGGCGCGCGCGTCTGCGAATGAGTTCGGGTACGGCAGGCGTGTCGGCAACGGGTGCCGTGTCCGGAGGAACGCAGAAGGTCGTTACCCCACCTGCTGCAGCCGCCGCGGCTTCGGAAGCGACGGTGCCGCAGGCGTTATTACCCGGCTCGCCGGTGCGTGCCTGTAGATCAATCAGCCCGGGAAAAAGCCAGCGACCCTGTGCGTCGATTACTTCGTCTGCCTGAAAGTCGTCGGGGGCTTGGCCGCAGGCAATAATGCGGTTGCCTTCTATACACAGGCTGCCATGGGTGTCGAGCTGATGGGTTGGATCCAGTAGGCGGGCGTTGTCAATGCGTAGTTTCATTGGGTGGCCTCCTTGAGTTCGTGCTGACGCTGGGCGGCATTAGAAAAGATAGTCGCCATGATGGCCATGCGTACGGCAATGCCGTTGGTGACTTGATCAAGGATGACAGATTGGGCACCGTCGGCTACTGTGGAGTCTATTTCCACACCACGGTTGATGGGGCCTGGGTGCATGACAATTGCATTGGGTTTGGCGAGTCTCAGGCGCTGTTCAGTCAAACCGTACCGTTTGAAGAACTCTTTTTCGCTGGGGAGGCGGGCACCGCTCATGCGCTCATTTTGCAACCTGAGCATGATGATGACATCTACATCTTTCAGCCCTTTGTCCATATCATGATAAACATGCACGCCTAAGGCTTCCGGTGCGGTAGGCATCAGGGTTTTGGGACCGATGACACGAATTTCCCGTGCGCCGAGGATTGAAAGCGCCTGAATTTGGGAGCGTGCTACACGGGAGTGGAGGATGTCACCGACAATAGCCACGTTCAAGTCGTAGATATCGCCTTTGTGCTTGCGGATGGTGAACATATCAAGCAGTGCCTGAGAAGGATGGGCATGACGACCATCTCCGGCATTGAGTACATGGACATGTGGTGCTACATGCCGTGCGAAAAAGTGAGCTGCGCCGCTGTCAGCATGGCGGATGACGAACATATCGGCTCCCATGGCCTGAAGGTTCCAGAGCGTATCCAGCAGGCTTTCTCCCTTTTTTGTGGCTGAGGTGGCGATATTAAGATTGACTACGTCCGCCGAAAGCCGCTTTTCCGCAATTTCAAAGGTGGTGCGGGTGCGGGTGCTGGGCTCAAAAAAGACATTCATGATGGTTTTGCCGCGTAAAAGCGGAACTTTTTTCAGCTCACCGCTGGTAGGGTCAAAAAAGGTTTCTGCGAGGTTGAGGATTTCGGTGAGGTGATGCGCTTTTAAGCCTTCCAGTGTCAACAGATGACGTAGACGTTTATTCGCATCCAGCTGAATATCTCGGTGCACCAGAGCCATCAGGCGAGCTCCTTTTCAGGGTTGATAAAGTGAATCTCCAGCGGTTCCGGGCCTGTGAGTTTGACGCGCTGGTCGCAGTTAATTGTAGCGCCTACGTATTTGGCGCAGATGGGCAGCTCCCGACAACCGGGGCGTTCCAGCAGCGTGGCCAGCAGTACCTGCTGAGGACGGCCGTAATCAAACAACTCATTGAGTGCCGCACGGATTGTACGGCCGGTATAGAGTACATCATCGATCAGAATGATATGGCTGCCTTCTACGCCCCAGGGAATGGTTGAAGGGCGCACTGTCGGATGCAGCCCCACGCGGGAAAAGTCGTCACGGTAAAAACTGATGTCAAGCAGGCCTAAAGGGTCAGGCAGGTTCAGTGCCTGATGCAGGCGCTCCGCTACCCAGGCGCCACCGGTACGGATGCCGACCATTTTAGGCGCATGTTGCATAATGGGGTCGTTTTTAAGCTGGTTTGTCAGGGTGCAGATGAGCTGTTCGATATTCAGAGTAGCATTCATGATGTTTCTGTCAGTTGTTGAAAAAAGTGCGCCAGAATAATTTGTGCAGCGATAGCATCAACGGGTGTTTTTTCGCCAGTTTGTCGCAGGTAGGCTTCCGCTTGTTTTGAGCTGAGTTGTTCCGGTACAAAATAGACTGGTTTGCCGCTGCGCCCGCTCAGGCGCTGACCAAACTTGCGTGCCTGTTGGGTTGTCAGCTGCTCATCTCCATTAAGCCGGAAGGGCAGGCCGACGACCAGGGCTATGGGAGCCCATTGTTCAATTAGCTGATGAATGGCCTGCCAGTCCGGTACTCCGTCTTTGCTATGCAGCAGGCCGCCTGCGGCGGTAGTAAGGGTTGTGGTATTGCCGGTGGCATAGCCTATGCGTTTTAATCCAAAATCAAATGCCAGATAACGCCCTTGCGGCGGTGTACGCGGAAGGCTGACGCCTGTCCACTCAGGCATGGCCTGCCTCGGCGCTGAGGAACTCGGGACTGACACCCAGAAAACTGAGCGTCATTTCCCACTTTTCGTCATCTGGCAGGTCAAACATCACCAGGCTGGAGTAGGGAACAGTCAGCCAGCTGTTCTGGCTGAGTTCTGCTTGCAGCTGGCCGGCTGCCCAGCCGGTATAGCCAAGTGCGACAAGCAGCTTTTCCGGTGTTTCTCCTTTACCGATGGCTTCCAGCATATCCAGAGAGGCTGTCATGGCCAGGTCATCTTGCAGCAAAATACTGGAGCGCCAGTTGCCTGCGGGCTGATGCAGGATAAAACCGTGTTCCTGATCTACAGGCCCGCCTTCGTGAACAGGCTGATCCAGTATGGGATTGTTTTGCAGAATGGGAATGTCCAGGCTTTCCAGGATTTCGCGGAGTGGATGGCCTGTGGATTTGTTGATCATCAACCCCATGGTGCCTTCCGGCGAATCTTCAACGATGTAAATGACACTGCGCTCAAATGCCGTGCCATTGAGAGACGGCATGGCAACAAGAAAATGGTGGGCTAAGGAGGTATATTCGCTCATAGCGCGTATTGTATCGATGTTTGGGGCATCTGTGGTGACAGGGGTGAAAAGTTTCTTAATGGATATACCGCATTATGTATATTGTCGTGGTTGTTTCAGCCACGCCTCCATGGCTTCTGCCGGCATGGGTGGCGAGATATGATAGCCTTGGGCATAATGGCAGGCATGTTTCCGCAGGGTGTTGAGGGTCTTGGCATCTTCCACGCCTTCGGCGACTACTCGCATGTCAAGCGTCTTTGCCATGGACAAAATGGCCATGACCAGTGCGTGATCCTGTTGATCCTGGTGGATGTCCTGAATAAAGGATTTATCAATTTTAATCGTATCAAATGGAAAGTGTTTCAGATAGCTTAAAGCGGAATATCCTGTGCCGAAGTCGTCCAGATAGAGCACACATCCTTTGGATTTGAACCAGTTAAGCGCTTCAAGCAGAGCGCTGTTTTGATTCAGTACCAGGCTTTCGGTCATTTCCAGATGCAGGCAGGCCAGGTCATATCCTTGTTTTTCCATCTGGTTCAGTGTTTTGATCAGTTTGTCAAAATGCTGCTGTGCCTGTACGGCAGAGAGGTTAATGGCGATCTTAAAGGAGGTTTTGAGGGTTCTGTTCAGGGCGTGTGCGCGTTGCAGCGCCTGTTCCGCCACCCAGCTTCCAACGGGAATGATGTGTTTGGTTTCTTCCAACAGTGGAATGAAATCAGCCGGTGAGAGCAACCCCTTTTCCGGATGATTCCAGCGTAGCAGTGCCTCAAAGTGATGGATATGGTTGTCCTGCAGATTGAGGATAGGCTGATAGTACAGCTCAAGACCTATGCGGGCATAGTTTCCGTCATCCACTTGATCGAGCAGGTCGATCAGCTCCTGCTTCTCGTGCACAAAGTCTCGCAGCTCGGGCTGGTAAAAACGGTAGGTGTTTTTGCCGGCAGCTTTGGCGGCATACATGGCGATATCGGCATGCATCATGAGGCTGTCCACATCAGTGCCGTCATCCGGAAACAGGGTAATGCCAATGCTGCCGGAAACACGTACGGTTTTGCCGTTGGGGAGGATGATGGGGGTATGAATGCTGTCAAGCAGTTTGCGTACGATTTGGGCAATACTGGCTTTATCCGTGACCTGAGGCAGGGCGATGACAAACTCATCACCGCCGATGCGGGCGACAATATCGCTTTTGCGTAACAGGCTGTTGAACCGTTCGGCGATCACCTTAAGCAGCTCGTCTCCGGCTTTGTGGCCTTCTGTATCATTGACGGCTTTAAAGCCATCCAGGTCAATAAAGAGCAGGGCAAATTTTTCCTGACGGCGCGTTGCATCTTTAATGAGGTATTCCAGCAGTTCAAGCAGGTATTTGCGGTTGGGCAGGTTGGTCAGGGGGTCAAGGTTCGCTTCCTGCCAGATGTTTTTTTCATGTTCAAGACGCTCGTTGATCAGCTGGTTGAAGGCGCGGGTCAGCTGGCTGACTTCGTCATGGGTGTATTTCACCGGTAAAGGGCCGAAATGGTTGTTTTGTGTCATTTCGGTCAGTTTGCGTGTGAAGATGTTAAGGGCTTTGATTTGCCCCATCAGGCTGAAAAATACGAAAACCAACAGAATCAAAAAGACCGCCAGCAGGCTGAACAGCATGTTCTGCTGGAGGCGTAGCTGCTGCGTGCGTTCAATAAGATGCTGGGTCAGTAGGATTTCTACTTCATTGAGCAGCAGGCTGAGCAGGTCAATACGCCTGCTGGCAGCCTGCCACCATTGATAGGGGGTAACCTCCAGTCTAAGCTGTTCTAAGGTTGAAATGGCCTTGGCAGCAGGCAGATCATCAATACGAACGTGTGCATCGATTTCCGCGATCGAAAGTTTTTGTTGCTTTAGCTGTTTGATTGTTTCAAGGCTTTTCTGATAGCGCGTAAAGATATTCAACAGGCTTTGCATGGCGACCTGTTGGGTGCGTGTCACAAAAGGTGCTTCTTTCCATTGGTGCAGCGTATCGAGTGCCCGATGGATATGTGTTTTGGCCTGTTGGTAATAAAAAGGCTCTCCGCGTAACAGGTAGTTCTTATAGTAGTGAATAAAACCATTGTAGCCTATTTCTGTTAAAAAGTGCGCCAAGGTCTGCTGGTTTTGAAAACGCTGCATAAGCTGTTTATGTATGCGTTTTACGGTTTTGACGGCGGGATCGTTTGATTTCTGTTGCCACCAGTGCCTGAGAAAAGGGTCTGCATTTAGCTGGAACAGCTCAAACATGAGCGTTTGCTGCTGTATATGGCCGGTAATTGCAAAATAGTCATCGGGGGAAAAGTGTTGCTCAAGCATGGATTTGAACACGCGCCCACGCTCACGGCCTGCCTGCTCACGCAGCAGGGTCAGCTTCAGCCATAGGCCACCGTATTTTAGGCTTTCTCGGGTGGGGAGATACACCAGAAGATCTTCGGCAAGGATGATGCCATAGTTGATCAGGTGGCTGTATTGTTTAAAGGTTTGGGTGCTATTTTTCTGGTTGCGCAAAATGGCAAGGGCATCCAGGCGGCGTTTGTATTCAGCCCATAGCTGTTGTATAGCAGGCGGCATGCTGGAAAAATGTTGTGACAGGGTTTTAATCAGCTCATCAGTGGTTTGTGTAGCGTTGCGGTGGGTGAGAATGAGGTACTGTTTGTTTTCAGTGTTGCGTGTAAGCTTGGTGGCTTTATACAGACCGCGCTCTTGAGCCAGGCTGTAGAGCAGTTTATCCAGCAGAGCGAGCAGGGAGGCATAGGACTGTCCCTCCTCAAGGGCAGTCAGTTGCTTGGTGTTATTGTGCAGGAAATAGCCGCTTAAGCCCAGGATAAAAAAAGCACTGAGCAACGTAAACAGTAAGACAATCTGACGAAGTGTCGGTTTCATAGGTAGGTCAAATCATACCCTATTTCTTGTAAGTGTTTTGCCTCTGCTTCCAGATCCAGCAGTGTCATCGGGTGGGCTGTCAGCCAGTTATTTTCAAACTGAAGGTGCAGGTGTTTCTTATCTTTCAGCAACAGCAGCGGTGCAGGCTGGTCAGGTTCACGCCCCCTGTGGAGTGCTACGGCTAAACGTAACAGCAACGTTAACCGTAGGATAGATTTTTGGTGCGGTTTTGGCAGGCGACTGAACAGAGTGTGGTTGATTTTGCCTCTGTGGTTGTGTACCAGGGAGGCCAGCATTTGCTTTTCCTGCTGAGAGAAGCCTGCCAGCTCGGACTGTTCTACCAGATAGGCGCTGTGAGCCCGGTATTTTTTCAGGCTGATGGCCTTGCCGCACTCGTGTACTTGGGCAGCCCAGTCCAGCATCTTGTGGTAGTCGAAGTCTTCTGCATGCAGCTTCCAGCTGTTATGCACCTGTCTGTACAGATGGCGTGCTGTTTTGGCCACACGGCTGGCCTGAGCCTGATCAACCTGTGTCCAGTGCTGCAGGGCGCGGATGCTGATTTCACGCGCATCTTCTGCGACCAGCCGACCCAGCATATCGTAGATCAGCCCTTCCCTTAAGGCATGGGTTGAGACTTGCATCTGTTGTATGTTCAGCATATCGAATGCACTGATCAGAACGGCCAGCCCGCCTGCAATCACCGGCTTGCGTTCTTCTTTCAGGCCGGGAAGCTGAAGGTTATCAAGATGGCCGGCGTCAAGCATGGCCTGCTTGATGTACGCCAGCCCAGCGGGAGTGATGTGTTCGCCCCAGTTGTTTGCGCGGCAGATGTTGCCCAGTGTTTTGATGGTGCCTGAGGCTCCGTAGGCGGTGTCCCATCCCAGTTGCATCAGTTGCCAGGCGTAGGGACGCAGGGACTGTTTGGCACGCATAATGGCTTGTTCAAAGGCCTGTTCCGTGAGTTTGCCTTCTGGAAAGAAGGCTTGAGAGTAAGAGACACAGCCCATCTCGGTGCTGGTCAGGTGCTGGTGGGTGTAGTGTTTGCCGATAATAAATTCTGTACTGCCGCCGCCTATATCGATTACCAGGCGCTGTTCGTTGGTATGAGGCAGGCCGTGGGCGACGCCCAGGTAGATCAGGCGCGCCTCTTCCTGACCGGAAATGATGTGAATATCATGTCCGAGCGCTTCTTTTGCTTGTTGCAAGAAGGTTTCGCTATCTTTCATATTTCGCAAGGTGTTGGTGCCTACGCAACGCACATGGTCAGAAGGTATGGCACTGATAAGCTGCCCGAAACGTGCGAGACAGGCTAATGCACGCTGGGCAGCCGCTTGATCAAGGCTTCCATCGGGTTTCAGGCCTGCGCGCATGCGCACCATTTCCTTATGACGGTCGATGACTTGCATCTGGCCGCCGACTTCCCGGGCAATGATGATGTGGAAACTGTTTGAGCCCAGATCAATGGCGGCAAACAGGTTGTTATCTTCCTGGTTCATGGTGCTATTTCTGCCGTGTTGTATTTGTCGATCAGATACTGCTGTGCGCTGAAGGGCGCTTCATCCGCTTGAGGCGTAAGACGATTGTAACGTCCCTCCGAGGTGAGTTGCCAGGCATTTTGATTGTCTTTCAGATACAGGTTCAGGCCTTCTTCCAACACGGTTTGAAAATGCTCACTCTCCAAAATGGGGCTGGCCGTTTCTACACGACCGAGCAGATTGCGCCGCATCCAGTCGGCACTGGAAATAAACAGTTCGGGTTGATGACCGTGGTTTTCGAAGTAGAACACACGGTGGTGCTCCAGAAAACGCCCGACTACGGAGCGTACTTGAATATTTTCGGAAAGTCCGCTTACGCCGGGGCGCAGGCAGCAGATGCCCCGGACAATCAGATCGATTTTAACCCCTGCCTGACTGGCTTCATACAGCGCATCAATCACTTGTTTTTCCTGCAGTCCGTTCATTTTGGCCATGATGCGGGCGGGCAGGCCTTTGCGGGCGTTGTCTGCTTCGCGCTGGATACGTTCGATAATGCCGCTTTGCAGTGTGAAGGGTGCCTGTAGCAGGTAATTCAGTTCAGGGGCGTGCCCCAGGCTGGTCAGCTGCAGAAAAATGCGTGCCACATCATTGCAGATGCCCTCGTGGGCAGTGATCAGGCCGAAGTCCGTGTAGAAACGGGTGGTGATGTGGTGGTAGTTGCCGGTGCCTACATGTGCATATTGCTGCAGGTGGCCGTTTTCCTCACGCACGATGTGAATCATTTTGGCATGCGTCTTATAGCCGACAACACCATACACTACATGGGCACCGGCTTCCTGCAGGCGGCGTGCCTGCTGGATATTGTTATCTTCGTCGAAGCGGGCACGTAGCTCAACTACGGCGGTGACTTCCTTGCCGTTGCGAGCGGCCTCTTCCAGTGCGGCGACAATGGGTGAGGCTTCCCCGGTGCGGTAGAGCGTCATGCGAATGGCCAGTACTTTTGGATCCTTGGCGGCTTCTTTGAGCAGGCGCACGACCGGTGCAAAAGATTCATAAGGGTGGTGGAGCAGTAAATCCTGCTGGCGGATATGATCAAAGATGTTTTGAGGGCCTTTGCGGCTGATAAAAAACAACAGCCCTTTGCTGCGTTTAGGCATTTCAAGGGGGGTGCTGGGCTTGAAAGGCGGAAACTTCAGCTCGGGACGTTCTACCATATCAGGAACGGACATCAGCCGGTGCAGGTTGACCGGTCCGTGCACCTGATACAGCTCCCGTTCGGTGAGCTGAAAGCGTTCCAATAGAAACTCTACCAGGTGTGGCGGGCAGTTGTCGGCAACTTCCAGGCGAATCGCATCCCCATACTGACGGGTTGAAAGCTCTCCGGCCAGCGCTTTCATCAGGTCATCCACTTCTTCTTCATCAATGAAAAGGTTGGTATTGCGGGTGACGCGGAACTGATAGCAGCCGGTGACCGTCATGCCGGGAAACAGCATGCTGACATTCGCATGCAGAATTGAGGAGATGAAAACAAAGTCGTTATCTTGCCCGGAAACCTCTTGAGGCACCTTAACCACACGAGGCAGGGTGCGGGGGACAGGAACCACCGCCATGGGAATATGGCGGCCAAAGGCATCTTTGCCTTCCAGAGACACAATAAAGTGCAGGCTTTTATTCTGCACGCGGGGAAAGGGGTGCGCAGGATCCAGGCCGATAGGGTTCAGCACGGGCAGCATGTGTTCTACAAAGTAGGCGCGCACCCATTTTTTTTCAGCTTCTGTCCAGTGTGTGCGACGCAAAAAACGGATACCCTCTTGCGCCAGCTCGGGAATCAAAAGATGGTTGAAGGTGTCATATTGGTCACTGACCAGCTGATGCGCTTCCTGTGTGAGCATGTCAATGGCTTCTGCCGGTGTCAGACCATCCGGCTGAGTGCGCACGCCGGCGTTTTCGTGCAGCATTTCATACAGAGAAGCCAGGCGCACTTCGAAGAACTCGTCCATATTGCTGAAAGAGATGCACAGGAATTTCAGGCGTTCCAATAAGGGTGTACCGATATCTTGCGCCAGCTCAAGTACACGGCGATTAAACTGAAGCAGTGCATATTCACGGTTAATATAACGTTGAGATGGTTGCATGGGCATTTTCTGTGCTTGTGGTTGAAAGTTTTTCATTTTACTCAGTGAAGTTTAAAGTTACATGAAAAAACAGGTACATGTCTGTTTGCCTGCGCCGATGACGGCACCAGAGGCGTTAAGCCAGGTGGCAGAGCTCTCTAAGCAGGCGGTGAAAAAGGCGATGAATAAAGGTGCGGTCTGGATTGAGGAAAAAGGGAGGCGGGTGCGCCTAAGAAAGGCGAGCCGGCAGTTGAGTGAAGGCACCAAGCTTTGGCTGTTTTACGATGCCGAACTTTTAAAGCGTATCGTGCCTCCGGCAAAGTGTGTGACGGCTTCTAAGGGGTGGAGTGTTTGGTTTAAGCCTGCGGGCATGGTGACACAGGGCAGTGAATGGGGGGATCACCTGAGCTTGATGCGGCAGGTAGAGAAACAACAGGGCAAACCTGTATGGGTGGTGCATCGCCTCGATCGAGAAACCCCTGGGCTGGTGGTGTTGGCGCACCATCGTCAGGCGGCAGGATGGTTGTCTCAGCAGTTTCAAAAACGCCAGGTGGAGAAGATTTACTATGCCTGGGTGCTGGGGCGGTTGGAAGGCTCGGGGGAAATTGACAGGCCACTGGATGGCAAAGCAGCCCGGACAGTTTATGAAGTCTGTGGCTATCGAGCAGAACCGGTGCTTATGACATTGGTGCGTATAAAGTTGTTCACGGGCAGACTGCATCAGATCAGGAGACACTTTTCCGCAGTGGGGCACCCTGTGGCTGGGGATCCGCGTTATGGTCAGACCATGCCGGCTCGGCTACCGATGCAGCTGTTAGCGTGGCAGCTTGGGTTTTGCCCTTCCCCCAAAAGTACACAGCAAGTTTTTACCGTGACAGAGGAGATGTGGCATGAAAGTGGTGTTTTACAGTATCCGCCCCTATGAACAACAGGTGTTAGCACCTTTGTGTGAGCCGAATTGGGAGGCGACCTTTTATTTTGAGCATTTGGATTTAAACACCGTACAGCGCGCTGAGGGGGCGGAGGTGGTGAGCCTGTTTGTCAGTGATCTGGCGGATGAGGCCGTATTAAAACGGCTGAAAGCTGGGGGGACACGTTTGCTGGCGCTACGCAGTGCAGGATATGACTATGTGGATCTTGAGGCGGCTCGAGCACTGGGGATTCAGGTGGTGCGTGTGCCGGCTTATTCACCTCATGCGGTCGCGGATCACACGTTGGGGCTGCTGTTAACCTTGGTGCGACGGATTCATCTGGCACATGATCGTGTCCATGCCGGGAATTTCTGCCTGCAGGGGCTGATGGGATTTGACTTGCATAATAAGGTGGCCGGGGTGATTGGCTTGGGAAAAATAGGCCGCCTGGTCGCACAGCGTTTGCGAGCATTTGGGTGTGAGGTTTTGGGCTATGATCCTTATGCAGACGCCGTAGAGGGTGTGGAACTGGTGTCATTAGAAGCACTGTTAGCGCGCTCGGATATCGTGTCGCTGAACTGCCCGCTTACTTCTGAAACCCATCATCTTTTAAATGCTACGCGGCTTGAACAGCTGAAACAGGGGGCGGTGATTGTGAATACCGGACGAGGAGGGCTGATTGATACCCAAGCGCTGGTATCTGCATTGGATGCGGGGAGGGTAGGGGGCGCTGCGCTGGATGTTTATGAACATGAGCGAGGGCTGTATTTTGAAGATCACTCAGAAGTCGGCGTGCGTGATGCCTTGTTGGCGCAGTTGCTGGCGCGTGCCAATGTAGTGATCACGGGGCATCAGGCCTTTCTGACACAAGAGGCGGTACGTAATATTGCTACGACCACAGTTGATAGTATTCGTCGATTTACCCAGGGTGAAGCCCTGGAGAAAGCGGTAGTGCTGGCTTGAGAGCATGAAAAACGCCCCGGTTTACGGGGCGTTTAACGGAGAATTGGTCTGTAAAGCCGAATGTATTACAGAGGGGTTACATTTTCCGCCTGTGGGCCTTTCTGGCCTTGGGTGACTTCCATGGTAACCTGTTGACCTTCCAGCAAAGTGCGGCGGCCAGAACCCTGGATTGCGGAGAAGTGAACGAATACGTCAGGACCATTTTCCTGTTCAATGAATCCATAACCTTTTTCGTCGTTGAACCATTTAACGGTTCCATTTACTGTGTTTGACATACTAAATACTCTTTTAAAACTAAACAAAATGTCCTGTTTTTGACAGAACGATTCCCACTCTAACAGTGGGATAAGGATCCGTCAATAAAAAAGTAAATTATTTATGGCGTGTTGCATACTCTCTGGTGTTTATTTGAAAGGCGAGTGTATGGGATCATAAGGGGTCTCCCCTCTTTTTAAAAAAATTGTTTTTGCTGAATTTTCTGTAATACGCATGTGTTTAGAGGCGTGTGAGTACGTAGTCTGCCAGCTTTTGTGCCATATTGAGTCCAAGCGCTTCGTGGGCACCGCGAAAGCCGCCAAATGCGCTGACTTCAAAACAGACAGGTCCCATGTCGGTTTCTGCCATATCGACTGTAGTGTAGTCCAGCCCGAACAAGGCTTGTGCTTTTTGCGCGATAGTAATGGTTTCCGGTTTGGGATGTGCGGGGGCGTATTTGCCATCGCCAGAGGTGGCGGTGTGCCATTTTTTACCTTTTACACGGGCGTAGGCACCCATGTATTCACCGTTGAGAAAGACCAATCCCATATCCTGGCCGGGAAGTTCGAGTTTTTTCTGGATGTAGAGCATGCCGTGCTGGGCGCGGAAGGCCGCCAAGCGGCTTTTGAGCTGTTTGTTGTTGAGTTTGTCGCTGTTTAGAACGACCATGCCTTTGGCTTTGGTGGAATAAAGCGGTTTTAATATGGCGTGTCCAAAGGTGCGCACGGCTGCGATGCCTTCGTTGAGTTGTTCGGTTATGCAGGTGGGTGGCATGGGGATGTTCCCCTGTTGTAATTTGAGCGTGCCGGCAAGCCGGTCAACTAGGGGCATGATTTTCCCGGGACGGGAAAAGGTGGCTACGCCACACTGTTCTACGTAGCGCAGCAGCTCTAAGCGATCCAGCATAAGCGGGCTGTATTGAGGGCCGATTTTTTTGATGATCATGCCGTCGAGTTTGCACAGGTTGATGCCCTGGCTGCTGATACGGTGTTTATCCAGAGAAACAGTTAGGTGGGCGGGATCGATAATGGCGCGGTAGCCTGTACGTTTTTCCAGAGCATCGGCCAGGGTTTCGCTGGACCATTTTCCTGGAAGGCCGATGACGGCGATTTTAGGATGTGCTTTCGGCATGGAACAGTTGCTCCTCCAGTGTGAAGGTGTTCAGGTATTTGGGTTTTAAGCGGGTAAGCTGCTGAAGCAGCAGATCCCCTCGTTCAAACAGCTGGCGAGCATGCCAGGGTTCAAAAATAAATCGGGTGGAGGTGAGCATGCCGCGTGCCAACCCGAATGCAAGGTGAGCGTCAATTGCGGTGTCCTGTAAGTTTGAGCCGATGCGGTGTGCGAAGGTGTAGGTGGCCTGCATGCCTTGGGCAATACGTGCTCTGAGAACAGGGTGGTAGTTGGGAATACGAAAAAGACTGACCATCAGGGTGGATAGTTCCTGTATGTAATCGCCTTTGCCTGCGCGGTTCAGGTCAACAAATGTAATACGTTTTGTGCCTGGGTCATACAGGATGTTATCCAGGTTCAGATCTCCATGAATGGGAACGGTGCAGACGGAAGGAAGCTTTTTTTCCAGCTGTGCAGCCTGTTGAATCAGCTTGGGCAGCTCAGTGATGGTTTGGCCGGAAATGTTAAAAGCGGGGCGACTGAATGTGGGATGGGCACGCAGGATTGCCGGCAGTCTTTTTATGAGTTGTGGCATGAAGGAAGAGTGTGTTTTATGTGCGCAGTCTGGTGTGGACCATAGGGAGGAGAGGGTATCGAAAAGCTGCTCAAGTCCTTTTTGGAAAGGAAGCGGGTCGGGTTGCATGAGCCAGTATTCTAAGGTTTCTCCTGCTGCTTTTTGCATCATCAGGCTGGCCTCTTGACCTGTGCGGTGAAAATCGATGACTTCGGGTACCAGCTGAGGCCAGTTTTTGCGCCATATTTTCAGGTTTTTGCGTTCACTGCGGAGTTTATCGTGATCGCCTTGTTTAATAATGGTATCCGCCCCTTCAACAGCGTGAATCAGTGCGCCTGAATGCGTATAGGGAATAGGGCGCAGGTGCAACGGCTGGGGCATCTGTTGTGTCAGAGTGTTTAAGAAGGACATGGCCTGAAGCCGTTGAGGACTGCCGAGCTGCCAGGTCATCAGGCCTTCTATGACTATGCCTATAGGGCCTTCAAGCTGTTGAAGTTGCCAGAGGATCTGGTATTGATGCAGCATGAACGGTGCGTTTTGTCCGGATTTAAAACGTTTTTCCAATAGTTTTTTCAGAGCATGCAAGGGAGGGGCGAGCTGATTCAGTTCCTGTTCGATATCGAGGATGGAGGTCTGCTTTTCCAGCCCTTGGTTGAGGCGATGAAACAGTTGCTGCAATAGAGAAAGGGTGGCGCGGATTTGTTTGCGTACGGGTTTGAGTACTTTATGGGTTGTGAGCAGCTGTCCCAGCTCAATCAGCTCGTGCCCACAGCGACGTAGTCCCAGCTGCTGTTCCAGTAATCCCAGATAAGCCATGGGAGCCTGGTCTTTTTGAATGGCTTCCAGCAGCTGGCTCCACAGTGAGACTTGATAGGCATCCAGTTGCGCCTGGTGTTTCTGGAGCGTCTCCAGCGGCGATGTCTGGTCAACAGCCCAGCGGGCAAGGCTTTCCAACTGGTGTTGTAGGGTGAGATAGCTTAAGCGCAGCGGTGTAAGCCGGGTGTCAATCTGCATCGGCACAGTCAATAAAGAGTAAGTTGGTTTCTTCTGTTTCAGGTGTGCCGGTCTGCCAGGTGATTTTGATTCTTAAAGTCTGGGATTTGGGAGATTTTTCGGCTTTAATGCGAAAACGCCCCAGAGGTGTGGGCGTGAGTGTCAGGGTTTCATCGTCATCAGTAAACTCGATATGCCCTTTTTTGATACCCTTGGCAATGGCTTTTAAAAAAGCCGCCAGGTTGTCTGCGTCCTGAAGGGACTCGTGGTCGAAGACTTTTGTTTTGGGGCGCATTAGAGGTTAAAGTCCTTAAAGTCATCCACATCCACATCAGCATCTACCTGACCCACCAGGTAGGAGGCAATTTCAGATTCCTGAGGCGCGACCTGAACATTGTCTGAAATTAACCAGTTATTCATCCATGGTAGAGGATTGGAGCGTTTTTCAAAGATCGGTTCCAGGTTGATGGCTTTGATGCGGATATTGGTGATATATTCCACATAATCCTTGAGAATGCTGGCATTAAGCCCGATCATGGAGCCATCTTTAAACAGGTAGTCTGCCCAGCGCTTTTCTTGCTCTGCTGCTTCACGGAAAATAGTGCATACTTCGTCATCCAGCTCGAGGGCAATATCGCGCATTTCTATATCATCCTTGCCCTCTCGGATCAGGTTGATCATATGCTGGGTGCCGGAAAGGTGTAAGGACTCATCCCGGGCAATCAGACGAATGATTTTGGCATTACCTTCCATAAGAGAGCGCTCGGCAAAGCTAAAGGCGCAGGCAAAGCTGACATAAAAACGAATGGCTTCCAGGACATTGACAGAAACCAGAGTCAAGTACAGCGCCTTTTTGATTTCACGGCGGAAGGTTTCATTTGTATCCAGGTTGATTTCTTCCGCATACATTTTGTTGGTGAGATAGATCAGCTGGTCGTAATGTTCTGTTACAGAAATAGCACGCTCGATAATCGCCTGATTCGTGACGATATCATCAAAAACCTGGGATGGGTCGCTGACAATATTGCGAATAATGTGTGTGTAGGAGCGGCTGTGGATGGTTTCTGAAAAGGACCAGGTTTCAATCCAGGTTTCCAGCTCCGGCAGGGAGACAATCGGCAGCAGCGCAACATTGGGTGAGCGCCCCTGCACGGAATCCAGCAGGGTTTGGTATTTAAGGTTGGATAAAAAGATATGCCGTTCATGTTCTGGCAACTTGGTATAGTCGGCACGGTCTTTAGTCAGATCTACCTCTTCCGGGCGCCAGAAAAAACTCAGCTGGCGTTCGATGAGCTTTTCAAAAATCGGATGCTTCTGCTGATCGTAACGGGCTACATTGACGTTCTGACCAAAGAACATAGGCTCTTTTAGGGCATTGTTTGGGGCACGGCAGAATGTGGTGTAACGATGGGTTTCCTTGCAGCTCATCTTTGGATGTCCTGTTGAAAATGAATTTTGTTATTGTTATTGTAATCAAAAAAGACCATAGTAGGCAAGCCGTGTCGTCCTGCCCAAGCGGGGATTTCAGCCTGTAATATTGCGAATCCAGCGTGGTGTAGTGTGTGTGCCTTCAAAGACCAGCGCATCAATGCGCAAAGCATGATGCCGGTATTGCGGATGGCGCTGGATAAAGTGCAGGAAACAGCGCTGCAGACGCATCAACTTTTGTGCCGTAATGCTTTCTGCCGCGCTGCCATGGTGAGTGTTTTTGCGATAGCGTACTTCAAAGCAGACCAAGGTTTCTTTCTCCAGGCCAACCAGATCCAGCTCGCCACCGCGGCAGGTGAAGTTTTCCGCAATGATTTTAATCCCCTGGTGTTTTAGCCATGCTTTGGCATCCTGTTCTTTTTGGTGGCCAATGAATCTACTGAGCATGGAAAGGTCGGAAAATTTTTAAATGGGGGAAAAGGGTTTGCAGTGCTTGTTCCGAAGCCTCATTGAAAATCAGTTTCAGGTTGGGGCCGGCATCCATGGTGAACCAAACATTGAGCCCTTCGGAACGAAGCGACCAGATGCGGTGCATCATCTCCACACTTTCAGATTGCCAGTAAAGTACCGGTGGTGAGGTGGCAATCATGGTGGCATGCATGGTCAGTGCATTGTGTTCCGCAAGCGCACCCAATTGTGCCAGATCCTTTTGTGCAATGGCGCGGCGTATGTTGTGCACACTGGCTTCTGCATAAGGGGGCCAGCTGGCGTAAAGCGGACAGGTGTGGACTGTGCTCTGCATGCCGGCAGTGGAGCCGATGGGTTTGGGGCGGCTGCTGACTTCCAGAAAGCCCATGCGTAAATCAGTCCAGGTATCAGGAAGCCCTTCGGCAAAACTATCCGTTCCGTCTTCTTTGATGCCTTTATGCCATAGTGCAAACCCTTGAAACAGGGAGCGGCTGGCAGAGCCGGAGCCAAGCCGTGCCAGCATGGAGAGCGTGCGGGTATCCAGCTGCCAGTCAAATAGTGCATTTAAGGCCTTGACAGTCGCGGCAAAGCCGGAGGCTGAGCTGGCCAAGCCTGCTGCAGTCGCCACGGTGTTATGTGTGTCCACGGCAAAGCCCAGGCCTTGGGGGCGAAAGAGGTCTAAAAAAGCGCTGAGCCGCTGACTGAAGCCGGCTGGTGCGGGCTGGCCATTTAAGGTAATGCGATCTGGTGCTTCTGTCAGTGTCAGGTGAGTATGTGTGCCGATTTCCGGCAAAGAGATGGAAAGGCTGCTGTTTTGCGGCAGGTTCAGGGTACTGTTGCGCTTTCCCCAGTATTTTGCCAGTGCGATATTGACTGGCGCAAAGGCTTGGCTGGTTGTGCCGGGGATGGCGTTGCGATGGGGAATCAGTTGATTGACAAACTCAAGTTTCGTCATGCCAGGCTCCCAGTTCACTGAGGGTGGCAGGCAGACAGGTGTAGCCTTCCAGGGTGATATGCCCCAGTGCTAACACGCAATCGCCCAGGCCGGAGCCGCTAATTTTGGCGGCATGGCCTTGTTGTCGGACTTGGTAGACAATTTGTGCCAGTGTCAGATCGCATACTCCCAGTGCATCCATCAGACCGTGGTAAGTATTAAACAGTCTGTTGAACAAAGGGTAAGCAATGTCTTCATCTGCCAATGCGAGGATGGCGCGCCGCACAGTCTCGCCCATCAGCTTGTAAAGATCATCCCGCAGATCAGGCATAGGCAACCATTCCTCTTTAACCTTTTGCAAAACTTCTGCGGTAGGAGTTTTGTAGCCGCTGTAAATCAGAGTAAGCGGCTCGTTAAAAGGAATGGGCGTGATGGTGGGCAGTTCAGGTTCCAGCAAAACGCTTCCACCGTAGAGGCTGGCTGCCAGATCTGCGCCTGAGCCTCGTCCCTGAATCTGGCGGATAAGTGTTCTGCCGAGTATGAACAGCTCAAGTGTTGCAGGCGGGGAGGGGAGTAAAGGTTTTAACCCCACCAAAGTGGCGGCCATGGCGGCGGCAGAGCTTCCCAGACCCATGGTAGTCGGAATATTTGAGGTAATGGTTAGCTCCAGTCCGGGCAGCTGGGAAGCGTAATGGCGCAATGGCGCAAGCACAAAATGCAGTTTGGGGTGGTCGGTGATTGCATCCAGCGTGGTGGTATGCTCGCCTAATGCACTATGGATAATGAGCTGGCGATCCGACCGTATTTTCCACTGGATAGTCAGCCAGAAATCCAGAGCACTGACCAGTGCTGGCTGTCCGTATACGACGGCATGCTCTCCCAGAATCATCGTGCTGGCTGGCGCGGCACTGATCCAGTTTGCCAAAGCCATGGTGCTATCCTTAGGAGGTTAAGGGAATGGATGTTATTGTAGCGGGGAGTTGTGTGGGCGGTAAGCCAAAATAAAGCACGACACCGCCTTGATCGCCGCGCACACTCCCCGCACCACTGATTTTGGCGGCACCTGTCTGGTTGAGTTGTCGAATCAGCTCATTGACTTTGTCCGGTACGACCCCTATTTTACGTAACAGAATATGGTTGGTTTGAAGCGCTTCTTTCAGGGCGGTTTGGTCTTGCTTTTCCAGCGCATCGCGTAGTGTCCGGGTTGTATCTCCAAAAGCACGCCACAGAGCGTGATGGGCAGGAAAGTTTTGACGTACGGTTGTAACACACTCACCGGTGCGGCTTTCCGGTGCGCCTGTGTCGATCAGCTGAAAGCTGGGGAGTGGGATGTTTAAAGGCTCAAACTTCAGACCAAGGGGCGTGCGCTCTACCCATAGAGGTGTTTCTGCGAGCAAGGCTGCCGGGTCGAGTCCGGAGCTGCGTCCATGGGCATAGTGTTCGCAGCGTATTGCCAGTGCCTGTAAGGTATCTTGTTGTAACGGCATGATGGATAGCTGCTGCAGTGCTCGTATCAGGCTGACAACGACAGCTGCAGAGCTGCCTAAGCCGCGTCCTATGTAGTCATGCCCTTTGATTGTGATGTGGTAGTGTCCGCCGGGCAAGGGGGTGAGTTGATGAAACTGCCATAGCGTCAGCAGAACCAGATCAAAAGGGGTCGTTAAGATACTGCGTTGTGTGGCGCGCCAGGTGGCGTGTTTTTGGGAGCATAAGGTTTCAAAGTCCTCCCAATTCCAGCTGGCTTGTTGATTAAAGTTTTCCAGCGTGATAGAGATCTGGGGCGCGCGCGTTTCATCCAGCTGAATATTACATTGTGTATGTAGCGGGACGGGCATGACAATAGCCGGCTGACCGCAGGCTATGCTGTATTCACCAGAAAGAATCGCTTTTGCGCAGCTTGAGCCCTTAACGGCGTGCATAGATGCGTTTATGGTTTTTAATGGCCGCTAGTCTAAATGCGCCTTGATTGTATTCAGGCAGTACTACCTGGCCTTCATACAGGCCTTCAGGCTGTGTGTGGTACAGCTGAAGGTAGGAGGCGTAATCCAGCGGTTGACGGTGTTCAATCTGCCAGCGGTGGTCTTGTGTGAACAGATGCTGCTGATATTCAGGTTGAATCAGACCGGTAAAAAACTCAGAGACACAACCGGAACCATAGCTGAATAGACCAACCCGTTTGCCCGTCAAATCTTCAGGCGCATTGTCCAGCAAAGAAGCCAGGCCGATAAAGAGGCTGGCGGTGTAGCTGTTGCCCAGCTGGCGGTTGTACTGTTGCATGGGGCTGAGTAAAGCCTGCATTTGTGCTTCGGTTAAAGTGGTCTGGGTGATTCTGGCCAGCTGTTTATGTGCTTTTTCTGCCATTTTGGTAAAAGGAAGGTGATAGCAGAAATAGTCAATCTCTTCATACCGTCGGCCGGTGTTGGCATGAAAATGTCGCCAGGTTTCTTTCAGACTGTTGAGATAGACTTTGGTGGAATATTTTCCATCGACCAGTGCGGTTTCCCGATAGTTGGGACGCCAGAAATCCATGACATCATCAGAGTAAAAGCCGGAACCCGGCTCCAGCACCATCAGGCGAGGGTCTTTTTGTATGATCATGGCGGCCGCTCCGCAGCCCTGGGTGGCTTCGCCAGAGGAGTCAACATCGTATTTTGCGATGTCGGCAGCGATGACCAGCACTTTTTCCTGAGGGTTGGCATGTACCAGCCCCTGAGCCATCTGTAAGGCGGCTGCTCCCGCATAACAGGCATGTTTGAGCTCGATCAGGCGGCAGTTTTTATGTAGCCCCAGCAGGCCGTGCAGGTAGGCACTGGCGGATTTAGACTGATCCACGCCGCTTTCGGTGGCCAGTAGCACTGCGGTGATCTGATCCCGTTGGGTTTTGGCTAACAGGGGTTCGGCAGCTTTGGCTGCTAAAGTGACGATATCTTCATCGGGTGGGGCAATGGACATGCGCTCCTGCCCAATGCCAATATAAAACTTGTTGACATCAACCCCTTTTTCCGCTGCGAAGGTGTCTAAGCCCAGATAATAATCTGCAGTGGCGAAGTGAATTAGATCAATGCCTACATTCATATATGAAATTTAGCTCTTTTTAGGTGCGCAGCAGGAGCTGGCGGTTGTCAAATACATGATCAAAATCGGCTGCGCCGAGTAAAAACTGAGCCGTTCTGTACTCCTGCTCAAAACGCTGTATCACGGAAATGACCGCTTCGGTGCTTTCGGTGGCAGCAGCCAATAAGGGCCTGGCAATTCCGCAAACAGAGCCGCCCATTATAACACATTTGATCATATCTACCCCGGAGCGGATGCCGCCGCTTGCGATAAGGGTTGCCTGGTTAACAAAAGGGTGCGCCTGTTTTAAGGCATCCGCTAAAGTTAACCCCCAGTCTTGAAAGAGAATCCCCAGATCATTGTCACTGCGGTGCGCCTCGATACGGCTCCAGCTTGTCCCGCCACGTGCAGCCAGGTCAAAATAACGAATACCTGCCTGCAGCCCCAGCTGAATATCTGCAGGAGAAAGGCCGCAGCCCACTTCTTTGAGAATGACGGGAATGGAGAGGTTGTCTGCGACTTCTGCAATACGCTCGCTTAAGCGGGCAAAATTGCGGTCTCCTTCCGGCTGAATGACTTCCTGAAGGGGGTTCAGATGGAGGTAAAGGGCATCAGCATCCAGTATGCCGATCAGCTCTTCAATCTGAGACAGAGTGATGCCCTCATTAAGCTGTACGGCACCCAGGTTGGCAATTAGCGGCACTGAAGGGGCATATCCTCGCAGGGAGAAGCTTTGGGCAGCAGCAGGCTTTTCCAGCATGATGCGTTGGGAGCCGACGGCCATGGCCACCTGCATGGCTTCAGCAGCTTCGGCAAGGTGGCGGTTAATCCGCGTAAGTGTTTCACCTTGTCCGCCTGTCATGCTGCTGATCAAAAAAGGGAAGCGGAGTTGGGTATCCAGGAAAAAACAGCGGGTGTCTATTTCATCAAAGTCCAGCTCTGGTAGTGCGCGGTGCATCAGCCGTAGACCATCCAGCCCGCTTTGATAGCGGTCGGTTTGGGCATCTTCCAGAACCAGAGCGAGATGATCCAGCTTGCGGCGCTGAATGTCAGCCATGGGATTTGCGCTCCAGTTTCAGGTGTGCGGCCATCAGCTCACCAGGATTGGTTTGTGCAGCCAGCAGAGAGAGTTCGCCACATAGTACTGTAGCGGCGCAAATACCAGCAAGGCGACGGGCATTTTCACCCGGTGCTCGCTCTTTTTGACACCCCATGTGTTCGAGATTTTTCTGCACAAAGTCCAGTCCTTTGCCATTTCCTACTGTGCCGACAATCAGGTTGGGTAAGGTCGTAGAGAAATAAAGCGTGCCGTTTTCCAATACTTCCGCATGGTTGATGCACTGGCTGCCCTCTACTATATTGGCCGCATCCTGCCCTGTTGCGAGATAAAATGCCAGCAACATATTGGCCGCGTGTGCATTGGCGCTCATCAGTGAGCCGGCGACAATGCTGCCCAGTAAATCCTTTTTGATATGTAAATCAACCAGCTTTTGAGGCGTGGTTTTTAGAAAGCGTTTAACCAGTTTTTCCGGAATCCAGGTTTCGGCAATAACATACTTGCCTCGTCCTTGTAAGGTGTTGACAGCGGACACCTTTTTATCGGTGCAAAAGTTACCGGAAATAGAAACATACTTTAAAAAATCATGGGTCGTCAGCAGATAGTCCATCAAATGATCTGCGGCCTGGGTGACCATGTTGTGGCCGGAGGCATCTCCGGTGGTGAACTCCAGACGTAAAATGAGCAGGTTGCCGATGATTTTAGAGTGTATTTGAATGAGCTTGGCGAACCGGCTGGTTTGACTGACAACTTCTTGCAGGGTGTCCAGGGCGTTTTGAATCGTTTCAGCAGCCATACGGGCATGAGCCGCATCAGGTGCCTGCAGGGTAATGGAGCGGCTCATGCGGGTATCTACAACGGTGATGTGAATGCCGCCGGCATGGTGTGTGACACGGGCACCCCGGTTGACAGAAGGCCATAAAGGGGTTTCATAGGTGGCCATGGGCGCGGAAATTTCATCAGAAATATCACCCTTGAGATGAAAAGGCCCCACCCATTGCATCGGAATTTTTGCAAATTGTGTTGTATTCATGGGCGACCATTATGAAAAGCGTATGCAGGGGTGTCAAGCAGCGGGAATACCGCTTGAAACTTGATCGTGGCATCACCATATAAAAACAGAAGTTTCAATTAAACAGGAGAAGTGAAAAATGAGTGAAGTGAATGTGCGGATGCCGCTGCTGGGCGAAACTTTCCCTGAGTTGGATGTGCAAACTACTCATGGGGCAATGTCTTTGCCGGATGATTTAAAAGGAAAGTGGACGGTGTTATTCAGTCACCCGGCGGATTTCACGCCTGTCTGTACCACTGAGTTTGTTGGTTTTCAGAAAAAGGCTGGTGAGTTCGCGGCGCTGAACTGCCAGCTGATCGGGCTGTCTGTTGACCAGGTATTCTCTCATATTCAGTGGGTGCGCTGGATTAAGGAAAAACTGGGTGTGGAAATCACCTTC
>CAYRSN010000018.1:23659-25894 GCA_964427185.1 uncultured Piscirickettsiaceae bacterium | reverse complement strand
AAAAACATCAATACATAAGGTCGTTTCATCATTTGTGCACTCCTTTGTTTAGAAATAAAAAACCTGCTCCCGAGTTATGGGTATCGACACAGGTATTTCAAGGCGTGCTCACGACAGATTGAGATAAAAAGGCAAGCGCATCTTCATCACGATGCGTCCAGGAGAAAGGAGGCAATTGCTGCAAAATCAGCTGTCCATAGTTTTTCTGGGTCAGCCGGGGATCACACAACATCAATACACCCTTATCCGATGTGGTACGGATCAAACGCCCAACCCCCTGCTTCAGCGCCAAAGTTGCAACCGGCAATTGAATCAATGCAAAAGCACTTTTACCCTGCTGTTTCAAATACGCCTCCTGTGCCTGTAGCACCGGATCATCGGGCGCGGCAAAAGGGATCTTATCAATCATAACCAAACGCAGCAGGTCGCCAGGTAAATCCACCCCCTCCCAAAAGCTTGCCGTTGCCAACAGAACGGGGCGATGCGCTGTTTTGAATGCTTTTAACAACTGCGGTTTATTCTGCTCACCCTGCATTAACAGCGTGCCCTGCCAGTGCGGCTGTAGAATCTCATAAGCCTCATGCATGGCACGGTAGCTGGAAAACAGCAACAAGGCATGCCCCTGAGACGCCTGAAGCAACGGCCATAACCGCCTTAAACACTGGCGCACATAACCGGAATCCTGGGGGTTCGGAAGCCCTGGCGGGTGGTAGATCAGCCCCTGTGCCGCATAATCAAAAGGACTCTCCACCGTCAGTGTCTCCGCGCCCTGCAATCCAAGACGCTGCTGAAAATGCGTAAACCCCTGCACGCCTTGCAAAGTAGCGGAGGTAAAGAGCCAACTTTTCCCATAGCGCGCCACCCAGTCCCCAAACACCTGATCCACACGCAAAGGCGTGATATAGCACCTGAACCAATGTGCCTGCGCCTCAAGCCAAGCAACCTCATACGGGCTTTCATGCGCCAGCCAGTTTCTCAGATCCTTTATCAGCCCCTCCAGTTGCTGATACAGCCCCTGCAACTGTTTACTGCGCACCTGAGCAGTTTCCAACACCTCATGCAGTCCATGTAACGCACTTAGCAGCTGCTCAAACAACGGCTCCGCCGCCGCATGCAAAGCTGCCTTAGGCATGCGCCCCGTTTGTCCTAAGCCTTGGGACAGAGCCTCCACCTGCGCTTTTACCTTTCGAGCCAAAACAGACAGCTCAGCCTGATCCGGCACTTCTTGCTGCGCTGCTTCAACCTCATCACAAAGGCTTTTAAAGGCGGCAGAGCCGATCTGCAAGCCCAGAAACTGCTGCACAATATCCGGCAATTGATGTGCCTCATCCACAATATAAACTTCCGCCTCCGGCAGCACACCCGGCAAGCCTTTTTCCTTCAGAGCAAAATCTGCACTTAACAGGTGATGATTCACCACAAGCACCTGGACAGACTGTGCCATCTCTTTCAGCTCAGGATATATGCAACTCGCTTCACATCCCTGCTGACACACTTCCGCTTTACTGCAAATCCGTCCCCAAACAGACTCCGACTCCTCCACCGCTTCACAGGCACCCTTGTCACCACTGCCACCTTGGCTCAACCAGCTGCGAATCAATGCCAGCTGATGCTGCTGCACCTTGGGCAAAGTATGATCCAGCTCCGCCCAGCGTAACCGCTGTTCGCATACATAGTTTTCCCGGCCTTTTAACTGCATCCAGGTAAAAGGGCGTGCCAGCCACTTTTGCAGAGCAGGTAAATCCAGATCAACCAGCTGGTGCTGCAATGCTTTTGTCGCTGTAGAAACAATGATGCGCTTGCCACTGAGTAGTGCCGGCACCAGATATGCATAGGTTTTACCCGTTCCCGTACCGGCTTCTATCAAGCACACTTTTTCACACTCAATGGCCTCTGCCACCGCTTCCGCCATCGCCAGTTGGCCTGGACGCACTTCATAGCTTGGAGTATGCTGCGCAATGGGGCCTTGAGCCGAAAAAAAATCTTTGACCTGTTCACTTAATTGCATAGCCGCATTATATTTGCCTTAACGATATTCAGACAGTATAATTCCGCTTTTGTTTGACCTGGATACGGAGCGCCACCATGAAAGTGCTATCATCACTCAAATCCGCGAAGAAGCGTCATAAGGACTGCCAGGTGGTTCGTCGCCGCGGCAAGGTTTATGTAATTTGCAAAACCAATCCTCGCTTCAAAGCGCGTCAGAAGTAAACTTATTTACTTTTGCCCATAAAA
>CAYRSN010000018.1:0-23559 GCA_964427185.1 uncultured Piscirickettsiaceae bacterium | reverse complement strand
TAAAAGCCGATACAAAAAAGCCCGGAAGGTTCCGGGCTTTTTGCTACAGCATTGAAAGGCTTTACTTCTTCTTGCTGACAATCTTTTCTTTGATACGTGCTGCCTTCCCGGTGCGGCCGCGCAGGTAATAAAGCTTGGCACGACGCACATCACCGCGGCGCTTCACTTCAATGCTGTCAATCATGGGGCTGTGTGTCTGGAAAGTACGCTCCACACCCACGCCGTTAGAAATCTTACGTACGATAAAATTAGAGTTCAGGCCGCGGTTTTTCTTGGCGATCACCACCCCTTCAAAAGCCTGCAAGCGGGTGTTATCCCCTTCTTTGACCACAACTTTCACCACCACCGTATCACCCGGACCGAACTCGGGCAGATCTTCACGCAGTTGTGCTTGCTCAATTTTTGCAATAATCGGATGTTTCATAGGTTTTACTCCTTCTCAATCGATGGGCACTGCCCACTCGATCAGTTGTGCTTTGCTCACATGACCCAGCTTCAAGGCACGCTTTAACAGCCTTTTCTGATCAGAGGTGAGCACCAAATTTTCCATCAGCTCAGGGCGGCGGGTTGCCGTCCTGTGCAGCTGCTGCAGTAAACGCCAAATGGCGATCTGTTCATGGTTCCCCTGCTGCAGCACCAGAGGCACCTGCTTACCTTCAATTTCCGGCGGGCGTGTGTAATGCGGGCAATCCAGCAAGCCATGGGAAAAAGAGTCTTCTTCCGCCGACTGCGCGTGTCCCAGCACCCCCGGCAAAAGCCGAATAACCGCATCCATCAGCATCATCGCAGGCAGTTCACCGCCAGAGACCACAAAGTCTCCAATGCTGATTTCTTCATCTACGTAACGCTCAATAAAGCGTTCATCCACCCCTTCATAGCGGCCACACACCAACACAAGTCGTGGCAGCTGTGCCAGTGCTTCAACCCGCTTCTGAGTCAGCGGCACCCCCTGAGGGCTCAAATAGATACGATGTACAGGCCGCTCATCTGCGGCCATGGCTGCCTCCATCGCTGCCGATAAAGGGCGATAAAGCATTACCATGCCCGGCCCGCCACCATAGGGGCGGTCATCTACGCTTCGATAAGCGTTTTGCGCATAATCCCGCGGGTTCCAAAGCGCTATTTCAGCCTTTCCCCGCTCAAATGCCCGCCGAGTTACGCCATACTGTGTTAACGTCGAAAACATCTCCGGAAAAATGGAGATGACCTCAAACCGCACTTAAGCCTCACCCTGCCAATCCACGTGGATTTCCTTATTTGGCACATCCACACGGGTTACAAAGTGCCCCTCAACCAGAGGGATTAAATGCTGCTGTTCTCCGCGGATGCGCATCACATCATGGCTGCCGGTCTCTATCATTTCGACCACCTTGCCCAGCAACACACCGTTTTGGTCGATGACCTTACAGCCGATCAGGTCGACCCAATAATAACCGTCATCCGCTGCAGGAAGCTGATCACGATCGATCCCGATCTCACACCCCATCAGAGTGCGCGCCTGTTCACGATCCCCAATCCCTTCCAGCTTTGCCACCAGCGCTTTACCGCCCATGTGGGCACGGTGATCCAGCACCTTCACAAGCTGCCACTGCCCCCCTTTACATCGGAGATACCACGGCTGGTAACGAAAAATATTTTCGATCGGGTCAGTGTGGGAAAAAACTTTCACCCACCCCTGCACCCCATAAATGCCATTGACCTTGCCAACGACAAGCTTATCAACAGCACCTGGCATAGAGCTTAGACTGCTTTATGCTTTTTAACCAGCTTGGCAACGCGCTCAGACATCTGCGCACCTTCACTCAACCAGTACTGCAGACGCTCGCTGTCGACACGGAAAGTCTCATCGTTGCCACGGGCCTCAGGGTTATAAAAGCCCAGCTGTTCGATAAAACGACCGTCGCGACGTGCGCGCTTGTCTGCTACCACAATACGATAAAATGGACGTTTTTTTGCACCGCCCCGTGCCAAACGAATTACAACCATCGTTGCCTCCTTTCAATGTCAACAGCGACGACAGGAACTCCTGCCGACTCATTCTTCTAGCCCTTTCCCAATTTTGGGAAACGATGAATTATAATCCAGCCCATTCAACCGGTGCATATTTTTTTAAAGGCAGAGCTTATGAGCACATCAGACTATCAGGAAATCCCCCTTTCCTCTCTTTCCCTTAAAGCCCGCAATGCGCAGCTTCCCAAAGGCGCCTATAAAACCCGTCCGCTCAAACACAAGCCAGATCCAAACGCACCGCGCCTGAAAAAACCCCGCTGGATTCGCGCCAAGCTGCCTAAAGCGCAGGATATCCACCGCGTCAGCCAGATCAAATCCGTTCTGAGAGAGCACAATTTACACACCGTGTGCGAAGAAGCCACCTGCCCCAACCTGGCAGAGTGTTTTGGCAAAGGCACGGCCACTTTTATGATCATGGGCGATATCTGCACACGCCGCTGCCCCTTCTGTGATGTAAAGTACGGCCGCCCCCATGCTCTGGATGCAGAGGAACCCCTTAAGCTTGCCCAAACCATTGAGGCCATGGCGCTTAAATATGTCGTCATCACCTCCGTAGACCGAGACGACCTTAAAGACGGCGGCGCCAGCCACTTCAAAGCCTGTATTGAAGCAATACGTGCACATAGCCCCGACACCCGCATTGAAATTCTTACTCCGGATTTTCGCGGCCGCCAAAAAACAGCTCTGGAAATCCTCGCATCCAGCCCGCCCGATGTATTCAATCACAACCTAGAAACCGTCCCCGAACTCTACGAAAAGGCGCGCCCTCAGGCAGACTATCAGGGTTCTCTTAATCTACTGTCCGCCTTCAAAGCCCAACACCCGGATATCCCTACCAAAAGCGGCCTGATGGTTGGTTTGGGCGAAACCATGGCGCAACTGATCAAAGTGATGCACGACTTGCGCGCACATCAGGTAGAAATGCTCACCGTCGGCCAATACCTGCAACCCAGCCCTTACCACCTTGCGGTCGAAAAATACTGGGCGCCTGAAGCTTTCAAGACCATCGAGCAGATCGGCTACGAGCTGGGCTTCACGCATGTTGCCGCAGGACCGATGGTGCGCTCCAGTTACCATGCGGATTTACAGGCAGAAAAACTGCTCTAAAACGCTTGAAAAAGCGCTTTTTATCCACATTTTTTTCAGAACAATTCACAAAAAACAAAAATCAAAAAAAGGGGGAGACCCCTTCTACAAGGAGGTTACATGGATCAAATCGCCCGTTTTCTATTTAAAGACCTGGCTATTCGCGGCCAGCATCTCCAGCTGCAAGACAGCTGGCAAAAGATGATACAAGATCGCCACTATCCGGACGCGCTGACACAGCTGCTGGGAGAGCTGACCGCCGTGACCGTCATGTTGGCAAACGGTCTGAAACATGAAGGGAAAGTCACCCTGCAGATGCAGGGGGAAGGTCCCGTATCCCTGCTTATGGTTGAGGCCGATCACAACCTCCATATCCGCGGTATGGCCAAAACCCGAGACGCACTGCCTGATGATTTGCATGGGATGCAGGCGCTATTAGGCGAAGGACAGCTGGTTTTAACCCTTTACAACAGGGTTACAGATAAACATTACCAGTCTTTCGTACCCCGCCGTGGAGACAGTGTCGCAGCAAGCTTTGAGCACTTCTTCAGCCAGTCCGACCAGCTGGACACCCAACTGCATCTGGCGGCAGACCACCAGGCCATAGGCGGGCTTTTGTTGCAGAAAATGCCAGAAGCCGATCAAAAGGATACAGACGGCTGGGAGCGTATTACGGCCTTAGCGTCCACAGTCAAAGAAGAAGAGTTACTCACCTTAGACACCGAAACCCTACTCCACCGTCTGTTTCATGAGGAAACAGTGGAGCTGTACCCGCCTCGCGCCGTGTGTTATGACTGCCCACAGGATCGCGACAAAGTCCTTGCGGCCATCAAAGCCCTGGGAGAAGAGGAGGTGCGCCGTATTCTGGAAGCTGAAGGCGCAGTGGTGGTAAACAATGAATTATGTAACTTTCATGTCAAACTGGAGCCTGAAGACATCGAGGCACTCTTTAAAGATGACCCGTCCTCACCCGCCTGATGCGCCGTACCGTACAGACGCCAGTAAGTGCCCTGCTGTTTCAGCAGGACGGCATGTTCCCCCTGCTCGACAATACGCCCATCCTCAAACACGATGATCCGCTCCGCCTGTAATACAGATGTAAGCCTGTGTGCCACAATCAACGCCGTGCGCTCTGCCAGCCACGGACGCAAGGCATCATAAAGCTTGCGCTCCGTTTCTACATCCAGAGCTGAGGTCGCCTCATCCATTAACACCACATCGGGTGATTGCAGAATCATCCGCGCAATCGCCAGCCGTTGACGCTGACCACCAGAAAGCTTGATGCCATTGCGCCCCACCATCGTATCCAGCTTGCCAGGCAATGCACGCACAAATGCCTCAGCCTGCGCCATCTCCAGTGCCCGCCATAATTCTGCTTCTGAAACAGGCTCTCCCAGTGTCAGATTAAACCGAATGCTTTCGTTAAATAACATTGGTTGCTGCAGCACCACCGCCACATGACGGCGTAACGCCGCAGGATCAATTCGCTCAAGAGGGGTATCGTTATAACAGATACATCCCCGTTCCGGCGTATAGAACCCCAACAATAGATTTATCAAAGTTGTTTTGCCTCCACCGGAAGCCCCCACAAAAGCTACTTTTTCACCTGGTGCAATGCTAAAAGAGAGATCCCGCAAAACAGGGGTTGCATGATCCGGATAGGTAAAGGTTACATGCGATACTTTCAAACCGACCGGTCGCTGCAAAAACGGATTTTCATGGCCTTCAGGCGCAGGACGCTGCTCAAGATTCAGCACGCTGTTAATGCGTTGCAAAGCACCGGAGGCTGCCGCATAACTGTACTGAATGGATAAAATCTCCTGCACCGGCCCCATCATGAACCACAGATAGCCGAAAATCGCCAGCATTTCACCGATGGTAAGATCTGACCAGAGCACCATCAGCAGCCCCAACATACGGAACACATCAAAACCGATCAGAAACACCATAAAGGAAAGCCGGCTCGCGGCATCAGACTTCCACACAAAAGCGCCCGCCTGATCTCGAATATCCTGTGCCAGTAGCGTCAAGCGGTTAAAAAATCGTGCTTCTTTGCCAGAAGCCCGTACCTGCTGCAAGGCATCCAAGGTTTCAGTCACCGCCTGCTGAAACAGCTCCAACGCCGTATTTTCCCGCTTCTTCAAGGCGCGCACCTTGCGCCCGAGACGGAGCGTGAAATAGATCACCAATGGATTTAACAGCAGGATAAACAGCGCCAGCTGCCAGTTCAGCCACAACAGCACCCCTGCCACCCCGATCAATGACAAAACCGCCACGACCAGCTTGCTGATGGTCGTGCCGATAAACTCATCCAGTGTATTGACATCATTGATCAGTGTGGCGCTGACACTGCCTGAGCCCAACCTGGTATAAGCAGCCATCGACACATTACGCAGCCTTGACAGCAAATCCTGACGGATTTTCCAAGTCACATCCTTGGCAATCAGAGTAAAGTTTCGGCTCTGCCAGATACCCAGCACAAGCCCTGCCAGCCTCAATCCAATAGTGACCAGAGTAATAAAACCGATAAACAGCACCGGCCCATGCCATGCCGGCGGAAACAGTGAAGACATCCAGCCCACAAGCATACCCGGATGCTCCAGCAACACTTCATCCACCATCAATGGGATCAGCAAAGGCACCGGCACGGCGGTCATAGCTGCTGCCAGCGCAATGAAGTTGGCTACAATCAACGCCTTGCGATGCTGCTTGACCAACCCCCAGATGCGCCGCCAGGTGTACACCCGGTTTTCAGACATCCTGCAATCCGAACAGCCGGTTAAAATTCTGCCAGGTTTGCTCCGCTATCGCCTCAACCGACTCACCGCGTAATTCTGCCAGTTTTTCCACCACATAACGAGTATAACCAGGCAGGTTGACTTTGCCTCGGTAAGGGACGGGGGCCAGATAAGGGCTATCGGTTTCCACCAGCAGACGCTCGGCGGGAATTTCTGCGGCAACTGCCTGTAATGCCTTAGCGCTATTAAAGGTCAGAATACCGGAAAACGAAATATAAAACCCCATCTCCATTGCCTGTTGCGCGGTTACCAGATCCTCCACAAAGCAGTGCATAATCCCGCCGACCTCATCTGCGCCCTCCTCCTGTAGTATGCGCAGCACATCAGAGGTGGAATTGCGCGTATGGATGATAATGGGAAGCTTTAACTGTTTTGCCAGCCGAATTTGCTGGCGGAACCGAGTATGCTGCCAGGTCAAATCCTCTTTTTCCGGATTATGATGAAAATAATCCAGCCCTATCTCACCTACTGCAATCACTTTAGGGTGTGAAGCCATTTCCATAAAGGCGGCTTCATCCAGTGTCACCTGTGCATCGGTGGTCGGGTGAATCCCTACTGTGGCATATACCTGCTCAAACTGCTCAGCCAGCACCTTCAGTTCATGCCACCTGTCCGGTGAAATTGCCACGCACAGCATCCGTGTCACATCCAGCGCTGCGGCCTGGGCGATGATTTCTTCCACCGAGCCCGCCTTATTGGGAATGGTGTTTAAATGACAGTGACTATCCGTAATTCTCATCTCTCTGCTCCGTAAAGATGGGTAATTAAAACGCGTTCCAAGGCCAGCTGAATATTCGCGTTCCCCTCCAGCGCCTTAAGCGCCTCATAAATCACCTGCTGCAGCTGGCTCAAAGCGGTACGCGACGGTACCTGCTTCTGCTGCTGCTCACACCAACTTAACAGCCAGTATAAAGGCACTGCCGGATCCTCCAGCTTGCTCCATGCCTCCGCAACCGTAACCAAATCTACCTGACCACGGCTCAGCTGTGTCATCTGCATCCGCCAGGTTTCGTACGCTTTCCAGCCTCCAGATTTCAGCCACTGATAAGCCGACACCGGGGCGTAAAAGTGTTTTTCCAGTGCGGTTGATAACTGCTGAGGTGCATACTCGGGCAAGCGTTCTTTCAGCCACGCCAGCGCCTCATCCCGCTGAGCAAGCGGTGCCGACAATAGCTGACAGCGACTGCGAATTGTAGGCAGCACCCCGCCTAATGTTTTCGCCTGCAGGATAAATACCACCCCCGATGGCGGCTCCTCCAAAGTTTTCAGTAATGCATTGGCAGCAGCAAGAGACAGCTTTTCTACAGGATGCAGCCACACCACTTTTAACCCCTGAGCACAGTGAGGGCTTTCCACCACCCACTGCGCCAGCTCGCGTATGGTCTCTACTGGAATCTCTTTTTTGCCGGTCGGCAAAGTCAGGGGATAAAAATCTGCATGGTGTTCGGCTGCCAGCTGTCGGCAGCTACTGCACTGACCGCACCCACCCGCTGTGCAAAGCAGTGCCTGCACCATCGCCCGTGCAAAAGCATCCGCCCCGTGTCCCTCAGTCCCCATTAACAAATAAGCCTGCGCAGGATGCATCAAGACCTGTGCTTGCCAATGTTCAAAAGCTGACTGCTGCCAAGGGTATAGCACTACAGCCATTGCGATAGAACCTGAGTGATTTTTGCCTGCACCTGCTCCAAAGGCTGGCTGGCATCGATCACCGTGTAGCGTTCAGGCGCCTGAGCCGCCCGAGCCAGAAACGCTGTACGCACTTTTTCAAAAAACACCAGCGCTTCCTGCTCAAAGCGGTCTTTTGCCGTGCCACGTGCTGCAATACGCGCCATACCCAGCGCCGGCGGCAAGTCAAAAATAAAGGTCATATCCGCTTTAAATCCTTGCAAAGTCCAGTCCGAAAGTGCATCCAGCCGTGCATCGGGCATACCTCGCGCCACCCCTTGATAGGCGTAACTGGAGTCCACAAATCGATCAGAAACCACCCATTTTCCCGTATCTAATGCCGGCCTGATCTTTTCTGATACATGCTGCGCACGTGCCGCAAACATCAACAATGCCTCTGTCTCCACTGTCATGCCGGTATGTTCCGGATTAAGCAATAAGGCGCGAATCTTTTCACCGATGGGGGTACCACCCGGTTCTCGTGTGGTAAGCACTTCCTGCCCTTGCTTCTTCAACCAATCTGCTATAAATGCCAGGTTCGTGCTTTTGCCTGCCCCCTCAACCCCTTCAAACACAATAAACTTTCCTTGCTTCATCTTATTGCCCCAGTTGATAACGCTGCACCGCACGGTTGTGCTCTTTTAAGGTACGGGAAAAATGGTGGGTTCCGTCTCCTTTGGCCACAAAATACAGTGCTTTGGTTTTTGCAGGATGCAGCACTGCATCAATTGCCGCCTTACTCGCCAGTGCAATAGGCGTAGGCGGCAGGCCTTTTATCCGGTAAGTGTTATAAGGGGTATGTGCACGCAAATCCCGTTTACGCAGATTACCGTCAAACTGATCTCCCAAGCCATAAATTGTCGTCGGATCCGATTGCAGCCGCATACCTCTACGTAAACGATTGATAAACACGCCTGCAATGAGTGGCCGCTCCTGCGCGACTCCGGTTTCTTTTTCTACAATGGAGGCCAGCACCAGTGCTTCATAAGGTGTTTTCAACGGCAAATCCGGCTGCCGTGCCGGCCACTTTTGTTCCAGGTAACGCCACAGTGCCTGGTGTGCTCTTTTAAACACCTGTGCATCCGTATCTCCCAGCTGATAAAAATAGGTTTCCGGCAAGAGCTGCCCTTCCAGATGCGCCACCTTAAGCATACGTTTGACTGCCGCCAGATCCGGCAGTGTATGTTTTAGTTTAGGTGCCTGCTGCACACTTTGCCAGGCCTGCTCAAACCGTGTGCCCGGAATAAAAGTAATGGCATATTGCACCCGTGGCCCACTCACCAGTGCCTGCGCCAACTGTGCCATATTCCACCGGCTATTCAGTAGGATTTCACCCGGCTGCAGCTTACGATCCAGTCCTTTCAGGCGTAAATACCCTTTAAATAAGGTCGGGTAAGCCAACCCTGTCTGCTCAAGCCGCTGTACGGTTGCCTGAACAGTCGGCCCCACCTCTATCACCTGCTCTGCTCCCAAAACATGCGGCTCAAAAGGGTGTGTGTATGCTTTGTGCAGGCCATAACCTGCCAGCCCAATCAGGATGGCACCTGTGAGCGCTACTAAGCCTGCTGCGATACGTCCCACGCCTGTTCCTTCAATACTGCTTCCAATGACGACTGCCAAAACGAAGCCTGAGCGGTTGAAAAACGTTTTTCCACATGTGCCTGAAGTCGTTCCACTGGGCGCAATCCTTGAACCGCATTTAACAGATAAAAGCTCTCCATCTGTAATAAGCGATGCATGGTCAGCGGCAACACCTGCCACTGGTAGCCTTGTGACCAGGCAGCCACCTGCAGTGCCTCCACAGTCGTGCTGCGCACACCACACTGGCTTAAATCCGGCAGATAGAGCGTACGGCCCAATTGCCCAACAACCGCACAGGCCATCGCACTGATCACCTGATGCCGTGCATCTAACATCAATACATCATCACACCCTTCCGGCCGCTGCATGGCTGCCATGACTTGCGGCAGGCAGTTCAGGTGTTTAATACCTTTCAAGTATGGCATCGCCGGCCAGGTGATCTCGCTTAATGCAACTGTTGCAGGTGCTTCAGGTGGCGGCAGCTCCGGAAAGAACTGAATCAGAATCGTGGGCATGCCTGCCGATGAAGGTGCATAGCCCCGTTTAAACATTTCTCCACGCGTGATCAGAATCTTAAGCACACCGTCGCTCAAATGCGCTGATACCACTTGACGTATCTGTGTCTCTAACGTCGTGATCAGCGCCTCAGGCAAGCCTAATACCTGCAAGCTCCGTTCAATTCTCTGACGATGCGCTGTCCAGTTCCACAAAGCAGCATTAACGACCTTAACCGTGGTGAAAAAACCGTCACCATAGTGCAGCCCACGATCATTGACCTGATGCTGTATAGTTTCTACACCATTGATCCAACACTTCATGCCTGCAAGACTCTAAGCAGCCCCTCCGCTTTATGACGCGTTTCCATCAGTTCATGCTCTGGATGTGCATCCGCCACAATGCCCGCCCCTGCATTAAATTTTAACTGTGTGCCTGATAGCTGCATGGTACGAATCAGGATATTCAGATCCATACGCCCATCCCAGCCGATATACCCCAAACTTCCCGTATAGGCTTCACGCGGCTGCGCTTCCAGCTCAGCAATAATTTCCATACAACGCACTTTGGGGCATCCCGTAATCGTCCCTCCCGGAAATAAAGCATGCACCCAGTCAAGAGGGGTGTGATGCGCAAATGGGTGCCCACGCACATTAGAAACAATATGATGCACATGCTGATAGCTCTCAATCACCATCAGCTCGTTTACTTCTACCGTGCCCGGCTGACAAACGCGTCCCAGATCATTGCGCTCCAGGTCGATCAGCATAATATGTTCCGCACGCTCTTTGGTTGTTGCCAAAAGCTCCTGCTGAAGATACTGATCTTCTTCTCTGGTGCGCCCCCGTCTGCGCGTGCCCGCAATAGGACGGGTCTCCAACCAGCAGCCGTCATAACGCACCAGCCGCTCCGGTGAAGAGCTGATTACCTGCCAGGTGCCAAAATCAGCCAAGGCTGCAAAAGGGGCAGGATTCCTTTGGCACAAACGCGCATAAACCGCCTCCGGTGCCGGAGGCTGCGCAAAATGTACATGCCAGCTACGCGACAGGTTGACTTGAAAAACATCACCAGCCAATACATACGCCTTAATCTGTTCAACTCCTTGCAAAAAGGCTTCAGGCGGCGCTTCTTCCAGTACAAAAGAGGGCAGCTCGGCAAAAGCGCCAGGAGAGTCTGATACAGCCTGCCAGTCTTCAAACATCTGATCGACCAGTGCCGCCTGCCCCGGCTCAGCGACAAATATCATTTTTTTCTGCACGTGATCCACAATCACAGCAGCAGGGCAATGAACCAGACAAGCAAGTGGCTGTTCACGCTGGGGCAGCACCAGCTTAGGCTCGATGACCTGTGCATACTCATAAGAAAAATAAGCAAACCAGCCACCACTAAAAGGGATATCGGGTACCGTATGCCCCTTTGGACGTGACTGCCATTGCGCACGTGCCTGCGCTAAAAAGGGCTCTGCTTCCGCTGGCGTGTTTAAACAGAGAGGTTGTCCGGGAAAAGCAAACAGTATGTCATACCGCCCCAGAGGGCCTTGAGCAACGCTCTGCAATAAAAACGGATACCGCGCCGGAAAGGCGCGGTAAAGTGCGAGCAGATCAGGCGTTTGGGTAAACGCCTGTGTATGTATACGCGGCTCCACTTGCTTTAGATTTTACCTAACACCAAAGTGCCATTTGTGCCCCCAAACCCGAAAGAGTTGTTCAAGGCATAGCGTATCTTCGCTTCTCTGGCCTCGTGAGGGACATAGTCCAGATCACACCCTTCATCCGGGTTCGTCAGGTTAATCGTCGGCGGCAGCACACCTTCATAAAGTGCCATGGCAGTAAAAATGGTTTCCAAAGCCCCCGCCGCTCCCAAGGCATGTCCGATCATGGATTTCGTGGAGCTGACGGCCAGCTGATAAGCATGTTCACCAAAAGTGGTCTTAATAGCTTGCGTCTCACACAGATCACCCGCCGGTGTTGAAGTACCATGTGCATTGATATAGTCAATGTCTTCAGGATTGAGCTGTGCATCCCGCAAGGCATTGCGCATACAGCGCGCCGCGCCTTCCCCGCCTTTCGCAGGCAGTGTCATGTGATAAGCATCCCCGCTCATGCCAAAACCCAAAATTTCTGCATAAATCGTGGCGCCACGCGCTTTGGCATGTGAATACTCTTCCAGCACTACCGCACCCGCGCCATCAGAGAGCACAAATCCATCCCGATCCTTGTCCCATGGACGGCTGGCACCCTGCGGATCATCATTACGTGTCGAAAGCGCTCTGGCCGCGGCAAATCCGGCCAGCCCCAGTGGGTTCGCAGCCTGCTCGGCTCCCCCCACGATCATGGCATCTGCATCACCATACTGAATCAAACGGTAGGCATCCCCAATAGCATGTGTCCCTGTGGCACAGGCTGTTACCATCGCCAAATTCGGTCCTTTCAGCCCTAACTTGATGGAAAGATTGCCTGAAATCATATTGATAATAGCGCTGGGCACAAAAAAAGGAGAAATACGACGCGGACCGGATTTCATTAACACCTGGTGCTGGCGGCTAATGGTATCAATGCCGCCAATGCCGGCGCCCATGTGAACTCCGATACGTTCAGCATTTTCTTCTGTGACCTCAAGCCCCGAATCCTGCATGGCCTGAATGCCCGCAGCCATGCCGTAATGGATAAAAGGATCCATTTTTTTAGCTTCTTTGGCCGGCAAATAGACGGTAATATCAAACTCCTTAATCAGCCCGGCAAACTTTACCGGAAACTGACTGACATCAAAGGTATCAATAGTCTGAATACCGCTGCGCCCCGCCTTGATGCCAGCCCAGCTTTCTTGCAGCGTATTCCCCAGCGGGGACACCATTCCCATGCCTGTAATCACCACACGGCGCTTGCTCAATGTTCTATCCTCTTGCCTATTTTTTGTAAAAAGTCCAGTAACCTCTTACAAAAAACGTTTCTCATACAAAAAGAGCCGTTCAAAACGGCTCTTTCCATCTGTTTTGGCTGACATGCACTTACTTTTCGCAGTACTCTTCGATATAAGCGACAGCCTGACCCAATGTCTGAATGTTTTCAGCTTCTTCATCAGGAATTTCGCAATCGAACTCTTCTTCAAGCGCCATAACCAGCTCAACGGTATCCAGAGAATCTGCGCCCAGATCATCTACAAAAGAAGCATCAGCTGTCACCTGATCCTCTTCTACACCCAGCTGTTCAACTACAATTTTCTTGACGCGTTCTTCAATGCTGCTCATTGACTGACTCCAGTTGTTAATTAAAAAAGACTGTTGCTTATTTTGCGCGGACAGTTTCTGTTTTGCAAGTTTTATGGCATGACCATGCCGCCATTCACGCTCAATGTCTGACCTGTGATATAAGCGGCATCATCACTGGCAAGGAAACTCACTGCCCTGGCAATATCTTCAGGCGCACCCAGCCGCTGCAAAGGAATTTGAGCGGTTAAAGCCTCTCGCTGCGCTTCAGGCAATGCGCGGGTCATATCCGTATCAATAAAGCCGGGAGCTACGACATTAACCGTAATACCTCGCGCACCCACTTCACGTGCCAGAGACTTGGAAAAGCCGATCATGCCCGCCTTTGCTGCGGCATAATTCGTCTGACCGGCATTCCCCATTAACCCCACTACAGAAGCAATACTGATGATACGCCCGGTGCGCGCTTTCATCATGCCGCGCAACACCGCCTTGCTCATGCGATATACGGAAGTTAAATTCGTATCAATAATCGCCCGCCACTCTTCATCTTTCATGCGCATCAGCAGATTATCACGCGTAATTCCAGCATTATTCACCAGAATCGTCGGCGCACCATAATTTTCGTTGACCCAGCTTACCAGCGTATTGATTTGAGCCGGCTGGCTTACATCCAACACTTGGCCAACACCCTGCAACCCCGCCTCTTTGAAATAAAGGGTGATCGCTTCAGCACCTTTTTCTGACGTGGCCGTACCGATAACTATGGCACCTTTTTGCGCCAGCTCCAATGCAACTGCCCGACCAATCCCTCGACTGGCACCGGTTACCAATGCGACTTTTCCATTTAACATGCAACCTCCTCCATCGCCTGTAGTGCCGCCTCCACTGATGCGGGGTCAAACACCGGGGTTATTTTCATACGTCGATCAATACGACGATTCAAACCTGTCAGAACCTTACCAGGCCCCAGCTCAAACAGCTGTACAGCACCCTTCTTTTTCAGCTGTTCAATTGTTTTCACCCACTGCACAGGCTGATACAGCTGCTCGACCAGCGCCGCCCTGACAGAAGCTTCATCTGCTCGCGTCTGCGCATCCACATTATGGAGTACGGGTACCTGTGGCGCCTGCATCACAACCTCAGCCAGAGCCTCTTCCAAACGTTCAGCCGCCGGTTTCATCAGGCTGCAGTGAGAAGGCACGGAAACAGGCAAAGGCACAACACGCTTAGCACCATACTCCTGTGCCAACACCTGCGCCCGAAGCACGGCTGGCTTTTCACCCGCAATGACCACCTGACCAGGTGAGTTATAGTTGACAGGCTCACAAACGCCCTCACTATTAGCTTCTTCACATAAGGCCTTTACCTGGTCGTCGTCCAGCCCCAAAATAGCCGCCATGGCGCCCATCCCCTCAGGGACAGCCTCCTGCATCAATTTACCACGCAAAGCTACCAGCTTCACAGCATCAGACAAAGAAAAAACACCCGCAGCTGTCAGAGCAGAATACTCACCCAGCGAGTGCCCTGCCATGATACTTGGCTGAGGTGCCCCCTGCTCATGCAATACACGAAAAACAGCAATACCTGCCGTTAACATGGCAGGCTGTGTGTAAGCCGTCTTATTCAGTTCTGCTTCAGGCCCCGAATACACCAGCGCCCACAAATCATAACCTAATGCGTCCGATGCCTCCTCAAATGTAAGACGCACGCTGGGAAATGCCTCAGCCAGTGCATCCAGCATCCCTACAGACTGAGACCCCTGACCGGGAAAAAGATAAGCAAACGACATGCAAACTCCTTGTTACATTCTGATCAGGGCACTACCCCACGTAAATCCGCCGCCAAATGCTTCAGTCAGCACCAAATCCCCAGGCTTAATACGCCCGTCACGCACTGCCTCATTAAGCGCCAGAGGCACAGAAGCGGCTGAGGTATTGGCATGCTTGTTCACGGTTACCACCACTTGTTCCGGTTTGAGCTTAAGCTTCCGCCCCGTCGCATCAATAATTCGTTTATTGGCCTGGTGCGGCACCAACCAGTCCAGTTCTTCCGGCTGGAGATTGTTTTTTTTCAGGGTTTCAGTTGCGACTTGGCTTAATGTGTTGACCGCAACTTTAAATACCTCACTCCCCCGTATATGCATGCTACGCTCAGAAATGGAATCTGTCACCGGTCTGCGTGACACACCCGAGGGCACATGCAGTAGAGTTTCATACTGCCCATCGGCATGGATATGTGTGGAAATAATGCCCGGTGTCTCACTGGCCTGAAGCACCACTGCGCCTGCACCATCACCAAACAGTACGCAAGTATTGCGATCCTGCCAATCCACAATGCGCGACAAGGTTTCCGCACCGATCACCAGTGCATTTTCCACCATGCCGGTACGAATAAACTGATCCGCCACACTCAAAGCGTAAATAAACCCGGAACAAACCGCTTGCACATCGAACGCAGGCATACCGTGGCTGTCCAGGCGCTGCTGGACTAAACAAGCAGTGCTCGGAAAAATCTTATCCGGGGTGGTTGTCGCAACAATAATCAGTTGCACCGATTGAGGCGAAAGCTGCGCGGCTGCCAGTGCCTGACGCGCTGCCTGTTCCGCAAGATCCGCTGTCGTTTGATCTTCCGCGGCAATATGTCGCTGTTCAATACCGGTGCGCTCACGGATCCATGCATCAGAGGTATCAACCATTTTCTCCAGATCGTGGTTTGTCAGCACCTTTTCTGGCAGGTATCCTCCTGTTCCTACAATCCGACTATACCGCACCTTGCTCTAGCTCCCGTTTCCTCTCTTGTGCCTGAAGATCCGACATCAGCGTTTCCAGTTGCCGGCTAATCATGTCTGGAATGGCTTTTTCCACCTCAACTCGCGCCTGCTTAATGGCATAAAAAAACGCCGTCTCATCCGCACCGCCATGGCTTTTAATGACAATCTGCCGCAGCCCGAGTAAGCTGGCACCATTGTAACGCCGTGGATCAATCGTCGCCTGCAGCTGCTTGAGCACCGGCATGGCCACCAAGCCAGCCAATTTAGTCATCCAGTTGCGCCCAAATGCCCGTTTCAGGTGAAAAGAGATCATTTTGGCCACGCCTTCTGATGCCTTCAGAGCGATATTGCCATCGAACCCGTCACACACCACCACATCGACCGAGCCTTTAAAAATATCATCTCCTTCTACATAGCCTATATAGTTGAGCAGGGTTTTTTCCAGCAGGCGATGTGCATAACGAATACGCTCAGGCCCTTTAATTTCTTCTTCCCCAATATTCAACAACCCTACACTGGGGGCAGGATTGTTATCCAATTGACCAACCAGCACAGCCCCCATCAATGCAAACTGGAGCAAATTTTTCCCATCCACGCCCACATTGGCACCAAGATCCAGCATGTGCACATGCCCCTGCATGGTCGGCATAGCGGTACAGATAGCCGGGCGTTCCACACCGGGTAACATTTTCAACACAAACTTTGACATGGCCATCAGTGCACCGGTATTGCCTGCACTGACACAGGCATCTGCCCGCCCTTCTTTTACTAGGTTTAAGGCCACACGCATTGAGGACTGACGTTTCTGGCGTAGTGCCCTTGAGGGCAGATCATCCATCTCTACCACTTGATCCGCATGCACTACTTCCAAACGCGAATCATCATATCCTGAGTGCTTTGACAGCTCAGCTTCAATGACTTCCTGTCGCCCCACCAGAAACAGGTGCACATCCGGAAAGTCTTGCAGTGCACGAATCGCTGCGGGCACCGTGACACTTAGGCCATGATCCCCGCTCATAGCATCAATAGCAATATTCGCTTTCAAAGGGCAACCTTACTTGTTAATCACTTTTTTGCCTTTGTAGTAGCCATCCGCAGTCACATGGTGACGACGATGCAGCTCGCCTGTTGTCGGATCGACACTTAGCTTAGGGCCGCTAATCGCATCATGTGAACGACGCATGCCGCGCTTTGAAGGGGTTTTACGGTTCTGTTGTACAGCCATGGTTTCTCTCCTTAAGATTGTCAGTTTTTAGGTTTCTTTTTCAGTGCTTCCAGCACACCGAAAGGGTTATTCTGTGTTGCTTCCTCTGCCGGCTTATCTTTCTGCTGATCCAGCCACACCCGAGGCGACCCCGGCTTTTTCGGCACTATGGGGACAGCCAGCATCAACTCATCTTCAATCAGCACCCAAGGCTTGACACTTGCAGTCTCCAAAGGCCAGATATCATAGTGCTCTGGCACCAGCTTTTCCGCACCTTCCTCCTGAACAAATACGCCTTGCAGCTCATCTTCCACAGGGTAAGAAAAAGCATCCAGGGTACGCTGACACTGCAATGGGTAGTTACTTTTAAAGCGCAACCAAAAAGCCGGCAACCCACTTTCAGGCTCAACAAAAAAGCGTAGATCAATCTCAACCGGTGCATCGCCTTCCGTCTCATACAACCCCCCCATTAAGCGGGAAAAGTTTCGCTGTGGCACAATGCACCGATAATGCTTGTTCTGCGCCGCGGCCTGAACGGGCGCAATCAAATCCGGTATTGGCTTGTGCATGCACACCCCAATTTTTGTTAAGCTGTTAATTATAACAAACTTTTAAGAAGGTGTTCGATGCTGATCCTTGCTTCAACCTCCCCTTACCGCAAAGCCCTTTTAGAGCGTTTAAACTTGCCTTTCGAGTGCATTGCACCGCATGTTGACGAACAACGCCTGGAAAAAGAACCCATTGATGCCATGGTACAACGGCTCAGTCGACTGAAAGCAGAAGCGGTTGCAAAACACTATCCACATCATTTTGTCATTGGCTCAGACCAGAGCGCAGAAATAGAAGGCGTGCAACTTACCAAGCCCGGAAACTATGCTCGCGCCTACCGACAACTTAAGCAGCTTTCCGGCAAACGAGTACAATTTCATACAGGGCTGTGTGTTTGTCATCAGGGACAAACCTTGTGCCACCTGGATACCAGCACCACGCTATTCCGGCAGCTGGATGACTCACTGATCCACCACTACCTGGAACAAGAGCACCCTTATCAATGTGCCGGAGGTATCAAGTCAGAAGGCTTGGGCGCTTTGCTCATTGAGCGCATTGACAACCAAGACCCCAATGCACTGATCGGACTCCCCCTGTTAAAGCTGGTTGACCTGCTGCATGCACTCCACTACCCTTTTCCCTGGCAGCAATCTACCTAAGTGCGCACTTCCAACCACTTGCGCAATGCATCCAAATGGTGGAAATGCGCCAAAGGCGCGTACTTATCCAGCTCATCCTGATCATGCACCCCAAAACTAACGGCTACACGATCCATACCGATACGCTGCGCCATTTCCATATCAAAAGTGGTATCACCCACCATCAGCGCCTGCTCCACAGGCACACCTGTTTCATCCAGGATCTGCCGCAACATCAGCGGATCCGGCTTAGAAGCCGCCTCCATCGGAGTGCGCGTCAAATCAAAATAAGATGCCAATCCACTTTCCGACAAAACACGATCCAAGCCTCGGCGACTTTTACCCGTCGCTATCGCCAGCTTCACATTACGTGATCTCAATGACTGCAAAAGCGCTTCCACTCCCGCAAAAAGCACCATCGGCACAGTAGACTCTTCCAGAAAGTACCGCGTGTATGCCTGCGCCATCTGCGCAACCTGGTCATCCGATGCCTGCGGATATAGTCGCTCAACAGCCTTCACCAGACTTAAACCGATAATACTGGCACTGGTTTTATCATCCAATACCGGCAAACCGGTTGCTGCCGCCGCATACTGGATTGCATCCACGATACGACGCTCAGAGTCCATTAAAGTGCCATCCCAATCAAAGATTACGAGCTTGTATTTTTCTGACATAAACATGTATAAACCTGTGTAAATAATGCAGGAACTGGTGCTTCGAACTCCAGCCATGTTTCCGTTTCCGGGTGTTCAAACCCCAACTGCCAGGCATGCAGTGCAAGACGCCCCAGCCCACACCGGCGAGCCTGTTTATTCATCTCTCGATCACCATACTTACCATCCCCCAATAGGGGATACCCTATCGCCTGTGCATGGACGCGAATCTGATGCGTACGCCCTGTTTTAAGGCGCACAGCCACCCAGCTCACGCATGCACAAGCCTCTAAGCGCTGAAAATAACTGACAGAATACTTCCCGTTCTCATCTACACGCACCACACGCTCACCAGATGCCAACACATTTTTTTTAAGCGGCAAATCTATTTTTTGCTGGTGCTGCTGCCAGTTTCCAGACAACAACGCCTGATAAACTTTTTTCATACGACCTGCACGCACCTGTTCGTGGAGCCTCTTAAGCACTTGTGCTTTTTTTGCTAGCAAAATAACACCGGAAGTTTCCCTGTCCAAGCGGTGCACCAGCTCCAACCGTCTCGCCTGCGGTCGCGCTGCCCGCGCCAACTCAATCAGCCCCCAGCTCAATCCACTGCCACCATGTACCGGCATACCTGACGGCTTATTCACCACCAGAATTGCCGCATCTTCATACAGCACGCACGCATCAAAGCGCTCCACCGCACGTGTATCAAATTGTGCAGCCTCCTTAGAAGGCTGCAAACGCACAGGCGGGATTCTGACCACATCCCCCACCTGTACTCGATCACTGACTTTAGCGCGCTTCTTATTGATCCGCACCTCACCTTTACGCACAATACGGTAAATCAATGCACGCGGTGCTTTACGCAAATACCGCATTAAAAAATTATCCAGCCGCTGCCCGGCATCCTCGGCACCGACTTCCACCCATCTCACTTTTGCAGATATATCATTCATAAGCGCGTAGTGTAGCGGCTTCAGGCAGGAATGTCATTGCAGTTCCTCATAAGGCGTGCTATATTTGCCCGACGTACGTTCCGTCTGTGAAATCAAGCGCTTAGTTTTATTTGTAAAAATCAGGGGTGCAACAGCCCTTCATCACAGACACAAACCTATACGGTAATAATGTTTTTTAAAGCCGTACTGCAAACCGACGACGAATTGATTGGAATCTTGAGATTCCCCGGTGCACCCAGCAACACGCCCTGCGAGGCACTGGGATAAGACACCGGCTTATATTGACTTAACAGAACAAACACGCTTAGAGCTTGGCCCGAGTCACTGTGGCAAGCTTAAAAAGGATAAGGTTTTGCACGCAACATGCAACTTACACTACGTGCAGAGACATTACAGCACACCACGCACTACATGTGGTGCGTCTGCTTTCGTACCCTTTCCATGCGATTGTAAAACGCTTATCAAAATGCATCCTGTTTAAGTCTTGCAAATTGTATTCGTCAGTCTGGTTTGCTGTACACATGTTCAACCCGTGCAGCAATATAGGACTGCCTTATGAAAAGAATATTGATCAATGCAACCCAACCCGAAGAGATCCGGGTTGCCCTGGTCGACGGCCAGAAAATTTACGATCTCGATATTGAAACCACCTCCACACAAAAGAAAAAAGCCAACATTTACAAAGGCAAAGTGACGCGTATTGAGCCAAGCTTAGAAGCTGCCTTTGTCGATTACGGCGCAGAACGTCACGGCTTTCTGCCTTTTAAAGAAGTTGCCGAAGAGTACTACCCTGAAAACCGCCCTGAAGGACGGCTTTCCATTGCCGATGTTCTCAAAGAAGGTCAAGAACTGATCGTCCAAGTACAAAAAGAAGAACGCGGCAACAAAGGGGCAGCACTTACAACACAAATCACCCTGGCCGGCCCCTATGTGGTCATGATGCCCAACAATCCACGTGCAGGTGGCATTTCCCGTCGCATTGAAGGGGAGGATCGCGCCGAGTTACGTGAAGCACTTAATGGTGTCGACATCCCCGGCGGCATGGGGCTTATTGTACGCACAGCCGGCATCGGGAAAAGCTCTGAAGAGCTGCAATGGAATGTCAACTATCTGGTACAACTGTGGGAAGCGATTAAAAAGGCAGCTGAATCCAAGCCTGCCCCCTTTCTGATCTTCCGGGAATCAGACATTATTACGCGCGCCATTCGCGACCACCTACGGCAGGATATCGGCGAAGTACTGATTGATGATATGGATGCCTTCCACCGCGCGCGTGATTTTGTGCAACATGTTATGCCACAATATGTGGGGCGTATCAAACCTTATCAAGACAAAATCCCCCTGTTCACCCGCTTCCAGATAGAATCACAGATCGAAACCGCCTTCCAGCGGGAAGTCACCCTGCCTTCCGGCGGTGTGATCGTGATCGATATGACCGAGGCACTTACTGCAATCGATATCAACTCCTCTCGCGCAACAAAAGGCAGCGACATTGAAGAAACCGCCTTTAACACCAATATGGAAGCCGCAGTGGAAATTGCCCGTCAACTCCGTCTACGCGATCTGGGCGGATTGATTGTCATTGACTTTATTGACATGCACGCCAACAAACATCAGCGCGAAGTAGAAAATGCTCTGCGCGAAGCGGTAAAATCCGACCGAGCTCGCGTACAAATTGGACGTATTTCTCGTTTTGGGCTTCTGGAAATGTCCCGCCAACGCCTGCGCCCCTCCATTGAAGAATCCACCCAGATTGTCTGCCCGCGCTGTAAAGGCGTAGGTGTCATCCGCGGGGTTGAGTCCATGGCACTGTCCATGTTGCGCTTGCTGGAAGAAGAAGCCATGAAAGACAACACCAAGCGCGTAACAGTTCAGCTGCCCGCCGATGTGGCTACCTTCCTATTAAATGAAAAACGCCCCCAGCTGGTTAAAATTGAAGAGCGCCACAACCTTCACATCATGATCGTGCCTAATGAGCACCTGGAAACTCCCCACTACACCATTGAGCGTATTCGTTACAACGATGAAGAGCTTACCTCTGCCAGCTATACGCAAAAACAGCTGCCAGAAAAAGAGTCCCATGAAGCAAGTGAAGAAAAAACAGCTGAACAACAAGCCAATGAAACACCTGTTGTCTCACAAATTCAACCCTCAGCACCACCACCTCCGCCTCAGCCTAAGGCTTCAACACCCAAACCCGGACTGTTGACTCGGCTGTGGCAAGCACTGTTTGCCCCTGCACCGACTCCAGAGCCTGAACCGGAACGCAAAAAAAGTCAACGTCGCAACAGCAACCGACGTCGCAATAACAATCGCAACCGCCGCGGTGGGCGAGATCACAGACAACAGCGCAACAACATGCATGGCACCCAAAATGCTGAACATGCCTCTCGGCAACAAAACACCGAGCAACCATCTTCTAACCGGCAAAACAACACCCCGCCGATAAAAAGCATGACAAACGAGACACCCCAGTCTCATGAATCGGTTGACTCAGCACTGCCGGAACTTCGCCATGAAACCCAAAAGGCTCAACCCCCCATACCCGAGCAGACAGTGACTCCAGCTGCTGTTGAGACAGAAGAAACCGTCAAAACACCGACTGAAACTACAGATACTACAGCAACCTCCTCACCTGTCACGCCGCAAGAAGAGGCACCCAGAACACGTAATACACGGCGCAGTTACCAGCGCCAAGGTCGTTATGCCGTACGCCGTCGCCGAGCGCCCCAAGGGGCTGAAAGCTTGACGGTAAACGAAGTGCTGGCTCAAGCCGCAGCAGACAATGAGCCTATGGCACAACCTAAAGAAGTTAAAGTGCCCATGATTGTCGCTCAACCAGAGCCCACAACCTCCAAAGCACAAGCTTCAAAAGCCGCAGAAACAGCACTTCCTGCACCAGAGCAAGAGCACTCTCCAGTTGCGAACACCCCCTCAAATATGAGCCATACAGCTCATTCAGATGAACAGCCACCGGCTGAAAAATCCGGAAGCTAAACCATCCCTTCTCGCGCCCGCACTTCTTGCGGGCGTGTCCTCCCTTCCTACTTTTATATCCACTCAGTCAACACACTGCATAATAGTAAGACGCGAATACTTCTTCAGCACAGCTGATCATTTATAAACGGAAGATAAAAATAAAGGGATAAACAAGAGATGGTGCCCAGGGCCGGAATCGAACCGGCACGGACTTTTCAGTCCGAGGGATTTTAAGTCCCTTGCGTCTACCAGTTTCGCCACCTGGGCAGAAGAGAAGAATCATTATAACGAGCTTACTGAACCAATAAAAGACCTTTAAAATCTTTTTTCAGAAGAAGGCGCTGTGTAGATACTGTCTTTATTGGTCGGCCTGCTTTAAAGAAGAAGGATACGACACTTCACACAACCAAAAAACCGTTGTCATAGAGTTGACACCAGCTTCTGAAAGTAAAACGACTTGTTTAAAAACAAGCAAGCTGTTAGCTACCGTTTCTTAACGCTGCCATCGCCAAAAACGCCTGTTGCCTGAACTGGGTAGCCTGTGCGGCCTGATCCTGCATTTCATAACCTTTTGCTGCACTACTACCACTTGCAGCCAGCACTGCTTTTTGTCCCAATGCGCGATAATCAGCCATCGCCTTTTCTGCCGGTGATGGCGCCGCTGTTTGCTGGAGCGAAACATTAACTGCCGCCATCGCGCCTTTTTGCGGCATCCCGGCTGGTGCAGACTGCTGTGCTGCACCTGCAGCATCCACGCCTCTTTGCATTTGCATCATTTGTAATGTGCTTTGCAAACCGCTGTTAATTCCATTGATCATGGCTTTTCTCCCTTTCTTGTTTTTATCATAAGGGACGAATGTTTTATTTTCAAGCGCTTATCGATATGCCATACAACGGTCGCTACCAACAAGACCATGCCCCACAACAGATACAACCATATTAAAAACAGCGGAACAGCCGCCAG
>CAYRSN010000017.1:0-26610 GCA_964427185.1 uncultured Piscirickettsiaceae bacterium | reverse complement strand
CGTTCATATCCGCTGTATCGCCATTTGGGCAGAAATCTCTTGACGACACTACCTAATGCTTGCCTGAGGCAAGGCGGGTAATCCCCAACATTTTCATGATGTATTTCTGGTAAATCGGCTCTGCATTGCCTGCTTTCATATTACGAATGAAATATTTTTCAAACGCGATTTTGGCCAGGTGCACCCATTTACCCTTTTTTGCCCAGGTTAAATTCCGCGGTGGAATCTGCGGCAGCGCTACAAATGCCGCCCCCGTATCTCCCATATCCGCAAGACAGATCGTGTTCCAGGAAGCCTGTTCTTCCGGCGCTTTGCCCTGCAGCACACAAACCAAATTGTGACAAATCGCCGTCACCATCCCTTCAATCATCAGGCCTGTTTTAGGAGTGCCTACCGGAACCGGCGTGGCCTCAACCGGCGGAATCGCAATCCCTACACCCAGTGCATAGATATTCTGCCACTTAGGATTACGGTTATACTCATCCACAATCACAAAGCCCCGTGGGTTTACCAGCCCTTCCAGCTTTTCCACATCCTGTAACATCTTGGTGCCTTTAAAGGCCGGCAGCATCATGGAGTACTTAAACGGCAAGATATGTTCATCAATCACCTCGCCTTGTTTATCATGCTCCGCCACATACATTTTGCCCGCCTCAATTTTGGTCACCTTGGCATTGGTAATCCAGCTGATATGACGCTCTCGGAACATGGATTCCAGCAACCCTTTGGAATCCCCCACACCGCCAAGCCCCATATGCCCAATATAGGGCTCCGAAGTCACGAACGTCATGGGCACGCGGTCACGGATTTTACGCTTACGCAAGTCTGTTTCCACAATCATGGCAAACTCATACGCAGGCCCGAAACATGAGGCACCCTGCACTGCCCCCACTACAATCGGTCCCGGATCCTCACAAAACGCCTCCCACTGTTCATAGGCTTCCGACGCATGCGGTGTGGTGCAAATTGAAACTGTATGCCCTCCTGCTGATTGTGGCCCCAGGCCTTCCACTTCTTCAAAGGCCAGTGCAGGCCCTGTCGCCAGAATCAAAAAATCATAGGTCAGTGTCTGCCCGTCCGCCAGCTCCAGCTTATTCTCATCCGGATGTAGAGCTGTAACAGTCTGGTGGATAAACTCAATACCTTTACGCGTCAGGTAGGGCTTCAGCGGGAAGGAAATATCTTCCGGCTTGCGCCAGCCTACCGCCACCCATGGATTAGAAGGAATAAACGTGAAGTTTTCTACAGCGCTGATTACTTTGATCGTATGCTCACGCCCCAGCTTTTTACGCAGGTCATAAGCCATGGGCAACCCGCCCGTACTGGCGCCTACTATTACAATCGTTGCCATCGGATCTCACCTCTTCAAAACTATTCGCAAACATAAAGCGCTGCTTTAGCAGCCGTGTTCAAAATCATCATGACAAAAAACAAGCAAAATCTGAAATAGAAATTTCTGCTGCCCCTATAAAACAAACTCATAAAACATATCAATAACATAAAATAAATTTATCAAAATACACAAATTTCCTTTTGGAACCGCCTCCTGTATCACTCCCTCTTCCCCCCTTATCACGTTAAAATAGCGCTCATTTTCAGTGATACAGCATCAATACCCTATGTCCAACCCTCTTTCACTTCAGCAGCTTGCACAATACCCCATTTCCGGTAATCAGACCCGCTGGGCACCTTTTAACAGCACACGCATCGCCCGCTTACTGGCGTTGAAACATGCTCACAGCCAGCAGATGCTGATCATGGTGGTGCCTTCCGCTCAGCAAGTCCCTCAGCTGGAAGCACTGATACGCTTCTTTTCACCCCAAGCGACACTGCTGACACTGCCGGAATGGGAAACATTGCCCTACGACCGTTTCTCACCCCCTCAGGAAATTATTTCCGAGCGTCTAAGAACACTTTACCGGCTCAGCCAGCACCCTCATGCCATCCTGATTACCAGCCTGCCAACTCTGATGCAGCGCCTGCCACCACCAGCATTTATTGCCCAACAGGTACTATTGCTACAACAAGGAGAGCAGTTGGATCTGGATGCGTTTCTACACCGCCTGGAGCAAAATAATTACCAACGCGTCAGTCAGGTGCACGAGCCCGGAGAGTTTGCCGTGCGCGGTAGCATCATTGACCTCTTTCCGGCCGGCAGCGACACGCCCTTTCGCCTTGATCTGTTTGATAACGAAATTGACACCATCCGCATATTCGATCCGGACACCCAGCGCTCCAATGACACCGTCTCCCGTATTGAGCTTTTACCGGCGCGCGAGTTCAGCCTGGATTCAGAGAGTGTTGATCGTTTTCGCCGTCAGGCAAGACAAATACTGGGAGCGGAAGTTCGCCAAAGCCAGCTGTATCAGGATATCAGCGAAGGCAAACGTCTCCTCGGCGGCCTGGAGTATTATCTTCCGCTGTTTCATGATAATACCTCTACGCTGTTTGATTATCTGGCATCAGCGGAGGCGACATTTTTCCTTCACGGGGATCTGTACCAAAGTGCAGAAGAAAACTGGCATACTTTCCAAGAGCGTTTTGAAGTTGCGCAGCTGAATAAGGACTTCCCTCCATTGCCTCCCGCGCATCTGATCCTGCGCCCGGATGAGGTAATGGCTCAGCTCAAAGCGCACACATCCGTGTGGCTGGAGCGTGAAATCACCTCTAAAACACACCTGGTTACGGAGCACCTCCCCCTTCCGCCTCTGCAGATTCAACAGCAAGGCCTGCCGCTGGCCAAATTAAATGCCTTTGTTGATCAGTTTTCAGGGCGGACGCTGATTGTTGCCGAAAGCCCGGGGCGCAGAGAGGCTTTGCTGACACTGATGAAAAATCATCCCCACCAGCCCCATACCGTGCAGGATTGGTCTGCTTTCCTGGCTGATACCACTCCTTTTGCACTGACAGTCGGCCCTGTTGAAGAAAGCTGTGCGGATCAGGAAATTGCCATTATTACGGAAGCAGATCTGCTGGGGCAGAGTGTCACTCAGGCAAGGCGCAGATACAAACGCCCTCATGAAGACTTTGACACGGCCATCCGCAATCTGGCCGAACTGGAAATCGGGCAGCCAGTTGTACATATCGAACATGGCGTCGGGCGTTATGAGGGATTGCAGACACTGGACAGTGCTGGACAACAGCAGGAGTTCGTCGTATTGCGCTATGCTGGGGATGGCAAGCTCTATGTCCCTATCACTCATCTGGAACTTATCAGCCGCTACACCGGTGCCAACCCCGAGCATGCCCCGCTACACCGGCTGGGCACTGATAAATGGCGCAAAGCCAAAGAGCAGGCCGCCAAACGTGCACAGGATATTGCCGCAGAGCTTCTGGATATTTACGCTCAGCGTGCCGCACGTACCGGCACACGCTATGTTCTGGATGAAACGGAATACGCACGCTTTGCCGCAGCCTTTCCTTTTGAGGAAACACCGGATCAGCAGGCTGCAATCGAAGCCGTACTGGCCGATATGCAGTCCCCGCAGCCTATGGATCGGCTGGTCTGCGGCGATGTAGGATTCGGCAAAACAGAAGTCGCCCTACGCGCAGCTTTTGTTGCCGCCAGTAATGGCAAGCAGGTGGCCGTACTGGTGCCGACGACCCTGCTGGCACAACAGCATTATGAAAAGTTCCGCGACCGCTTTGCCGACTGGCCCATCGAAGTAGGACTGCTCTCCCGCTTCCAAAACACCAAGGCGCAAAAAGCCACCCTGCAAGCCCTCTCAGAAGGCAAGCTGGACATTATCATCGGCACACACAAGCTTCTACAAAAAGATATCCGTTTCAAAGACCTGGGGCTGGTCATTCTGGACGAAGAACACCGTTTCGGCGTTAAACAAAAAGAACAACTGAAAAAACTGCGCGCAGAAGTCGATGTGCTCACCCTCACCGCCACACCGATTCCCCGTACGCTCAACATGGCCATGAACGACCTGCGCAGCCTTTCACTGATTGCCACCCCCCCTGCCAAACGACTGGCTGTAGAAACCTTTGTACAGCCCTGGCGCAAAGAAACAGCCCGCGAAGCCTGCCTGCGAGAGCTGCGCCGCGGCGGACAGGTTTACATGCTCTTTAATGATGTCGACAAAATCGAAGCCTTTGCAGAAGAGATGCAGTCACTGGTACCGGAAGGCCGGGTTGCCATTGCCCACGGTCAGATGCCGGAACGCCAGCTAGAGCGCGTCATGCAGGACTTCTACCACCAAAAATTCAATATCCTCGTGTGCACCACCATTATTGAAACCGGTATCGACATCCCCACCGCCAATACCATCTTAATCTACCGTGCCGACAAATTTGGCATGGCACAGCTCCATCAACTGCGCGGACGGGTCGGACGCTCACACCACCGTGCTTTTGCCTACCTGTTCACCCCGGAAGATAAAAGCCAGATCACCCCCGATGCACAAAAACGTCTGGAAGCCATCAGTCGTCATAACACCCTGGGAGCCGGTTTCTTACTGGCCAGCCATGACCTGGAAATTCGCGGCGCAGGCGAGCTTTTAGGCGACAAACAGGCAGGTCAGATTCAGCAAGTCGGCTTCACGCTTTACCAAGAGCTCCTGGCACGTGCTGTAAAAGCCTATAAACAAGGAGAGATGCCCTCAACAGACACACTTGAGCCCGCACATACCGATGTTGAACTGCACGTACCTGCACTCATCCCAGAAGATTACCTGCCCGATATCGCCACACGCCTGGTCATGTACAAGCGCATCGCCTCCGCTTCATCAGAAGAAGCACTGGCGCAGCTGGAAATAGAAATGATCGACCGTTTCGGCCTGCTTCCCGAAGCCACCAAAAACCTATTTGCCGTCACACGCCTCAAACTCAAAGCCCGTGCTCTGGGCATCCAGAGCCTTGAGGCTGACGAAGAGCGTGCCCGCATCACCTTTACCGCCACCCCCGACATTGACCCGGCCAAACTCATTCAGCTGATTCAGCAGGATCCTCAGCGCTACCGCATGAAGGGGCAGCAGCAACTGCTCGTTTTCGCTACAATGCCTGATATTGCCACACGGATTACAACCCTCGAAACCCTGTTAAACCAGCTGACACCTGAGCCATGAACCGATACCTGAGCACTTTTTTGCTGTTTCTGTTTGCAGGCAGCCTTCATGCAGCTTCTCCCAAAACCGCAGCGCCACTGTATCACGTTGAAATGATCATTTTTCAAACCACAGCGCTGCGCGGCTGGACAGAAGAGTTCTGGCCCTGGCCTGAAAGCCTCCAACACCTCGATTTACCAGCTGAAAACAGCTTAGAACACCCGCCAGAACCGCCTCTTATGCACACAAAACCGGAAAATTCAGCTTTTGAAAAAAAAGGAGAGACCCCCTCCACAGCGCTTATCCCCCCCGAAGAAGAGACACCTTGGTCGCTCACCGATCTGCTCAATGGCCTAAAGCCTGAACAGGTACCTTTCTGGGTCAGCCGCATTCAGCCGGTCACACCCGAGCACTACCTGCTCAAACCTGCGCTGACAAAACTGGTGCCCAAACGTGGGTACCGCATTATCACCCATCTGGCTTGGCAGCAGCCTGCCCTCCCTTCAAATATCTCAAAACCTCTGGCCATTGATGCAGTCACTAAAACCGGGGATCTGCTAAGCGGCACCGTATGGTTTTATAAAAACCGCTATGCGCATATCCGCCTTCAGCTCACATTAGAGCGTATCATTCCTGAAGCGGTGCGTGAGGCATTTGCACAACACGAGGGTATTCCGCTTCAGGCACTGCCGGAAAGCTGGCCTTTTTACCTCGAAGTACAGCGCAAAATAAAATCAGGCCCCTGGTATTACATGGATCATCCCATTTATGGGGTACTGCTCACGATCCAGAAAATTCAGGACTAAGGCCGCTTGCATATTCCTGATGACTGCTATAAATTGGAATTGCGAACCACGATAAACTTAAACACAAAGGAGAAATCATGCAATTAGAAATCACCGGTCACCACATCGATATCACCGATGCCATTCGTAATCACATTACGCAGAAACTGGAAAAAATCAAACACCACTTCGATCAGGTACTCAGCGTACATGTTGTGCTGACTTCAGAACGCGCTTTTAAAATCGCAGAAGCTACGGTGCATGTAGCCGGCCATGATTTTTTTGCCAAAGATGAAAAAGATGATATGTATGCCGCCATTGACGGCATGATCGCAAAGCTGGATCGCCAAATCATTAAACACAAAGAAAAGATTCGCGGCCACAACAAAAAAAGCGGTGGCGTAAAAAGTGTCGAACCACTTGATGAATCAGCTTAATATAGCGATATAAGTCTTTATCAAGCAAACAAAAAAGGCCTCTTTTTTAAGAGGCCTTTTCAATAGGCTACACCACACAGCTACCAAATCAATAACGCCACACCAGCTGCGCAGAAACAATATCCACTTCGCTTGTATAGTAGCCGTTCAAACTTCCCACCGCCGCCTCAAGTGAGACACCTGATGACGCATAAGCGGTTTCATCAATCTTCGTTTTATCCGTAAAGATATGCGTATATGCCAGATCCAGCGCTACCGCCGGGCTTACATTGTAACGCGCGCCCAGTGAGAGCCATTTGCGGTCATTATCAGGAATACGCACCGTACGATAGGCATCACGTACTGGTGTCTGGTCATAAGCCAGCCCGCCGCGTACTGTCCAACGGTCATTCAATTGATAATTGGCACCCATTGCAAAACGCCAGGTATCATGCCAGTTTTCCGGTGTATAGGAAATCACACTGCCTGTGGTGTCATCCTTAATGACAAGCTCCTTAAAGCTGCTCCAACCTGTCCAAGTTGCACTGGCGAGCACCTGCAGCTGCTCACCGTAACGTTTCGACCAGCTCAAGTCCACAGTCGCAGGCAGGGTAATCTCCGCAGCCGCAGGCGTTTTGGAAATCTGTGTACCTGTTTGCGTATAAAGATAGGCATTCCCTTTGACCTGCTGGGTCATTGTCGAGCGAAAACTTGCGGCGAATACGCTCTGATCAAACTGGTAACGCACGCCCAGGTTATACCCCCATGCCCAAGAGGTACCTTTTAACTCAGAAGTGCCATCCCCTAAAGCTGTTGCTTGAGCAGCTGGGTAACCCAGTGCTTGCAATACAGTGTCCGGATAAAGCTGTTTGGTTAAAGTGACATCCAGATACTGCACACTCACCCCTGCACCAAACGACCAGTTCCCTACCTTTCTGGCAATAGAAGGGTTAATATTGACTGTTTTTAAATCAGAACGAACACCCAGGTAGCGTCCTCGCCAATCGTCCTTATCGTAACGCGTCTCCAGTCCGAAAGGCGTGACAATGCTTAGCCCCATATCATAGGCCTGATACCGTCCTTTCCAGAAAAGATTCGGTACTACGGCAGACTGCCCACCTTCATCATCACTACCAGAGGCAAAAATACCGGTAGAATTTTCATTATGAAAGGTCGCTTGCGGATCAATATAATGCACACCCGCTACCCACTGGCGCTCCGAGATTTCCGTAAGAGAAGCCGCGTTATACTATTGTACGGAGGCATCATCGCTGGCAGCCCCCCATACCCGCAAATGCACGCCCCAGTCCGCTTCCGCTCTGCTCAAATAACTGAAAACCCGATGCAACAGCAACCATCGGCACCCATGCAAATGCACTCCCTAAGGCAAACTGTTTTAGCCGCTTCACACTCAACACTCCTGGCATTTCAACAACATGAAAACAAGAAAAGGCCTTACCGGCCATACCCAAGCCGATTGTAACATTATTGTCACAGTTTAAAAATTAATGAAAAAATAGAAAAAGTGGAACTTTCAAGGAGAAGTGGGGTGGGTGACGGGACTCGAACCCGCGACAACAGAGATCACAACCCTGGGCTCTACCAACTGAGCTACACCCACCATATTGTCATATTACCGGCGGCCTGAGATGGCACGCCCGGCAGGACTCGAACCTGCAGCCTACGGCTTAGAAGGCCGTTGCTCTATCCAGTTGAGCTACGGGCGCTCATTCGAGATCCTTTCAAGTGAAAGGCATATAAAAATCTCGGGCGGCTTTATCCGCCCGAGATATATTGGTCGGAGTGGAGGGATTTGAACCCCCGACCACCTGTACCCAAAACAGGTGCGCTACCAGGCTGCGCTACACTCCGTTGATGTGGCGCGTATTTTAGGAGGCTCCTTATCCACTGTCAAGCATTCTGAGCAGGTTTTTTTGCATGCTTAGGCCGGAAAGCCTTAATGAAATCCTCTCGGGTTTCCAGATACGGCCCCTCGATCAGATCGATACAATAAGGCACCGCAGGAAATACCGCTTCCAAACACTCAGCAATGGCTGAAGGTTTGCCCGGCAGATTGATAATCAGGCTCTGGCCACGTATGCCCGCAATCTGCCTCGATAAAATTGCCGTGGGCACATACTGCAGCGAAACAGCACGCATCTGCTCGGCAAAGCCATCCAGAATTTTCTCACACACGGCAGCGGTCGCTTCCGGTGTCACATCCCGCCTGGCTGGGCCTGTGCCGCCCGTCGTTAAGATCAAGCAGCACTTTTGTTCATCTGCCAGCTCTTTCAGCGTCTGTTCGATCACCCTCTGCTCATCCGGTATTAAACGTGCATGTGCCTGCCAGGGGGTTTTAAGTGCCTGTTTTATCCAGTCCTGCATGGCAGGGCCACCCAAATCTTCATAAATGCCCTTACTTGCACGATCGGAAATAGTTACAAAACCTATGTTCACTTCGCTCATCTTCAAACTCCTTGAAATCAAAACCCCAAATCCTTATATCATACCGTTGGAAGAATAAACGGAGCAGATACGGAACGCTTATGTCAGAAGATATCACAAACAGCACAACACTTGAACACGAAGCAGAAGTGACCCCCTCAGATCCGCCTGTGCCTGCGAATCTTAACCTGCCTCGCACCCTCTACCTGCTGCCAATTAAAGACTGTCCCTTTTTTCCGGGGCAAACGCTACCTGTTGTGCTAAATAAAAAAGCCTGGCTGGAAACCATTGAAGCCATGCAGGCCGCCGAACAAAATGTATTAGGCGTGGTGTACACTGAAGCGGAAGATAACCACAAGGCCACACCGGAAGAGTTCTCTAAGGTCGGCACGCTGATCCGTATTCATGAGCTGAAAATTAAAGAGGACTATATACAGCTGATTGCCGAGGGACTTCGCCGTTTCACAATCGACCATTTCATCTCTGACACAGCACCTTACAAGGCGGTCGTCCACTACCCTGATGATATTGCTGATGCCAGCGAAACCGAACTGCGAGCCTATGGCCTGGCAATTATGAACGCCTTTCGGGAGCTTTTACCGCTCAATCCGCTTTATAGCGAGGAGTTGCGCTATTTTCTCAACCGCTTTGGCCCTTCCAACCACGCTCAGCTGGCAGACTTTGCCGCCACCTTGACCACTGCAGAAGGCAGCAAGCTGCAAGACATCCTGGAAACCTTGAATTTAAGTGCCCGTCTGGAAAAATCACTTAAGCTCATCAAGGATGAAATTGAAATTTCCAGAATCCAGACCAATATTCGCGAACGGGTTGAAGAAAACCTGAATCAACATCAGCGTGAGTTTTTTCTCAAGCAACAGCTTAAAGAAATTCAAAAAGAGCTGGGCATCGTCAAAGATGACCGCAGCGCCGACATTGATCAATTCCATGAGCGCCTGGCACAGTTACAGCTCACTGAAGAAGCCAAGAAAAAAGCTGACGAAGAGCTGGAAAAGCTGGCCATGCTAGATCCCCACTCGCCTGAGTATGCCGTCTCCCGCAACTGGCTGGATTGGCTGACACAGCTGCCCTGGGGCGTGCACAGCCAGGATAACCTCTCGCTGGATCACGCGAAAAAAACACTGGATAAACATCATGACGGGCTGGATGACGTAAAAGAACGGATTTTAGAGTTCATCGCAGTCGGTACTTTAAAAGGTGAAGTCTCCGGTTCCATCATCCTGCTGGTCGGTCCACCGGGTGTGGGCAAGACCTCTATTGGGAAATCCATTGCAGAAGCACTGGGCAGGAAGTTTTACCGCTTCAGTGTAGGCGGTATGCGCGATGAGGCTGAAATCAAAGGGCACCGGCGCACTTATATTGGTGCCATGCCCGGCAAATTCATCCAGGCACTTAAAACCGTAGGCACCGCCAACCCTGTAATCATGCTGGATGAAATCGACAAAATAGGCAGTGCTTACCAGGGAGATCCCGCCTCTGCACTGCTGGAAGTGCTGGATCCTGAACAAAACAGCGAGTTTCTTGACCACTATCTGGATGTACGCTTTGATCTGTCCAATGTGCTTTTCATATGTACCGCGAACGTACTGGATACGATTCCAGCGCCTTTGCTGGATCGCATGGAAGTCATACGTTTGTCCGGCTATATTACAGAAGAAAAAGTCGCAATCGCCAAACATCACCTGTGGCCAAAGCTGCTGCAGGAAGCAGGGCTTGAACGCAAACAGCTGAAAATTACCGAGGCGGCAATCCGGCACATCATTGAAGGCTATGCGCGAGAAGCCGGTGTACGCTCCTTGCAAAAACAGTTGAATAAGCTCATTCGTAAAGCCGTCATGAAGCTGGTGACCGGCGAAACAGAGCAGATTAACATCCACGTCAGCGATCTGGTGGACTATCTGGGGCAGCCACGCTTCCACCCGGAAAAACACGCCTCAATGATCGGTACAGTCACCGGGCTTGCCTGGACCGCCATGGGAGGGGCGACCCTTACCATTGAAGCCACGCGGGTGCATACGCTCAACAGAGGCTTCAAGCTGTCCGGTCAGCTGGGGAATGTCATGCAGGAGTCTGCCAATATCGCCTATAGCTTTATCAGCTCACACCTGCAGGCTTATAAGGCGGATCCCGAATTTTTTGATAAGGCCTTTGTTCACCTGCACGTACCGGATGGCGCCACACCTAAAGACGGCCCCAGCGCAGGCATTACCATGGCGACGGCTTTACTCTCCCTGGCACGTGGAGAGGCGCTGAAACAACCTATGGCCATGACAGGCGAGCTCAGCCTGACAGGCCAGGTTTTACCCGTAGGCGGCATTCGTGAAAAAATCATTGCCGCACGCAGAGCCGGTATTCGCTTTGTTATCTTGCCGGAAGATAACAGGCAGGATTATGAAGAGCTGCCGGCATACCTTAAAGAGAACTTGGAAGTGCACTTTGCAAAACACTATAACGATGTTGCAAAGCTCGCCTTTAATATTCGTGCAAAATCCCCCGCATTAAAAGCCTGGCTGGAAAAAGAGGCTATGAAGGCGCATGCAGATACACCCGGCTCCAGTTAAGGCACCTCCGTTACGGAGGTGCCTTAAATTTAATGCAAAGTTTGCTTGACTTGACACCACATGCGCCTTAAAATTTGCGGTCTATCGTGCCAGCGTGGCGGAACTGGTAGACGCGTCGGATTCAAAATCCGATGGGGTAAAACCCGTGCCGGTTCGACTCCGGCCGCTGGTACCATCTTTATCTTTAGCACGATAGATTCTGTAGGCGCGTAGCTCAGCTGGTTAGAGCACCACCTTGACATGGTGGGGGTCGCTGGTTCGACTCCAGTCGCGCCTACCACTTTCGTCTCACTCCCTTTTTTCTCAGTGCTCAAACTTCAAAAAATATAAAGGCACCTCCGCAAAACCCTGAATGCGCTCGCGTTGCGTGTGCGATGGCGGCAGAGGCAAGGCGCGAGCCGCAGGATTGGGTGGTGCCCAATTCAAGGCGAGCAACACAGCAGATGCCGCCATCCCACCGCAACCCGCAGGGACAGGGTGATTTCGGCTCAATGCCTGTGTTGCGCCTCACTCGCATAGAATAACTATGCCACGTTCGGCGCGCCTTGGCCTGAACCAAAATCGCCACTGTCGCGACCGTTCAGGGTTTTGCAGAGGTGCCTAATAAAAAACCGTCCTTTTGTATTAGAGCGGTTTTGTCTGAAAGTTAACTTCCGTATCGGCCTATATCATTTGTTATGCTCAGGAATGACAACATTCAGCTCCAGTACTTCGTAGCCATCAGCCCTGTCCAAGCTGATCTGTAGCTGCTCTTGGTCAATCTCCACATACTTACTGATCACGGCCAGAATTTCTTCTCGCATCTGCGGCAAAAAGTCCGCACTTGGGTTACGGCCACTTTCATGCACCAGTACCATTTTCAGACGCTCTTTTGCCTGCTCCGCACTGGTTTTTTTACGGCCTCGTCCTGTCAGATAGTCCAAAATACTCATGACTTATTTCCCAAACAGTTTTTTCAGCAGACCTTTCTTTTCCGCCGTTAAAAAGCGTTGCGGAATCTCCTCTCCCAGAAACCGCCCTACAATATCCCGATAGGCTTGCGCCGCATTGGCTTCAGGCATACGCAATACGGGCATGCCCGCATTGGAAGCATTCAGTACTTCTTCATCTTCTGGCACAACCCCCAACAGCTCCACGCCCAGCAGCTCGGTAATATCCTGCCAGCCCATCATTTCTCCACTGTCCACGCGCTCAGGGTTGTAGCGTGTCAGCACCAGGTGCTCCTTCACCACACCTCCTTCTTCCGCTTTTTTGGATTTGGACTGCAAAATCCCCAAAATACGGTCGGAGTCACGCACGGAGGAGACTTCCGGATTAGTAACAACCAGTGCTTCATCCGCATAATACAAAGCCAGCTGAGCGCCTTTTTCAATGCCCGCAGGCGAATCACAGACAATATATTCAAATCCCATCTCTTTTAATTCATCAATCACACGCCCGACCCCTTCTTTGGTCAGTGCATCCTTATCACGTGTCTGAGACGCTGCCAGAATATAAAGATTGGGATCTTTTTTATCTTTAATTAACGCCTGCTTCAGGCTGGCTTCCTGCTGCACCACATTCACAAAATCATACACAACGCGGCGTTCGCACCCCATGATCAAGTCCAAGTTGCGCAGCCCCACATCGAAATCAATCACGACCGTTTTATGCCCTTTTTCCGCCAGCCCTGCTGCAAAGCTTGCACTTGTGGTCGTTTTACCGACCCCACCTTTACCGGAAGTTACTGTTACGACTTTTGCCACGGCTTAATCCTTCTGCTATTTTTTTAAATGCACATCATTATAGGGGATCAAACTTCAGCTGTTCATCCACCAGCGTGATTAGACACGGTTTTTTCAACAGGGTTTGCGGTAAGTCATCCGCCAGCTGATAAAGCCCGGCAATACACACCAGCTCGGGATCAAACTGATGCACAAAAATCCGCGCATGTTGCGCGCCTTTGGCACCTGCAAAAGCGCGTCCTTTCAGTGCACCATAAATGTGAATATGTCCATCCGCATAAACCTCTGCTCCCGGATTAACGCTGCCTATCACCACCAGATCCCGCCCCTGAGCATAAACCTGCTGGCCGGAACGCACTGCCTGCGAAACCACCATTGCCGAAACAGAAGCAGGCCGTGCGGCTTTATCGGGCACCTGCTCACGCTGAGTGCTCTGGCGCGCCTGCTTTTTGTTTGGATCAAAAACAGCCAGCCCCGAAAGCTCGGCCTGTGTTTTAATAAGGGGGGCTTCACTGCGTACCCCAATGGGAACCATCCCCTGCTGCGTCAGAAACTCCACCAGCAGCGGCAAAAAGGTTGCATCCAACTGTTCAATCAATGGTTCAATGACCACTGGCACCTGATGAAAAAAGCCCGGTGCCTGGCGGACTTTTTCCTCAATACCCGCTTTAACTGCATCAATGTCTCCAGTGCGCACCTTCAGCACCGTAAATGACATCACTGAGCCTTTAAGTTCTACCGCTTTATCCATAACATCCTGACTGTTTGTTGTTTTCCAAATGTGATTGCACATTCACATTTGGAAAACAACAAAAGCCCGACGCAATGTCAGGCTTTTATCGGGAGAATCAGGCCAGAAATCAGATCAGTTTACCTTCATACGCCTCAATTCCCGGATTACCTTTCACGCCTTTCAGCGTTGGACGGTTGACTTTCTCCAACTGTTTATCCAGGTCATTTTTATGACGACGCAGATAATCCGCCACCACATCCCACATCAGGCGACCTTTGCCCACCTGATCCACCTGTGCCCAGCCGGCAACGGTATATTTTTTATCCGGCTCGACCTGTGTACCATCGTCCAGCACAATATTGCTGATACGTTTTCCGAATTCAGCCCCCGGCTCAATGGTATAGTCCAGGCCACCTACACGCACCATATCTCCGCCGGACTGCAGGTAAGGATCCTTCTGGAACAGGTTTTCAGCAATCCCTTCCAGCATGTCCTTAATCTGCGCACCACTCATTTCAGAGCGGTAAGTTTCGCCATAGGTCATGGAAGTCTGATCCATCACACGTTCCATAGTGATAGGCTGCCCTGCCAAGACGGAAGTCCCCCAACGTACACCGGCAGACAGTGCGATTTGGGTATCATGTTCCTCACGCAAGGCATTTACGCAGATCTGATCCCAGGTCCCGATAAAGTTCCCCCGACGATACAGTACCATCGGCGCAGTTGCCAGCTCCTCGGAAAGGATTTCACCGTAGGTCTTACCCAAACGATCCTTGCTGTAGTAGAAATCCGGGTTGCGTGATTCAATGATGTTGGTGTCATATTTGGTTGCATAGAGCTTATCCAAAAATGCCGTTACTTCCTTATCCGCCGGCAGAATATTGGAGAATACTGGCAACAGATGGTAATCCACACCCACCAGCTTACCGTTTTTAATATCCAAATCCATCACACCGACAAACTTGCCCTGAGAACCGGCATTGGTGACATAGCACACGCCACCGTTAGGACGCTTCACATTGATCGTGGTCGGGATACCGTCGTGCGTATGACCGCCGAAAATTGCATCCAGCCCCGGTACGCGGCTGGCCATTTTCTGATCCACGTCCATCCCATTGTGAGAAATCATGATAATGGCGGCCGGTTTTTCTTTTTCCTGAATATGTGTAATCAAATCACGCAACTCATCTTCACGCAACCCAAATGACCAGTCCGGGAAGTTGGCACGTGGGTTCGCATTTGCCGTACGCGGGAAGGCCTGCCCAATCACCGCAATACGCTCGCCGTTGACGACTTTTACGGTATAAGGCTTAAATGGACGCGCTTCATCTTCATTGTACAGACCGATGCCGCCGTATTTCGCGACCATTTCCGGATATTCATCCCCAAAGAGCGCATCTTCCTTAACACGGATATTCTGTGCCAGGAACTCACCTTTGAATTTGCTCAGGTTGCGCAGCACCTCTTCTTCGGTATAGGTAAATTCCCAGTGTCCGGTCATAATATCCAGCCCGATCAGATTCGAGGCTTCTACCATATCTTGACCACGTGTCCACAGAGCCGTCGCGGAGCCGTGCCACAGATCACCACCATCCATAGTAAGGGTATTCTGCTTGCCACCTGCTTGGTCACGCAAACGATCTAACAAAGTTTTCAGGTGTGCAAATCCGCCCACCTTACCATAAGTTTCGGCAGCTTCCTGGAAATTCAGGAATGTAAAGGCATGCGCCTCCGGGGTACCCGCTTTCAGCCCCAAACGCTTGAGCAAATTGTGTCCCACCACATGTGGCAGCTTACCTTCCCATGGCCCAACTCCCAGGTTCACGTTTGGCTCACGGAAATAGATTGGCTTCAGCTGCGCATGCGTATCCGTGATATGCAAAATCCGCACCTTGCCTTTCAAAGGCAGGTTATAGGCTGTCTCCATGGTGTCCAGCGAGCCCTGGCCAGGCTTTCCGGACATGGCCTTGGCTGCCCCGGGCAACATACCTGCTGCGGCAGCAACCCCCATAATGTGCATAAATTCACGACGATTGAGTGACATTACTTGCTCCTTGGTTGTGGTTATTCATATCAGACGCCAGACAATAGCGAATAATGATTTTCTAATCTTACTCAGTTAGCGAAATCCTGTCTAACCCAAACCCCTATATTTAGCAAAACAATTTCTTATCCAAAGATAAATAAATTTACGACACCCACTTACGGGCGTTTTCAAACAATCGCCGCCAAGGGGCACGCTCCTGCCAGGACTCCGGTGCCCAGCTATACTGCACCGCACGGAAAACACGCTCCGGGTGCGGCATCATAATGGTGACACGTCCATCCAGTGTGGTAAACCCTGTCATCCCGCCTTCCGAGCCGTTAGGATTCAAAGGATAGGTTTCAGCAGGCTGCCCCAGTCCATCCACATAGCGCACTGCCAAAACCGCTTGTGCCTGCGCAGCTTCTTCTGCAAATTGCACACGTCCTTCACCATGTGCCACTGCCACCGGCATGATGGAGCCTGCCATACCCTCCAGAAGAACAGAGGGAGAGTCTGTCACTTCCACCAGTGATAAACGCGCTTCAAACTGCTCGGAGGCATTCCGTACAAACTTCGGCCAGTGCTCGGCGCCAGGAATCAGGGTTTTCAGATTGGAAAGCATCTGACAGCCATTACACACGCCCAAGGAGAAAGTATCCGGACGATGGAAAAATGCCTCAAAAATATCCCGTGTCTGAGCGTTAAACAGAATACTGCTTGCCCAGCCGCGTCCGGCACCCAGCACATCACCGTAGGAAAAACCGCCACAGGCCACCAGGCCTTTAAAGTCTGCCAAGGTCAACCGTCCGCTAAGCAAATCCTCCATGTGAACGTCCACCGCTTCAAAGCCGGCCAAGGTAAAGGCAGCGGCCATCTCCTGCTGGCCATTTACGCCTTGCTCCCGCAAAATGGCGACCTTAGGCTGAGCGCCCTGATTCAGATAGGGCGCGGCCACATTTTCTTCCACATCAAACGTCAGCGATGCCTTAAGTGCACGCTGAGCCTTAGAAGCCCGCTGCAAAGCTTCTGCTTCGGCTACCACATCTGCATTGTCCCTTGCTTTTTGCATGGCAAAGGTTGTGGCAGACCACTTCTGCTGCCAGTCGGCACGATCTGCTTCATGCCAGACCAGCCCTTCCCGGCGGAAAATCAACCGATCATCTTCACGCACCTCGCCCAACCAGTGGCTACAATCACTCAAACCATGGGTATGCAAAATACGCTCAACCGCTTTCAGGCTGTCGGCCGGCACCTGTAACACCGCGCCCGGCTCTTCTGCACACAACGCTGCAATGGTTCGGTTACCTAAAGGTGCCAGCTCCACATCAAAGCCACACTGCCCGGCAAATGCCATTTCCGCCAGTGTAACAACCAGCCCGCCATCGGAACGGTCATGATACGCCCAGATTAGACCGGCTTCATTCAAAGCCTGCACCGCATCAAACAGCGCTTTTAAGTCTTCCGCACGATCCAGATCCGCCGTCGCGTCCCCCACCTGGTTATAAACCTGCGCCAGGCAGCTTCCACCAATACGGTGCTGCCCTCTCCCCAGGTCAATCAGCAGAAGTTTGCTTGTGCCACGATCGGTGCGCAGCTGCGGTGTCAAGGTTTTGCGGGCATCGACCACCGGTGCAAAGGCAGAAATCACAAGCGTAACCGGAGACGTGACGGCTTTTGAAACACCGTTTTCCTCCCATACGGTACGCATGGAAAGGGAGTCCTTGCCTACCGGCACCGTCAGGTTCAATGCCGGACAGAGCTCCATCCCCACCGCCTCGACCGCATCATAGAGCTTCGCATCCTCACCAGGATGGCCTGCTGCCGCCATCCAGTTAGCAGATAACTTGATATCACTCAGCCGTGCAATACGAGCCGCTGCAATATTGGTAATCGCTTCCGCAATACACAAGCGCGCCGAAGCCTTAGGGTTAGTCAGTGCGACCGCGGGACGCTCTCCCATCGCCATGGCTTCGCCGGTATAGCCTTCATAGTCGGTCAGCGTGACACCACAGTCCGCCACCGGTACCTGCCACGGCCCTACCATCTGATCACGCGCCACCTGACCGGTAATGGTGCGATCGCCGATAGTGATCAAAAAACTCTTATCCGCAATGGTCGGCAGCTGAAGCAAGCGGGATACTACCTCATCAAATGCCAACACCTCTGTTTCAAAGCCTGCTTGGGGCAGATCACGCCGCGTTACATCACGATGCATGCGCGGTGGTTTGCCCAGCAGTACATTCAGAGGCAAATCCACCGGGTTATTCTCAAAATAGCGATCATGCACCTTAAGCTGCTGTGCTTCGGTCGCCTCACCAATTACGGCATAGGGACAACGCTCACGCCGACAAATTTCAATAAACTGCTCCAGACGATCCGGATAGATGGCCAGTACATAACGCTCCTGGGACTCATTACACCAGATCTCCATAGGCGACATGCCAGGCTCATCGCAAGGGATCTCCCTCAGCTCAAATGCTCCTCCTTTACCGGCATCATTCACCAGTTCAGGAAAAGCATTGGATAGCCCACCGGCACCTACATCATGGATGGACGCAATGGGGGTTGCCTCGCCCAGCCAGCAGCAACGGTCAATCACCTCCTGTGCCCGGCGTTCCATTTCCGGGTTTTCCCGTTGTACGGAGGCAAAATCCAGTTGTTCACTGCCCGCACCACTGTCTACGGAAGAGGCGGCACCACCGCCTAAGCCGATCAGCATGGCAGGCCCGCCTAATACAACCAGCTTCGCACCGACTGGAATAGGCTGTTTCTGCACATGCATTTCACGGATGTTACCCAGCCCTCCAGCCAGCATGACAGGCTTGTGATAACCGCGCATTTCCACGCCATCGTGAGTCATGAAAGGCACTTCATAGGTGCGGAAATAGCCACATATAGCGGGACGGCCGAATTCATTGTTATAGGCTGCAGCCCCCAGTGGTCCTTCCAGCATGATTTCAAATGCCGAAGCAATCCGTCCCGGTTTGCCGTAGTGATGCTCCCACGGTTGTGGCAGTGTTTCGAGGTTTAAATTCGATACGGTAAAGCCGGTTAAGCCCGCTTTAGGTTTAGCACCCTGCCCCGTGGCACCTTCATCGCGAATTTCACCACCGGAACCTGTCGCAGCCCCGGGCCAGGGGGAAATTGCCGTCGGGTGGTTATGGGTTTCCACCTTAATCTGAATGTGCACCGGTTCCTGATGCGCCTGATACACACCGGTTTCCATATGAGGGAAAAACCGACGTGCCGCAAACCCCTTGATCACAGCCGCATTATCCGCATAGGCGGATAAGATATTTTCATTATGATGATGGTAGGTGTTTCGGATCATGCCAAACAGGCTATGGGGCTTTTCTTCCCCGTCAATAGTCCAGCTGGCATTAAAAATTTTATGGCGACAATGCTCTGAGTTGGCCTGGGCAAACATCATCAGCTCCGCATCGGTTGGATTGCGCCCAAGCTTTTGATAGCTATTTAAAAGATATTCAATTTCATCTTCACTCAGTGCCAGCCCCATTTCCTGGTTTGCCTGCACCAAAGCCGCTTTTCCCTGCCCAAGAAGGTCAACAGACACCATCGGCTTTGGCTCATGCACCTCAAACAGGCGCTCCGCCTCGTGCAGATCCTCAATCACCACCTGCATCATCGGATCATGCAGTATTTTCGCCATTTCCTGCAGCTGTGCGGCCTCCACACCTTCCAACCAATAGGCAATCCCGCGTTCTATACGCTGTACCGTGCTTAAGCCACAGGTATGTGCAATATCTGTCGCCTTACTGGCCCAGGGGGAAATGGTGCCAAAACGAGGAATCACCACCAGCTGGGGTGCAGTCGTTACCTCCAAAGGTGCTGTCTGATCATTGAGCAGCTGATGCAAAACTGCCTGCCCCTGATCATCATGCGGCGGGTTATCCACAAAATAGACATAACGTGCTTCGAGTGCACATACCTCACCACATGTGTTTAGTTTTTCCAGTAACTTGTTAATACGAAAGGCGCTCAGTGCCGCATGACCCCAAATGATTTGCATCTTCAATCTCCCAAAACGCAGCAAGCCCGAAATCGGGCCTGCAGTAATCAACCCTCATTCAAACAGATTATTCGCCCAGCAGTCCCAGCTGTGCAAACACTTTTTTCTTTTCCTCCGCCGTCAACGGTGTCGCACCTTCCGGCACATCCAGCTGCAACAATGTCTGCTGCGGAACACCCTCTACCGGTTTCAGCATCAAGATAACCATATCAGGCAGCTTCTCCTGCTCACGCCAAAAAGCCAGTCGCTCAAAAAAGCCCTTACTGTTTTCCTGGCTGCTTAAACGCACACGCATCTGGTGGCGCTCAGGTACTACCTGCTCCACCTGCCAGTCAGCCCGCCAGACCATAGACTGCATATAAGCCCATGCCTGTGACAGCGGCACATGCAGTATCAGCCCATCAAGCTCCTCACCCTGCACAATTTCCTTCATGTGCGCACTGATACGCACCTGGCTCAAAGCCTGCTGTTGATGTGCGCCAAAGAAAATAGCCGCCTGATACAGCATTTCCAGCTCTTTGACCGGATCGTAAGGTTTTATGCGATAAACCGCCGCATCTTCATCTTCCACCTTAAAAACCTGATGGTGGTGAAACCGAATTTGTGCATGCTGCGTTTCGCCCTCCACACGCACATGCACCACAAACCGATCCAGCACACCCTCTGCTGTTTCCGGACGCCACTTGTTAAACAGTGCGGTCAAAGGGCTCACATCCACCAGCGGTACAATCTCTTTGCGTGCCACATATTCTGTTTTAATAATCCCCGTGGCACGGTTCGCTTCCTGAATGGGATACCCCAAACCTTTCAGAAAGGTTTGCACCCCTTCCCAGGTTTTTTCAGCCTCCACCTGCTCCAGCATCAACCAGCGTTCACACAAGGTTGCCTGCACAGAAACGCCCTGTGCCTGATAGGCGGGAATATCTCTTTGACTTTTTTGACTCATCTGAACAGGCAGCATGCCCGAGGTAAGCTGTGCTTCCCGGCCGTCGTTCAAGATTGCCAAATCTGCATTCTGCGACGGCGCAATCAGCGTGGGCGGCACCTCCAACTCAGCTGCCAGCTCGGCCTCTTGCTCGCGGTAGTTGTTTTTCGACCAGCGGCTGTCCTCAAGGTTCAAGGCATTTGAAAAAGCGCTGCACCCAGCCAGCGTACCCATCTGCATTGCCACTAATGCGACTACCAGCGGCTTCAGCTTCATAATACGCCTGCCTGCTGCAGTGCATCACGTACCCGCGCATGATTTTCAGGCATCAATGGGGTCAAAGGCAGGCGAATCGCAGAGCCGATTAACCCCATCTCACTCAGCGCCCACTTAACCGGAATCGGGTTGGACTCAATGAACATAGCCTGATGCAGTGCGCTCAGCTTCCCATCAATTTCTCGCGCTGCAACAGTGTTGCCGGTCAAAGCCATCAGATAGGCTTCATGTACAGCAGCAGGTGCCACATTTGCCGTCACGGAAATACCGCCATGCCCGCCTTTCAGAATAAAGTCCACTGCCGTGCCGTCATCGCCGGTATAAAGCATAAAATCCTCTGGCACCCGACGCAGGATTTCTGGCACGCGCTTCAGATCACCCGTTGCCTCTTTAATGCCGATAATATTGCTGATTTGAGAAAGACGCCCGACAGTTTCAGGCAGAATATCGCATGCCGTGCGCCCCGGCACATTGTAGAGAATCTGCGGCAACGCCACCGCCTCTGCCACCGCTTTATAGTGCTGATACAAACCTTCCTGTGTAGGCTTATTGTAGTAAGGTGCTACCAGAAGCGCCGCATCCGCCCCTATTTCCTTTGCACACTTGGTCAGCTCAATTGCTTCCCGTGTGGAGTTGGATCCGGTTCCAGCAATAACGGGAATACGTCCGGATACCTTTTCCACTGTGAAACGCATCACTTCACAGTGTTCTTCATGATCCAGTGTCGCCGATTCACCTGTGGTGCCCATCGACACGATACCGTCTGTCCCTTGCTCAATATGAAACTCAATCAGACGCTCCAGCGCTTCATAATCTACACGCTCATCTGCCGTCATCGGAGTGACTAACGCGACAATACTGCCTTTAAACACACGCCTTCTCCCAGCATGATTCTGTAAAAAGATAATCTTAACTTGCACCCCACCCCCAGGCAAGCTTCATACGCCTTTTTGCCTGCTATTGCATCCTGCGCTTATCCAGCGCACAATGAAGTCTTACTCAATGCCAGTATGGAGTCTTTAGCATGGTTGAACTTGGTCACCCCATTCCACCTTTTGAAGCCCAGGCGACCAGTGGAAAATGCATCACGCAGGCTGATTTTCAAGGCCACTGGAGCGTGCTCTACTTTTACCCCAAGGACAATACACCCGGCTGCACCAAAGAGGGAGAAGCCTTTCGGGATCACTATAGCGAGTTTCAAGCGCTAAACTGTGAGATTTACGGCTGCTCCCGGGACAGCCTGAAAACTCACGAAAACTTCAAAGCCAAATATAGCTTCCCGTTTGAGCTTATCTCTGATACCGATGAACATCTGTGCCGCCTGTTTGATGTTATCAAGCTGAAAAAAAACTACGGCCGCGAATACTATGGCATTGAAAGAAGCACCTTTTTGATCGACCCGGATGGCATCCTCCGCTACCAGTGGCGCAAAGTACGCGTTGCCGGCCATGTCGAACAGGTACTGGACACTTTAAAATCTCTACAATCCACTTAAAAAGAGGCATATATGTCTTTTTCAAACAAGCGTATTTTCATCCTGGACACCAATGTTTTAATCCATGATCCCATGGCGCTTTTCCACTTCCAAGAGCACGATATTTATCTGCCCATGACCGTGCTCGAAGAGCTGGACAATCACAAAAAGGGGATTTCAGAAGTTGCCCGAAACGCCCGTGAAGCTAACCGCATTCTGGACTTACTCATCCGCGATGAAGACTTTGAAAGCATCCAGTCGGGCATCGACTTAAACAAATACCAAAGCCTTCAGGCTGGCGATACCCCATCACGCCTGGGCAAACTCTTTTTTGAAACGGAAATCACCACCGTTGAGCTGCCTCCCGGCTTGGCCAACAACAAGGCAGACACGCGCATTCTGGAAGTTGGGCTGGCACTTAAGCACAAGTATCCCAAGCGCAATGTGACACTTGTTACCAAAGACATCAATATGCGCATCAAAGCCGCTGCCGTAGGGCTTCATTCTGAAGACTACTACACGGATCGCGTACTTGAGGATACCGATCTGCTCTATACCGGCTGGATCGAGCTTCCGGAAGATTTTTACACTACACATGCAGACAACATGACCTCCTGGCAGGAGGAAGGCCGTACTTTTTATGAGCTGACACTGGATGACCCGCCTGATTGGTACCCTAATGAGTTTCTGGTCAGCACCAATGATGCAGGCTTCAGCGCCATTGTCAGAGACATCAACGGCTGCAAAGTGCGGCTGGAGTATCCGCAGGACTATACGCAAAAGCATGTCTGGGGCATTCTCGCCCGCAATCGCGAACAGAACCTGGCGCTCAATCTGCTGATGGACAGTGAAATTGACTTTGTCACGCTTGTCGGCCAAGCTGGCACCGGCAAAACCCTGCTCACCCTTGCCGCCGCCTTAGAGCAAACTCTGGAAGATAACCTGTACACCGAAATCATCATGACCCGCGCCACCATTCCCATTGCCGAAGACATCGGTTTTCTACCCGGTACCGAAGAGGAAAAAATGACCCCGTGGATGGGGGCACTGCTCGATAATATGGAAGTCCTGCTCGGCATGGAAAAAAGCGGCCAAAACCCGTGGCAGAAACAGGCCACACAGGATTTACTGAACGACCGCATCAAGATCAAGTCCATGAACTTCATGCGCGGACGCACCTTTATCAATAAATTCGTCATTATTGACGAAGCGCAAAACCTCACCCCAAAACAGATGAAAACCCTCATTACCCGCGCCGGCCCCGGCACCAAAATGGTCTGCTTGGGGAATCTGGCACAAATCGACACCCCTTATCTTACAGAAACCACCAGCGGGCTGACTTATGTTGTTGACCGCGCCAAAAGCTGGGCACACAGCGGGCATATCACTCTGCAAAAAGGGGAACGCTCCCGCCTGGCACAATGGGCAGCAGAGGTGCTGTAATGGAACATGCACGCCCCCTTCAGCCCCCTGAAAGTATCCTGATCACAGGGTGCAGCAGCGGTATCGGTCACTACTGTGCGCTCGCCCTGCAGCAAGCAGGCTACGATGTCATCGCCAGCTGCCGAAAAGCAGAAGATGTCGCCCGCCTCCAGCAGGACGGGCTTAAATGTGTCCAGCTGGATCTGAATGATGAAACCAGCATTCAAACAGGGCTGGCGCAGGCCATCTCGCTCAGTACACATGGCCGGCTGCGCGGGCTTTTCAATAATGGCGCCTTTGGCCTGCCCGGTGCGGTGGAAGACTTAAGCCGCACCGCCTTGCAAGCTCAATTTGAAACCAACGTATTCGGCACCCAGTCGCTTACCAACCGTTTTATTCACCACCTGCGTGAGCATGGTCAGGGCGGGCGTATTCTGTATAACAGCTCCGTGCTTGGGTTTGCTGCCATGGCTTACCGGGGTGCCTACAACGCCAGTAAGTTTGCCCTTGAAGGGCTGGCGGATACACTACGGCTGGAGCTCTGGGAAGAGCCCATCGACATCATCCTGATCGAACCCGGCCCGATTACTTCCAAATTTAGAGAGAATGCCTTTTCTGCTTTCAAGCAATGGGTAGATCCCACCCACAGCGCACACCGCGTACAATACGAATACATGATTCAGCGGCTCAAAACAGAAGGGCCGGCAGCGCCTTTCACACAAGGCCCGGAAGCCGTTGCTGACCGTGTCTTCAAGGCCTTGGAGAAGGCCTCCCCCAAAGCGCGCTATCCGGTTACCGTGCCAACTTATCTGTTTGCCGTGCTCAAACGCCTGCTGCCCACTCACTTGCTGGATCAGCTCCTGCTTAAAGCTGGCGGCAACGGCAAACGCTAACCCCCATAAAACCCTTGGAAATAATGTATTGATAAAGCCGCACCGTTTAATTTAAACTATACAGCGCCTGTTATTTAACCATTGAAAAGAGGATAACAAACAATGAGCGTACTGGTAACCAAACCTGCTCCAGACTTTACTGCAGCCGCCGTATTAGAAGACGGCAGTATCGTAGAAAACTTCAATCTGAAAGAATACCTCGACGGTGCCTACGGCGTAGTGTTCTTCTACCCGCTGGATTTCACTTTCGTATGTCCTTCTGAAATTCTGGCGTTTGACCATCGTATCGAACAGTTCAAGGCCTTGAACACCAAAGTCGTCGGCATCTCTATCGACTCCCAGTTTACCCACAATGCTTACCGTAACACTCCTGTAAACGAAGGGGGTCTTGGTCCTGTGCGCTTCCCGCTGGTTGCAGATGTAGGTGGACACATCATGGATGCCTACGGTATTCGCCATCCGGACAATGTCGCCCTGCGCGCCACCTTCCTGATCGATAAAGATGGCATTGTCCGTCACGAAGTAGTCAACGACCTGCCACTGGGTCGCAATGTGGATGAAACCATTCGCATGGTAGAAGCCCTGCAGTTCTTTGAACAGCACGGCGAAGTGTGCCCTGCCGGCTGGCAGAAAGGCAAAGCGGGCATGAAAGCCACGCCTGACGGTGTTGCAGAGTATCTGTCCAAGCATGCAGAAGAGCTGTAAGCACCTCCTGCACGCTTAAACATACAAAGCCGCACGCGTTGCGGCTTTTTTATTTGGTCAAGTCCCAAATCTGCTGCTTAGGGCTCAAAGTTGCATGCCTGGTAGACAATGGCCACCAACAGACATACGCCAATCAATAGTGCGATCATGCCCAGATCCATTAGAGTTTCCTCAGTCTTTTGACGTTTTTACGCACAGATAATACGACCATGTAAATTAGCACGGATAACAGCACGATAACAAACAGGATGAGATATTGTTCTGTGACCTCAAGCGTGCCATGGTGATTAAAGAACCAGGCAATCAATGAGGTGTCAATGGCAACCAGGGTGACGAACAACACCTTGAGAAAGCCTATCCACTCTTTTATCTCATCTATCTGTGCCATTTATTCGGCCAATTTGAAGTTATTGTGACTGAGTTTATCCTGACAGATATGGCAGGTCAATCTGAAAGCTCAAAAACAGCGATGTGACGGTGTTGCAGAGTATCTGTCCAAGCATGCAGAAGAGCTGTAAGCACCTCCTGCACGCTTAAACATACAAAGCCGCACGCGTTGCGGCTTTTTTATTTTGCCAATTCTCTCTACAATACCGCCATGGATTTACTCACCCCTTACCAAAAACGCCTTGAGTGCTTACTATCAGATTACTGGCACCAGCGAGCCATCCCGGAGCCGCTTTACAGCGCCATGCGCTATGCCACGGAAAACGGCGGCAAGCGCTTTCGTCCCGCTCTGGTATGGCTGATTGCAGAAGCATTAGCCCTCCCAGAAAACCAAATTACTCCAGCTGCGCTGGCCATTGAGATGGTGCACTGCTACTCGCTGGTGCATGATGATCTGCCCGCCATGGACAATGACGCCCTGCGCCGCGGTAAACCTACGGTGCATATTCAGTTTGATGAAGCCACCGCTATTCTGGCGGGAGATGCTCTGCTGAATGAAGCCTTTGAGCTACTTTGCCATGCATCACTGCCCGACACCCTCCGCCTGCGGCAACTGAAAATTCTCACCCATGCGGCCGGTGCACAAGGCATGGTTGCCGGGCAAGCGCTCGACATGCAGACACCACACACCCCACCGACACCTGAAGCCCTGATCCACCTGCATACTCTCAAAACTGGA
>CAYRSN010000016.1:0-30753 GCA_964427185.1 uncultured Piscirickettsiaceae bacterium | reverse complement strand
GGGTTGCGCTTGGACCCCACGCGCTTCATCTCGAACCGGAGAATCAAGGGGGATGTACGCGGGGTCGTAAGTCCGCGTGAATCAAGGAGAAAAGCAAAGACCCCGCCGGGTCATCCCGACGGGGTCTCGCGTTAACTAAGAACCGCCAGAGTTGGCGGATTGTAATCTGGCTCCGCCGGCTGGACTCGAACCAGCGACCAAGAGATTAACAGTCTCCTGCTCTACCAACTGAGCTACGGCGGAATAAATTGTCGTTCATTGCTTGAACAGGTGCGTATTATAGGGCTTCCGAGCCTTCTGTCAACACCCATTCTTAAACTTTTTCTAGCCTTTCTACCGAGCTTGTGCCCAAAATGTGCCCATTTTGTGCCTAAACTTTCTAGTTTGAGGCGGGTCATGAACACAAGACTATTTTTGTTTATGCTCGTCAACTATTTCAAACAGGTCACAAATATTTATTTCTAAGTAGCGACATAGCTTTTCAATGACTTCAAGCTCAACACGTTGAGCTGTTTCTTTGTACATTCGTGTAAGCGTTCCTCGATTAATCCCTGTTGCCTCAGAAACTTGAGAAATTTTCAGTTTCTTCTCTCCCAGTATTCGGGATAAATGACATTTAATCATTTCAAAATAACCTCCAGAAAGTCATTTTGTTTGCATATAGTTTGGTTTTGTATAAAATGTTCTTCAGGAGAGCATTTTGTGCTCTTTAGGAATTATAACTAACCCAAAGGAGAACATTATGGCATACACCTATCTAACGACCAAGGAGCTTTCTGAGCGTATCAAGTACAGTCCATGGACGATTCGTAACGAACTGAAGGATTCTGTCCTTCTGGAAGGTCGCCACTATATTCGACCATTCGGTCAGAAAAAGATCCTGTTTATCTGGGAAAACATTGAAGCTGACATGATAAAGGAATCACTTAACTCACCTTTTGCCATGCCTATTGAATGCTGGACTGAACAGCATCAGGCTGCTTCATCAATTGCTGATGATGTTTCAAATCAACAATAAAGGAGGGAAATATGGCTTCACTGCGAGTGCATAATAACGGTAAGCTTTTCTTTGACTTTCGTTATCAGGGTGTTCGATATCGTGAATTCACATCCCTAGAGGACACCCCAGCCAATCGCCGCAAACTTCAAAAAATCCTGAAACGAATGGAAGCGGAGATCGCTCTTGGGCAGTTCGACTATGCTTATTACTTTCCCAACAGCAAGAATGCCGCTCGCTTCCCGGAACAGGATCGTCAACGACGAGGGTTGCATCCGCTATTCAAAGACTTTGCTGAGACCTGGTTTGAGGAGTTCAAGGTGGGCTGGCGTGATTCCACCGCTGAGGTCTATCGCCGCTATCTGGACCAGCGGCTGATCCCTTGGTTTGGGGATAAGGTGGTCAGCGACATCACCAAGGCCGATATTTTGAGATTCCGCGCCAATATCGCCAAACAGAGCCGCGGAAAGCTCAAGGCCAAAACGATCAACAAGTACATCAAGTGCTTGAATATGATCCTCAGCGAGGTCGCTGACCGACATTGGCGTATGAACTGACCGTACTTGAGCGAGTGTGATATAGCATGCCATTGTAGCGACCAGTGGCGGTTGTATCGACCCTTGAACGCCAGCAGCGTCTGTATCGGTAATTGTCAAGATGGTTGTCACTTTTCACGCTACTAAGGATTTTAATCGATCTTCCTTGCGCTGGTGAAGCTGCACGGGGTGATTAAGTCTAAATAAAAAATTGAAGCTCGTTTTTTGCCTGAATTTCTGTAAAATTCTTTCCCCAAAATGGTTATGTAACTATTTGATTTTTATAGGGGGGTTCCATGAAGTTCAACCAAGTCTTAAAGGGAGTGTTGGTGTAAGCACATGAAAAATAAAGAAAAATTTAGAGTCTGCTTTGTGTGTATGGGCAATATTTGTCGCTCTCCAACGGCGCATGCTGTATTTCGTAAGCTGGTGGAGGAGGAGGGAATTGCTGATTTGGTTGAAATAGATTCAGCTGGCACCCATGCTTATCATGTTGGTGAGCCGCCCGATAAGCGTTCACAGCAAACAGCTTCTAAGCGTGGTATTCGCATGCATGACTTGCGGGCACGCAAGGTAGATCTGGGTGATTTTTATCACTATGACCTGATTTTGGCGATGGATGAGGATAATCTGGCTATTTTGGAGGAGATGAAGCCAGAAGATGCTATTGCAGAGGTTAAGTTGTTTTTGGCTGAGTATGCTCCAGAGCATGGTCGTGTCGTGCCTGACCCGTACTATGGTGGCTCAGAGGGGTTTGAACAGGTTTTTGATATGGTGGAGATGGCTGCTTCCAGACTTTTGGAAGAGGTTAAACAAAAAGTGGCTGGATGAGTTCCAGCCGAGCATTTACATTAAGAAGTCTAAAATGGCATCCAGCCCGCGGTGATTTAAAACGGTATCGGCTTGTTGCTGCACTGCGGGTTTTGCATGGTAGGCGACAGAAAGGCCTGCCAGCTGCATCATTTCAAGGTCGTTGGCACCGTCTCCTACAGCGATGGCTTGTTGAGGAGAGATGTTGAGCTGTTCGCATAGTTCCAGAAGGTATTGGGCTTTGGTATGAGCCGTTACAATTTCGCCCTCCACTTGGCCTATAAGTTGTCCGTTTTTTACTGCCAGTACGTTTGCATGGGCAAAATCCAACCCCAGCGCTGTTTTAAGGCGTTCGGTAAAAAAGGTAAACCCGCCGGAAACCAAGGCAAACTTGATGCCTTTTTCTTTTAAGCCTTTGATCAGTTGTTCTGCTCCAGGGTTAAGGGTCAGTCGCTCTTCATAGACACACTCTAAAGCGTGGGTGGGTAGGCCTTTAAGCAGTTTGACTCGCTCCTGTAAAGAGCTTTTGAAGTCAAGCTCGCCGCGCATGGCAGCTTCAGTAATTGCAGATACTTCTGATTTAATGCCTACGTGGTCGGCTATTTCATCCACACACTCGATGGCAATCAGGGTGGAGTCCATATCTGAGATGAGCAGGCGCACGGTATCGGGCTGAAAGCTTTCGGGCAGGCAGTTGACATCCAGCTGCAAGGTGTCTCTCAGGGTGTCGAGTAAAGCACGGTCAACACATTTGGGCGTGTTAATGCGGTAGTGCGTGGGATGTTTTTCTGGTTTTCCCAAGGTGTGTGTGATGTACTGGACTTGATCAAAGTTCATTAAGTTTGTATGGATGATAACAGTCGGCATGGCCTTCTCCTATTGGGAACAGGGGGTGATTTTAGTGCCGGCCAGTTGATCATGCAAAGTTTGACCGTGAAAAAACACCCACAGCCAGCCTGCACCTAAAAGGGCGATGGAGAGCAAGGTGGCAAGAAAACGTTTGTTGATGTGAAGCCATGTAAGGGGGCTACCGGTTTCGGTGCGTAAACAAAGTTTCCAGGCTTTTTCGCCAAGCGTTGGGTAGCCTTGGCGCCAGAACCAGGCAAAATAGGCATAGCTGATGGCCAGTAAGTACAGTTGAAAAGCCACGCGGTTAAAAGGGTCAGATTCAAATCCGGCTCCCATGATGAGGGTGTAGGGAATGGCTGCAAAAAACAGCACAGCAAGGAGGATTAAGCCGTCATAAAGCGCTGCGCCAAGTATTTTTAATGGTGGGGGATCAGGAAGGTTCATAGTGTGGTTCATGAGAATAATTATAATTGGCAAATCATATGTAAGGAGTGAAAAGTGAACTTACCGGCTGGTGTTTTGCCTCTAAGTTGGGTGATAGCGAGTTTTATCTGTGCCGCTATCGTGCTGGGATGGGCTGTGCGTACGGCGCCATGGCATAAGATTAAAGGGGATCGCCATGCTCAGCATGTGTTTTTTGGTGTTACGGCTGTGCTGGCGCTTTTGTGGTATGGCACTGCTTCAATTGGAGAGGGGTTGTCGTTTCACTTTTTAATGATGACAACTGTGACCTTGTTATTTGGTTGGCAGTTTGCTTTATTAGCGGCTCTGATTGCGTTGATGATTTTAAGCGGGATTGGTGCGGTAGGCTGGGATGCGCTGGCGGTCAACTGGCTGTTGATGGGGGGGGTGCCGGCGATGCTTACTTGGTGGATTCTGGTGGCGGCATATCGCTGGCTGCCACATCATTTTTTTGTATATGTGTTTTTAAATGCCTTTTTGGCTGCGGGTATCAGCACGTTTGTGGCTTTGGTGCTGACAGGTTATGTGCTGATTGAGGCGCAGGTACAGACAGCGGAAAAGGTAGCGCACAGCTTTATGCCTTATATTCCTTTGTTGGCGGCACCGGAAGCTTTTTTAAACGGGATGGTGATGGCATTTTTAGTGATGTTTAAGCCGGAGTGGATCAGCACTTTTAGTGATGAGCACTATTTGAAGGGTAAGTAGTATGTCGGCAGCCCGCAGCAGCGGGCGGCCTTGAAACAAGCCAGGGCTTAATGTTGAACACCGCCGGTGCCATGTGCATGGCCGTGCGCGAGCTCTTCTTCTGTGGCATCACGCACATCTTTGATTTCTACATCAAAAGTGAGTGCCTTGCCTGCCAAAGGGTGGTTGCCGTCCACCGTGATAGTATCGCCGTCTACTTTGGTCACTTCTACTGAGTGCACGCCTTGCTCAGACTGCGCCTCAAAGCGCATGCCAACTTCAATGTTTTCTACACCTTGGAAAAGCTGGCGGGGGACTTCCTGCACAAGCTGTTCAACACGTTCGCCGTAAGCATCCGCTGCGGCAACGGTGACAGTCAGCTTATCGCCTACGTTCTTGCCTTCTAGCGCTGCTTCAAGCCCGGGAATGATTTGTCCGTGGCCGTGCAGGTAAGCTAAAGGGTTGCCGTTGGAGGCATCAATGATGTTGCCTTCGCTATCTTTAAGGGTGTACTCAATAGAGACGACTTTGTCTTTTGTTACTGTCATGCGAATTTCCTTGTTACTGGGATTAAATTTTGCCTATCATTGAGGCGATAACGGTTATGTGCCGTTAAAGTTGTTGTCATACTGAGTTTATGTTGGAAGAAAGGAGAAAGTGATGCTGTGGGTCAAAATGTTGCATATTTTGTTTGTGATGAGCTGGATGGCGGGCGTATTTTATCTGCCTCGGATTTTTGTACATTTTACGGAAGGGCAGCAGGCAGGGGAGGATGTGCGTCGCTTGGTAGTGATGGCGCGCAAGTTGTATAAGTTTATGACCATTATGATGTTGATCGCGCTTGCGACAGGTTTTTGGTTGTGGTTTGGATATGGTGTAAGCGGGGGATGGCTACATGCCAAGTTGACCCTTATTGCACTTTTGCTCGGGTATCACTTCTGGGCGGGTGCCCGTGTTAAGCAGATGGAAACGGAAGGCGCATTAAACCACTCCAGCGTGTTTTACCGCTGGATGAATGAAGTGCCTTTGTTATTGCTGGTGGGTATTTTGATTATGGCGATTATTAAGCCTTTCTAAAAGCAGAGTGTGGATGGCGTGTAATGAATAAACAACCGACTGTTGGTATTGTGTCGCTGGGGTGTCCGAAGGCGACGGTGGATTCTGAGCGGATTTTGACACAGTTACGTGCAGAAGGCTATGCGTTAACAAACGACTATGATGAGGCCGATGTGGTCATTGTGAATACTTGCGGCTTTATTGATGCGGCAGTGGAGGAGTCCCTGGAAGCTATTGGTGAGGCTCTGGATGAGAATGGCAAGGTGATTGTGACAGGGTGTCTGGGAGCAAAGCCGGAGCAGATTGAGCAGGTGCACCCGAAAGTGTTATCCATTACAGGTCCGGCTGCCTATGAGGAAGTGGTGCAGCAGGTGCATGAGGTGGTGCCGCCGCCGACACATAATCCGTTTGTGGATGTGATTCCGCCCGGTGGGTTGAAGCTGACACCCAGGCATTATGCATATTTGAAAATTTCTGAAGGCTGCAATCATCGTTGTACTTTTTGCATTATCCCTTCTATGCGTGGTGATTTAGTAAGCCGTCCTGTCGATGCTGTACTGGATGAAGCGCAAAATCTGGTAGAGGCGAGTGTGAAAGAGCTGCTGGTGGTTAGTCAGGATACGGCTGCTTATGGAGTTGATATCAAACATGCATTGACGTTTTGGCAGGGACGGCCAGTCAAAGCGTCTATGACAGGCTTGGCCGAACAACTGGGGCATTTAGGGGTGTGGGTGCGTTTGCACTATGTTTATCCTTATCCAAATGTGGAAGAAGTTATTCCGCTTATGCGGGATGGGCTGGTACTGCCTTATCTGGATATGCCTTTGCAGCATGCGCATCCACGTATATTAAAGGCTATGCGTCGCCCGGGGAATATGGAGCGTCAGCTGGAGCGTATTGAGAAGTGGCGGGAGGAAGTGCCGGATTTAACATTGCGTTCCACCTTTATTGTGGGCTTTCCGGGGGAAACGGATGAGGAGTTTGAGGCATTGCTTGAGTTTATTCGCGCAGCACGTTTGGATCGTGTAGGGTGTTTTCAGTATTCGCCCGTAGAAGGGGCTGTGGCAAACACTTTGGCACCGCAGGTACCAGATGAAGTTAAGCAGGCGCGCTGGGAAGCCTTTATGGAAACGCAGCAGGTGATTAGTGCTGAAAAAATGCAAACTAAAGTGGGTCAGACTTTGGAGGTGCTGGTTGATGAGGTGGATGAAGAGGGTGCGATTGCCCGCTCCAAGGCGGATGCGCCGGAGATTGATGGTGTGGTGTTGATTCGGGATGGCCAGCACTTGCAGCCTGGCGCACGAGTGAATGTGAGAATTGAAGCGGCAGATGCCTATGATTTATGGGGGCATCTGGCTTCGTCAGAATAAGTGGAAATATATTAGGTGGCCAGCCTGTTTGAGGCTGGCGAAATCGGTTACAGGTGTTGTGCCACCCACTGTGCAAACTGCTGTGGCGGCAGGGCACCGGCCATTTGATCTATAAGTTGGCCATTTTTGAAAACGGCCAGGGTAGGAATGGAGCGGATGCCAAACTGTGCAGCCAGCTGCTGATTGGTTTCCGTGTTGATTTTGACAAACCGAGCCCGCGGTTCAAACTGCTTGGCGACTTGTGCGAAAGTAGGTGCAAACATTTTGCACGGCCCGCACCAGCTGGCCCAGAAATCCACAATCATGGGCTGATCCGTTTTCTGTAACGCTTTTAAAAACTGCTCCGTATTCATCTCGACGGGTTCCCCTGTAAATAGCGGTTTTTTACATTTTCCGCAAGTAGGGTTTGCGTTAAGCTTGTCTTCGGGCACACGGTTCAGGGCGTTGCAATGTGGACATATTACAATCATGCTTCGACTCCTTTATGTTGTTTCCCGGTTTAATAGGGGTCGAGCAGGCATCATTCAAGAAGCATAATGTTCTTTAACCCATTGTGGAGCCGGAGAAGGTTCACCTGAGATGCGATAGCCTGCCCGGATAAAGTGATGCAGCGTTTCATCATGGGCTTTGATCAATTCGATGATTTTAGGATCATCTGCAGTCAGTTCTGCTATCACGCCGTCTGGCTCGTTTTCATAGTAGAAGCTGATCTGGTCTTTGAATTCAAATAGTGCAGCAAACAGCGGATCCCAGGAGCGGATGGCGCGCCCTCCGGCAAAACGTTTCTCCATACCGGCGACATGTGCTTGTAGTGTTTTGACGAGCTCAGGGTCGGCGCTGCGGGTGATGGCACGAACTCCATTGGGAAGAAAAGCTGTTTTGCGATGAAGTTTCCAGTGGTTCTCTAAGAGTTTTTTAAACAGCGCTTGGTCTTTTTTATGCTGTGCGTCTGTGCCGTGGCCAAATTTGTATTGCTGTTTATCTTGGCATGCCATGGAAATTGCTCCTTGGTGTGGTTAGAGCTTTGATTATGGCATAAAAAGAAAGCCAGGCAAAAAGCCTGGCTGAACATTTCATTCTGAGGAGCAACAACTTGAACGATTGGCGTATAAGTCAAACTGATCAAGCTAAAAACTATTTTATAAGATTGTGCGGAAGGTAAGTATTGAGGAAGTATTGAAAATCAAAGGATTTGCCTGCTTGGGATGCAGGCAGGTTATTGTAGTTATAGGGCGTCTCGGCCACGTTCACCGGTTCGGATACGAATAACACCTTCCAGTGGGCTGACGAAGATTTTGCCATCACCGATTTTACCCGTTTGCGCAGCAGCAATAATCGCTTCTACGGCAGATTCAACCATGTCCTCTGCAATGGCGACTTCCAGCTTCATTTTAGGCAGGAAATCAACAATATATTCCGCACCACGATACATTTCTGTATGTCCCTTCTGTCGGCCGTAGCCTTTGACCTCCGTAACAGTCAGGCCATGGATGCCGATTTCATGCAGTGCTTCGCGCACGGCATCCAGCTTGAAAGGTTTAATAACGGCTGTGATCAGTTTCATTTAGGTTCTCCTTATTTTGGGACGGAAGTAAAGGTTCGCCCATTTTAATCTGGCTTGGTGCGGGCAGCGCAGCTATTTCAGCAAAGCCGGTTTCAGGTGTCAAGAGGATGACGGTGGAGCCCATGTTGAAGCGCCCAATTTCCTCACCTTTGGCAAATACATGGGGCTGTTCTGAGTAATCTTCGTGAAACAGTGTTGGCTGATAGGGGGGGGTGACTTTACCGGCCCATACTGTTTCCATGCTGCCGACGAAAATGGCACCTACCATAATCAGTGCCATAGGGCCTTGTGCTGTTTCAATGTGGATAATCAGACGTTCATTGCGGGCAAACAGTTGATCCACATGCTCCACTGTTGTGGGGTTGACGGCAAACAGGTCACCTGGCACGTAAGTCATCGCTGTAACTTTGCCATCACATGGCATATGAATGCGATGGTAGTCTCGAGGAGAAAGATAGATAACGCAGCTGGCACCTGCGTAAAACTGGCGAGCATAGCTGATATTGCCGCCCAGTAGCGCCTCCAAGGTGTAGTTGTGGCATTTGGCTTGCACTAGCGTGTTGTCTTGGATGTTCTGTGCCTGGCTAATAACGCCGTCAGCCGGGCTGATCAAGGGGGCATCGCTGATGGGGCGTGCCTCTGGTTTGAGGGCGCGGGTAAAAAAGGCATTGAAGGAGGGATAGTCTTCTGGATTGGACAGTTTCGCTTCTGTAAGGTCAATGTCGTAAAGTTTACAGAAGGCTTTAATCATAGTGTTTTTCAACCAGTGCCAGCGGCGTGTGGTGAGCCAGTGTATTGCACTGGAAAGCAGATGTTGCGGCACCAGATATTGAGGAAGCACTTTGAAAAAGTAAGCTGCTTGCATGGGGGAAATGTCCAATCGGTTATAATGCGCACAATTTTAACAAATATTGGTCGTGTGCTATGAAAGAAAACATTAAAAAAGTAGTTTTGGCTTACTCAGGCGGGCTGGATACCTCTATTATCGCTAAGTGGCTGCAGGATGAGTATGCATGCGAAGTGGTGACTTTTACTGCAGATATCGGTCAGGGCGAAGAGGTTGAGCCGGCACGTGTCAAGGCAGAGGCCATGGGCATTAAAGAGATTTACATTGAAGATCTGAAAGAAGATTTTGCCCGGGATTATGTTTTTCCAATGTTTCGCGCTAATGCGGTTTATGAGGGAGAATACTTGCTGGGCACCTCGATTGCTCGCCCATTGATTGCCAAGCGCCTGGTGGAAATTGCCGAAGAAACCGGAGCGGATGCGATCGCTCATGGTGCAACTGGAAAAGGCAATGATCAGGTGCGTTTTGAGCTGAATGCTTATGCGCTGAATCCGGACATCAAGGTGATTGCGCCCTGGCGGGAGTGGGATCTGAACTCACGTGAAAAGCTGATGGCTTATGCGGAATCTCACGGGATTCCGATTGAAAATAAAAAGGGGAAAAAATCACCTTACTCCATGGATGCCAACCTACTGCACATTTCTTATGAAGGCGGGTTGCTGGAAGATCCTTGGAATGAACCGGAAGAGGAGATGTGGCGCTGGACGGTATCGCCTGAACAGGCTCCGGATGAGGCGCTATATCTGACGTTGACGTATGAAAAGGGTGATTTGGTCGGTATCAATGGTGAGCCCATGACTCCGGCACGGGTGATGGAATATTTGAACAAAGTGGGCGGTGAGCATGGCATCGGCCGTACGGATATTGTAGAGAACCGCTTTGTGGGCATGAAGTCCCGTGGCTGCTATGAAACTCCAGCAGGCACCATTATGCTCAAGGCGCATCGTGCCATCGAGTCGATCACGTTGGATCGGGAAGCGGCTCACACCAAGGATGAACTGATGCCCCGTTATGCCACTTTGATCTATAACGGGTTCTGGTTTGCACCGGAGCGGGAGATGCTGCAGGCGGCCATTGATCAGACGCAACAGTATGTGACCGGTACGGTGCGTGTAAAACTGTATAAGGGAAATGTGACGGTCGTGGGGCGTCAGTCCCCTTACAGTCTGTTTGATGAGAAAATTGCCACCTTTGAAGATGATCAGGGCGCTTATGATCAGAAAGATGCGGAAGGCTTTATTAAGCTTAATGCTCTGCGTCTGAAGAGCTTGGCGCGTCGTCACCGTTAAGATGTTTGAAAAACTGCGTGTCCGCTTTCAGAAGGGGGCCGCGCAGCCTGTGCCGAGCTGGCAGCAGCTACAGGATGAGTCTGTACTAATGCTGGCTTTTGGGGCGGGTAGCGGCTTAAGCCCTGTTGGGCCTGGCACTTTGGGAACCTTGGCAGGGCTTGCGCTGGCGATTCCACTGGTGTTATATCAGCCGTGGCTATTGTGGGCAGTGGCTGTCATTGGTACGGTATTTGGAGCGCAGATCTGTCAGGCGGGTATTGAAGCCACCGGGGTGGATGATCATCCCGGTATTGTCTGGGATGAGGTGGTGGCCATCTGGTGGGTGGTGGTGCTACTACCTGAGCAGTCCTGGTTATGGTGGGGGCTGGCTTTTGTCGCCTTTCGTCTGTTTGATATTCTCAAGCCTCCCCCTATTCGGCAGTTGGAGCAGGCCAGCCATGGCGGCTGGGCTGTCATGCTGGATGATCTACTGGCAGCAGTGTTTGCATTGCTGGTCATTTGGTTGGCCTATCTCTGGCTTTTCGTACCAGGTTCCGCTAATATTTAGCGATTAAATTTATTGATGTATTCGAGGGTGAGCATGTTTATTTCGTGTGAAGACGTGAAGAAACTGATAAAGGAGCATGATGCACAACTGGTGGATGTGAGAACACCACCGGAGTTTGAAATGAGCAAAGTGCCCAGGGCAATCAATATCCCTCTGCAGGCATTGGAAGCAAGAGCTTCTGAGTTGGATAAGGATCGCCCTGTGATTGTTTTTTGCCGCTCCGGCAGCCGTTCGTATATGGCGCAGCAGATTTTGCAAATGCTGGGTTTCAGAGAGGTTTATAACATGGGACCCTATACCGCGTGGTATCAGTGTCCGGATCTTTAAGCAATACCTTTAAAGGCACCCAGGGCGCCTTTTTTAATAGGATGGAGCAAACGCATGGTTAGGAAAATCTCTTCACTGGCTTTGCATTGGCAGATTCTGATTGCCATGGCCTTGGCCGTAGTAGCGGGCAGCTTGTCCGGCACGGAAGCTGAGTTTTTGGGAATACAGTGGTTTGCGCTGTATAGCTTTCTGGGCACACTGTTTTTAAATGCACTCAAAATGCTGGTGGTGCCGCTGGTGGTGTCTGCCATTATTACGGGCGTAGCGTCCATCAGCCTGCAAGGAGGGCTGGGGCGCTTAGGATTGAAGACATTAGGCTATTACCTGATGACAAGTGCCTTTGCCATTACCATTGGCTTGGTAGTGGTCAATCTCATGCAGCCGGGCGAGCATACCGGCGGTATGCAGGTTGAAGCAGAAGTCAGTGAAAGCATCGCACAGAAAGTGGAAGGACGTAGTCTGGGGGATGTGGCAGAGATTTTTCTGCGCATGGTGCCAGAGAATATTGTTGCCGCTGCCGCGGAAATGCAGCTGTTAGGGCTGATCTTTTTCAGCATGCTGTTTGGTTACTTTATGATGAAAATTGACTCGCCCTACCGGGATACCCTTTATCACTTCTGGCAAGGCGTGTTTGAGGTGATGATGAAGATCACCGACTGGGTGATGAAATTTGCCCCTTTAGGCGTGTTTGGATTAGTGGCGGCTGCGGTTGCCAAAACTGGGCTTGAGCAGTTCTTGAACCTGGCCACCTTCTTCTTTACAGTCGTTTTGGCGCTGGGGATTCATTTTTTTATCGTAATGCCTCTGGTATTGCGCTTTGTCGGGGGGGTCAAAAACCCTTGGCGGCATTACAAGGCGATGGAGCCTGCGCTATTGACTGCCTTTTCTACCAGCTCCAGCTCAGCCACGCTGCCTATCACACTGGATACCATTGAAAAAAACACAGGTGTACCGAACCGGTATTCCAGCTTTGTACTACCGTTAGGGGCGACGGTGAATATGGATGGTACAGCACTTTATATCAGTATTGCCGTAATTTTTATTGCCCAACAGTATGGTATGCAGCTGGACTGGATAGACCAGTTGATGATTATGGTAACAACCCTGATGGCGTCAATTGGTGTGGCAGGAATTCCGGCGGCATCATTGGTTGCAATTACGATTATTCTGGTCTCCATGGGGCTGCCAACGGAAGCTATTGGCTTGATCATGGTGGTTGATCGCCTGCTGGATATGATGCGCACAGCAGTCAATGTATTTTCAGACACGGTGGGGGCGGTTGTTATTGCCCGCTCTGAAGGGGAAAAGCAGGTTTATGGAGATGGATAATCGCTGTAAAAAGCCTTGATAGGCACGTTTTCAGCATACACGCACAGAAAAAATGTTTTTTGAAAAAAAGGGGGAGACCCCTTTATGCAACCATCTTGGCGTAAAATACCGCTTTTGAATCAGGATAATACAGCCATTTTATGAGTCAGCCACTGGAACAAATTCGAAACTTTTCTATTATTGCCCACATCGACCATGGGAAATCCACGCTTGCGGATCAGTTTATCCGCGTTTGCGGTGGGTTAAGTGAGCGTGAAATGCAGGCACAGGTGCTGGATTCCATGGATTTGGAACGTGAGCGGGGGATTACCATCAAAGCGCAAAGTGTGACTCTACACTACACGGCGAAAGACGGTAACACCTACCAGCTTAATTTTATCGATACGCCCGGGCATGTAGATTTTTCCTATGAGGTTTCCCGTTCACTGGCGGCTTGTGAAGGGGCGTTGCTGGTAGTGGATGCGTCCCAGGGAGTGGAAGCTCAGACAGTAGCCAACTGCTATACGGCGATTGAGCAGGGGCTGGAAGTGATTCCCGTGTTGAATAAGATCGACTTGCCCGCGGCTGACCCTGAGCGTGTCAAGCATGAGATAGAAGAGATTATCGGCATTGAGGCAGATGAGGCGGTTGAGGCCAGTGCTAAGGCGGGTATCGGTATTCAGGATGTGCTGGAACAGATTGTTCAGAAGATTCCAGCTCCGACTGGAAACCCTGAAGCGCCTCTTAAGGCATTGATTATCGACTCCTGGTTTGATCCCTATTTGGGCGTTGTTTCCTTGGTGCGTGTGGTGGACGGTAAGATTGGCAAAAAGATGAAAATGCGAGTGATGTCCACTGGAGAGGATTATGAAGTCGATCAGGTGGGCGTGTTTACGCCTAAACGTACGCCGACGGAGTATCTGCATGCCGGTGAGGTGGGGTATGTGATTGCAGGTATTAAGGATATTGATGGGGCGCCCGTGGGGGATACGCTCACTGAGGCGCAGAATCCGGTGGCAGAGCCTTTGCCCGGCTTCAAGCCTGTACAGCCCAGGGTGTTTGCGGGAATCTTTCCTATCAGCTCTGAGGATTATGAAGATCTGCGTGAAGCCTTGCGTAAGCTCAGGTTGAATGATGCCGCTTTGTTTTTCGAGCCTGAAACTTCCGATGCACTGGGATTTGGTTTTCGCTGCGGCTTTTTGGGTATGCTGCACATGGAGATCATTCAGGAGCGGCTGGAGCGAGAGTACAACCTGGATCTGATCACCACCGCACCTACGGTGGTTTATGAAGTGGAAACGAAAAAGGGTGAAACTGTTAAGGTTGACAACCCTTCCAAGCTGCCGGATATCAGCACCATCGCGGAAATACGCGAACCGATTATTGAAGCGACGATCTTGGTGCCCGATGAGTTTGTGGGCAATGTGATGAAGCTGTGCATAGAAAAGCGTGGTGTACAGAAGAATATGAGCTATATCGGCAACCAGGTGCAGATGATCTATGAGCTGCCCATGAATGAGGTGGTGTTGGATTTCTTTGACCGATTAAAGTCTACCAGCCGCGGCTATGCCTCCATGGATTATGAATTCAAGCGTTTTCAGGCAGATGACCTGGTGAAAATGGATATTCTGATCAATGGTGAGCCGGTGGATGCGCTGGCCATTATTGTGCATCGTTCTAAAGCCGTACAGCGCGGTCGTGAGCTGATTGAAAAGCTGCGCGAGCTGATTCCTCGGCAGATGTTTGAAGTGGCTCTGCAGGCAGCGATTGGTGGGAAAATTATTGCGCGCACCAATGTGAAAGCATTGCGTAAGAATGTGACAGCTAAGTGTTATGGCGGTGATGTGAGCCGTAAGAAAAAACTGTTGCAGAAGCAGAAGGAAGGGAAGAAACGCATGAAGGCTATCGGTAAGGTAGAGTTGCCGCAGGAAGCCTTCTTGGCCGTGCTGCAAACCGGCAATGGAGAGAACGGATGAATTTTGAGCTCTTACTGGTGGTGCTGACGGCGATTACCGGGGTGATCGCTTTGGTGGACAAGCTGATTTGGGCGCCTAAGCGAGCTGAGGCGGCTGTTACGGAAAAACCCCCTTTGCTGATCGATTATGCAAACTCTCTGTTTCCGGTCTTTCTGTTTGTGCTGGTATTGCGCTCCTTTGTGGCTGAGCCGTTCCGTATTCCATCCGGTTCCATGTATCCCACTTTAGAGATTGGTGATTTTATTCTGGTGAGTAAATTCAGTTATGGTATCAAGCTCCCCATTACCCAGCAGACCCTTATTCCTATCGGTGAGCCGGTGCGAGGCGATGTAGTGGTTTTTAAGTTTCCTCAGAACCCGGAGCTGGACTACATCAAACGAGTGGTAGGCGTACCCGGTGACAGGATCCAATATATTGATAAACAGCTGTTTATCAATGGAGAGCCGGTAAAGTTGACTTATAAGGGGCTATATAAGGGACAGGGGTCTGGCGCCATGATGGATGGAGCTAAGGTGTACCAGGAGTGTCTACCTGAGGCGCAGCGCTGTCATCAAATTTTGCTGGATGATGAAACACGTCCCGGAAAGCCGTTATTGACCCCGATCACTGTGCCGGAAGGACATTATTTTGTTATGGGAGATAATCGGGATCACTCAAATGACAGTCGTTACTGGGGCTTTGTGCCGGCGAAAAACCTTAAAGGGCGCGCCGTATTGATCTGGATGAACTGGGATCAGGGCGTGCATTTTGACCGTATTGGGAAACTGATTCAATGAATAAGCTCGATGATCAGCAGCTGAGTGCACTGGCGGATAGGTTGGCACTGTCGTTTAACCAGCCTTGTCTGCTAAGGCAGGCACTGACCCATCGTTCAGCCTCCGGGCAGAACAATGAGCGACTGGAATTTCTGGGAGATAGTTTGCTGAATTTTATTATTGCCGAGGCGCTGTATCAGGCTCATGGCCGTTGGCCCGAGGGCGACTTGAGCCGTTTGCGCGCTCATCTGGTCAAGGGAGATACATTGGCGGAGATCGCACGGGAGATTGGGCTGAGTGATTATCTTATCCTCGGTGGCGGTGAGCTCAAACGCGGTGGCTACCGGCGGGATTCTATTCTTGCCGATGCGGTGGAAGCCATTATCGCCGCGACTTATTTGGATCAGGGTATAGAAGCCTGCCGCAGGCTGGTGCTGCAGCTGTTTGAAAAACGGCTTGATGCAATCGACCCTAAAAAAGTAGGCAAAGATCCTAAAACCCGGCTTCAGGAGTGGTTACAGAAGCGCAAACTTTCACTGCCTAAATATGAAGTACTGAATATTACAGGCCCTGCGCATAATCAGACTTTTGAAGTGGCTTGTCAGGTGGAGGGGCAACCGCCGTTTACGGCAGAGGCGGGTAGCCGTCGCAAAGCAGAGCAACGGGCAGCTGAAAAAGCATTAGAACAGTTGGAGCGTGCCAATGAGCTCTAAACAGTGTGAGGGCATTTTTAAAGCCGGGTTTGTTTCGATGATCGGGCGGCCGAATGTAGGCAAATCTACCCTGGTTAATGAGCTTGTTGGACAGAAAATCACCATTACGGCACCTCGACCGCAAACGACTCGTCACCGTATTCATGCCATTAAAAGCACGCCCTGTTATCAGATTGTGCTGGTGGATACGCCAGGTTTACACCGTGGCGTGAAAAAATCCCTTAATCGCTATATGAACCGAGCGGCAAAAACTGCTTTAGTGGATGTGGATGCCATTGTCTTTGTGGTGGAAGCAAATAAATGGACACCTGAAGATGATATGGTGGCCAAGCTATTGGTAGATGTCAAAGCACCTGTGATTGTGGCTGTTAATAAAGTGGATCAGGTCAAGGCCAAATATGATCTGTTGCCCTTTATCGAGAAAGTCTCCCAAAAGATAAACTTTAAGGCTATCGTGCCGGTTTCTGCTTATCACAAGCTCAATTTGGATGCACTGGAGCATGAAATTGTGCAGTGCTTGCCTGAGCAGCCCCCGATTTTTCCGGAAGATTATGTTACCGACCGGCCTACCAAGTTTCTGATTGCGGAAATGATCCGCGAAAAGCTCATGCGCTATCTGGGTGATGAGGTACCTTATGGTACTACGGTAGAGATTGAGCAGATGCAATGGGATGAACAGGCAGCACGCTGGGTCATTCATGCTACGATTCTGGTTGAGCGTGAAGGACAGAAGCGGATTGTGATAGGTGAGGCAGGGCAGTTAATCAAGAGGGTCGGCACCGAGGCTCGGCAGGATATTATGCACTTGCTGGATGCACGGGTACATCTGGAGCTGTGGGTAAAAGTAAAATCAAACTGGTCCGATGATGAGCGTGCTTTAAGCTCGTTGGGCTATAACGAAGCATAAGTTATGGCGTGGGTGGAACAGCCCGGTTATGTATTACACCGCCGTCCCTTCCGGGAAACCAGCTTTCTGCTGACTCTGCTGACGCCGGAATATGGCCGTATCGAAGCAGTTGCAAGAGGGGTGCGGGGGCGAGGGCGTACTCAACGGGAAAAACAGGCATGGCTGCAGCCCTTTAGCCGCCTGAAACTGCGTTGGCGAGAAAAAGCACAAACGGGCTTGGTGACTTTATCGGGCTTTGAGGCTGAAAATACGACCTTGCTCTGCCATGAAAGCCTGTTGTGCGGGTTGTATATGAATGAGTTAAGCCATCGCCTGCTGCCCCTGGGTCTGGGGTGTGAAACCCTGTTTTTCCACTATGAAATGATTATTGCTGCGCTTTCGCAGCAAACAGCGCGTGCCGCTCAGGCCTGGTTATTGCGTCAGTATGAGTTAAGTGTTCTGAGCAGTATTGGTGCTCAGCTGTGTTTACCCGAGCGTTTTCAGCTGGATCAGATCTACCGTTGGACACCGCAGGAAGGGGTGGTTCCTGTATTGCAGGGTATTTCAGGGCGCTGCTTGCAAGCCCTTTTACAGGGGGAGCAGCAGCAAGACTGCGGGATTGAACAGAAGCGATTTATGCAGCAGGTATTGCAATATTGGCTTGGTACACGCCCTTTGAAAAGCCAACAACTTTGGAAACAAAAAAGGATAAAGGCATGAGCCCCATTTATTTAGGTGTGAATATAGATCATGTTGCAACTTTGCGGCAGGCTCGAGGGACGCGTTACCCTTGTCCGCTTAAAGCTGCAATGGATGCAGAGCAGGCGGGGGCAGACAGCATCACTCTGCACCTGCGAGAAGACCGTCGTCATATTCAGGATGAGGATGTTGCGCGTTTGATTGCGCTGCGCCAGACAAAAGTCAATTTGGAAATGGCCGCAACAGATGAGATGGTAGGGATTGCTACTCATATGAAGCCTGAAGATGTTTGTCTGGTGCCGGAGCGTCGAGAAGAGCTGACGACAGAAGGGGGGCTGGATGTATTAAGCCAAGTAGGTCGCCTGAAAGAGGTTTGTGCGCAATTAAGTGAATCGGGTATTAGAGTTTCTTTGTTTATTGATGCCGATCAGGCACAGATTGATGCGGCCAAGGAAACAGGAGCACCCGTGATAGAGCTGCATACAGGACACTATGCGGATTTGGGGGCGGTTTCTCAAGAAAAACAGCAACAGGAGTTGCGACGTATTGCAGAAGCAGCGCGTTATGCACACAGTTTAGGTTTGCAGGTCAATGCCGGGCATGGTTTGCACTATCATAATGTACAGCCCATTGCTGCGTTGCCGGAAGTTGTAGAACTTAATATTGGTCACGCAATTGTAGCGCATGCCCTGTTTGTCGGTTTTGCTGAGGCTGTTCGTGAAATGAAGCGCCTGATGGTAGAAGCACGTGCAATGCAGTGTGCATATGGCTGTTAGTAATCACTAAGCCACGCAAGTGGCTTAGTGATTATTTTGCTTTCTGGCTGGCGTAATATTGAGCGATCTGCTTGATTTCTTCATCGGTCAGCCCTTTGGCAAAACGGCTCATCATGTCATTGCGGCGGAAACCGTCACGGTAAGCTTTCAAAGCATTTTCTAAGTATTACGCATGTTGTCCTGCCAGTTTAGGAAAAATAGGGGAAGTGCTGTTGCCATCTTGTCCATGACATCCGATACAGGCTTGCACTTTGGCGGGCATTTAAGCGTGAGCGACACCACTGACGATGAAGCTGATGGCCAAGATGTAAGAAAGCTTTTTCATAGTGGGCTCCTTTGAGAAAGTTGTTTCTGATTTTAACACGTTGATTTTTGAGGATTGGTGATAAAAAAACCGCCCGTAGGCGGTTTCTTATCACAGCTGTACTCGCATTACTTCAGCGTTGCGATAAAGGCAGCGATGTTCTCAATATCTGCATCAGACAGCCCAGTAGCCATAGGAGCCATCATGGCAGTCATAGGGCCAACCTGCTCGCCAGCTTTATATTTATGCATTTTGTCTGCAATGTCTTTAGCGGACTGGCCGGCCAGCTTAGGACCAACACCACCTTCACCGTTAGCACCGTGACAACCTGCACAGCTTGAACCGTAGATAGCTTTTCCTGCAGCAGCATCTCCTGCAAATGCAGAAGCACCGAAAGACATCATGCCGGCCGCGGCCAGAGCGATCATTACTTTTTTCATGGAGGCTCTCCTTTGGTTTTAAAGCCTGTTTAAGTTTTATATTAAAGCTTTTATACTTCATTAAAAGTATAAAGTCTTACGAAAGCCTTGAGATGTTCCGTTTGCCAAACATCACCGATTTTCTATTATCCGTAAAGCTTTCTACCTTTGCAAATAGAGGGCTTGAAAAGGTTGGTTATTTGTTGCGGATTTTCTGCGGCAGGATAAATGCCAGCGCAATCAGTGCACCGCCAAAAACCAGCGCCACAACAATCCCCGGTATGCTGTCAAAGACCGCAGGCATTATGTGCCCATTTCGTATGACACCTTCTGCCAAAGTGGGCTTGGCACCCAGGTCGCTGACCAAGTGAAACAGAGGGGTTTGGGTCAGGTCTTTCCAGGTGATGGCAATCAGAAAAGTTCCTACCAAGCCGCCTAATACATAAAAAACAGCATCCAGGCGTCCTTCGCCTAAGGCAGCGACACCTGTGCCCGGGCATAGGGCAGACAGTGCAAAGCCAATTCCAAAGATCAGCCCGCCAACCAGCACGCCCCAGTAGGCTGCACGAATACTGAAGTGGATTGCGCCGGGGAATAGTGTGTTGATGGTGAATAGTGCAATCATAGTTAGACCAATTGAAAACAGAATGATTTTTTCCAGTTTCAAGTCGGACAGGCGCAGCATGTCGATTAAGCGAGTAGGGTTTGTAGCACCGATACGGTGGAGTACAAATCCGAATGCGCCTCCCAATAAAATGGCCAGCAGAATTTCCATTATTCAGTTCCTCCCCGTTTGCGATAGAGCCAGATGGCAAGTGGAATCGCTGTTGCAAAAGCGCCGGCAGCAAATAACAAGCTGGAAACGGCTGTTTGAGAGATGCCGCTGATCATGTGCCCTGAGGTACAACCGCCTGCTAAACGCGCACCATAAAGGGTTAAGACTCCGCCAATGAAGGCCAGCGTGTAGCGCAGCGCAGGCCTGAAGCCGAAATAACGTCGGAAGCCTTCAGGTACTTTTCTCTCTTCTGCTGAAGGCTTGGGACCGCCTGTGAGAATGGAAAGCACGACACCGCCGATCATGGCCAGTACAAAAATCAAGCCATAATTTACCGGGTTGTCGGCGGAGCGAGCGTAAGAAGCGTTGGACTTGTTGATGTAAGCGTTAGTGCTCGAATAAACCACTTTGCCGTTTTTTTCTTCTTTCTGTACAATCTCCGGATCAATGGCCTTCCAGATCATGGTATCTACCACTGCAAATTGCGTGGAGACGCCGATCGGCTTGATTAGTAGAAAGGCCGCAATGGCGACTGCCGCCATGGCCAAGCCACCTTTTAGCCAGTTCCATTCACCTTTTGGGTACATGGTTGAGTGCTCCTGTTATGATTTCGTTTCACTGGTTCTGGTTATTATAGATAAACATATTATTAAAAAATGAAATATATATTTATAGGGGATTAGAAAATGTTAATGATTATTCGGTTCTGGGTGTTTGTGGTGGTGATGACGCTGGTCAGCTTCTGGGTGCTGAGATTGATTGGACGGAGTGTGCCTTTATTAAAGCTCTTTTTGTTCTGGCTGGGGGTCACATTGGCTTCGGTGGCGCTTTTATATGGTGTTTCGTTATTTTTAGCCGGTGCTTAAACGGTTATCCCCTCGTGATGAGGGGATTAGATCATTTTCCAAGCATGCGGTTCAGTATTTCATCTCGATCAATGAAGTGATGTTTAAGGGCGGCTGCAGCATGTAAACCAACCAGCCCCATCAGTAAAAAGGCCGAAAACTCATGCACTTCTTCCGCCGCTTCATGTAAATCATGATTGTCGGCAAAAAGTATGGGAAGTGACCAGTTAAAAAAGACCGCTGCTTCCCCTTTGGTGTTGAGTGATACGATGCCTGAAATGGTAATCAGGATGATTAAAAGGTTCAGCGTGCTTTTCATAAGTCGAGCCAGCTTAATTTCAAAAGCGGACATGGTCACTGGAGGTTGGGGTGAGCGCTGAAATTTGTTCAGCACAATACGCGTGATGACCAATAGGAGCAGCAAAAGACCCAGTGTGCTGTGGAGGTTTAGGAGTGCTTGTTACAGTGCCTCGTTGTCTTCTGCAAAATCTTCACCTAAAAGGCCGAGTAAGAAATTGGCAAAAAATAGTAGCGCGATTCCCCAGTGTAGCGCCCGACTGATCAAACCATAATGGGTTTCAGTGTTCCACATATGTTTACTCCTGATATCGATTGATGTTGTTGGCAAAAGAAAGCTAGATTGTAAATAAAAACAATTATCATTTCAAGTGTCACATGCAAAACTCCTCCCGTAAGCGCTGGAAACTATGGTAACGGCTAAAAGCAATCTCGCCTTCCTGTACGGCTTTGAGTACCGCGCAGCCGGGCTCATCCGTATGGGTGCAGTTATTAAAGCGGCAAGTTGTTGCAGCGGTGTGAATTTCAGGAAAACAGGTTTCCAGGTCGGTCAGGGTCTCTGGCTTTTCAGGGCTGAATAGACGCACGCCGGGGGAGTCGATAAGATCACCGCCTTCAGGCAGATGGTAGAGCACGCTGTTTGTCGTAGTGTGTTTACCAAGCCCCGTGGCATGGGAGAGCGCACCTACTTTGATTTCCAGATCGGGAATCAGGGCTTTGATAAGAGAGGACTTCCCTGCACCGGAAGGCCCTACAAAAACGGTGGTATGTGTTTTGAGGGCGTCGCGCAATAGATCAAGGCCGCTGCCGTCTACGGCAGAGACAGGAAAAAGAGGGATCTCCAGCTCATCATAGGTGAGTAGAGTTTCGGCAATTTCCTCCCATTGTTCATCGGATTCAATCAGGTCGGTTTTGTTAATGATCAGTAAGGGCTCAAAGCCTTGTTGACAGCAGGCGACTAAGTAGCGGTCGATCATATCTGGATGAATGCCCGGATCAAGTGGTGCCACAATGCTGATACGATCCAGGTTGGCGGCAATCATGCGATCCTGCCCGCGAAAGCCGGGGCGAGAGAGTACGCTTTGACGGGGCTCACATGCAATGACGACTGGTTCAGGGGCTGCCAGCCATAATACGCGATCTCCAGCGACCAGTTTGCCTAAGTGTTGACGGATGGCGCAGTTGTGCTGTTGTCCCTGTTTGTCTTCTAATAAGACTCGTTTACCAAAGTTTGTAATCACAATGCCTTGTTTGGCCTGTGCTTTTTCAGCGTCTGTGAGTTGTGTGCTCTGACGACGTTGTGCGACACGGCGTTTTTGCTGTTCATTGAGTTTGCGTCGAGTGTGTTTGCCCATGTTTTAGGTTCCGCAAAAAGTTTGATAAATACGTTCATGGGGGGCTGGCGGCTGTGTATAGGGGTGGGTTCCATTAAAGGGATGACGTACCGCTGTCAGCAATTGTTCAAAGGGGGTGATGTGACCGTTTTCAGCGGCTTGAAGCGCCTGCTCCACATGGTGATTACGGGGAATTACAGCTGGGTTGACAGTATCCATGAAAGAAGCAGTTTGTTCGGGTGGGAAGCGTTGCTGTACCTGCCAGCGCGCAAGCCAGTGTTGCCAGGCTTCTGTATCATAGTTTTGAGAAGTGGGTTGACCACGTAACCACTGTGCCAGGTCTCTAAAAGTCAGTGTGTAGTCCTTTTGTGTTTCTGTCATAAGTGTGAGCAGTTCGTAAATGAGAGGTTTGTCAGGTTGTGTCAATCCCAGCTTTTGTGCCATACCAGCTAGCCAGTGCGTTTCCAGTGTTGAGCCAAACTTTTCCAAGGCATCCTGTGCCAGTGTTTGGGCTTGTTTTAAGTCCGGAGCCAGTAATGGTAGCAGTGTTTCTGCAAAGCGTGTTAGGTTCCATGCTCCCATACTGGGCTGATTGGCAAATGCATAGCGCCCATGCGTATCGATACTGCTGAATACAGTTTCTGGATGGTAAGTGTCCATAAAAGCACAGGGTCCATAGTCAATGGTTTCTCCTGCGATGCTCATATTGTCCGTATTCATCACCCCGTGGATAAACCCCACTTGCAGCCATTGACTAATTAGTTTGGCCTGGCGTTTGATCGCGGCCAGCAAAAAAGAGAGGTAAGGGTGTTCAGTTTCTGCCACTTCCGGATAATGACGTTGAAGGCTGTAATCTGCCAGTGCTTGCAGAGTGGGCTTATCAATGCGCGCGGCCAGCTCAAAAGTCCCCACCCTGATATGGCTTGCAGCAACACGGGTAAGGATGGCGCCGGGCAGAGGGCGCTCGCGATATACTTGCTCTCCGGTGGTGACAACAGCCAGTGCGCGTGTGGTAGGAATGCCCAGAGCATGCATGGCTTCGCTGATAAGAAATTCCCTCAGCATGGGGGCTAAAGCTGCACGACCGTCTCCGCGACGAGAAAAGGGTGTACGACCGCTCCCTTTGAATTGAATATCGATGCGCTGTTTTTCGGGAGTGAGCCACTCTCCAAGGAGAACGGCGCGTCCATCTCCCAGTACATTGAAGTAACCAAATTGATGTCCCGCATAGGCCTGTGCAAAAGGTTGAGCCCCTTCAGGACACCGATTGCCACTGAAAAGTTGAGCCAGAGGGTAGTCAGATAGGTAGGGTTGTAAACCCAGTGCTTCTGCAAGCGGTTGGTTAAACTGTACAAGGGCGGGTGCAGCTACGGGCACAGGGTCAATGCGTGCCCATAAGGAGGTTGGCAGCGTGGTGTAGGTATATGCCAGTGGCCAGCGCATGGGATGGTTAGTCAGTCAGGAGTTGGTCGATTTTGGCAGCCATAATCAGATCATTGAGTGTGATGCCTTTGGCGGTATGGGTAGTAAGGGTTACTTTTACCGAGTTGTAGCCAAAGCAAATGTCCGGATGATGGTCTTCTTTGTGGGCAACCCAGGCAATGGCGTTAATAAATGCCATGACCTGATGATAGTTTTTAAAGTTGAAGGGCTTGCTGATGGTTTTGTAGTCCAGACTTACATCCCAGCCGGGTAGTTGAGAAAGGTAGCTTTCGATTGTGGGGATAATCAAAGGCTTACTGCCTTGAGGCATGTATATACATTTTTCTTCCAGAAGGATTTTTAAAGGCTCAACAGTCTCACTCATGATTTCAGCTCCTTTAAGTGTTTAATACGAATCGGTGCGGGTGGGTGACTGTCATGCCAGGCGGAATACCATGGGTCGGGTGTCAGGGTGGCTGCATTATCCCGATATAATTTTAACAGCGCATCAATGAGTGCTTGTGCCCCGGTATGCTCGGCGGCAAAGGCATCGGCTTCAAATTCGTGTTTGCGGCTGAAAGCGCTCATCAGCGGACTGAGCCAGAAGAAAAAGACGGGTACGGCAGTGATGAAGAGAATCATTGCCATGCCTGGTGTCGCATAGTCAGCCCCCAGCCCCTGATAGAAATCGGGAGATTGCATCAGCCAGTTTAGCAGCCAAAAGCCTGCCAGGCTGATTACAGACGATAGCAGAAGGCGTTTTTTGACATGACCATGTTTAAAGTGCCCCAGCTCATGCGCCAGCACAGCTTCGATCTCTTCGGGGGAGAGCCGCTCCAGCAGAGTATCGAAAAAGACAATACGTTTATGCTTCCCGGTGCCGGTGAAATAAGCATTGCCGTGGCTGGAGCGTTTGGAGCCGTCCATGACAAAAATCCCCTCAGATTTGAAGCCTGTGCGAGCTAACAGAGCCTCTATACGTTCACGCAGAGCAGAGTCATTTAGAGGTGAGAACTTATTGAACAGGGGGGCAATCCATTTTGGGTATGCCCACAGCAAAAATAGTTGAAACCCCATCCAGAGTATCCAGGCATACAGCCACCACTGTGCTTGTAAAAACTGTTGTATCAGCCAGAGTATGGCATATATGATCGGCACGCCAAGTATGGCGCCCAGAAGCCATCCTTTGAATAAATCCGTAATAAACTGTTTGGGTGTTGTACGGTTAAAGCCGAAATCTGATTCGATTTTGAATGTTCTGATGATCTGAAAAGGCAGGTGCAGCAGGCTCAGAAACCATAGGGTACTCAGTACAAAGGCGGTCTCTTGCCAAAGTGGGGGCAACTGAGTATGAGCCCACAGCTGATAAAGCTCGTTAAACCCGCCGCCCAGCGTCATGAAATAAAGCACAGCGGTGTCAAAGAAAAGTTCGTGTCGCGCCAGCTGTAATTTGGCACGGGTGTAGTCGGCAGCTTTTTGATGAGCGTCAAGGGAAACGATATTGCTGAAGGTTTCGGGTACGGCATCTCGGTGTGTGGACACATAGAGCTGTTGCCGGATATTTAAGATTAGCTCGACAGCGAGTCGAGCGATTAAGACAACAATAAAAGCCTGTTCTATCCAATTCATGCGGATTCTCTGGTAGATTAAATACAGTTATTTTAATGGAGTTGGTTTATGCAGAATGAAAACAATTTGGTCTGGATTGACCTTGAGATGACTGGGCTGGATCCGGATCGGGATCAAATTATTGAAATTGCAACTATTGTTACAGATAGCGAGCTGAATATCCTTGCAGAAGGGCCTGTGTTCGCCATTCAGACGCCAGAGGCGGTATTGGAGGCCATGGATGAGTGGAATCAGAAGCATCACGGGCAGTCCGGGTTGCTGGCGCGTATTCGCTCGGAGGGCGTATCTATTGAACATGCAGAGTCGGAAACCCTGGCTTTTTTACAACAGTATGTGCCCAAAGGAAAGTCCCCCATGTGTGGTAACAGTATCTGCCAAGATCGACGTTTTATGGTGCGAGGCATGTCAAAGCTAGAAGCATTCTTTCACTATCGAAACCTTGATGTCAGTACGCTTAAAGAACTGGCACGGCGTTGGGCACCGGCGGTTTATGAGCAAGCGCAGGCGAGCACCAAGCGGGATCTGCATCAGGCATTGGAAGATATTAAAGACTCTATCAATGAGTTGCGGTTTTACCGGCAACGGTTGTTTTTGTCTGAATTTCGCGGAACAGATATATAAGCACTTGTTATAATTAACGGTTCTTTTATTTATTTCAACAATTGGAGGACCAAGTTGTGGAATTGACAGGGGCCCAGATCGTCATCAAGTTTCTTGAAGACGAGGGTGTAGAGCATATTTGGGGGTATCCGGGCGGTGCGGTTCTGCCGATTTATGATGCCCTGGACACGGATGCCACCTCATTGCAGCATATACTCGTGCGCCATGAGCAGGCCGCCGTGCACGCAGCTGATGGTTATGCACGCTCTACAGGCAAGCCCGGTGTGGTGCTGGTCACATCCGGTCCCGGCGCAACCAACGCCGTAACCGGAATTGCAACCGCTTATATGGATTCCATTCCCATGGTCGTGCTCACAGGGCAGGTGCCCACTGGCATGATCGGTCTGGATGCATTTCAGGAAGTGGATACGGTTGGTGTGACACGCCCCATCGTCAAACACAACTTCTTGGTCAAGGATGTCAATGACCTGGCAGAAACGCTCAAAAAAGCGTTTTATATCGCCACCACCGGCCGACCAGGCCCGGTAGTCGTTGATATTCCAAAGGATGTGCAAACTGCCACAAGCGACTATCAATATCCCCAGGAAGTTAGGTTGCGTTCTTATCAGCCTGTTATTAAGGGGCACAGTGGTCAGATTCGCCGTGCGGTGGATATGATGCTGGCAGCCGAGCGCCCCATTTTCTATGTGGGGGGCGGTGTAGTGTTGGATGATGCCAGCGAGCAGCTGGTACAGTTGGCCAAAAAGTTGGGTTATCCGGTGACCACCACGCTCATGGCGCTGGGCGCGTACCCGGCAGAGGATAAGCAATGGCTTGGCATGCTTGGCATGCATGGCACTTATGAGGCCAACCTGGCTATGCACCATGCGGATACGCTCATTGCTATCGGCGCAAGATTTGATGATCGCGTGACGGGTAATATTGAGCGTTTTTGCCCCAATGCCAAAATTATCCATGTGGATATCGATCCGGCTTCCATTTCTAAAAATGTGCAGGTAGATATTCCCATTGTTGGGTCGGTGAAAAGTGTGCTCACCGATATGAACCAGGTATTGGATAAATTGATGGAAAAAGGTGCCTGTCCGAATCAGGCACAGCTGGAGGCTTGGTGGAATCAGATTGCTGAGTGGCGTGCCGTGGAGTGTCTGAAATATAGCCCTGTAGGTGCCAAAATTAAGCCACAAGCGGCGGTGGAAGCGGTATGGCAGGCGACAGCAGGTGATGCTTTTGTGACATCTGATGTGGGGCAGCACCAGATGTATGCTGCGCAATATTACCGCTTTAACAAACCGCGCCGCTGGATTAACTCCGGTGGCTTAGGCACCATGGGCTTTGGGCTGCCTGCTGCCATGGGCGTGCAGCTGGCACATCCCGATGCGACGGTTGTCTGTATTACCGGTGAAGGTTCCATTCAGATGAATATTCAGGAGCTGTCTACCTGTATGCAGTATGGACTGCCTGTCAAAATCGTTAACCTGAATAACGGCTTTTTAGGGATGGTGCGCCAGTGGCAGGAGATGTTCTATGAGCGCCGCTATTCCATGTCCTATATGGATTCTTTGCCTGATTTTGTGGCACTGGCCGAAGCTTATGGCCATGTGGGCATGCGTATTGAAAAGCAGGAGGCGCTGCAGGATAAGCTGAAAGAGGCTTTTACCCTGAAAGATCGACTGGTCTTTATTGATATTCAGGTCGAGCAGACAGAAAACGTTTACCCCATGATTCCGGCCGGTGCAGGTCAGGATGAAATGATTCTGGTATAGGGGGTGCTGCATGAAACATATTATTTCCATTCTCATTGAGAACGAAGCAGGCGCATTATCTCGGGTGGCCGGGTTGTTTTCCGCACGGGGTTACAATATTCAGTCGCTGACAGTGGCGCCAACGGAAGATCCCACGCTTTCCCGGATGACTTTGAGCACCGTTGGAGATGACCGTCAGATTGAGCAGATTATTAAGCAGCTCAATAAATTGGTGGATGTGGTGAAAGTCGTGGATTTGACGGATGGCAAACACTATGCCACTGAGCTGATGCTGATCAAGCTGCGAGCGGTTGGACCGCAGCGGGAAGAATTTAAACGACTGGCGGATATCTTTGAAGCCAAAATTGTGGATGTCACACCTACCAGTTATACCTTGCAGCTGTTAGGAAATAGTGGTCAGCTGGATATGTTGCTGGAAAACATTCATCCAGATTACATCCTGGAAACCGTCCGCTCAGGTGTGGTAGGTTTGCAGTATGGTGATAAGTTTTTACATGTTTAATGATTGAGGAAAAACCATGAGTGAATTGAACGTTTATTACGATAAAGATTGTGACCTGTCTATTATCCGTGGTATGAAAGTGGCCGTAATTGGCTTTGGTTCTCAGGGGCATGCCCATGCATTGAACCTGGCAGACTCTGGCGTGGACGTGGTTGTAGGGCTGCGTGAAGGCTCCGGCTCCTGGCGTAAAGCAGAGCAGGCCGGCTTGACTGTTCTGCCTGTGGGTAAGGCTGTTGCTCAAGCAGATCTGGTAATGATTCTGACACCGGATGAATTTCAGGCAGAGCTGTATAAAAATGAAATTGAGCCGCACCTGAAAGTGGGAGGGACTTTGGCGTTTGCCCATGGTTTCTCTATTCTTTACAACCAGATTGTGCCGCGTAAAGACTTGGATGTGATTATGATCGCACCGAAGGCGCCCGGTCACACTGTGCGTTCAGAATTTGTAAAAGGTGGAGGCATCCCGGATCTGATCGCCGTACATCAGGATGCTTCCGGTAAAGCAAAACAAGTTGCTCTGTCATATGCTTCTGCCATCGGTGGCGGTCGTACTGGTATTATTGAAACCACCTTTAAGGATGAAACGGAAACGGATCTGTTTGGTGAGCAGGCAGTGCTGTGCGGCGGCTGCGTAGAGCTGGTCAAGGCTGGTTTTGAAACGCTGGTAGAGGCCGGTTATCCTGCTGAAATGGCTTATTTTGAATGTTTGCATGAGCTGAAGCTGATTGTTGATCTGATGTATGAAGGTGGAATTGCCAACATGAACTACTCTATCTCCAATAATGCGGAGTATGGAGAGTATGTAACCGGGCCTAAAGTGATCAATGAAGAGTCTCGTAAGGCCATGCGCGAAGCGCTGAAAAACATTCAGGAAGGTAAATACGCTAAGCAATTTATTCTGGAAGGGCAGACCGGTTACCCAGAAATGACCGCTCAGCGTCGCCTGAATGAAGCCCATGAAATTGAAAAGGTAGGTGCGCGTTTGCGTAGCATGATGCCTTGGATTACAGCAAACAAGATCGTAGATAAAGAGAAAAACTGATCTGTGATCGGATGTATATTGTCTCGACTCAGCGTTTTGTTGTGAAAGTGTAAAAAGCCGGCATTTTGCCGGCTTTTTTATGCCAGGCGACTAAATTTGTTTTAGTTAGCGCTATATAAAAGTTTTGTGCCAAGTGTATTGGTTTAGCATTCATGGCTGAATAAAAAATGCTATGATTTTCCCACTCTTTTTAAGATAAGCAGGAGAGAAAAGACCATGGCCAAAGTGGGCTTGTTTTACGGAACGGATACAGGCAATACAGAGCGTGTTGCAGACTTGATTAAAGAAAATCTGGAAGAGAAAATCGGTGAAGGTGAGGTGGAAGTATATGATGTTGCAACGGCTTCACCGGAGGACTTTGATCAGTATGAGTATGTGATCTTGGGGCAGCCGACTTGGTATTATGGTGAGCTCCAAAGTAGCTGGGATGAGTTTTGGGAAGACTTTAAAAAAGTTGATTTCAGCGGTAAAAAGGTAGCTAACTTTGGCTTGGGAGACCAAGCAGACTATTCGGAGTACTTTTTGGATGCCATGGGCATGATGCATGATGTGGCGGTAGAAAATGGCGCAGAACCGGTGGGTTACTGGCCAACAGATGGTTATGAGTTTGATGCCTCAAAAGCCGTCACAGAAGATGGAGAGTTTTTTGTAGGCTTGGCGATTGATGAAGATCAGCAGCCAGAGTTAACAGAAGACCGTGTCAGCCAGTGGGTCGATCAGATTGTGGAAGAAATGGAGCTGCCCTGATCTTTGTAGCAGATCGATGTGAAAAAGCCGCGAATATCGCGGCTTTTTGTTACATGGTGTATTGATTCTGGATAAAGCGGCTCATTTCTAAAAAGCGGTGGTTCATCTCTTTTTGCAGCTTATGACCATTACGGATAATGGCACGCATGACGTGATAACAGGTCATGGGTGACTGCTCTACCAGTTTTTCAAAGTCTTCACGGTTCAGTACCAGCACTTCACAGGCGTTGATGGCTTTCAGGGTGAGCGTGTGTGGGTTACCATCTACAAAGCTCATTTCGCCTGCCAGCGCGCCTTCTTTCAAAGTGGCAATATCTGTCCAGCGCTCTCCTTCTTCTTTGCCTACAGCGATTTTGCCCCGGATAATGACATATAGGTTGTTATCTTGCTCGCCCTCCTGGTAAAGACACTCTTGCGGTTGCAGGCTACGGTGCTGCGTAATGGTAGCAAGTAGTTGAGCGTCTTGTTCGGAGAGGTCCTGCCCAAGAACGGATTGTCGAATAATATCAGCGTCGGCTTGCATGCTCATAATAGTGCTCCTTATGACTTAAAAATATTACTTGGAAGGCAGATCATAGCGCTCTACCGGAAAATAAGTATCA
>CAYRSN010000015.1:3476-33091 GCA_964427185.1 uncultured Piscirickettsiaceae bacterium | reverse complement strand
TTTTTCTTTCTTGACTGTCTGCTTTAATAGTTTGGTTTGTGCTGTGGAGATTGAACGCCATTCTGAACATGTGTCTGCAAGTCGCCTTTGCTATAATCCCGCTATTGTTTTACTTTTAGAAAAGGTTCTGGCTGAATGAGCGAATTTGCCCGCGAGATTATCCCCATCTCCTTAGAAGAGGAGATGCAGCAGTCCTACCTCAGCTATGCTATGAGCGTCATTATCGGGCGCGCCTTGCCGGATGTGAGAGATGGCCTCAAGCCTGTCCATCGTCGCGTGCTCTATGCCATGCATGAGCTGGGCAATGCCTGGAACAAGCCATATAAAAAATCTGCGCGTATTGTGGGGGATGTGATCGGTAAGTATCACCCCCATGGCGATTCGGCGGTGTATGACACCATTGTGCGTATGGCGCAGCCGTTTTCCATGCGCTATGTGCTGATTGATGGGCAGGGGAACTTCGGCTCTGTTGACGGGGATGCGCCTGCGGCCATGCGTTATACCGAAATCCGCATGAGCAAAATCGCCCATGAAATGCTGGCGGATATCGAAAAGGAAACGGTGGATTTTACTGCCAACTATGACGGTTCGGAAATGGAACCGGTGGTGCTGCCGACCCGTATTCCCAATTTGTTGGTTAACGGCTCTGCGGGGATTGCCGTGGGCATGGCCACGAATATACCGCCCCATAACCTTACCGAGACCATCAATGCTTGTATCGCTTTGCTGGATAATCCGGAGCTTAATATCAGTGAACTCACCGAATATTTGCCAGGTCCGGATTTTCCTACGGGGGCGATTATCAACGGTGGTCGTGGTATCCGTGAGGCTTATGAAACAGGGCGCGGGCGGGTGCAGATCCGTGCTCGTGCCTATGTTGAAACGGATAAGGCCGGCAAACAGGCGATTATCCTGACCGAGCTGCCTTATCAGGTCAATAAGGCTAAGCTCATCGAGCGCATTGCCGAGCTGGTGAAGGAGAAAAAGGTAGAGGGCATCACCGCCTTGCGGGATGAATCCGACAAGGAAGGTATGCGTGTTGTCATCGAGCTGCGCAAGGACGCAGTGGCAGATGTGCTGCTGAATCAGCTCTATAAGCTCACCCCCATGCAGACAGTGTTTGGCATCAATATGGTGGCGTTGATCGAAGGTCAGCCCAAGCTGCTTAATCTTAAGGATATTATCCAGGCCTTTTTGCGTCATCGCCGTGAGGTGGTGACCCGCCGTACCATTTATGACCTGCGTAAAGCGCGGGAGAAGGCGCACCTGCTGGAAGGGCTGGCTGTAGCGCTGTCTAATATTGATGAGATGATCGAGCTGATTAAATCCGCCCCCACACCGGCGGTGGCTAAGGAGCGCATGCTCGCCCGGGAATGGCCAGCCGGGCAGGTGCTTTCTCTGTTGGAGCGTGTGGAAGCCGATGACACACGGCCGGAAGATCTGGCACCGGGGTATGGGCTGGTGTCAGAGCATATCTACCGCCTTTCCCCTCAGCAGGCACAGGCGATCCTTGAGATGCGTCTGCACCGTCTCACCGGGCTGGAGCAAGAGAAGATTCTTGAAGAATATAAGGGGTTAATTGCGAAGATTGGAGAATACCTGCATATTCTGCGCAGCCCGGAGCGGCTGACTGAGGTGGTGCGGGATGAGCTTTTGGAAATTAAAGAGCAGTACGGTGATACGCGCCGCACTGAAATCGACCAGAATTATCAGGATCTGGATGATGAGGATCTGATTGCTGAAGAAGAGCGTATTGTTACCCTTTCCCGCGGTGGGTATCTCAAAACTCAGCCTTTGAGTGATTATCGTGCTCAGCATCGTGGCGGGCGCGGAAAATCTGCTACACAGATGAAAGAGACGGATGAGGCCAGTACACTGGTGGTGGCCAGCACCCATGACTGGTTGCTCTTTTTCTCCAACCGCGGCAAGGTATATTGGAAGAAAACCTGGCAGCTGCCGCTGGCAGGACGCAATGCACGGGGCAAGCCGATTGTTAATGTGCTATCGCTGGAAGAAGGGGAGCGGATTACCACCATATTACCCGTAAGCGATTTTGAACAACAGGGCTATGTGGTCATGGCCACCCGCAACGGCACGGTCAAGCGCGTTGCTCTGCAGGATTTTTCCCGTCCACGCAGCATGGGCATTATCGCTATTGACCTGGTAGAAGGAGATGCATTGGTCGATACCGCACTGACTGATGGGCAGAAGGAGGTTATGCTGTTTTCCTCCGGTGGCAAAGCCATTCGCTTTGATGAAAATGATGTGAGAGTGATGGGGCGCACTGCACGCGGTGTGCGTGGCATGAAGCTGCCGGAAGGGCAGCATATTGTCAGTATGGAAATCGTGCAGCCCGGGACTTTGATTCTTACGGCGACTGAGCAGGGCTTTGGTAAATGCACCCCTGTGGAGGACTACCGTAAAACCGCTCGTGCCGCACAAGGCGTGATTTCCATTAAAACCAGTGAGCGCAACGGGCAGGTAGTAGCCGCAGTGACTGTTACACCGAAAGATGAAGTAGTCCAGATTACCAATAAGGGTACCCTGGTGCGCACGCCTGTGCATGAGATTTCTGTTGTGGGACGTAATACCCAAGGCGTGAAACTCATTAACCTGGGGCAGGAAGAGCTGCTGGTAGATGTAGCCAAAGTAGATGCAGCAGAAGACACAGGTGAGATGCAAGCATCGATGGAAGGAAATGCAACATGAATAAGATTTTTAACTTTAGCGCAGGCCCTGCTAAATTGCCCGATGCGGTCATGCGTCAGGCTCAGGAAGAGTTTTTGGACTGGCATGGTACTGGCATGTCCATTATGGAAGTCAGCCACCGTGGTAAGGAATTTTCCGTGGTGGCGGAAGAAAGTGAGGCAGATCTGCGTGAGCTGATGAACATCCCCGACAACTATAAGGTGATGTTTCTCCATGGGGGTGCCACCATGCAGTTTTCCGCTATCCCGCTAAACCTTACACGTGAGGGGGATACGGTCGATTACTTTAACACGGGGGTCTGGTCTCAAAAGGCAATGAGAGAAGCGGCTCGTTATGCCAATGTGAATGTGGTGGCAGCGCATACGACGGAGATCCCTGATCCAAGCACCTGGCAGTTATCGGAAAATGCCAGATATGTGCACTACACACCTAATGAAACTATCGGTGGTCTGCAGTTTCACGCTATACCCGAGGTGGGAGATAAGCCTCTGATTGCGGATATGTCCTCTTGCATTCTGTCTGAGCCTATCGATGTGAGTAGGTTTGGCATGATTTATGCCGGTGCACAGAAAAATATCGGCCCTTCAGGGCTGGCCATTGTCATTGTGCGCGAAGACCTGATTGGCCAGGCACGGGAAAGTACTCCTCATCTTCTGGACTGGGAGGTGCAGGCTAAAGCGGGCTCCATGGAAAACACCCCGCCCACTTATAGTTGGTATATGGCAGGCTTGGTGTTTAAGTGGCTGAAAGCGCAGGGGGGGTTGGAACAAATTGCAGAAGTCAATCGGCGTAAGGCGAAAAAGCTGTATGACTTTATTGATGCGTCAGACTTCTACCATAATCCTGTGCGTCCACAGGATCGCTCCATTATGAATGTGCCGTTTACTCTGGCTAACGCTGAACTGGATGCCGTCTTTCTGAAAGAGTCTGATGAAGCCGGGCTGAAGTACCTTAAAGGACATCGCTTAGTGGGTGGCATGCGCGCATCTATTTACAATGCTATGCCGGAAGAAGGTGTGGATGCGCTGATTCAATTTATGCAGGCATTTGAGCAGAAGTACGCCTAAGTGATCTGGCTTGCTTCAGCATCAGTGTGGAACCTGTCAGCACCGTTTGGATAATGCATGAGTCAACAGCAACATAACGAACAGCAGGCACTGCTTGAAATTCGCAATCAAATTGATGCCTTGGATGAGCAGATTCAGGCGTTGATTAGCCAGCGCGCACGTTTGGCGAAAAAGGTGGCAGAAATTAAAACGCAGGGCGGGCAAATAGAGGCCGTTTTCTATCGTCCAGAGCGTGAGGCACAGGTACTGCGTCGGGTGATGGCGCGTAATGAAGGCCCGCTGCCTGATCAGGATATGGCGAGACTTTTTCGTGAAATCATGTCTGTTTGTCTGGCGCTGGAAGAGCCTGTTCGAGTGGCTTATCTGGGGCCTGAGGGAAGCTATTCGCACGCGGCGGTTATCAAACAATTCGGTCGTTTTGCGCACCCTTATGCCGTTTCTACGATTGAGGCGGTTTTCCGCGCCGTTGAGCGTAAAGAGGCGCATTATGGTTTGGTGCCGGTGGAAAACTCTACGGAAGGCGTCGTTAATCAGACACAAAATGCGTTGATTGAAACACCACTTCAGGTCATTAGCGAAGTTGATTTGCCGGTTCACCACTGCCTTTTGTCCAGGCAACAAGCGTTGACGGCCATTAAAAAGGTGATCGCCCATGCACAGGCATTGGCGCAATGTCGTAACTGGCTGCACAATAACTTGGCACATGCGGAACTGGAAGCCGTAGAGTCCAACGCCAAAGCCGCTCAGTTGGCCAAAGCTCATCCAGAATGGGCCGCGGTCGCTTCTGAGCAGGCCGCTCAGATTTATGAGCTGAATGTGGTGGAAAAGCATATTGAAGACAATCCGAATAATACGACCAAGTTCTGGGTGCTGGGGCAACAGCAGCCGGACCCCAGCGGGGAAGATAAAACCGCAATGATTCTGACAGTGCCTAATCGTGCCGGTGCTTTACTGGAGGTGCTCAAGCCTTTTTCCAGTAGGGATATCAGCATGACGCGCATTGTTTCACGCCCGGCTCACTATAAAACATGGGACTATCTGTTTTTTATTGACATTTTGGGGCATCAGAAAGAACCGCATGTGCAGGCGGCGCTGGAAGAGGCAGCAGAACACAGCGCCTGGTTTAAGCTATTGGGTTCCTTCCCCGTTTCCCCATTACAGTAACCAAGGAAATACAGCTTTGCAGGTTAAGCCACTGTCGCATCTTGAAAATCTAACGCCCTATCAACCGGGCAAACCGATTGAGGAGCTGCAGCGAGAGTTGGGGCTGACACGGATTTCCAAGTTGGCCTCCAATGAAAATCCTTTAGGGTGCAGTCCTAATGTGAGTGTGGCGCTTCAAAAGGCTGCTACAGTACTGCATCGCTATCCGGACGGAAATGCTTATTACCTTAAAACCGCTCTGGCGGCATTTTTAGGGATTGAGTCAGAGCAGATTCTCCCTGGAAATGGCTCTAATGAAGTGCTGGAGCTGGTGGCACGTGCTTTTGCCGGTGCTGGTGATGAGGTGATTTATGACGCACATGCTTTTGCTGTCTATCCGCTAAGTGCTCAAGCAGTTGGCGCAACGGGCGTTGCGGTGCCTTCCAAAGCATTTGCCCATGACCTGGAAGCCATGGCAGCGGCTATCACTGAGCGTACAAAGCTTATCTATCTGGCCAACCCTAACAACCCTACGGGCACGCTATTTGGTAAGGCGGAGTTTGAGTATTTCATGAAAAAAGTGCCGGAGCATGTCGTTGTCGTGCTGGATGAGGCCTATTATGAATATGCCCAGCAGGTGGAAGATTATCCAGATGGGTTGGATTATTTGCCGCATTATTCCAATCTGCTTGTCAGCCGTACCTTTTCAAAGGCATATGGCCTTGCCGGTTTACGGGTTGGATATCTGGTCGGTAATGCTGAAATTATCAATTATCTTAATCGCTTACGAGAACCTTTTAATGTTAACAGTCTGGCTCAGGCGGCTGCGATTGCTGCGATAGAGGATCAGGCATTTGTGTCTGATAGTGTTGCTCTAAACCATGAAAACATGTGCTGGTTGACGCAGGCGCTTAAAGTGCGAGAGCTGGATTTTATTTCTTCTGCCGGCAACTTCATCAGTGTGCACTTTGAAAAGGCGGCCGTCATGCATCAGGTGTTGCTGGAGAAAGGGGTGATCGTACGGCCACTTGTGGGCTATCGCATGCCCGAGTGGCTGCGTATTTCAATTGGCACGCAGAGTGAGCTGCAGCACCTGATGGATGTGCTGGATGAGGTGTTGCATGTTTAAAAAGGCTATTATTATCGGTGTCGGTCTGATTGGTGGCTCGCTGGCATTGGCTTTAAAACAGAGAAAGCTGGCATCGCATATTATCGGTATCAGCCGTAGCCCGGATACCTTAGTTAAAGCCAGGCAGTTAAAGGTTGTAGATGAGGGTGCTACTGTTTTAACGCAGCGACACCTGGACGATGCTGATTTGATTTTTATTGCAACGCCATTGGGCGCCTTTCCCGAAGTTTTTGCACAGCTTGCCCGCTTGACGCTTTCTGAGGGTTGCTTAATAACTGATGGAGGCAGTGCAAAAGGTTATGTCATTGAGGCAGCGCAGGCGGCCTTTAAAACAGTGCCGTCCGGTTTGGTGCCAGGGCACCCTATTGCTGGAAAAGAGCTCAGTGGTGTCACGGCGGCGGATGCTGCACTTTATGAAAATCACCGCGTTATTCTGACACCGACCGAATTCTCCTCGGAAGCGGCTATTGCACAGGCTAAAAATATGTGGCAGCAAGTGGGAGCTCGGGTTGAGTGTATGTCGCCTCAGTTTCATGATGAAGTGTTTGCGGCTACCAGCCACTTGCCGCATTTGCTGGCTTATCTGCTGGTAGATTTGCTCAATGAACACCCTGAGCTGGGTAATGTTTTTCAGTATACGGCAGGCGGGTTTCGTGATTTTACCCGCATCGCTTCATCTGACCCTACCATGTGGCGGGATATTGCACTGTACAACCATGCCGCTATTACAAAGTGGCTCAAACACTACCGTAAGGCACTTGATCAAATGATTGATGCCGTGGAAAAACGTAATGCGGCTCAGCTTTATAAGCTTTTTGAGGGCGCCAAAACCGCTCGAGATGAACATATTGTGAGAAAAAACCATGACTGATAACGTGAAATTTATTATTCAACCCGGCGGAAGTCTTAAAGGCCGTATTCGAGTGCCGGGTGATAAATCCATTTCTCACCGCAGCATCATGCTGGGTGCGCTTGCTGAAGGCACCACTGAGGTAACCGGCTTTTTAGAGGGGGCGGATAGTCTTGCGACTTTACAGGCCTTTCGGGAGATGGGGGTTGAGATCGAAGGCCCTGATCATGGCCGTGTGGTGATTCATGGTGTGGGCATGCATGGCCTGAAAGCACCTCAGAAACCGCTGGATATGGGTAACTCCGGTACTGCCATGCGCTTGATGGCAGGCATTCTGGCCGGGCAGAGCTTTGAGACCATCTTGATCGGAGATGCTTCATTAAGCAAACGTCCCATGCAGCGGATTACAAAGCCGTTGGGGATGATGGGGGCGCATATTGAAGCCAGCCCGGATGGCACGCCGCCTTTGCATATTTATCCGGTGGGGACAGACCTTAAGGGCATTGACTACACCTTGCCCATGGCCAGTGCACAGGTAAAGTCCGCTATTTTGCTGGCAGGGCTTTATGCGCAGGGGGAAACCAGTGTCATAGAGCCTGCACCTACACGTGATCATACTGAGCGTATGCTCAGGGGGTTTGGTTATGAGGTGCGCACCGAAAAACTGGATGATATGCGCACACGTATTAGCTTAATGGGGAGCGGTACGCTTAAAGGTACCCGTATTGATGTCCCTTCTGATATCTCTTCTGCTGCCTTCTTTATGGTAGGTGCTGCCATTGCACCTGGCTCCGATCTGGTGATTGAGCATGTGGGTATCAATCCAACTCGCACAGGAGTGATTGATATTCTTAAATTGATGGGAGCGGATATTACGCTTGAAAACGCACGAGAGGTTGGTGGAGAGCCGGTAGCAGATATTCATGTGCGTACCAGTCAGCTAAAAGGTATTGAGATTCCGGAACACCTGGTACCTCTGGCAATTGATGAGTTCCCCGTGCTGTTTGTGGCGGCCGCTGCGGCAGAAGGTACGACGGTGCTTAGCGGCGCTGAAGAGTTGCGCGTAAAAGAATCTGATCGTATTCAAGTGATGGCAGATGCTTTGCAGGCGGTGGGCATTGATGCGCAGCCTACGCCTGACGGCATGGTCATACAGGGAGGCGCCTTTGAGCCGCAGCAGACACAAATAGACAGCCAGCATGATCATCGTATTTCCATGGCTATGGCGATCGCGGGGCTTAAGGCACCTGCGCCGTTGGAGATTGATGATTGTGCCAATGTAGCAACGTCATTTCCCAGTTTTGTGACCTTGGCCAAACAGGCCGGGCTGAACATAGAGGTGAAAAAGGATGGCTGACTTTCCCATTATTACGGTGGACGGTCCCAGTGGAGTGGGAAAAGGCACGCTGAGTCAACGGCTGGTGGAAAAGCTGGGGTTTCATTTTCTGGATAGTGGCGCTATTTATCGAGCACTGGCTTTTGGTGTGCTCAAACAGCAGCTGGATAGGGCGGATACATCTGCGATTGTATCCTTGGCTCAAACACTGCCTGTGCGTTTTGAGCAGGGTAGGGTCTATTATGAAAATGAAGATATCAGTGACCTTATTCGTACAGAGCAGGTGGCAGCCGTTGCCTCACAAGTCGCGGCCATGCCTGAAGTTAGAGCGGCGCTGTTGCAAAGGCAGCGAGATTTCGCCCAGTCTCCCGGGCTGGTGGCGGATGGTCGGGATATGGGGACGGTTGTTTTTCCGGATGCACAGGTGAAGTTGTTTTTGGATGCCAGCGCGCAAGTGAGGGCACAAAGACGGTATAACCAGTTGAAAGAAAAGGGAATTGATGCTAATATTAGTGAAATTGAGCGAGAAATTAGAGACCGGGATGACCGGGATCGTAACCGCTCTGTTGCGCCTTTAAAGCCTGCTGAGGATGCTGTATGTATTGATACCAGCATGTTAGATATTGAGCAGGTAGTGCAACAAGCCTGTAAGATCCTCCGAGAAAAAGGCATAGCTTGCTGACTCTGGATGATGCAGGTGCATTGGTAAGAAAGGAAAAGCCCGTTGGGGCTTTTTTCATTCTTCAGTTAACAGTCTCATTTTTCGTTGTACGTCAAATGGGGTGGAGCAGATTGGGGCTGCTCCAAACGTGAACAGAACCGTCGGTATCCTTCGGCACCCCAAAAGGAAGGTATGCGGGCGGTGGAAAACTTAAAGTTGGAAAAAATATCCATGAGTGAATCATTTGCTGAACTGTTTGAACAGTCCCTTCAGGAAGATAAATTTAAAACCGGCACCTTGGTAATCGGTACGGTAGTCGGTATCGATAAAGAGTCCGTCTGGGTCGATGCCGGGATGAAGTCCGAATCCCCCATCTCGCGTAAAGAGTTTGAAAATGAAAACGGTGAGCTGGATGTTCAGGTCGGGGATGAAGTAGAAGTTTATGTTGATATGTTGGAAGACGGGTTTGGTGAGACCCGTCTTTCACGTGAAAAAGCCAAGCGTGCCAAAACTTGGGATCGCCTTGAAGCCACCCTGTCGGAGAACGAAAGCATTATGGGGCGTGTAACAGGTAAGGTGAAAGGTGGCCTGACCGTTGAGATCGACGGCGTGCGCGGCTTTTTGCCAGGTTCACTTGTGGATATTCGTCCTGTGCGTGATTTCGGCTTTTTAGAAGGCAAGGAAGTCGAGCTGAAAATTGTTAAGCTGGATCGTAAGCGTAATAATGTGGTCGTATCACGTCGCGCAGTGATCGAGGAAGAGTACAGCGCTGACCGTGAAGAACTGATGAAACAGCTGAAAGAAGGTGCAGTGCTGAAAGGTATTGTTAAGAACCTGACAGATTACGGTGCCTTTATTGATCTGGGCGGAATTGACGGCCTGCTGCACATCACAGACATGGCATGGCGTCGTGTGAACCATCCTTTAGAGCTGCTGAATATTGGTGATGAAGTGGAAGTGATGGTACTGAAGTATGACCAGGAGAAGAATCGTGTTTCCCTGGGTATGAAGCAGCTTCAGGACGATCCTTGGAAAGATCTGGTTGCCCGCTATCCTATCGGTGCGGAAGTGGACGGCAAAGTGGCCAATATTACCGACTACGGTGCTTTTGTTGAAATCGAGGACGGCATCGAAGGGCTGGTACATACTTCCGAGCTGGATTGGACTAACCGCAATATTCACCCATCCAAAGTTGTGAAACTGGGTGAAGAAGTGAAGGTGAAGGTGCTGGATGTTGATCAGGACAAGCGTCGCATCAGCCTGTCTTTGAAACAGACACAACCGAACCCTTGGGAAGAGTTTGCTAAGAACCACAGCAAAGGCGAGCGTATTAAAGGTCAGATCAAGTCCATCACTGACTTTGGAATCTTTATTGGCTTGGAAGGCGGCATCGACGGTTTGGTTCATATGAGCGACATCAGTTGGAATGAGCCGGGTGTTGAAGCAATCCGTAAATTCAAAAAAGGCGAAGAACTGGAGACTGTTATTCTCGCTATCGACCCTGAGCGTGAGCGTATTTCCTTGGGTCTGAAGCAACTGGAACAGGATCCTTTCTCCTCTTATGTGGCTGAAAACGGTAAAGGTAGCATCGTGACAGGCACTGTCAAGTCTGCTGATGATAAAGGCTTTGTTGTAGAGCTGGCAGAAGAAGTAGAAGGTTATCTGCGTAAGTCTGAGCTGGACGACAGCACGGCAGACTTGAAAGAAGGGGATACGGTTGAGGCGATGATTACCAATATCGACCGTAAAAACCGCTCTATTTCGCTTTCTGTTAAAGCAAAAGCGAATAAAGAAGAGAAAGAAGCGATTCAGCAGTACACAGCTAATCAGGACAAGCCCGCTACAACACTGGGCGACTTGTTGAAAGATCAGCTGAACGCTGAGTAATCATCATCGCGTAACCCCCCCCTGCGGGGGCTTTTCAGAACGCCTTTCTGTGACAGACGCTCTGAAAAGCCTCTTCAGGGGTTTAGTTTTGTCTGAATCACAAGGGAAAATCGCACTATGACCAAATCTGAGCTGATAGAATCCCTTTCCCATAAGCTGGATCAGTTTCATCATAAAGATATTGAACAAGCTATCAATACCATTTTGGACAGCATGATTGAAGCGATGGCCAATGGTCAGCGCATTGAAATCCGTGGATTTGGTAGTTTTAGCCTGCATCAGCGTAAAGCTCGCATGGGGCGCAACCCTAAAACCGGTGAGCAGGTGCCTTTGCCTGCCAAGCACGTGCCTCATTTCAAACCAGGGAAGCAGCTGAGAGAAAAAGTCAATGCTTCGCGCGCAATAACCGATATAATCCGTTAATCATTTATTGGATATGCATCCATGTTTCAATTGATTCTGATTATTCTTTTTGCGCTGGGCGGGTTAATACTGGGCGTGCTTAATCCTCAGCAAGTGCCTTTTAATATGCCAGGGGCGACCTGGCAGTTGCCTTTATCCATTTTGTTGGCAGGTGCTTTGGGCACAGGTATGCTGCTGGGCAGCCTGCTGCTGGCAGGCAGGCTGTTAGTGCTCAGATGGAAGGTTAAACGAACTTTGCGCAAACTAAAACAGTGTGAAGCAGAAAAGCTTTCTTTAAAGCAAGTACGGATACTTCAGTCTGATCAAAATATAAAAAAAGATAATCAGCACAATAAGATAGTGAGTAAAGTGAATGAGCAGTAAAAGGATTATTGTTGCGCTGGATTTTAATACACCCGCCATGGCGTTGGGCCTGGCTTCGGAGCTTGATCCCAAGCATTGCCGTTTGAAAGTGGGTAAGGAGCTGTTTACCCGTGGTGGGTCACACATGGTAGAGCAGCTGCATGCGAGAGGCTTTGAGATTTTTTTAGATCTGAAGTTTCATGATATTCCCAATACGGTCGCAAAAGCTGTACAGGCTGCTGCCGACTTGGGGATCTGGATGGTCAATGTGCATGCTTTCGGTGGAGCGCGTATGTTGGCTGCTGCGAAAGAAGCGATCTGCCAACATGCCCATCCCCCTAAACTGATCGCTGTAACCGTATTAACCAGTATGGATGCAGATGAGCTTCGGGCAATTGGCGTGGAGGCCTCACCTGCCGAACAGGTGATGCGCCTGGCTAAGTTGGCTCGGCAAGCAGGGATGGACGGCGTGGTTTGTTCTGCACAAGAGGCTGCAGCTCTTAAGGCTCAGCTGGGAAATGATTTTATTGCGGTGACACCAGGCATTCGTCCGGCCGGCAGCAACCCGGATGATCAAACTCGTATCATGACGCCTCGTGAAGCGCTTTTAAACGGCAGTGATTATCTGGTGATTGGACGTCCAATTACGCGTGCGCGCAATCCTTTACTTGCCTTAGAGCAAATCAATCAGGAAATCTCCGGAATTTCCCGTTAAACGGGCACTATTTTATTGTTTTTAAGCGCTTTTCCCGTATAATCCACTTTCTTCGGAAAGCGAAAAATCGCTTTTTTGAAAAAGAGGGGAGACCCTCTTGTGGCCTCATATGCCACACCCTTGCCTTACCCTTGAACGGCTCTGGCTGCGCAACGGGAAGGCTCATCGTTAACTCAATGATCCATAAGGAGAAAACCATGCGTCATTACGAAATCGTACTGATGGTGCATCCAGATCAGAGCGAGCAGGTGCCCGCCATGATCGAGCGCTATCGCGGCATTATCGAAGGCAACGGCGGTCAAATTCACCGTCTGGAAGACTGGGGTCGTCGTCAGCTGGCTTACTTGATTGATAAAGTGCATAAAGCACACTACGTTCTGATGAATATCGAATGCGACAACGACACCTTGAGCGAACTGCAGAATCTTTTCTACTACAACGATGCGATTCTGCGTGACATGATCATCCGTCGCGATGAGGCGATTACAACGCCTTCTCCGTTGAACAACGACAAAGACGCTTAAGGAGTCCTATCATGGCAAGAAGTTTTGGCCGTAAAAAGTATTGCAAGTTTTGTGCAAACGACGTTAAAGAAATCGATTACAAAGATTTGGATACGCTGAAATCCTATATCACGGAAACTTATAAGATCGTGCCAAGCCGCATTACCGGTACTTGTGCAAAACATCAGCGCATGCTGACAAACGCAATCAAACGCGCACGTATCTTGGCGCTGATTCCATTTACTGATCAGCACAAGCACTGATACGGCGTACGACCCGGATTATCGCGGGAAAAGAGACATAGCCATGCGCTTTTTAGCCAGCTATTTTATGAAAGGCCCCAAAGAGGCTTACCTGACAGCCGCTGCTTTGAGCGTGCTGACTTTATGGTTTGCGCCTTTGGGCTTTCTGCTGGGTGCGGGTATCGCGCTGGTGACACTCCAGGTGGGCATTAAGGAAGGGTTGCAGGTGATGCTTGCAGCTGTGCTTGTCCACTTGGGTGTGGGCTATGCTGTTACAGGTCATAGCTGGACGGCATGGGTCGGCATTGCAGAGTTTATGTTGCCGGCATGGGGCTTGGCGTTTGTACTGCGTCAAAGTAAAGATCTTGCTGTCATGATTCAGTGGGTGGTCTGGCTGGTTGGGGCGTTGGTCGTTCTGTTTCACTTGGCCGTGCCCGATACAGTGGCGTGGTGGACAGATGTGTTCAAACGTACACTGGGTGAAGCCATGCAGCAGATGCAAGTTACCATGACAGAGGAAAACTGGCAGCAGCTTGGAGCATTTGCCACCAGTATGGTGGCTATGTCGCTGACAATTTTGTGGACTTCCATGCTGCTGTTTGCCCGCTGGTGGCAAAGTATGCTCTATGCACCGGGTAAGTTTCAGGAGAGTTTTCATAACCTGGCGTTACCCCGGCAGCTGGCCTGGCTGACTGGATTGGTTGCTCTGGCAGGGCTCATAATCGGTCCTCAGCAACAAGGTCTGGTGTCCGATCTGTTTGCCGTCCTTTCGGCAGGGCTAATGTTTCAGGGGCTGGCAGTCATTCATGCGCTGGTAGAACGGCGCCAGATGAGTAATAGCTGGTTATTTGCCGTGTATGTATTTTTGTTTCTTTTCCCGCAAGCGATTTTGCTGTTGGCGATTCTGGCTCTGATGGATATCTGGCTGGATTTGCGTCAACGTTATGCAACCCCAACTAATTGAGGACTAAACCATGAATGTTATTCTGTTGGAAAAAGTTCAAAACCTGGGTAACTTGGGCGATGTTGTTTCCGTCAAGCCTGGTTTTGCACGTAACTTTTTGATTCCACAGGGCAAAGCAAAGCCTGCAACCCCTGACAACCTGGCAGAGTTTGAAGCACGCCGCGCTGAGCTTGAGCGCCTGGCCGCTGAGCAGCTGGCTGCTGCACAGGCTGCCTATGAAAAGCTGCATGGTCAGGTGATGACCATTACGGCAACTGCAGGGGATGAGGGCAAGCTGTTCGGTTCTGTGGGCACGCATGATATTGCTGAAAAACTGGCTGAAAACGGTTTTGAAGTTGAGCGTAAACAGATTCGCATGCCGGAAGGTGCAATCCGTCAGGTAGGCACCTATGAGATCGATGTCGCATTGCATCCAGATGTGGTTGCGACAATTACGGTGGATGTTCAGCCTGAAGCACAAGCCTGAGCTGTAAAAATCAGAGCTTTATTTAAGGCGGCCGACAGGCCGCTTTTTTATTCTTATCTGTTTGGATTTCCCAAGTTAAAATACGCCCATGGATGCACTAACCTCTTATCTTTCGTCCTCCTTTCAAGCAGATGAAGCTGACTTAAAAACCCCACCTCATGCACTGGAAGCGGAGCAGTCAGTGGTAGGGGGGCTCATGCTGGAAAATGACCAGTTTGATGAAGTATCGGCCATTGTGCAGGCAGATGATTTTTATGTGCAAGCACACCGAATCTTATATGAGACTATTGCTGCGTTGTATCAACAGGGACGCCCTTATGATGCGATCAGTGTATTGGAGTTTCTAAAGTCCACCCGTCAGCTTGAGCAGATTGGTGGTAAACCTTTCCTCACCGAGTTGGTTAAGAATGTGCCCAGTGGGGCTAATCTGCATTTTTATGCCAGTGTAGTCAGGGAAAAGGCGATTTTGCGCCAGCTGATTGCGCAGAGCAATGAAATCATTGAAATGGCCTACTTCCCGGAAGGCAAAACCGTCCGAGAGGTATTGGACGTGGCCGAAACCAAAATCATGGCGATTGCCGAGCATGGTGGAACAAAAGAGCGGGAATATCAACTCATTGCGGATTTGCTTTCTGCAGCACTGGATAAGATTGAAGAGCTCTACTCTTCAGACAGCCCGATCACCGGTTTGCCGACACATTACAAGGATCTGGACAACCTGACTGCCGGGCTTCAGGCCGGGGATCTGATTATTGTGGCAGGGCGCCCTTCCATGGGCAAAACCACTTTTTCCATGAATATCGCCGAAAATGTAGCCACACTGGGACAAACACCTGTGGCCATTTTCAGTTTGGAGATGCCCGGAGAACAGCTTGCCATGCGAATGTTGAGTTCAATTGGCCGGATCCCCTCCCAACGTATCCGCACCGGCAAACTGGAAGAAGAGGACTGGCCGAAGCTTAACCGGGCACTGGCCATTTTGAGTGAATCTGACCTGTATATTGATGATACACCTGCGCTGACAGTGAATGAGCTGCGTGCCCGTGCCCGACGTATTGATAAGGATATCCGGGATAAACAGCGCAAAGCTGCCATCACGGCCGGTAAAGCGGAAGCGGAAATTGAACAGGCTGTGACCGGTCTGGGCCTGATTGTGATTGACTACCTTCAGCTGATGCGTGGATCCCTGAATGTTGAAAACCGTGTAAATGAGATTTCTGAAATTTCTCGGGGTTTGAAAGCCTTGGCCAAAGAACTGGGGATTCCCGTCATTGCCCTTTCGCAGCTGAACCGATCTTTAGAACAGCGGCCGGATAAGCGTCCAAAAATGTCTGATTTGAGAGAGTCCGGTGCCATTGAGCAGGATGCTGATCTTATTATGTTTATCTATCGGGATGAAGTTTACAACCCTGAAACGGAAAAGAAAGGCATTGCTGAAATCATTGTCGGTAAGCATCGCAATGGTCCGATTGATACTGTGCTGATGACCTTTATCGGGAAATACACACGCTTTGAAAACTATGTGCCAATGGAGGCAGCTGACGGAGGCGGCTACTGATGCGCCCCTGTAGGGTTTTTATTTCGGAATCGGCACTGATTCATAATTTAAAGCTGCTTCGGAAAATGGCACCTCAAAGCCATTTTTGGTGTGTAGTGAAAGCAGATGCCTATGGGCATGGGCTTGAGATTGTCGCAGAAGCGCTTGCACCGCATACAGAAGGGTTTGCGGTTGCCACTTTGGCAGAAGCAGTTTGCTTGCGGGAACAGGGTATTAAACAGCCCATTTTATTGCTGGAGGGGTTATATGAGCGCGCAGAGCTTCAGACGGCACGCGCCTTGGATGTCCATCTGGTAGTACACCAGCCTCAGCAGTTAGACTGGTTGGCACGTTTGCCAGAACACCCTTGGCAGATCTGGCTTAAAGTAGATACTGGGATGCACCGTCTGGGGGTGCCCGTATCGGCGTTTTCGGCATTTTATCAAGCAGTGCGAGCAGCGTTGCCACGTGCGCGTTTACATGTCATGAGTCATCTGAGCTGTGCAGATGAGCCGCAGGATGCATATACATCTATACAGTTTGAGCAGTTTCAAGCTGCCAGCGCAGCATTGAATGTGCCTCGTAGCCTTGCAAACTCCGCAGCCCTTATTCGTTATCCTCATACCCACTTTGAATGGGTGCGTCCAGGGATTGCGCTCTATGGTGCCACATCTTGGTTGCAAGATTCACAGCCGGTGATGCGCTTTCAAAGTGAAGTGATTGCCCGTAAGACGGTTTCTGCAGGCGCTTGTGTTGGATATGGCTGCAGTTGGCGTGCTACGCAGACACGTCAGCTTGCAGTGGTGGCGGCGGGTTATGGAGATGGCTATCCTCGTGAAGTCAAACAGGCACAGGTATGGTTGGCCGGTGCCAAAGCACCGGTTGTGGGACGTATCTCCATGGATATGTTGACGATTGATATTACGGCGCATCCTCAAAATGAACAGATTCATCCGGGTACTCAAGTAGAGCTGTGGGGGACGCATATCCCGGTTACGCAGGTGGCACAGTGGGCTGATACGATAAGCTATACCTTGCTTTGTGGCATTCAACAAAGGGTACGCCGTGAAAAAACAAGTTGAAATCTTGGCGCAACAGCGCGTGTATGATGGGTTTTATAAGGTTGATGAGCTCAAGGTGCGCTTTTCCCGTCTGCAAGGCGGCTGGTCGGAGGTATTGATCCGTGAGCAGTATGGTCGTTTTGAGCCTGTGGTCGTGGTGGTCATCTATGATCCGGTGCGGGCATGTACACTGTTGGTTGAACAGTGTCGTATCGGTCCTTTGGCCTATGTACAGGATGAGCGGGCATGGTTGCTGGAGCCGGTTGCGGGGCATGTTGATGAGGGAGAAACGCTGGAGGCAGCGTGTATTCGAGAGGCCTTGGAAGAAACAGGCCTGCATATTCAAGCACCGGAATATATCTGTATGTTTTATCCAACGCCAGGTGGTGGGCGAGAGCGGTTGTTTATGTATGCTGCCGAAGCGGATTTATCCGACCCTCCAAAATTTGGCGGTGCCACAGAGGAAGGGGAGGACATAGCGATTCACGTTTTGCACTTTTCTGAGGTAAAACAAAAGTTGGAACGGGGTGAGTTTGATGTGGCCAGCACTTATATTGGCATGAGCTGGTTAGTGCATCAGAAGTGGCCGCAATTAAAATGCGATACAGCTTCTTTAAACTAAAAAACCGCGCCTTAAGCGCGGTTTAACTGCCAACTAAAAGAACGATTAACTGTCTTGAATTTTAAGTTGTTCCAGCGTGTAGCCTTGGCTCAGCATCTCTACTACCCATTTGGGCTGGCGGCCACGGCCTGTCCAGGTTTCCATTGGGTTATTGGGGTTGCGGTATTTGGGAGGAACAGGGCCTCGACTTCCTCTGCGCGAACCTTTTTTGCCGTACTTTTCAATCGCTTCTTTAATCAGAGACAGCAGCTCGTTTGTTTCCATCAGGTGTTCAGATGCCAAGGTTTGAATCTGTTTTGCCAGCTCTTTGACCTCTTGGGAACTTACCTTCAAGCGTTTGTTTTTCATGGCTTCCAGCCGCGCAAGTTCGCGCCCCAAGCGACGGAGCTCTGCGCGTTTCTGCCGTGCAAGGACTTCCAGATCAGTACTTTCCATTTTTTACCTCATTTTGTTTTTATTTATTGTTTTATATTATTTTTACTGCACTTTTAATTTTAATACAAATTCCCTAAGGATTTCAAATAATGCAGGAAAAACACTCCTATTTAGCAAAGTTTTTATATGGAAAACTTAGCCCGCGTATTCACTTTATTGCAAATATGCTCGGGTTGGTTTCAGCGTTTTACTGGCTCTATTACACGCTTTTTTACAAGGAGTTTTTTAGTGCTTATTTTTCTGGAAAGTTGACGCTTATTGATCTTTTGGTGGGTTTTCCACTTATTCTTTCATTGGCACCGGTGCTTTATGCGTTAGTTTATTGGTTGATAAAGTGGGGTGTTATTTTTTTTATGCCAGACAAAATTACTGTAGCAGATTTTAAAGACGATGATCATTAAACGTCTTTTCAAGTTGGCATGGCCTTTTTTTATTGCGCAGCTGTTCACTGCGGGCATGATGCTGACAGATACCTGGATGGCCGCTCAGGCGGGCACAAATGACTTGGCAGCCGTTGCAGTGGGCTCTAACTTGATGCTGCTTGCCATTATGTTTTTATATGGGTTTCTAATGGTGTTGTCGCCCAAAATAGCCTATTACCGTATTAGCAACCCCATCAAAATAGCCTCTTATCTGTATGCTTCAAAGTGGCTGGCCATGCTTTTAAGCCTGGTGGTGGTTTTTATCATGATGGGATTGATTTGGCTGTTACCCCATTTGCTTGCGCAGACACCCGAAATTGTGTCAGAAGCACAATACTATCTGCTATGGAGTTTACCCGGTATTTTTTTTGCTGCCTATTACATGACTTATCGTTTTGCCTGGGAGGGACTTAATCAGGCTTATTGGACACTGGTTGTCAGTGGTAGTGCATTTTTAATCAATATTCCACTGAACTGGCTGCTGGTCTTAGGGGTCGGATCCTGGGAAGGGCTTGGAGGGGAGGGGTGTGGCTTTGCTTCAAGTCTGGCATTTTTTTTCAGTGCTTTGATGGCGCATTTTCTTGCGAAACGGCATGATTTTTTAAAGCTTTCTTCAAAGCTGCGTCTAAAACATGCAATATGTCTGTGGCCAGAGCTTAACCGTTTAGGGCTGCCTGCAGCATTTGCACTGCTGTCAGAAGTGGCGCTGTTTATGCTTCTGGCGCTTTTGATTGCCAAGTTTGGTGTGACACAGCTTGCAGCGCATCAGATTACCTTAAACCTTACCTCCATGATTTATGTGCTGCCTTTAAGCTTTTCCATGGCTTTGGCCATAGAAATAGGACGCGCCCATGGCGAAAAAAATGAGAAGGTCTTGAAACAGATGGTTCGCACAGGGCAAGTGGGGGCTGTGCTCATTGGAGGGGCGTTGTGTCTGATGCTGATCCTTTTACATACCACTTTGCCGCGTTTTTTTTCGGATACTCATGAGGTGATTTGGCTGGCGACCAGTTTACTGTTATATGCGGCTGCTTATCAGGTTGCCGATGCTTTGCAGATGACATATGCCGGCATTTTGAGAGGGTTAGGCGAAACTCTGATTGTGTTTAAAACCACACTTTTAGCCTATTGGGGCGTAGGTCTGTTGGGGGGCTATGTTTTAGCCAATACACTGGCTATGCGGGCAGAAGGATACTGGCTGGGGCTTGTGTTGGCATTAGTGCTGAACAGCCTGTTACTGGGTTATTATGCCTACCTATATCTCAGGCGTTTGAATCATCCTTCTGACGAAATGCGCGGTATAACCCATAAATGACAGCACCGACAACAATCACGACTAGTGCGGTCATCCCCAAGGTCATCAAGGTTGCCTGGAGGACATGTTCACCGGTAATGGAATACATAATAGGGACAACTTCCCGCTATAATTGATTAAACAATTATTTTACAGTGACAATGGCAACAAATCAGAGCGATTTTGAACGTGAACGTCAACGTATTTTATCTGAAATTGAAGCGCGTGCGCGCCAGAAAGGCGGGGATCTGACCCTTCAAGACTGGCTGAAGGCGGCTGAAGAGGTGATGCCGGATGAAGACCGCCGTCTGAACCCAAGCTTAACTCAACCCGCTCAGGATCTGCTCAAAACGGATTCGCAATCTGATAGAGAAGAGGAAGATGTCATTGTTCAGCTCTCTTCAGCTTCTCCGTTAAAATCGGCAAAAGCTTCTGTTAACCCGGAAAACTCACGAGGTCATGCAGCAATGGAACCCACGGTGCCTACTCCTGATAGAAAAAATATCATTTTTTTCAGCATTATTTTGATCACTTTCGTGATATTGCTTTCAGCTATTGGCGGATTTGCTTATCTGCATATTCAAAAGGAAGTCAAAATGCTGAGCACCTCTCTCACCCAGGTGCAGCAACAGCTGGGGGAAATCAATATCAAATTGGAAACACTGGAAAAACAGCAGATCACTGGCGGAAACAGTGCGTTACTTGATGCATTACTGGAGCGGATTGCCAAGCTGGAGCAACAGGTGGCACAACAATCCGCAGCTACTTTGCCTATGGAGCAGGTCAGTGCACAGATTAAGTCGGAGCTAAGTGATTCCAATGTCATTACTGAGGCGGTGCTGGATGCCAAGCTTGAACAGTTCAGCAGGCGTATTGAGCAGGCGATTGATCGGCGTTTTGCTACGATTCTGGTTCAGCTTAAACATCTGAAAGCATCTGGCCAGAAGGTAGAGACTGCACCAGCCAGTTTGGCTTCAGAGACTGCTGTAGAAAATGGTTCAATTCAACCACCTGTTCCACCGGCATTGCCGCAGCCGCCGGCACTCCCTGTGACTGAATCTTCAGCACCGTCTAAGCCGGCAGGAGAGCAATGGCTTCTTTCAGTGCCGAATGATGCTTTTGTACTGCAGTTAGCCAGTGTGCTGGATGCCCAGAGCCTGGCAAGATTAAAAAAACAAAAAGGATTGCATGATGCGCATATTGTGCGCCAGAAACGTGGAGGGCAGACTTTTTTTGTGTTAGTCACAGGGCATTACCCGACCCGTGTTGAGGCAAAACAGGCCGCACAGCAGATTCGTGCCGCCACAGGTATTAACCCATGGGTTCGTCCTGCTGGAGATTTGAAACGTCATCTGCCTTAATTATCGGTACAGGGTGCAGCGGGCAGAGACAGCTGCACGACCACTTCTTTTTCACGTTGAAAAATACGTGCTTCTCCTTGGTGGAACTGGCTGATCAGCCGTACGATATACAGCCCTAGTCCGAGATGGGGAGGGGCTTGCTCATGCTGGCTCAGCTTTTCGCGATAGGAAGTCATGCCCTCAAAAAGCTGCATGGGGGTGCGGACATGCTTGGGAAGCGTCCCTTGGTTTATGACTTCAATGATCACATTATGATGTGACTTGTCCAGATAGCCCTTCAGCTGGATCGGCCATGTGGTGGCAAAATCCCGGGCGTTATCAATGAGTTTATCGAGAGCCTGTTCAATTAAAAATCCGTCACCACAAATCATTGTGTCTTCAGGTAAGGCAATGTGTACGTGAAATTTTTGGGTGCCTAACTGGGTCTGCACGGCTTGTGCGTAGGCATTGAGCATTTCTGTGATGGAAAAAGTTTCTTTAGGAAGCTGAGAGAGACTTTCTTCAAGTGAAGCGGTTTCACTGAGGCGTTGTAAGAGCAGTGTCAGCTGTTTTAAGCCATGCTCTATTTGAGGCACGTAGGTTTCTAGATCTTTGGTGGCTTCCAGCCGCTGTAAGCTTAGAGAGACTCGATTTAAAGGGTTATGGAGCTCATGTCGTAATGTTTTAGGCAGTTGACGTAAGTAACGGGTGTAGGCCTGTAATGCCTGGAGCAGTAAAAATATTTGATGACGCAGCTGATCTACTTCATCCCATTTGTGGGAAGGTGGAGGTGCGTCTTGAAATGTATTCAGTTTTTGCTGCTGTATATCATAAGCTTGGCTGACCGCCTGTTGCAGGCGGATAATGCGTTGTGACAGCACATAGGCATAGATTGTAAAAGCCAGAATAAGCAGTGCTAATACCACTGTTCCCATGCCGACAATATGGTAGAAGTTTCTTAATCGTGGGCCAAACAGGCTTTCTGCACGCTGCTCCAGCACAATCGCTCCAACCTGTTGATTTTTAATGACAATAGGTGTGGCCGACATAAGCGAAACAAGCTTGCCAGTGTCATCAAAACGGAAACGCTGTGCAAGGGCACCTCCCAAAACCTGTTTGATCAGGCTTTGTTCAGGGTGCTGATCCATGGGTGCCAAATAGGGCAGGGCGGTTGGAAAGAGTTTGTGAATGGTGCGTATGACAAGTTTGCCTAACCAGACAAAAGGATCTCCATCGTAGTTGATTTCCTCATCATGCATCGGCAGATGCCCGATAACATAGGTTGTCACACCTTGTGCGTTCACAATCCACAGTGCCGATTGCTCCAGATCAAGGTGTCTTAATTGGTGTGTAGGATCTCCTTGAAAAATTTGCAGAGACCATAGATCGGGACGGTTTGCGAGAATTAAGGAAAGGTTCTGTACCGTTTGCGCTTGCTGAACCATTTGCTGCTCAAGCAGTTGGCGATTGAAATCCAGTGCCAGGCGATAAATCAATACGGGAAAAAACAGCAGAATCAGTACAAGCAGCGTCAGCCGGATACGAATACTATATAAGCGCATCAGCTCTGGTCTGCTTTGGCATCTTTATGGCGCCAGCTGTAACCACGGCCATATTCGTTATGAATCATATTGAAATCAGGATCTACCTTGCGAAACGCATTGCGGATGCGGCAAATATGGGTATTGATTGTATTGCGCTCCACAACGCCCTGGGTGGCTTCCTTAAGTTGATCATAGGTAACGACTTTGTTTTCACCCGCCTGCGCAAAGCGATGTAGCATTTCAAATTCTGTTGCGGTCAGGTGAATAGGCTGACCTTTCCACTTGACACGATAATTTTCCGGATCGATTTCCAGTGCGTTTAAATGTAAAGCTTGGGGGGAGGCAGAATGCTTCTGTGTAATTTTGAGTAAATTGTTGATCTTGGCGATCAGGATATTGAGGTTAAAGGGCTTGGGCAGATAATCCACAGCGCCCAGTTCATGCCCTAACATGATGTCATATTCACTTTGTCGTTCGGAGAGAAAGATAATGGGGGCTGAAAACCCTTTGTGTTGCAGGGTTTTTGCTAACTCAAAACCGCCGTCCTGTTCACCAGCCAGGATAATATCGGAAACCAGCAGATCTACCGGGATTGTTTGCAAGGCAGTTTCTGCTTCAGTGCGTGTTGAAAAGGCACATACCTTAAATCCTGCTTCTTTCAATGAAACCTTCAAATGTGCCTGTTGCATGGGATCATCTTCCACAAGAGCAATCAATGCAGCGGATGCTTGGCTGGTTGGCACTTAAACACCTCCTTTATTTAAACAGATTCATTTTTTTGCGCTCGGAAGAGGAGGGGATGCCCATTGCTTCTCGGTATTTTGCAATGGTGCGTCTCGCTACGTGAATCCCTTTTTCCTCCAGCATTTTCATAATCTTATTATCACTGAGAGGTTTGCGTTTATCTTCTCCCTCAATAAACTCTCTGATATAGGATTTGATCGCTACGGAAGATTGATCTTCTTCTCCATACTGATTGACACCTGCGGAAAAGAAAAACTTAAGCTCATAAGTGCCGCGTGGTGTTTGGATATATTTCTGGTTGGTAGCACGGGAAATGGTGGATTCATGCAATGCCAGAGCTTCTGCAACTTCTCTGAGCACCATAGGTTGCATGGCTCTTTCACCTTCTTCAAAAAAGCCTTTTTGTCGTTCAACAATAAACTGCCCTACACGCAGGAGTGTTTCACCACGATGTTTCAGGCTTTTTATAAGGTTTTTAGCTTCTGTCAGCTTGTCTTTCAATTTCACAGCCTGTTTGGGATCCTCTACCTGCTGTGCCAGAGAAATATAGGTTTCGTTAATCCGTAAGGCGGGATAAGCTTCAGGGTTAAGCTCCAGAATAAACCCTTGATCACTTCGTTTTAAGATCAAATCGGGCACGATATAGCTTCGTTCAACAACAGCATATTTTCTACCCGGGCGGGGATCATAGCGTTGAATATACCGAATCAGTTTTTGCAGCCCTTGTTCATCCAGTTTGTATCTGCGCTGGATACGTCGGTACTGGTGCGTGGAGAGCAGCTCAAAGTGGTTTTCGATCAGATCCAGAGCGTACTCGAAATATTGCCGGTCTTCATCTTGTTCCAGAATCGGTTCACTGTGCAGCTGCAGCAGCAGACACTCACGCAAATCACGTGCGCCGACCCCGGTTGGCTCAAACTGCTGGATCACAGATAGCACACGCTCAAGTTCCGCTTCGGAAATAGACAGGTCAAATGCTTCCGTCAGCTGCTGGGAAAGTGTTGCTAAAGATGCAGTCAGGTAACCATCTTCATCCAGCTCATCAATCAGGTATTCTGCCAGTTGCGCGTCCAGCTCGGATGGCCAGGAATAGACTTCAGCCTGCCATAACAGATGTTCATGCAGTGTTTTTTCTTCCGCTGTGTAATTTTCCGGTGCGGTGTAATCTTCTGCATTAACAATGCCGTGCTGTGTTACCGGGCCTGAAGTGGTTTCATCAAATACTTCGGACCAGCTGGTATCCAGTTGCTCAATCTCTTCGGTCAGCTGTTCGGATTCAGGCTGTAGCGGCTGCTCTGTGTTTTGTTCCGGCGAAGGTTCACCACCTTCTGTAGCTTCTTCCTGCTCCAGTGTCAGACGGGGCAGCTCTTCCTCTTCAAGCTCCAGAAACAGGTTTTCTTCCAGCGCTTCATTCAGCATTTGCTGGATTTCAATGGAAGACTGCTGCAAGATTTTGATGGACTGCTGCAGCTGAGGTGTCATCTTCAGCTGCTGGGACTGCGTCAGGTTGATTTGCATGCCTGGCAAGATCGCCATCTTTATGCCGCCTTTATGTTAGGTGATTTCCTATATAATAGACCAAAAGAGAGGTGTTTTGGCTTTCAGAGGAGGAAAAAAATGACCATGAAGAAAGAATTGGCACAAATTTTGTCTGAGCTTCCAGAAGATGCCACCTGGGATGATTTGCTTAAGGCGCTATATCGTCATAAAAAGATTACTCATGGCATGAATGATGACGAACTGGCAATGGAAGTACCCTTGCCGGAAAGTGAAGTTAACGCCATCCTGGCGCGAATTGATTCATCCTGGTCCATTCCGGATGATATGCGCAATACCAAGCGTTATCATCCAGGAAACTTTGTTACCTTAGGGATGGCAGCCGGTGTTGTTGCAATTTTGTTTGCCATGGTTTTCCCGCCATTATCATGGTTGGCCGCCGTATTGGCTGGTGTAACAGGTGTGGTTGGGCTTGTCCATAAAGAAGAAAAAGCGTGGATTCCTATTTTATTGGCGCTGGTTTCATTGGTGCCGTTTTTGTTTATTACAGGTTCCAACGGATAGTAAGCTCAGTAGCCGGTATGATGAGTTGAATGATCATGCCGGTTTTTTGTAACCTTTATTGTTCGCATAATTTGTATTATGTTAAATTTTTAGCATGTGAAAAAACCCCCAGATCATCCGGGTGTTTTTGGGGTTAATCCTGCTTCTTCCGTTTGACTGTTTTATTATTTTTGTTGATCGGTCTGCTATGTAAGGCATGCCTCAGGTCAGGTCGGGGCTGTTCAGGCATGCCGACACTGCGCAACAACATATTCACCTGTCGCCAGGTTAAGGGTTGCGAGCGTCCTCTGCTCAGGTTTCTGGGTAAAGTGAAGGCACCATAACGGGTGCGAATAAGCCTGCTGACTGTATATCCAAGGTGTTCAAACATCCGTCTTACTTCACGGTTGCGCCCTTCTTTCAGCACAACTTTATACCAGTGGTTTTTGCCTTCTGCATCCCCAGCCATGGGGGTGATTTTGTCAAACTTTGCGATACCATCTTCCAGCTTAATCCCCTGCTTGAGTGCTTTCAGGTGATCAGGCGCCAGTGTACCGAAAACGCGCACCGCATATTCTCTTTCCACTTCATAACGAGGATGCATGAGGCGGTTGGCCAGCTCTCCATTATTCGTGATGAGCAGCAAGCCTGAGGTATTTACATCCAGTCGGCCGACATTGATCCAGCGCCCGTGATGACGCTTGGGAAGCTGTTCAAAAATTATAGGGCGCCCTTTGTCATCTTTACGGCTACAGATATACCCTTCAGGTTTGTGATATAACAAAACTTCTGTGGGTGCCTGCTGAAGTTTTTCAGCGTCAATCACGCGGCCGTCAACTTCAATCTTGTCGTTTGGCGCAACACGCTCACCCAGTGTTGCAATGCGGCCATTGACTTTAATGCGGCCGGCTTCAATCAGGCGTTCAGCCTCTCTGCGGGAAGCAATCCCTGCTTGTGCAATCCGTTTTTGCAGCTTTTCTTTTTCTTTCTTATGCACCTTGTTCATCCTGTTGTATTTCCAGTTGCGCCTGCTGTATAAGCGTATCCAGTTGTTTTTTTAAAGCAGTACGGCTTTCCAGCCCCAGATCAATCAATAACTGCCCTGTGGTTATCCACAAAGCAGGTTTACCGGGAATATCCTTGTGCCCATGAGGTTTGATCCACCCATAACTTTGCAGCGCCTGCAAGACCGTACTGGAAACACTCACACCTCTGATATGCTCGATTTCGGCTCGAGTGACGGGCTGGCGATGGGCAATAATGGCTAAGGTTTCCAGTTGAACGCGACTGAGCCTGGGCGCTTTCACTTGCAGCATCTGCTGTACCCAAGGTATTTGTGAAGGATGCACCTGAATCTGCCAGCCTTCGGCTACCTTGGCAAGCTGAAGCCCTATATCGGGCAGTGTTTCTTCCAGCTGTGCCAATGTTTCTTTTAGTGTCGCTTCATCCAGCTGTGCATATTGCTGCAACTTCGCTAAGGTCAGTGGGGTTTCACTGACCAGCAGCAAACTGGTCAGGCGGGCAAGTAGCTGTGTTTTCATGTCACGCGTTTGATTGTAATGGGCGCAAATAGCTGTGCCTGATACACTTCGATCACCTGCTGTTTTAAAAGCTCCAAAAGCGCCATAAAAGTTACCACGATACCGGTTTTGCCCTCCTCCGGCCGCAAAAGTTTTGTCATGGGAGTCGGCTGCCCGGGTTTGAGCTGTTCAAGCACAAAGCTCAGTTTATCTTCCAGCTCGGTAGGGTGCCCTATAACTTCATGCTCCTGATGCCAGGCTTGTCGTTGCAAAACGGCGCCCAGAGCCTGATATAGCAGTTCCAGTTGCAAATTAGGCTTTTGAGGGCTCTCTTCTTCTATCGGAAGATGGACAGGCCAATACGCCTCTGCCTGTGCACGCTGCTCCAACCACTGAGCCGCCTGTTTATAACCTTCATATTGAAGCAGGCGTGCCATAAGTTCTGCGCGCGGATCTGTTGCATCATACTCCATCATTTCTGCCAGATCAGGCTTGGGAAGCAGCATTCGTGATTTGATCTCAGCCAGCCAGGCGGCCATAAAAAGATATTCCGCCGCCAGCTCCATATCAAGTGCCTGCATCATGGTGATGTAGTGTTCATACTGGCGTGCAACCTGTGCAATGGGAATATCCAGAATATCGAACTTATTCTTTTTAATCAGCCATAACAGCAGATCCAGCGGCCCCTCAAACTGTGTTAACAGGACTTTCAGTGCCTCTGGGGGGATATAAAGATCCCCTGGCGGCTGGTGCAGAACCGTTTCTCCGATGCGCGCGATATACTCCATTTGCTTTACAGACCTAACACTGCTTGCACCATGCTTTTTAACACATTATATACGGGCAACAGGATGGGATTTAACAGGCCTGTAATAATCAAGCCTAACAGAATTAAAAACCCATAAGGCTCAATGCGGTAATATCCGCTTCTTAAACCGCTCGGTAAAAATGCTGCCACAATTCTTGAGCCATCCAGCGGCGGGATCGGCAAAAGATTCAATGCGGCCAGAATCAGATTGATCTGAATGCCGGCCATGCCTGAGTACAGCATAAACTGCCCGACGCCAGGCATCTCTGTTTGCAGCTGTGCGCCCCATACGGCTAAAAACCCCCACCCAATCGCCATGAGAAAATTGGCTGTTGGGCCTGCAATTGCGACTTTAGCCATATCTCTGTAAGGGGACTTAAAATATCTGGCATTTACTGGCACCGGCTTTGCCCAGCCAAAGATAAAACCACCCAGCACTAACAATACCAGCGGCACGACAACGGTTCCGATAGGGTCAATATGAACAAGCGGATTGAGCGTTAACCGCCCTTGGCTTTTTGCAGTAGGGTCGCCCAGCTTATAGGCCACCCACCCATGTGCCACTTCATGCAAAACGATGGCTAAGAGAATGGGAAGAGTCCAGATGGCAATTTTCTGGGCGATGGTCAGTTCCATCATGTCAGCTGCCCCTGCCCTTGACGCACTACTACAGGCTCATCTTCTGTTAAGTCCACAACTGTCGTGGGCTCATGCCCCCCGTAACCGCCATCAATAATCAGATCCAGCGCATGCCCAATCTCATCTTGAATGCTCCAGGCATCCGTCATAACCATCTCTTCGCCGGGCAGGATCAGCGAGACGCTCATCAAGGGCTCATTTAGGTAGGAAAGCAGCATTTGCGTGATTTTATTGGGAGAGACTCGTAGGCCAATGGTCTTACGCTTTGGGTTCTGCAGCCGTCGCGGCACCTCCTTGGTCGCTGGCAGGATAAAGGTAAATGGCCCCGGAATATGGCTTTTTAGAAAGCGAAACTGGCTATTGCCAACCTGCGCATATTCCCCCAGGTTTTTCAGATCACGACACATCAGGGTAAAATCATGGTTTTCCGGCAGACGGCGAATCTGTCGAATCCGCTCCGCGCCTTCTTTATTATCCAGCAGACAGCCCAGGGCATAGCCGGATTCTGTTGGGTAAGCAATGACTCCGCGTTCATTTAAGACATCAACTGCCTGTTTGATCAGGCGTTCTTGAGGGTTGTCCGGATGTATTTCAAGCACTCTGCTCATTTTTCAAACCACCTGTTTTTACGAAATAGGAGAGATGTTATCAAAGCTTTCAGAAAAATAACGGCTTAACTGAGGAGCTTGCCAAATAGGGACGACATCTTCCGGCATTGATGCAAGCTGCCCCAGCTGCCGCCATGACCAGCTTAAGCGATGAAAATCTGAGCCTGCCGAAGCATATAAATCATATTGTCTGGCACGTGCCAGTGCGCTTTGATCTCCTGCCTGCATACGGGAAGCTGTAATCACCTCAATCCCCTCCCCGCCTGCTGCTTTAAAGTCCTCTATCAGGCGACGCATTTTGGCATGGCTTATTTTATACGCACCCGGATGGGCTAACACCGCAATCCCGCCTGCAGCACAAATAGCATGCACCCCTTCTTCCAAGGCAGGCCAGTGTACTTTTACATAGGCGCGTTTTCCCGCTTTTAAGTAGTGCTGAAATGCTTTGGCATGGTCTTTTACCCATCCGGCTGCAACCATTGCCATTGCAATATGGCTGCGGCCAATGCTCTGAGTTGGAATGGTGCGCCAGTCAATATCAAGGCCGATTTTAGCCAGCTTCGC
>CAYRSN010000015.1:0-3376 GCA_964427185.1 uncultured Piscirickettsiaceae bacterium | reverse complement strand
CGCCAGTCAATATCAAGGCCGATTTTAGCCAGCTTCGCACATATGGCCTCTGCCCTTTTTTCTCTCAGAGCCTGTATCTGTGTGATTAAGGCAGTTAATGTTTTGGCATTTTGATCCACGCCCAGACCTACGATGTGAACTGTCTGCTGTGCCCAGGTCAGCGAAAGCTCTACCCCTGGAATCAGCGTCACGCCTGTTATGCTTTGCATGGCCGCAGCGGCAGACAGCCCTGCCAAGGTATCATGATCCGTCAGTGCCAAATGGGTGAGTTTCTGTCTGGCTGCATACTGCATCAGCGCTTTGGGAGACAGCTCACCGTCTGATGCGGTAGAGTGCGTATGTAAATCACAGGTATAATGCTCAGAATAATTTGGGGGTAATACTTGCATGAAACTATTGTTCGACCTTTTTCCGGTCATTTTATTCTTTATCGCCTATAAGCTTTACGATATTTACACAGCAACGGCTGTTGCCATTGCCGCCTCCGTGGCACAGGTGTTTTTTGTCTATATGAAACACCGCAAAGTAGAAAAAATGCACCTGATTACCCTGGCGCTGATTCTGGTACTGGGCGGGTTGACGTTGGCGCTGCATGATGAAACCTTTATTAAGTGGAAACCAACTTTAGTGAACTGGGGCTTTGCGCTGGTTTTCTGGGGCAGCCACTATATCGGTGAAAAACCGATTATCCGACGCATGTTGGATGAGGCGCTTACATTGCCGGAGCATGTATGGCAGCGTTTGAGCATGCTTTGGATTACATTCTTTATTTTTTCCGGTGCGCTTAATTTGTTTGTCGCCTATACCTTCAGTACAGATATCTGGGTGAACTTCAAACTCTTCGGGCTGATGGGATTAACGGTGATTTTTATTATCCTACAGGGACTTTATCTGGCTAAATATATGCAAGACCACAAAAAAGAGGAGCAAGAGTAATGCTATATATGATCTGTGCCAAAGATGTACCCGGTTCCCTGCCCTTGCGCAAAGGTGCACGGGAAAAGCATATCGCACGGCTGGAGCAGTTACAGGATGAAGGACGGCTGGTGTTGGCAGGGCCTTTTCCCGCCGTAGATGCGCTGGATCCAGGGGAGGCCGGTTTTACAGGCAGTTTAATTGTGGCGGAGTTTCAAGATTTGGAAGAGGCTCAAGCGTGGGCACAGGCAGATCCTTACGTAGCAGCCGGTGTGTATGAGGAGGTGATCGTTAAACCGTTTAAACAGGTGTTTCCAAAATGAGCGGCCTGCACTATCTGATTCCACGTACTGCTAGCAAAACTCATCTGCACACTCATAATCTGGAAGTTATGGAAGAAGAGCTGGTTTCCATTCCGGTGCTCGGGTGGACATCAGCAGGCGAACCCATCCAGATGGAAATCGATTATGACACCGTAGCAGTCCCTCGCTCCATGGTGAAAAAGGAAACCTTTGCGCTAAGGGTAAAGGGAAACTCCATGGTGGATGAAGGCATTCAGGACGGTGATATTGTCATCATTGAGCGTCGCACCAGTGCGGAAAACGGTCAATCTGTCATTGTGCGCATCAACCAAGAAGAAGTCACCATGAAAAAGCTCTACATAGAGCGCAATGGTGTGCGCCTGCAGCCCGCCAATCCAGAAATGGAGCCCATCTTCCTGAAAAATGAAGATGTGGAGATTTTGGGGCTGGTCAAAGGTATTGTGCGCAAACCATGATTCAGTTGTTTATCACCGGCGGCACACTGGATAAGGACTATGACCCGATGAGTGGTGAATTGATCTTTCCGGATAGCTGTGTGCCACAGATGCTGCAGCAGGCAAATAGCACATTGGAAATCACCATAGATGTGTTAATGCAAAAAGATTCCTTGGAAATGACAACGGCTGACCGTAAATCAATCATACAAGCCTGTCAGGACACTCCTCTCACACACATTGTCATCACCCATGGTACAGATACCATGGTGGAGACTGCACAGGCGCTGGCGCAGGCTCGATTGAATAAAACCATTGTGCTTACCGGTGCCATGCGCCCCCATCGTTTAGGGCAAAGTGATGCCCTGTTCAACCTGGGCGCGGCACTTATGGCTGTGCAGTTGGCAGAAAAAGGAACCTGGATTGCCATGAACGGCCAGCTTTTCCCAGCCGCCCGGGCACAAAAAAACCGCCAGCTGGGGCGGTTTGAGAAGGCGTCATTTATAAAAAACTACATAAATTTGCTTTCTTGAGGTTCTTCCAGCACCACTTTTTTAGAATTTTTTTCTTCAGAAAAGTTTCCATGATTTTTATTACCTTCTAAAACCAAAGGCTCCTTTTTATTTTCTTCATGTTTATTTTCATTGCCATTTTTATAGTTAGAGTGCTTTTCATCTTCATAATAACTCTTTTCAGATGCATTAAAAGCAAGAGAAAGCATGGATTTCAACCCTTGCTCTCTCAAAATAGAAATCATATTTTCATAATAATAAATTTCCGCATAATTTTTAGAAATATTAAGAAGATCTTTAGAGATAATACCTTCTATCTCTAATATCTTTTTTTCTATTGATAACATCCTAAGTTCAAGTTCATGAATTTCTTCCAGTAGACTATTAGCCTCCCTGGCAATAAAGTTATATTTTAAAACCGCTTCTACATTTTTTGATTCAGAATAAATAAAATCACAAACATCCTCCATCCTTTTTATATGCTCATCAAATCCCCTGTTTTTTTCGCTATACATTTTTTTAATTCATTTTGTTCGTCAACTAATAACTTTTTTTATCTAAATGGGGATGAACTTTACTCTTCAGTACTTTCACTTCTGTTTCAAGCTTGACTTTTTTCTCTAACAAGCTTGATTCTACCTTAATCAAATCGAGCATTCCAGATGAAAAAATTTGGAAGGCTTCAAGCTTCCATGTTTCAGTACCCAGCTTTTCAGATAGATTATTAAGTTTATTTGAATATTTTTCAATCCTAGATATTTCAATCTCATGCCCCTTTTCTATTCTATTTATTATATCCTCATGCCTTTTATCTGAAGAAGTATCACCATTACTCATAACATTCCCTCAATCCTCTTTACTATTATTTGATTTTTTTTCTTTATGCTTTCCGTTTATTTCTTCTATTTTCATATTGCGCTTTGTTCGCATATCCTTGATAAGGGTTACAACTTCATTTTTTTCTCCATGCTCTATCTCTTTCCTTAAACTCTCCAAGTCAGCACTCAATGATAAAATTTCTTCTTTATGTTTTAGTATTTTTTCATTTAAAGCCTTTTTATCTCTATCACACGCTTCTTCGATCTCTCTTTTATTTTTAAAATGCCAATACAATAGTAATGCAAAAACAAATAAAACAACAAATGATGCCGCCCCCACCACTTTAAGTTTTTCACTGCATAATGTGACACCC
>CAYRSN010000014.1:27034-37737 GCA_964427185.1 uncultured Piscirickettsiaceae bacterium | reverse complement strand
GCACCTCTTTGAGGTGCCCTTGCTATATACTAATCGGACGTTTTAATCTTCCAAGATTTTATGCATTCGGAAACATCCAGCTCGCACCATGCTACCCTGTTGCGCCGTGTCACATTTATTGCTTTTCTGACTGCACTGGCACTTGTCGGCCTCAAAAGCTGGGGCTGGTATGAAAGTGGCTCCATCAGCCTGCTTGCTTCCCTGCTGGATTCCGGAATGGATGCCATCGCTTCCCTCATCATTCTAATCGCGGTACGCTATGCCTTACAGCCAGCCGATGAAGAACACCGTTTCGGGCATGGCAAAGCAGAACCGCTGGCTGCTTTGGCACAAAGTGTATTTATCCTTGGGTCTGCACTCTTTTTCAGTCTGCATGCACTGGAGCGTCTTCTCAATCCACAACCCCTGGCTCAAGAAACCCTGGCCATACACATCATGCTGGCCTCCACTGCCATGACACTCTTACTCATCGCTTATCAACGTCATGTAATCCGCATGACAGGCTCTACTGCAATTAAAACAGACAGCCTGCACTATATCAGCGATCTGGCAGCCAGCCTGGTGATTTTAGTGGGTCTTTACTTTGCACAATACTGGGCTCCCACAGATACCTGGCTCGGTCTGGCGGTTGGGCTTTGGATCGGTTGGCAAGCACTCAAATTAGGGAGAGAAGCGCTGGATCAACTACTGGATAAACAGCTTCCTGAAGAGATGATCGCTCAAATTCGCACCATTATCCTTAGCCACCCTAAAGTTTGGGGGTTCAATGATTTACGCACCTTTCGTTCCGGCCCTACCCTGCACATCCAGTTGGATCTGGAGCTGGATGACATGCTGCCACTGAAACAAGCACACGCCATTGCAGAAGAAGTCACCGCCGCCTTAAAAAACGCATTTCCTAATGCCGATATTATGATTCACCAAGAGCCTGTCAGTACACGGCATGATAAAGCCCATCACCGTTGGCAAGGTGCATACAAAAGGGATGGTTGAGATGAAGAAATGGCAATTTTGGATTGATCGCGGCGGTACCTTTACTGATATTATCGCTCAAGATCCAAACGGACAGCTCCATACTCACAAGCTGCTTTCAGAAACCCCGGAGGCCATACAAGATGCAGCCATTGCCGGGATACGACATTTTCTCAAGTTGCCCGCTCACACCCCGATTCCGACAGCTCTGATTGGCACTGTCAAAATGGGCACCACCGTAGCCACCAATGCCTTACTGGAACATACCGGCGAGCCGGTTGCGCTCATCACCCATACAGGCATGAAAGATGTACTTTATATTGGAGATCAGGCACGCCCTGCCCTGTTCTCCCTCCAGATTCATCGCCCGCACCCCCTTTATCAAACAGTCAGTACACTGCAATGCCGTATGGATGCTGCCGGCAATGAGCTGGTGCCTCTGGATGAACATGAAACGCTTACCTGCCTGCATGAACTAAAAGCCAAAGGCTATCGTGCCCTCGCTATCGCTTTTCTTCATAGTGATCTTAACCCAGCGCATGAACAGCAGGTTGCCACCCTGGCAAAAACCCTCGGCTTCCAGCAAATCAGCTGTGCCCACGAAGCCGGCAGCATGAGCAAATTTATTCCCCGTGCCCGCACCGCCGTACTGGATGCCTACCTCAACCCCGTTTTACAACGCTATGTGCAACAGATCACTACCCAGCTCCCCGGCGTAGATGTACGCTTTATGCAATCCCATGGAGGCCTAACCCAGGCACAGCACTTCCGTGGCAAAGATGCAGTGCTGTCAGGCCCTGCCGGCGGTATGGTCGGTGCTGTCAAAATTGCACAAGCCGCCGGCATCACTAAGCTTATCGGCTTTGACATGGGTGGTACCTCCACCGATGTCTCCCACTATGCCGGCACCTATGAACGTACTTTAGAAACCGAAATAGCCGGCCATACCGTTCAAGTGCCCATGCTTGCCGTACATACCGTCGCAGCCGGTGGCGGCTCCATTCTAACTTACGAACAGGGTCGCCTGCGTGTAGGGCCTGAATCTGCCGGCGCCAATCCCGGGCCTGCCTGCTACCGCCGTGGCGGCCCTTTAACCATCACCGACTGTAACGTACTGCTCGGCCGCATTCAACCACAACACTTTCCTGCACTCTTTGGCGCTCAAGGCAACCTACCCCTGGATGCAGACTGTGTCAGAAAGCAGTTTGCCTTACTTGCCCAAAACACTGGGCTTACCCCGGAAGAAACGGCTGAGGGCGCTCTTCAGATTGCCGTTGAAAATATGGCCAACGCCATTGCAGAGATCTCTACTCGCAAAGGTTACCAGCTCCACGGACACACATTAGTCAGCTTCGGTGGCGCAGGTGGCCAGCACGCCTGTCTGGTTGCTGAAAAATTAGGCATTCGTCAAGTCTTGTCACATCCGTTCTCGGGTGTTCTTTCTGCCTATGGCATCGGGCTTGCCGAAACCAGTCAACTCCATACCCTTTCTCTGAACCACCCTCTGACCCACTGGCCGACATTACGTACACTTCTGCGCCACACCGCGCAATCACTTGTTCAGCAGCTCCATGACCAAGGCATTTCCCCGGAAAGCACCACCTACACCCTGCATCTTCAGGTGCAAGATCAAAGCAGCCTGATCGATGTGCCAGCACAGCTCGAAGATACACCTGCGCAGCTCAGTCAACGTTTTATCAGCCTTTATCAAAAACAATTTGGGTTTAACCCTCCATCCGAACAGCTCTGGCTACACAGCGCGACAGTAGAAGTCAGAGGGGGCGGCGGCAAAGTAGAACCCTTAGCCACAGCCTCCTCGCCTGCCGCTCCGATCGAACAGGTTCCACTATATGCCAAAGGCAAGTGGCAACAAGTCCCCGTTTATCAACGCTCAGAACTTGCCTCAGATCAATGCTTACAAGGTCCTGCGCTAATTTTAGAGCCCACCGGCACCCTGTATTTACCCCCCAACTGGCAGGGCAGTATGCAGCCAGACGGGAACCTGCTGTTTACCCGTGCAGATACCCCTCACATCTGCGCCCCGCCTCTGGATCACCCTGACCCCATCTGGTTGGAACTGATGAACAACCGCTTCAGCCATATTGCCGAACAAATGGGAACAGCGCTGGCAAAAACCGCACGCTCAGTCAATATCAAAGAGCGGCTGGACTTCTCCTGCGCGCTCTTTGATGCACAGGGTCAGCTCATAGCCAACGCCCCTCACGTACCGGTACATTTAGGCAGCATGGGTGCCTCCGTCCGCGCAGTGCTGGAACACATGCATAATAACATCCATCCAAATGATGCCTTTGTACTGAACGACCCCTACGCCGGCGGCACCCACCTGCCAGATATCACCGTCATTTCACCCGTATTTGCAGAGGGCGCACTACGCTTTTTTGTGGCCAGCCGCGGACATCATGCCGACATAGGCGGCCTCAGTCCCGGCTCCATGCCAGCGGATTCTACTCACATCGAACAAGAAGGAGTTTTAATTCGCTGTATGAAACTGGTGGACAAAGGCGTCATGCAGGCATCCGCTATCAAAGCTCTGTTAACTGCTTCACCTTATCCCGTGCGGAATCTTGAAGAAAACCTGGCAGACCTAAACGCACAGTTAGCCGCCAACCGTCAGGGGATTGAAGGGCTGCTCACCCTGTGCCGCGAGGTAGGCACCGAGTCCGTCAGCCGCTATATGCAGTTTGTACTGGAAGCAGCTCAACAAAGCATTTTGGCATTGCTTCCCAAGCTTCAAGGGGGGCACTTCTGCTACACCAGTGATCACGGTCACCAGGTGTGCGTCAATATTTCCGTCACTTCTCAACAGCTGATCATTGATTTCACAGGCAGCAGTGCCCAGCGCCCAAACAACTTCAATGCACCTAAAGCCATTACCCGTGCTGCTGTGCTCTATGTGCTCCGCTGCCTGATTAAAAACCCCTTAGCACTTAACGACGGCTTTTTAAAGCCCGTCAAGCTCATTATCCCGCCCCACAGTTTGCTTAACCCAAGCTGGCCTGCTGCCGTGGTCGCCGGCAATGTAGAAACCAGCCAGCTGGTTGTAGATGCCTTGCTCGGTGCCTTGCAAATTACGGCGGCAAGCCAAGGCACCATGAACAACCTCACCTTTGGCAACAGCCACTGCCAATATTACGAAACACTCTGTGGCGGCGCAGGTGCCGGTCCAGGATTTCACGGTGCACATGGCGTGCATACCCACATGACCAATTCACGCCTGACAGACCCTGAAATTCTAGAACGGCGTTATCCTGTCCGTCTGGAACACTTCGAGCTCCGCCAAAACAGTGGTGGAGCAGGAAAATGGCAGGGTGGCGAAGGTGTCGTGCGGCGCCTGCGTTTTCTTGAACCGATGACTTTATCCTTACTGACCAGTCACCGCCATATACCGCCTTACGGTATGGCCGGTGGACACCCCGGTGCTTCTGGAAAGCAATGGCTGGAACGGGCAGATGGCTTTCGACACCCTCTGGATGCCTGCACACGCACTGAAGTAGAAGCGGGGGATCTACTACACCTCGAAACTCCAGGCGGAGGCGGTTATGGCTTCCCGCTGGATTAAAGCTCTATTTTTAACAGGCACGCTCTTTACGTCTGTTACAGCGCTCTCTACCACGGAAGATACCCCTTTGGATACCTGGCATCAACATGTTTCCAGCTGGACACAAACCTTGGGTAGCTGGCTGGATGCTCGCCTGGCTGGGTTGGAGCACCCGCCACAAAATAACCGCAGCTGGATGAAATTAGGCATCCGTCAACAATATAGCCGCCTCAGCACACCGGCCACCACCCCTGTGATTGACTTGCGGCTTTATCTACCTCATGCAGAAAAACGCTGGGGGCTGGTGATTCAAGCAGAAACCCCTCAAGAAGCTGCAACCTTGACAGAAACTGAAAACCAACCGCCCGCGCAACCGGCTACCCAAGAACGTGCGACACTCATCGGCGTACGTTTTACCGATAAGGCAACTGCACGCCTGCTCCGTCAAGTGACCCTTGGCGGCGTTTTACGAGATGGCCAGGCAGGCATCGCCATCCAGTGGCGCAACCGTGATCACTACCCTCTCTACGGCCGCTGGAGCCGCAAAGATACACAGTCGCTTATTTGGGAGACACTGACCGGCTGGCGCGGCAGCCTGCGTTTTGACCTGGACTATACCGCCAGTGTTCGCCGTCTGTGGCGCTTAGGCGCTGATATGACCGGTTATTTGGACACAGAATTGATAGAGCTGACATTCTCTAACACACTCTTTGCCTGGCAGCCCCAGCACACCAGCATCATGGGGCAACTGTACGGACGCTGGAATAATCAGCCATGGGGGCTGCATCAATGGGGGCCGCGCCTGAGTTGGAGCCGTCCTTTGATACGCCGCTGGATGCTCTTTACCCTCACACCGGAAATTCGCTTTAACCGTACCGCAGGCTACGCTGCCAATCCCACACTCACCTTAAGCTGGACAGCTGTTTTTAACCGATAGAGTTCAGTTCACGCCTCGTGCAGCACTTAACAGTGCTTCAGAAACCATACGACCCGAAGCAATAAAAAACGGATTCAGCAAAGTTTTTGTCGGCAAATAGCGCAGCGGCGCACCATACAGATCAACCACTTCACCACCGGCTGCGCGCAGGATGGCATGCGCTGCCGCCGTATCCCAGTAAGAGGTAGGTCCAAAACGTGGATAGTAGTCCGCTTTGCCTTCTGTCACCAGGCAGGTTTTCAGCGCTGACCCCATATGTACCTGCGTTACAGGCGGTGGAAGCTTTGCCATAAAGGCATCTACTTTTTTACCATGACGACGGCTCAGTGCCACACGGCTGCCCTGCGAGCTTACTTCCGTAGCAATACGCACCGCCTGGCCACCTACCTGCTTCCAAGCATCCACAGCAGGCCCTCCAAAATAGAGCGCCCCCATAGCTGGCCCATACACCACGCCCAATACGGGTCTACCCTCCTCTACCAAGGCGATATTCACGCTAAACTCACCTGTACGCTCAATAAATTCCCGTGTGCCATCCAGTGGATCAATCAGCCAGCAAGTACGCCAGTCTCGACGTACCTCAAAGGGAATCTCAGCTAAAGTTTCTTCCGTCACTACCGGAATATCCGGTGTCAGCTGCCGTAACCCGGCAATAATCACAGCATCCGCTGCCTTATCCGCGCGAGTCACAGGAGTGCCATCGCCTTTTTTCTCTATGGAAAAGTCTTCCGATGCATACACCGCCATAATCGCCTCACCTGCCTGCTGTGCCAGCTGACACAAATCAGGCAGCCAAAGCCGTAACTGATCCGCTTTCATATACATTTTTTCTCCATAAGTACACGTAACAGTGCCGCATGCGCACGCCCTTCACTGAAAGTGGGCTGCGCCAGCAGAACACGCCATTCATCCAGTGGCCAATAGACAATCTCCAGCGGTTCAGGCTCATCTCCCTGCGCATGAGCAGGCGTCAAGGCCTCTGCGAGCACCAAGGTCGTGACATGGCTCATATAGCTTGCAGAAAGGGTGACCTGGTCTAATTTTTTCACACGCCCCGGGCGGAATCCTACCTCTTCAATACATTCACGCACACTGGCTATACGCCAGTCTTCACCGGCATCGATTTTACCTTTAGGAAAGCCCAGCTCATAACGCCCCACGCCTGCACCATACTCCCGAATCAATACCAACTGATTATCCTGTGTAATCGGCACAACCAGAACAGCCCCTTCCGCGCTGCTCAGCAAGCGCTCAAAATCAACCTCCACCCCGTTGCCGAAACATAAATTCAGTGCTTCAACCGTAAACAAGCGGGAACGCGCCACCACCCGCTGCGCTAAAATCTCTGGCAATTTATCGTTCATAGGAGCATTCTAACAATGGCACCGACCTTACGACTACCTTGGCATGCAATTGAAACCGTTCTGCTGGATATGGATGGTACTTTGCTGGATCTCTATTTCGACTGGCGCTTCTGGTGGGAGTACCTGCCGCAGCAATACGCCAAACACCATCAACTTCCTCTGGAGACCGCACAGAAAAAAGTACGTGAAGCCATCTCTGCACAACAAGGCACGCTAAACTGGTACTGCACAGATTACTGGTCGGAAGTTTTCGAACTGCCCGTTGCCACTTTAAAACATGACTTAAAACACATGATCCAGCCTCACCCCAGAGTAGAAACCTTTCTCTCTCGCCTGAAGCTACGCGGCAAGCGCCTGGCACTGGTTACCAACGCCCATCGAGACAGCCTGGCACTTAAGCTGGAACAGACCACCATTGGCAAATACTTCGATGCCATTCTCTGTGCCCATGACTATGGCATCCCCAAAGAAGAGGTGGCACTTTGGCGTGCCATTGCACAGGATTTCCCCTACAACCCCGCGCACACCCTGTTGATTGACGATAATCTGAAAGCCTTGGAAAGCGCCAAAGCACATGGTATTCGTTATCTGCTGGCCGCAAGCCATGTCAGCCCCCATATGCCGCCTGTGAAAACAGAACACTTTCCCACCTTCAGCCGTTTTGAAGAAATCATGCCCTGAGTGTCCTTAAAAAACAGGCGGCCTAAGCCGCCTGTATGATATCAACATACACTGAAACCCTATGCTTCATGCGCTTTGCGCTGATCCTCCTGCAAAACATCCTGCTCCAAGCGGCAAAGCAGTACATCCAATAGCTCAAACAGCTGATCAGAGCTTTCTTCCGCTTTTTGGAAGTGCTGCAGAATTTCATCCTTGTGTTTGATAATCGTCTCATCATCCACTACAAACTGTAACGCACCATTCACCTCATGATGAAACTCAGCATGAGGCGCTTCGATCTTACGGAAAATATCCATGTAATCCTTGAACATTTCCTGCCCTTCTCCGTAATACCAGCGCCCAAAGGCACACTGGGTATGATCTGTAACATCCAGCTGCACTTTACCATTGAAAATAGAGCTATACCCTGAGCTCTTATAAATGATATGGTTCAACTTCACCAACGCGACAAAGACTGTTTCATAGATAATCCAGGCATAGGCACTGGCAAACTGCGCATTATCGTTCACACGATTCAGTACATTCTGGAAGCGATTCAGGAAATCCTGCACCGTTTCCGCATGCTGCGCCATCACTTTAGTACGATCACGGGTCTGCTCCGTCTGTTCCTGCAGGGTTTCAATCGATGCGGTCACCTCATCTGCAGCCGCCTGCGTTTTATTCGCCAATGCACGCACCTCATCGGCCACCACCGCAAAGCCCCGTCCATGCTCTCCTGCACGCGCCGCTTCAATAGCGGCGTTCAGTGACAGCAGGTTGGTTTGCTCTGCAATTTCCTTAATCAGATTCACAATCGAGTTGATATTCGCCGCCTGCTCGTTCAAGGTGGCTACCACCTTATCAGAAGCCTCCACAGACTCAATCAACTCTTTCAGAATGCTGGACATGCTGTTCAGCTCCTTAACGCTCTCTGCAGCCACTTTGGCAGTTTCCTCACTGGCCGTACGGATCTCCTGCGCCTTATCATTACTGGCATTCAGATCCTTACGCAAAATCTCCAGCCCTTTCTGCAAGCCGCCACCCAGTTTGCTCAACTCACCATTGATGCGTACCCGCTCAATAAAGAGCTTGTTCTCTTTCATGGCACGCAAAGGCTTATCCAGCTCATCTGCTGCGGCACGAAACTGCCCCCTAAATCCAGCATCCACCACCGGGCGGTAAAAATTGCCTTTGGCAGCTTCCTGAATCGGCGTGCGAATCTCCCGAATAAATGCATCAATTTCATCAAAGAAATAGTTAAGGTTATCCACCAGAACCTTCAGCTCCCCCTTATCCTGGAACATCACAATACGCTCTTCCAGTTCACCGGCTGCCCCCTTCTCAATCAGCGCCGCCGTCTCCGATAAGGAATGCTTTACCTTGCGCACACTGATAAAAATCACCCAGGCCAGCACAAAGTTAAGCAGTGTCAACCCCGTTAACATATCAAAGCCAACGGTCGATATTTCCACAATCTCCACCACCATAAATAACACGATGGCGCCATAGTTGGCATACTGGATCTTATCCAGTGATGACCAGTTCTTAAAGGCTGAAAACAAATTCATCGTACCGTTTCTCCTCTTTAGCCAACAGGTCGTTAATCAGCTGCTCTGAAGCGGCCATTCCCCCTCGCTGCTCCGCCTCCCGCAGGCGGGCATACAGCGCCTCCACCTTAGGCAGTGCGCTTTCCTTGGGTGCACGGCGGTCTGAATGAAACCCCACAATATTACCCTGCATATCAAAAGTGGGCGTGACATGCGCAAAAACCCAATAATACCCACCTCGTTTCGTGCGGTTTTTCACATAGCCCCAAAACTCATACCCCGACTGCAAATGTGTCCAGAGCAGTTTGAACACCACTTTCGGCATATCCGGATGGCGCACAATATTATGGGGCTGACCGATCAGCTCCTCCTCCTTATAGCCTGCCAACTCACAAAATGCCACATTGGCATATTTAATTGTGCCGTGCTTATCTGTCTTGGAGACCAAAATAATGTCATCCGGGAATTTCACCCGCCCTGTTTCATTTTGCTGCATTCTCTGCACTCCCATGCGAAAATAGGTGAACAAGACAAAGCAACTTCAATGCCAAAAGATCACCCATGAAAACTTTCATCAAAAAAAACCTACCCTGGCTTGTCGTCTTTTTACTGATATGGCTAGGATTACGTGCCTGGCAACAACAAGGCATGGCAGAAGGTGCGCTGCCTGTGCAAACCATGCCTGCACTCAATGGAACGGTTATTGATCTCAACCGGCTTCCCAGACCCTATCTTATTCACTTTACCGCCAGCTGGTGCCCGATCTGCCAGCTGCAGCACGAAACCCTCCAAGCTCTTTCCGAGCGGTGGACAGTCATTCAAATTATCACCCAGTCAGGTGACGAAGAAATGACACGACACTATGCGAAAACACATCAAATTCCGCTGCATTATGCGGTGGCCGACCCAAATGGTCAATTATTGACACTTTTTGGCGCACAAGCGGTACCTGCTGACTTTTTTATCGGCGAAAATGGTCAAATTCAACTGCATGAGATGGGCTACACCACCTTGCTCGGCTATGAAATACGCCTGTGGTGGCTACGCTAAGGCAGTAACTTAGCAACATGCACCCTCTCACAAAACCGGCAATACACATTGCCGCCTGCATGGTAACAAAACGGCAACATCATGCCGCCACAAATAAAAACCTATTCTCCCAACTGCAAGTCGTGTAACTTGACTTTACAATCACAACTCAAACTGGACTTTAAAAACGCACTATGGCACTACTCACATTGCATGATATTTCTTTTTCACTGGGCGATAAGCCACTTCTGGATCAGCAGTCCTTTACGCTTGAAGCACGAGAGCGCATTGCCCTGGTAGGACGCAACGGCGAAGGAAAGTCTACCCTTCTAAAAATTATTCATGGGAAGATTATCCCCGACGATGGAGAGCGCATCCTGACTGAAGGCACCCACATTACCATGATGCCGCAGGAAGTCCCCGAACACCTCCCTGGCAGTGTCTATGACCAGGTGGCCGCTGGTGCCGGAGAAATCGGTGCGCTGCTGAAAACACATCATCACCTCAGCCAGAAACTGGCGCATACACCTGATGATACAGCTTTACTACAGGCACTGGAAACCGCCCAACAGGCTATTGATGCTCGAGACGGCTGGCGGCTTAATGCCCAGGTGGATAAAGTCATCACTGAAATG
>CAYRSN010000014.1:0-26934 GCA_964427185.1 uncultured Piscirickettsiaceae bacterium | reverse complement strand
AAAACTTGCCACATTAGAACAGCAACTGGAAGAGGCATTTGAGCGTTGGGAAATACTGGAAGCCAAACATCAGGCCTGGCTCAATGCCAAAAACAAATAAAGGATAAAGGCTTTATGCCTTACGGCTTGGGTGGCAAGCGGGGGTCACTATCCGTCTGTTCACGTGTAATCACTTCACCCTCTATAATCACCGTGCTCTCAGGTGCCTGCGGCATGTTGGATAACATCCGCGCCGCCAGTTTTTTACGCACCGGCGGAATTAACAAAGCAAACCCCAAAGCATCGGTAATCAGCCCGGGCACCAGCAACAGCATGCCGCCCAGTAGAATCATCACCCCCTCAATCAGGGTCTGCTCCGGCCGTATGCCCTGTGCCAACTGTACCTGCATCTGCTGCAAAGTCATCAATCCCTGATTGCGCATCAGATAGGCTCCCAGCACCGCCGTAAAAATCGTCAGCAAAATCGTCGGCAGAGCACCGATCACACTACCCACCTGAATCAAAAAATAAAGCTCAATGGCTGGCACCAACAAGAGTGTGAGGAAAATCCAACGAAACATATGCGCTCCTTTCTACGGCTAAAGCCGCTCTACATATTCAAAACCCTTATGCCCATTGTATCGGATTTGATCAGCCAGCCTTGCAAATCAATTTATAATTGAAAAATCTTAATTTGTTTCGAATAACACCAAACAAACCTTCACACACGGTGCATCCAAATGCATATCTCTCGCCTGTTACTTTTGACTTGTGCCCTTTTACTTTCCACCACTGCCACGGCACGTGCTGATACCGTCTCCCCTCAATGGTATATTGTTCTGTTTGTCGTAGATGGCTGTCACTTTTGTGAAGCGATGCGCAAACGTGTTTTCACGCCCATGCTCTCCAGCGGAGAACTTCATGAGAGCCAGTTCTATGAAATCAATATGACCGACAAAGGCGAGTGGTTCTATTTCGACCCTATGAATACTTACCTGCAAAAACAAAGCCTTTACAAAAAGTACGCCCTGGGTCTGTTTCCTACTACAGTGATCCTGGATCGTCAGGCCAATATGCTGGTAAAACTGGTAGGCATCACTACACCGGAAAAGTTTTCAGCACAGCTTGATCATGCCATTTCACAACTACCGGCTCCCAGCACCACACAATAGATGCATTTAAAAACCATTCTCAGCAAGATAGCACTTAACGTCACAAACATGAGACCCAAACCATGCGCAGTTTCCTCACACTTCTGATCGGCCTTGCAATCAGCCTGAACCTCTGGGCGGCTAAAGACCCTATTGATGTGGATAAAGCATTTACATTTGAAGGGGTTGTTATTGAAAACAACCAGCCCGTGGCAAAGTGGAAAGTCGCAAAAGGCTACTACCTTTATCAGGAACGCTTCAGCTTCAGCGCCCCAAATACCGAGATCACGCCGCGCTATCCTAAAGCGGAGCTTAAAGACGACCCTATTTTCGGCAAAACACCGGTTTATCATGATCAGGTCGCCATTCCACTACTTATTAAAACCGACAACAGCACCATTGAGCTCACCGTAAAATACCAAGGTTGCTGGGAAGGCGGTGTCTGCTACCCGCCGCAAACCCGCAAGGTGACGCTCACCCTGCCCAATGCCCCTGCTAAACAGCAGGGCGGAGAAGCCCCCCCCTTGGCTGCCATCGCCCAACTCATCACGCCAGAAACACAAAACAACCACCCGCTTCCCGTAGAACAAGCATTTACTTTTACTTCTCAACAGTCAGGCGATACGCTGGTGCTTCAGTGGCGCATCCAGCCGCAATACTATCTATATCAGGACAAAATCAAACTTATCCCCAGTGACGGCCTCACACTGGGTACATTGACCCTGCCGCCTGCAGAAGTTAAAGATGATCCAGTCTTCGGACAAACACAGGTATATCACGACCAGCTGGCACTGAAAATCCCTTTCTCCGGCAGCGGCACTTTGACCGTCCATTACCAAGGATGCTGGGAAGGTGGTGTCTGCTATCCACCGCAGCAGAAAACCCTCCAGATACAAGCCTCGGCTGCTCAGGTCACACCGACCCCTGCCGATATGCGCACCGATACCCCCAGTGTACAACTTTCCGAAACAGATCAGATTACAGAAGCACTTAAAAACAGCAGCTTCTGGGTCGTGATCGGCACCTTCTTCATCTTCGGGCTGCTACTTTCCCTAACGCCTTGTGTCTTCCCCATGATTCCCATTCTCTCCAGTATCATCGTGGGACAGGGTGAAAGCATCACACCACGCAAAGCCTTCATCCTTTCACTCGTCTACGTGCTGGCTATGGCACTGGCCTATACGGCAGCCGGCGTACTGGCAGGGCTGTTTGGTGCCAACCTGCAGGCTGCGCTGCAGAATCCTTGGGTGCTGGGGGCTTTTGCACTGGTCTTTGTGGCACTGGCTCTGTCCATGTTCGGGTTTTATGAGCTGCAGCTGCCTGCCGGCTTGCAAAGCCGTATCAATGCCCTGGCCAACAAACAGCAGGGCGGCACGCTCACTGGCGTGGCCATCATGGGCGTACTTTCCGCCCTGATCGTAGGTCCCTGCGTGGCACCGCCACTGGCTGGCGCGTTGATCTATATCGGCCAGACAGGTGATGCTGTGCTGGGCGGGCTGGCACTGTTTGCCATGAGCATGGGCATGGGGCTACCACTGATTATCGCCGGCACCCTGGGCGGCAAATACCTGCCCCGTGCCGGCGGCTGGATGGATGCGGTCAAAGCCGTATTCGGTGTTGTCATGTTAGGTGTTGCGCTATGGCTGGCAGAACGTATTCTCCCCGGCTGGCTGGTCATCCTGCTGGCTGCACTGCTATTGATCACCTCAGCGGTCTATATGGGTGCGCTGGAACCTGTGGGCGAAAAATCCGGCTGGTGGAAGCTGTGGAAAGGTATGGGGCTTGTACTACTGGCCTGGGGCGTGCTTCTGCTGATCGGCCTTGCGCGCGGCACCCCGGATTTACTGACACCGCTTAAGCCAACAGGCAGCACAGCGCTGAACACACAGCCTGCGAAAAAGCTTAATTACACTTACATCAACAGCACTGCCGATCTGAAAAAATACATAGGCCAGGGCAAACCTGTGCTATTGGATTTTTATGCGGACTGGTGCATTTCCTGTAAAGAGATGGAACGCTTTACCTTTACCGACCCTCAGGTTCAGGCGCTGATGAATCAGTTTATTCTGCTAAAAGCCGATGTCACCGATAACCTGCCGGAGCACAAAGCACTGATGAAAACGCTCGGTGTCATCGGCCCGCCGGCTATTTTATTCTTTGATCCTCAGGGCAACGAGCGCAAAGCATTACGAGTGATCGGTGTCAAATCCCCGGAAGACTTCAGCGCGATTTTACGCGAAGCACTGGGGCAGTAAAGCTACACACCTGAGGGGGTCTCCCCCTTTTTCTTGCGCGAAGTTTTTTGAAAAAAACTGGCAAAAAACGTGTATTTTTAATGCATTTTCCCGCATTTTCAGGCCAAAAAAGCTAAAATAAATTTCAAATACTCAAGGGATTATGCTTCATGCGTCGCGTTCTTGTGCTGAATGGCCCCAATCTCAATCTGCTTGGCATGCGTGAGCCTGATAAATACGGCAACCTGACACTGGATGAAATTGTTGAACAACTGGAAAACCTGGCCGATGTCTATCAGCTGGTGCTGGATCACTTCCAAAGCAATGCGGAGTTCGAGCTGATTGAGCGCATTCACCAAGCTTACCATGAGGGGGTGGATTTCATTATTATCAACCCGGCCGCTTTCACCCATACTTCCATCGCGCTACGCGACGCTTTAGCTGCTGTCAAGATTCCCTTCATTGAAGTGCATATTAGCAATGTTTACCAACGCGAACCTTTTCGCAAGCACAGTTACTTTTCTGACCTGGCCTGCGGTGTCATCGCGGGGCTGGGTCCACAAGGCTACCTGCTGGCGCTGGAAGCTGCTGCAGAACATATTAAATAATCACCAAGAGGGTTACCCATGGATTTACGCTCCATTCGCAAGCTACTGGAAATCGTCCAAGCACACGATATTGCCGAAATCGAAATCAAAGAAGGTGAAACCAATATCCGCATCACCAAGCAAAAAGAACCCGTTATTATGCAAGCCCCCGCCCAGCAGGTTGTGCAGCAGGCTGCGGCACCTACGCCTGCAACACCGGCTGACGCACCCGCACCGGCCAGCGCACCTGCTGAAGAAAGCGGCTACGTGGTGAAATCCCCTATGGTCGGCACCTTCTATGCCGCACCGGCACCGGATGCAGAGCCTTTTGTAAAGGCCGGCGACCATGTCAGCGCAGGTGATACCCTGTGCATCATTGAAGCAATGAAGATCATGAATCCCATCGAAGCAGAAGTATCCGGCACAATCAAAAAGATTCTGGTACAAAATGCCGAGCCGGTTGAGTTTGGCCAGCCACTGTTTGTCATTGAACAGGACTGAACACCATGATCGAAAAAATCCTGATTGCCAACCGAGGCGAAATTGCGTTGCGCATTTTGCGTACTTGCCGAGAAATGGGGCTAAAAACGGTCGCAGTCCACTCAGAAGCGGACAAAGACCTCAAGCATGTGCTGTTGGCAGATGAGTCTGTCTGCATCGGCCCTGCACCTTCTACCGATAGCTACCTAAACCAGCCGGCCATTATTGCCGCAGCAGAAGTCACTGATGCTGAAGCGATTCATCCGGGTTATGGATTTCTATCTGAAAATGCCGATTTTGCGGAAAAAGTGGAAAACTCCGGTTTTATCTTTATTGGCCCCAAACCCGAAACCATTCGCATGATGGGAGATAAAGTCTCTGCCATTAAAGCCATGAAAGCTGCGGGCGTGCCGACAGTGCCCGGCTCAGGCGGCCCCTTGGGGGACGATGACGAAGAAAATAAACGCATTGCCCGTGAAATCGGCTATCCGGTGATTATCAAAGCCTCCGGCGGTGGCGGAGGACGCGGCATGCGTGTCGTGCATACCGAGTCCAATCTGGCCAAAGCCATCCAAATGACTAAAACAGAAGCGGGTGCCGCGTTCGGTAACCCCGAAGTCTATATGGAAAAGTTTCTGGAAAACCCGCGCCATATTGAGGTTCAGGTACTCTCTGACGGCCTGGGCAATGCCGTACACTTGGGCGAGCGGGACTGTTCCATGCAGCGCCGTCATCAGAAAGTTGTCGAAGAAGCCCCTGCACCAGGCATCACCGAAGAGCAGCGCCAGCGTATTGGCGAGGCCTGTGTCAAAGCCTGCCTGGATATTGGCTACCGCGGTGCCGGCACCTTTGAGTTTCTCTACGAAAATGGTGAGTTTTACTTTATCGAAATGAACACGCGCCTGCAGGTGGAGCACCCTGTGACCGAACAGGTCACAGGTGTGGATCTGGTACGCGCACAAATTGAAATCGCCATGGGCAAACCCTTGCGTTTCAAGCAGGACGAGATACAAATTCGTGGACACGCCATTGAGTGCCGCATCAATGCGGAAAACCCGGCGAAAAACTTCATGCCCTCTCCGGGTAAACTTGAGCGCCTGCACTTGCCCGGTGGGCTCGGCGTACGTTGGGATAGCCACATCTATACCGGTTATCACGTGCCTCCACACTACGACTCCATGATTGGCAAGCTGATCACCTATGGCGACAGCCGTGAAGTGGCGATTGCCCGCATGCAGCATGCACTGAATGAACTGGTGATTCTCGGGATTGACACCAATATCAGCCTACAGCGTGAAATCATGGCAGACAGTGGTTTCCGCGAAGGCGCACGCAATATCCACTATCTGGAAGAGCGCCTGGAACATCTGGTCTGATTCTTAAAGCGCCCTCCGGGCGCTTAGTTTTTCCCATTCGATGTTCTCCTTCCTATATGGAACCTTGATACATGAGCTGGATTCAAATCAACACCACAGTGCCGGAAGCTCTGGTAGAACCCTTATCTGATCAACTGATGATGCTGGGTGCCATGGCGGTTACCCAAGCGGAAGGCGATGATGAAGAAATTTTTGAACCTGAGCCGGGCAGTACACCGCTATGGCAAAACACCAGAGTAATGGGGCTGTTTACGGCTGACACTCACGCTAAGGAAGTGATCACCGCACTGTGCGCCGCACTACCCCAGCTCAAGCCAGAGCAGTTCAAAACAGATATTCTGGAAGATAAAGACTGGGTACGCGCCTGGATGGATCAGTTTAAACCCATGCGTTTCGGTAAACGGCTCTGGATCATTCCCAGCTGGCACCGTCCACCTGAAGCGGATGCCATCAATCTGCTGCTGGATCCCGGGATGGCCTTTGGCACCGGCACACACCCCACTACGGCCATGTGCCTGCGCTGGCTGGATGCGCACCCTCCCATCCATCAGCATGTTATTGACTACGGCTGTGGTTCCGGCGTGTTGGCCATTGCTGCAGCCAAGCTTGGCGCAGCATACGTGTGGGGGACAGACATCGACCCCCAGGCCATTCAAGCCAGCCAGCAAAACGCCGCGCGCAACCAGGTAAGTATTGATTTCACCCTGGTAGATGCTTTCGAAGCAAAGCCTCCTGAACCGGTGCAACTGGTCATGGCCAACATTCTTGCAGGGCCGCTTACAGCGCTGGCACCCGTATTAAGCCGCCATCTCCTGCCAGGCGGCACCCTGATCCTTTCAGGGCTACTGAAAGATCAGGTCTCAGCGCTTCAGCACGCTTATGCACAACAGCATATTGACCTGACACTTCATGCAGAAGAAGATGGCTGGTGCTTGCTGACGGGACAAAAACATAGCTGAATTTTTACATACACTTTAGGCACGGAAGCTTACTGCTCGGTAAGCGTAATTTCCCAAACAGAAGCAGGTATCTTTTCAATGGGACACGGCGGTGAGAACAGATACCCCTGCGCAAACTCAATATCCAGCTGTGCCAGTATGCGTGCAATTTCTGCCGTTTCAACAAACTCTGCAACAACCTGCAGCCCCATTTCATGCGCCACATGGGTAATCGCCTTCACCATGGCATAACTGACTCTGTCTGAAAGCAGATCCCTTACAAAGGCACCGTCAATTTTGACAAAATCCACAGGCAGATGCTTGAGGTAATTAAAAGAGGCATAACCCGATCCAAAGTCATCCACGGCAATCTTACATTTTAAGGCGCGCAGATCATTTAAGAACTGTGCCGTCTCTTCAAGATCATACACGGCGGCAGTTTCTGTCACCTCAAAACAGATTTTCTCTCGTACCGCTTCCGACTGCTGCTGCACCAGATGCAAAAGCTCATGCCGGGAGTTCGCCTGCTGCAACATAATGCCGGAGAGGTTAATGTTCACTTGATCATAGGCAGCATGATGCGAGGTAAGCCATGTTAAGGTTTTTCTTACAATGTGCAGATCCAACACGCCCATCAAACCAAAACGTTCAGCCACCGGCAAAAAGTGATAGGGCGCCACATGCTCACCTTGCCTATCAACTAAACGTACCAATACTTCAATTGTGCGCTTGTTACTGTGCTGCAAAGCCACCACAGGTTGCGCATACAGCACAAACCGATCTTCTTGTAGGCCTTGTTTGATCTCAGTCAGCCAGCCGATCTCTGCAAATTTCTCCTGCGTATCCATCAGCCGGTCATCATAAATCACACACTGACCATCCCCCTGCCGTTTTGCCTGCCTCAACGCATAATCCAGCTTCAGCAGTGCTTCTTCGGCAGAACCCACACGTTCAGCCGAAACATCCAGCACGCCGGCATGCATACTCAGTGTAAAAATACGCTCTCCATAGCGAAAAGGATAATGCTCGACTTCAGACAGCAGGCTTTTAATCTGATTGCACTTTTTATAAACATCCTCGGCCTGCGCCGCTTTCCATACAATGACAAAATCATCTCCTCCCAGCCTTGCTACAAAGGCCTGCTGCCCAACACGCTGCATTAAAAACTGCGCCAGGATCATCGGCTGCTTTAACTCAAACAGATCCAACAGGTGACGTTCAAGCGCCTGCCGGTTATATACCCGGGTCAACACGTCATGGTCGCGCTGCCACCTTAGCTCCTCAATCAAATGTTGAGAATCGGCGTAATACTCAAAGAGCAACACATAATACAGAGCACCATCCTGCGCTTCTCTCGGCACCACACGCAAGAACATGTTTTCTTCCTCAATCGGAGCTTTTTTCGGTTTCACCCGCACCACCAAACGTCTGGCATCGCGCTCCGTAGGGTGTTTATCCGGCCATAGAGGATATCCCTTCTCGGTTAACACCTCTATGACTTCCTCTATGGGTTTGCCATACAGTTGCGCTGCAGTATGATGCACCATCTGCTCAAACATCGAGTTCACATATACAATACGCCCCTGTGCATCCAGCTCAACCACCGACTCCGGTAACACCCCCAAAATTGAATTCAGCCGATCGCGTTCACGCAAGGTATAACACTCCTGCTCAATCAGCTGATCAAGCATTTTCTGAAAGTGCTCGCCCAGCTCCGTCACCTCATCCCGGAAACTGGGGTTAATCGGCACCTGCCCTGTTCGATCACCCTTGGCCACGCGCTCTGTAAAACGCATCAACGCCGTCAAGCGCCGCGTAAGCCCCGTGCCCAGATACCAGGCAAACAGAGCCCCAACGATAATGGCAAAAAGTGTATACATCCCCCCCTTCCCACCAAACCGCTTCGCTCTGCCTGGCCAGATAGCTGATATCCTTCTGCAGCCTGACCCAACCGATCAGACGAGAACCAATTAAAACAGGACTGGCAACATCAATCCAGGCCTGTGTCTGCTTTAAGACAACTGTCTCAGGCGACTTCATCTTAAGCAGCTTCAAAGACAAATCATCCTGCACATACAGCCCCAGCTTTTCAGGATCACTGTGGGCAATGACGCGTCCATCACTGTCTATTACCACCATGGCTTTAATATGCGGTTGACGCACCAGTGCCGTATTTACAACATCCTGCACAGCCTGATAATCTCCGGAAGCTGCCCATAACGCCATACTTTGTGCCAAGGTTTCCGTATAATGGCGTGTGCTCTGCTCCACCTCTTCGGCTAAAAACCGCGCCTGTTTATCTACAAGATCCCAAACAAAAAAGTCATCAATACCGCATGCACCAGAATCACACCGGCAATTAACTGCCAGCGGATGGAGCGCCTCATGAAGTTCAGTCTTTCCATTAACGCACCTCCACCGGCTCAACCAACTCGCCATATGCGCGGATAAATTCGGCAACTGGTGTATAAGTCAGGTCATTTGCATAGTCAAACGCGCCAAAAGTACTGGCCTGCAACAGCCGTTTTCCCGTTTGATGCTGTTCCATCTCAACCAGTGCCTTTATCACAGCATGGGCAGCCGCTTGCGGCACACGCTCATGAACCATGATACTGATAGAAGGTAAGGTTTCCGTCTGCCAGGCAACCCGCAGAGCCGCCGCCACTTTAGGGCGTGTTTTTTGCATTAAATGCCAGGGCACAGGCCAGGTTGTGGCAGCCTGTGCTTTTTGCAAATAAAGCGCCATAATCGTAGATTCCTACGACCCTGTATAGCGATAACGCACATCTTTATTGACATCCAACCCATGCGTTGCTAAAAAATATTTGGGCATCATCGTCGCGGCCAAAGCCGTCGGCCCCGGCGCAGCAATTACACCACCTTTCAAATCAGAAACCTTATAAATAGCATCGGATTTTCTGACCAAAATGATGCCTCTGAAATTACTGTCATCCGCCACCTTACCGATCACATGGTATTTATGCCGCAAAGCAATCAAAGTTTGAAACGGGTTCGGCAAAAGAAAATCCGGCTCCTGCGCCCGGATTTTTTCATCATAGACCGTATAATTTTGAGAAGCCTCCAGCTTTAGTTTAGCCTGACCTTTCAGATGCTTATTCAAGTGCTCAAGCACGGGGGAAAATAGCTCAAACAGACGTCCCGGACTGTAAAGTGGGTGAATCGCAACGGTATAAACGGGCACTTCAACAGGGGATGCATTACCATAGTGAATTTCCGGCGGTGCTTCCGATGCCTGGCGACACGCCGTCAACCCTAAAATCAGCCAGACACCGATAATTAACCCTTTCATAGTGCACGCACCGTTATTTAGTATAAACAATCATTTGAATTTATTTTCTCGATCTTGTCAATACGCGATAAAGCACCCACATTGCAATAACTGTCACCCCCCAAGCCAATAACCACCACCCCCAGCCAATGCCGTAAGATGTCACCATATCATCTATGCACCTCTTTTAATTGCAGTGCCTCATCCCAGGACAAGTGCCAGTAATCCCGCCCCGCAACCGCTGTCCGTTTCAGAGGGTTCTGTGTCGCCTGACGCACATGTGCCGCATCGACAAACCGATAAGGCAAATGTGCATCTCGGTGCGCTGCAATCCCCAATCTGCGAGTTTGGATAATTTTATCCGGCCATTCACCCACATCGGCAATATAAAATTGATCTGGATCAAATTGTTTAGTACGCCACACCTCCACACGCAGATGCAGAGCTTCACATAATAAGGTCTGCCCGCTGCACAGCTTATCCGCCGCCTTATTTCGCCCAAGCCCTTTGATCATCAATCGCTGCTGTGCGGATGTCATGCACCAAGGCACCCCTGCTTTAACCAGCACGGCATTACCTTCACCTCGCGCACTGATATTCAATGAAGGCTTTCCTCGGCTGTAATACATGTAAATCGTACCGGGAGACATAAACATCGCCTCACGGCTGGGCGTACGCCCCAAAGAAGAGTGAGACCCTTTTTCATCCAGATAGTAGGCTTCTGTTTCAATCACCTGGCAGGCCAGCCAAAGATCCTCGACCTTACGGAAAATAACTTTTCCCAATAGCTGTACGGCCAGCGCCACAGGTGGCTGATCAAAAAAAGAAAGGGGTACAGGTTCAGGTAAAGAGGACATCTCTCAATATGGCTTTTTGTTTTCATTGTAAAAGAAAAACCCGCCAGCAGGCGGGTTGGAAGAAAACTGCGTACGGATGGAAATTCAGCCAAAACGCCCCGTAATATAGTCTTCTGTCTGTTTCTGGGATGGATTGGTAAAGATCGTTTCGGTAGCATCATACTCCACCAGCTCTCCCAGATACATAAAAGCCGTGTAGTCGGAAATACGCGCAGCCTGCTGCATGTTATGAGTCACAATTGCGATGGTATAGTGCTCACGCAGCTCCATAATCATCTCTTCAATCGCAACGGTAGAAATTGGATCCAGGGCGGAAGTCGGCTCATCAAACAAAATAACCTCTGGGCGTAGCGCCACGGCACGCGCAATACACAACCGCTGCTGCTGTCCGCCGGAAAGCCCCCTGGCATCTTTATTCAAACGGTCTTTGACTTCATCCCAGATGGCTGCGTCGCGAAATGCCTGCTCAACACGATCGTCCAGTTCTGATTTATTACGAATCCCCTGAAGTTTAAGCCCATAAGCCACGTTATCATAAATCGTCATCGGAAATGGAGTCGGCTTCTGAAAAATCATCCCAACCCGCTGACGCAGCTTGATTAACTGGGTTTCCGTATCCCACTGCAAGATATCGTCATAGCCATCCCCTTCTACACGCTGGAGATGAATTTCGCCTTCATATTTACAACCCGGATACAAGTCATGAATACGGTTTAGCGCTCTTAACAATGTGGATTTTCCGCACCCGGAAGGCCCGATCAGCGCGGTAATGCGCTTTTCTTTGATATCCAGGTTAATATTCTTTAAAGAGGGATGATCCACATTTGGATAGGTAAAGAAAAAGTCCTTTACCTTCATCATATTACGCAGTGAGGTTTCGCTCATTTCAATTACATCCTTTTCTCACGAACAACGTAGCGGCCAACAATATTCAACAGCAAGACAAACACCGTCAAAATAAATGCACCTGCCCATGCCAGCTGCACCAGTTTTTCTTCCGGCATAGTAGCCAGGTTATAAATAGCGACGGTTAGCGAAGGGAAAGTTTCATTCAGGTTAGTCGTCCAAAATTCACTTGTTCCACTGGTATAAAGCAATGGAGCGGTTTCACCAACGATGCGCGCAAAGGCTAGCAACAGGCCTGTCATAATGCCAACTTTAGCCGCACGTACGATGATATCCAGAATAATCCGATATTTCGGCACACCCAAAGCTACGCCTGCCTCGCGCAATTCTCTGGGAATCAGGCTCAACATATCATCTGTGGTACGCACAACAATTGGCAACATCAAAATAGCCAGCGCCACAATACCTGCCCAACCATTGGTATGCCCGACTGGCACTACCAGAATCGCATAAACAAACGTACCAATTACGATAGATGGTGCAGACATCATGACATCGGAAAGTTCTCTTACAAAGTTCGCAAAGCGGGTATGGTTTGCATACTCCTGCAGATAAATTCCCGCCAAAACACCAATAGGTACAGCTAATAGCGTTGCCATCACAGAGAGAACAAACTGTCCCCACATCAGGTTCCGCAATCCACCGTTGACCAGATCTTCCGTAAAAATACGCCATTCAAGCGCCTGGACACCCTTGGATAACAGGGTAAACAGAATCCATCCCAGAAAAAACAGGCCTAATAATGCCGTTACACTGGACAATGCGATAAAGGCTTTATTCACAAACAGACGTGATGAACGGCTCACAGTTTATTCCTCCGTAACAGGTAGTGCTTAGCCAGGAAAATCACAGCAAAGCTCACAGCAAACAGCACAAAGGCAAGATAATAAAGCGCCGCCAAGCTCAACCCACTGGACTCTGCAAAATTGTTTGCCAGTACAACCGGAATTGAATTGGTAGGGTCGGTCAGTTTTTCAGGCAGTCTGAATACGCCACCAATGACAAAGGCAACCGCCATGGTTTCACCCAAGGCTCGTCCTAAAGAGATAATCATGGATCCCAGAATACCTGCCTTGGCATAGGGAAAAATCACATCTTTCACCACTTCGAACTTCGTAGCCCCCACAGCATAAGCGGATTCCTTAAGCACATTGGGTGTCGCATTGATCGCATCCCGGCTCAAAGCAGCCATAAAAGGAATAATCATTATCCCTAAAACAAGTCCTGCCACCAACAATGAAACACTGCTACCCCCAAAAATAGAAGCAATGAAAGGCCCGAAGAAAAACAGTCCCCACATGCCATAAATGATAGAGGGAATGGCTGCCAGCAGCTCAATGGCAACGCCTACCGGTCTGGCCATCCAAGCAGGTGCCAGCTCACTGAGAAACACCGCAATCCCCATGGCAATGGGCACCGCAAACAGCAACGCCAGAATGGTGGAAAAAATCGTGCCTATAATAGGTACGAAACCACCATATATTTCTTTAGTGTCTCCACTTTCTCCAAGCATGTCATCCATGGGGATGCCGATATCGTCTTCACTTTCAATGAAGTCTTCATATTCTACAAAGCTTTCTTCCCCTTGCGCCATATCCTCATCATCACCACTGGATAAACGGGTCACTCCAGCAAGATGCCCCTCATCATTCAGCTGATGAGACTCGTTACCAAGCTCATCAATAGGGACTTCCACTCCCCAGCGCGGCTCCCACAAAAAATTAGCACCAAAAGCCTCAATGGCTGGCTTGGCATTCAGATATAGCACCGTAAGCGTTGCAATCAGTACCAGAAATACACTGGTGGCGCTCAGCTGACTGATACGAGAAAAAATCTTTTCCATGTGACCTCTAATACGTTAACCCGTTCCGTTTTTATGTGTATCCCGCAAGACACACATAAAAACGCAAAAACGCATGACTTCACACATGGTGAAGTCATGCGGATACTCAAGGCTTTCTTAAGTGCACTGTTTACTGGATCCCTTTCTCAGTCCAATAAGCACGCACTTTTTGCTTCAAGCTCTCAGGCAGCGGCACATAGCCCAGTTTCGCTGCGTTGTCATCGCCATTTTTATAGGCAAAATCGAAAAACTCTGTGACCAGCTTATTGCGTGCCTGCTTTTCTTTAGGCACCAGAACAAAGGTTGCCGCAACAATCGGGTAGCCTTTTTTCGGATAAGCAATGATTGAATAGAAGTCTTTCTTAGGATTCAAGTTGGCATACTTGGCAGCCTCTTGGAATGCCTCTGGTGTCGGCGTAACAAACTTACCGTTACGGGCTTCAATTTGTGCCATATCCAGCTTGTTTTTCACAGCATCTGCATAATCCACATACCCAATGGAGTATGGGTTGGTTTTAATGGCAGTCGAAACTCCGAAGTTTCCTTTACCACCGATACGGTTATCCATCGGCCAATCAACCATTTTTTTCGCACCGTAGTGGGAGCGCCAAACACTGTTCATTTTAGACAGGTAGTAGGTAAAGTTAAACGTCGTACCTGACTTGTCCGAACGGTGAACAAACAGCACTTTCTTATGTGGCAGCTTCACACCTGGATTGTCTTTTTGAATCACCGGGTTATCCCAATGCGTAATGGTGCCCAGCACAATGCCTGAAAGCGCATTTTCGCTCAAACGCAGCTTATCGACACCAGGGATATTGTAAGCTAAAGTAATCGCGCCTACGACCGTTGGAAACTGATACAGGCCTTTCTTTTCCAGCACAGAAGGCTTCAGGGGCTTATCTGTTCCGCCAAAATCCACCTCACGCGCTGAAATCGCCTTAATCCCCGCACCCGAGCCAGTCGGTGTATAGTTCACTTTATTGCCGGTTGAATTGTAATACTCACCGATCCACGACTTGTACACAGGGTAGGGGAAAGAAGCACCCGTGCCTTCAATCGTTGAAGCGTATGCCGTAGACATCGTTGCAGCCAATGCACCTGCCAGCATCCATTTTTTCATGATTAACCTCCACAGTAAAAAGTCATCTTCAACGGACATGTGCTTTCCTCATGCCCATCTTGCCAACGGTGCAAATTATGGGAAACGGTTTTAACACGGTCATGAAACAATTATGGCAATTCTGTTACACGCGCCTTAGGAAAGATCGCCCGGAATGTCGAACCTAACCGAGGGGCGCTTTCTATCTCCAACCGGCCACCGTGTTGTTCCAAAGCATGCTTGACAATTGCAAGCCCAAGCCCTGTCCCTCCTTGAGCGCGTGAACGCGCCGTATCCACTCGGTAAAAACGCTCCGTCAAACGCGCAAGATGCTCTCGTGGAATACCGATTCCAGTATCCTTCACTTCAAACACCCCTTGGCCTGCAGCATCTACACGCCAAATCACATTAATCTGACCCTCAGCAGGGGTATAGCGGATGGCATTACTAATTAAATTTGAACAGATACTGCGCACCAGCGCCGGCTCGCCTTTGATTCCCAAACTGGATTGCACATCAAATGTCATGCTATGGCAGCCACCGCTCAACTGCTGCGCCTCTTCTTCCAACAGCTTTACCAGTTCCACCATATCTATTACCTGTTCATTCTGCAGGGATTCCATCCGCTCAATCGAAGATAATACCAGCAGATCCTCTATCACCTGCTGCATTCTATGCGCCTGTTGCGCCATATGCTCCATTGCCGTACGCTGTGCGGCAGGAAGCTGCTCCGACATGGATAAAAAGGTTTCCAGATAGCCGATAAATACCGTCACCGGTGTGCGCAGCTCATGAGAAGCGTTCGCGACAAAGTCCTGACGCACCTGGTCAAGATCATACTCCGCGGTAATATCCTGAATCAGCAACAGAAACCCTGCCGAAAATGGTAAAAGCTGAAACTTAAGTACATTCAGTTTAGGTTCCGGCATGATCAGTTTTAATGGCGTAACCGGCTTATTTTCCAGCCAGTGCACAAATTCCGGCAGACGCAGCAGATATTGCACAGGCTTGCCACGGTCTTCCGGCTTCAGCTTCAGCAACTGCTGTGCACTATCATTTTCCCATACGATGGCATCATGCTGATCCAGCTGCATCACCCCTAATGGCAGCGCTTTAAGCATTTTCTCAAACTGCAACAGCTTCGCTTCCCGTTGCGTGAAAGTTTTTTGCTGCTTACGCGCAAGATAACTAAAATGACCCCATACCGCTGGCCATGCACCAATAGAGAGCGGCGGCCTGCCTTTCAGAACACGTCCAGCCTGAAAAAGGTGATAGAGGCCATAAAGCAGCCACAGCCCACCTGCCCAACGCCCCCAATCCACCAACAACAGTAACCAGATACCACCCAGTGGCAACAGAATCACCAGCTCACGGCGTAAAGCTTCAAGCATGCGACCCCGAAAAACGATAGCCGACTCCGCGAACTGTTTCGACACAGTCAGCACACCCGCCTGCTTCTAACGCTTTGCGCAGCCGCCTGATATGTACATCAACAGTGCGCTCTTCAACAACCACATGTTCGCCCCACACCTGATCCAACAGCTGAGCACGAGAAAAAACCCGCTCAGGATGAGACATCAGAAAGCACAACAGCTTAAACTCCGTCGGCCCCAAATGTACCTGTTCACCGCAACACAGTACCCTATGAGCAGCCAGATCTACTCGCAAAAGTCCTGACTGTAGCTGTTCCTGCTGCCCACCATGTCCTTCTATACGACGCAGCACCGCCTGAATACGCGCAACCAGTGCTTTGGGCGAAAAGGGTTTCACCACGTAATCATCGGCTCCTGCATCAAAGCCTTCCACCTGATCCTGTTCCGCTCCTTTGGCAGTCAGCATAATCACAGGCATCCCTGCCAGTGCGCCGTTATGCCGCAGGCGCTGCAACAGCTGTATACCACTTGTCCCCGGTAACATCCAGTCCAGCAACACTAGATCCGGTGCCTCACGCTGCAAGATACGCCACGCCTCTTCTGCGTTGGCGGCCTGTAATACCTCATAGCCTGCCGTCTGCAACGTAAAACACAGCATATCGCGTATTGCAGCCTCATCCTCCACCACCAGAATCTGTGTTGCCATGCACTTTACTCCGTCTCTGCACCTGCCTCGGTATGCAGCATTTTTTCAACCGCTGCCTGATCTGCCGAACGAATATCCCGTCCATTGATAATATATACAACACTTTCCGCCACATTCGCCAGATGATCGGTCATGCGCTCAACCGCCTTGATCGAGGCGACGAACTGCAAAAAACACTGCACATTTGCAAACTGTCCCGCTTCAAAATCCTCTGCCACCTGCGCCATGATTTCCTTATACAGACGATCCGCCACTTCTTCATCTTCCAGCAGCGCAACCGCATCTTCAATATTCAGGCGTGCATAAGCATCCAGGGACTTTTTCAACATCCCGCGCGCCATTTCCACCAACTGATAAAATTTCGGATACACCCCAGGGCGCGCGCAGTGGTCTTTATCCTGCTCGAAATACTCCACCATGCGTGCCAGTTTGACAATCTCATCTCCCACACGTTCCAGGTCTATACCGATACGCAAGGAGCTGATAATCAGGCGCAAGTCCGAAGCTGTTGACTGATGGCGCGCTACCAGTCGAATCGCGGCCTGATCCGTCGTTTGCTCTGTCTGGTTAACAATCTTATCCAGTTGACGCACCTCTTTAGCTGTCTTCGCATCACTGTTCTGCATGGCACTGACTGCAAGATCCAGCTGTTTCTCAACCAACCCTCCCAGCTCCAGAATATGGTTCATCAAGGCTTCCAGATCCCGGTTATAAGCCTGCAACATGTGGTTTTTAAAATCCTGTACACTCATGAATAGATCCACCTTTTCAGATAAAAATAAAATTACCGATTCATTTTAAAAACCTTTTATGACAAAAACATGTCAATCTGACATTAAGATGCACCACTGCAAGTCACACGCCTCCCCATAAATGTGCATACCTTGCTGCAAAACCATATCATGGCATCAATACCCACCTCTCAAAAACCTTGCACCTCGTTACATTGACGGAACATCCTAAATTTTAGGTGGCAACTTGGCACACAGTTCGCTATTATCACGAGGTCTATGTTATGAATGACTCAATTTCATTAAACCAAAGGAACTGCAAATGGCAAAAGAAGTACTCGACTTTATCCGCGACAACGACATCAAATGGGTTGACCTGCGCTTTACCGACTCACACGGTAAAGAGCAGCATGTCACCATTCCCGCTTCCAAAGTGGACGAAAGCACTTTTGAAGAAGGTGAAACCTTTGACGGCTCCTCTATCGCCGGCTGGAAGGGTATCAACGAATCCGACATGGTCTTGATGCCGACTGCGGAAAACTTCTATGTGGATCCCTTCACTAATGATCCTACCTTGGTTTTGCGCTGCGAAATCCTGGAAACGGACTACACCCCTTATGAAAAAGACCCGCGCTCCATTGCCAAAAAAGCAGAAGCGTATCTGAAATCTACCGGCATTGCCGATGCCGCCTTCTTTGGTCCTGAGCCAGAGTTCTTCATCTTTGACGGCGTACGCTGGGGTGTGCAGATGGGCAAATGCTTCTATGAAGTAGATGCCGATGAAGCACGCTGGAACAGCGAAAAGGTTTATGAAGACGGCAACCTGGGTCACCGTCCTCAGGTTAAAGGCGGTTATTTCCCGGTGCCTCCGGTTGATCAGCTGCACGAAATCCGTGCAGACATGTGTACTCTGCTTGAAGAAATCGGCCTGACAGTTGAAGCACACCACCACGAAGTGGCAACAGCTGGTCAGTGTGAAATCGGTGTTGCAGGCAACACACTGGTCAACAAAGCCGATGAAGTGCAGATGCTGAAATATGTCGTACACAACACGGCTGTAGCACACGGCAAAACGGCCACCTTCATGCCCAAGCCAGTTGTAGGCGACAATGGTAACGGCATGCACATTAACCAGTCTTTGAGCAAAGACGGTAAAAATATCTTCGCAGGCGATCTGTATGCCGGCCTGTCACAAGAAGCCCTGTGGTACATCGGCGGGCTGATCAAGCACGCGCGCGCACTGAATGCCTTCACAAATCCTGGCACCAACTCCTATAAGCGCTTGGTACCAGGCTTTGAGGCGCCTATCCTGCTTGCCTACTCCGGCAAAAACCGCTCTGCTTCCATTCGTATTCCTTACGCGCCGAACCCTAAAGCACGTCGCGTAGAGCTGCGCTTCCCTGATCCAAGCGCCAACCCATACCTGGCCTTCTCAGCCTGCTTGATGGCGGGTCTTGACGGCATCCTGAACAAGATCGATCCAGGCGAGGCTGCTGAAAAAGATCTGTATGACCTGCCACCAGAAGAGGAAGCAAAAATCCCAACCGTATGTAACTCTCTGGAGCAGGCACTGGAAGAGCTGGATAAGGATCGTGAATTCCTGAAAGCAGGCGGTGTCTTCACCGATGCCATGATCGACGCATACATCGACCTGAAGATGGAGCATGTCACGCAACTTCGCATGACCACCCATCCGATCGAGTTCGATCTGTATTACTCCGTGTAATACGTCACAGTGCTTTAAAAGCCAAAAAGCCCGGCCACCGCGCCGGGTTTTTTATTTTAGCCGTACCACGCTTTCTACCAGTACACTCGCATAGCTGCCTGCAGGTAAACCAAATGTCAACAATAATGTATCATGTGCCTCCAAATGCCAATGCAGGTTTTGCGGGATCACACGCAGCGGGCGCCGTGCCGCCTTCATACGCACTGCCTGCCACAAAGGCTGCAAACATGCATATGCCTTTAATACCTCCTCCTCAAGTGCTTGCGCCATTCCGACAGGAGATACGCCACTCGGCTCACCAATTAAAGGCCCCGTCGGATGAATATCCCCTTCCTGCAAACGCTGTTCAAGCACTGAATCCCCATCATCCAAAAACACCTTTTCACTGCCTGACAGCTGAAACACTTCACCTGGCAAGGCATGTGCCCAGCTCCCTTGTTCGACTCGAGCAGCCAGCACATCATTAAATGCCAAGGCTCGCAATACAGATAAATGTCTGCTGCGCTCCGCGTGCTTCACTCGCGGCATGCCTGCCTTAAACCACTGCCAGGCAGCCTCAGTATTACAGCCCCCATGTCCAAAACGCTGGGTGCCGAAATAGTTAGGCACACCTGTTTGCCGCAAGCGCCTAAAGACCTCCTCCCAGTTTTTCTCCAGGACAACTGCCCGTAAGCGCACTTGGAATAAATTATGACTTAAGGCGCCTACCTGTAGCTTGCGACTGTGGCGCACCTGCTTGAGAATACGTACCCCCTCAATTGAGGCTTCGGAAAAATCAGGATCAGGTTTTCCGGGTAGCCATAAACTAAACCACTGCCGAGTGATGGCATGACGATCTTTAAGCCCAGCATAGCCCACATGACGTACTGAAACACCCGCCACCTGTGCCAGCTGGCGCGCCACCCACTGTGTATTAGCCCCCCGCTTTTCCACCCATAGCCATAAATGCTCTCCGGCACCACTCAAAGAAAAAGGCAGCTGCTCTTCTACGATAAAATCCGCTTCGTCCTGCTTAAAACACCCTTGGCCGACAGGTGGGAATGGATAAGGCCATTGATACATGGCATACGTCCTCTCAATCAAAAACAATAAAAAACCCGGCTCAAGCCGGGTTGCATATTAACAACTTAATACAGATCTCAAAGCTCTCTGAACAGCTTCTCGCTCATGGGCACCGCTTTATCATTTTCCGGCTTATCCGGATAAATCTGAATCAGCACCTGCGCCACATTACCCGGTTTGATATGGTCATGAATCAGGGTACGGCTGTCGGGTGGAGAGTTTTTGTTGATATACATGTAAATCACCTTATCCTGACATTTAGGGTCTTTCGCCGTTGCCAGAGGCCGAATCCACCCTTCCCCCTCAAAGCGCACCCCATCTTTCGCCATAAAAACAACCCGATGCCAGTAACGGCTTTTAATGGGGTGATCGAAACAAATCCGTACAGCTCGATCAAACAGCCCGGAGCCTCGGTCAATATCCACAAACTCAATGGAGGTCACCTGCAACTTTTCCTGACCACAGGCGCTTAACAGCACAGCCAAAATGCCTACTGCCAAAAACTTGAGTAACGGATACATACCGAAATACTCCTTACAGCTGTTGCACCCCTGCAATTTTCCAAGTGCCTTGCCCATCTACTGGCTTACTCAGATGCCATACTTCCGTAAACCCTCGAGCAGGTGCCCCGTTCTCTTTTACAAAACCGCTAAAACGCACACTGACAATAAACTGATCCTGGTCGTAATCCCAGTCGATAATATCCGCATTCACTGATTCAACTTCTGTCTGGTGCTCACCGGCCTGAATCTTATCCGCGATCTCCGCAAAGCACTCTGCCGTACAGTAGCTCTCCAATGTAGTCACATCCCCATTGTCCCAAGCCCTCTGCACCGCAAGGTAGTTTTCTACGGCAGACGCTGAAAAGCTTTCTGGATCAAACCAGGTAGGCGCTGCAGGCAGCGCTGCGGATGCTTGATCAAGCTCGGAAGCTCCCTGCCCCGCCTTTACACCGATTTGAATGCCCTCACTTAAAGGCTTCTGGCTTTCCCGTAGCTGGCCTGACAGCCCCTCCTGCTCAGAAGTTTGCGCACCTGCATACGCCACCTGCCGCTGGCGCGCACGGTGACGCAGAAAAAACCATAACCCGCCTGCCAATAAAGCAATCAATAACCAGTCCGCCGGTGCCATGCCGTCAAATGCACCGCCAAAAAACAGCGCCGCCAGCAGTCCACCGGCAACCAGCCCACCTAATAATCCGCCCATGCCACTGCTACGCTGGCCTGCCGCAGCCGGAGCAGCCTGCTTGGTTGGCTGAGCCTGTTTGGGAGAAGTCTGCCGATCCAAAGCACGATACTGAATGGGCTTTTTATAGCCAAAGCTTTTACCGCCGCCAAATTTGGCCGCCTCTGCAGCCGATACTGCAAACATCATGGCGATCAATACACTCCATATGTAGCGCACTTTACTCTCCTTTCGTAACAAAATTCTCTTGTATTATAGTCATAAATGTATCGTATCTTTTATTTAATGGCCGGTGCATAACACCTTCTCAGATTGTGCGCCTGCTTCAGCTAACCGCTCAAGCGCCTCCTGAAGGCGCAGGCTGACCTCTTCCAGTTCGATCAGTGCAGTAAAAGCCTGTTCCTGATGCCCTTCTGCATAATATGACAATACCTCTCGCCCTAAAGCGTGTAAACGGTCATGCAGAGGCTCAATTTCATTAAACCCGGGAAGCTTGCTGTAACAGGCATGCCCCTCCCCTTCGTAGTACCAACGCCCCAAGTTGCATGTACGCGGATTATCCACTGCTTCTGGCTGCGGGGCTTTTTTCAAGCCCATCAAGACACGATAAAGCTCCATTTTGTAAAGGGCATGATCTACTTTTGCATTCGCCACAAAACTCCGTAATGCATTAGCGGCAATCAGCTTCTCCAGTTTGGCTTCCAACTGAAGGACGTTCTGCACACCCTGGTTTGCTGCCCGATTAAGCGTGCTAATACGCTCACTTTCTTCCGCCACCTCATTCATACGGTTACGGGCGGTACGCACCTCCTGCTGAATCACATTTACCAGCTTTGAAATATCTGATGTGGCATTGGCCGTCCGCTGGGACAAAGCGCGCACCTCATCCGCCACCACGGCAAATCCACGCCCATGCTCACCCGCACGCGCCGCTTCAATTGCTGCATTCAAAGCCAGCAGGTTGGTCTGCTCAGAAATATCTTCAATCATGCTGACGATACCGCCGATTTCCTCAGCACGCCGCTCCAGGCCGGCCACCGTTTCTGCCGTTTGCTGCGCCTGCGAGCTCAGCTGCGTTATCTGAGCCACCGTCTCACGCATATCCTGCTGCAGCCGGCTCATGACTTCCGTCGCCTCCACAATTTCGCTTTTACCGCCGCTTAAAGACTCTCCCAGCACCTTCAAACTGCCCTGAAAATCTCGGCAACCCTGGTAAAACAGCGCATAGGCTTTCCCCAGCTGCGAGGAAACGTCCTTGCCCGCGGGGGCTGCATCATTAGCTACCACACCCTCTGGCTGGCTCTGCTGCTGCAACTTCAGCTGCCGGTTTTCTGCCTCCAATGCCGCAATTTGCGCCTCAAGCTGTGCAATACGCGCCCGTTCTTTTTTACATCCACCAAACATCTGTTTTACCTCTGTCAACAAATACGCTTATGAATCCCAGAAAGCACTTATCATGCCAATTTCACAGCACGTGATACGGTATAGTCCTTCCCCTGCTTAACCTTTTCATAGTGGCCGAATATCTCCTGCATATTACGCTTCATGAACTGACGCAGGCCATTGATCGTCACCACCACCATCTGCCCCCCGGGGGTTAAGTGCCGGTAACTGTCCCATAACAGAATATTTAACAGCTCCTTACCTACCTTGGCAGGAATATTGGACACCACCGTATCAAACATCTGCCCTTCCGGCACATGAGCCAACCCATTGGAAAGGTAGGCTTTGGCATGCAGCAGTTGATTAAGCTGTGCATTTTTATTGGCATACTCTACCGCCACAAAGTCCTTATCCACCATATGCACCACGCCTTCAGGTGCCTGTGCTGCAATTGCAAGCCCCAGCGGGCCATACCCACAACCGATATCCAATACCTGCGCATCCGGCCGCACCGTCAGATAACGCAGCAGCAAAGCCGTGCCACTGTCAATCTGCCGCGGGCTAAACAACCCCCAGGTACTGTGAAACGTCAAATGATGCCCGCATAACTCCGCATCAAACACAATGTCCCGCTTCAAGTTTTCAATAGTTTTATGATCCATACATCCTTCCTGTATTTTTCAGCTCATTATAATGAGCGCCATGCTCAATACACTTAATCCACAACAAAAATCCGCCGTACTGGAAGCCGATCGCCCCTTATTGGTGCTTGCTGGTGCAGGCTCAGGAAAAACGCGCGTGATTACGACCAAAATTGCTTATTTAATCCAGCAAAAAGGCCTTCACCCCCGCAACATTTATGCTGTTACCTTTACCAACAAAGCCGCTAAAGAGATGAAAGCGCGTGTCAGCACCCTGATGCAGAACACACCGCCCAAGGGGCTTAATGTTTCTACCTTTCATACCCTGGGGCTGAATTTCCTGCGCCAAGAAGGCAAAGCGCTCGGCCTGAAACCCAATTTCACCATTATGGACAGCGCCGATACTCAACAGCTCATCAAGGAGCTATTAAAAAAGCAGGATCTGGACAAAGACCTGCTCAACCAGCTGCAAGCACGCCTGTCCGGCTGGAAAAACCGACTCATCACGCCTGATCAGGCGCTATCTCAGGCCGAAAACGAGCCCGACCAGTTTGCCGCTCAACTGTATGTGCGCTACCAGCAGCAGCTAAAAGCCTACAATGCAGTCGACTTTGATGACCTGATCATGCTGCCTGCACAGCTGCTGGCCACCGATACCGAAATTCGTCTGCGCTGGCAGAACCGTGTACGCTATCTGCTGGTAGATGAATATCAGGATACCAACGGTGCACAATACGCACTGGTCAAACACTTGGTAGGTGTCGAAGGACGCTTTACGGTCGTCGGGGATGATGATCAGTCCATCTATGCCTGGCGCGGTGCAGAGCCTGAAAACATGGCGCAGCTCAGCAAGGACTTTCCAAACCTTCAAGTCATTAAGCTGGAGCAAAACTACCGCTCCACCAACCGCATCCTGCAGGCCGCCAATACCCTGATCAGCCGCAACCCCCATGTGTTTGAAAAACGCCTATGGTCAGAAATGGGACTGGGAGAGCCTATTCGCATCATCGCCTGCGCGGATGAACAAACAGAAACCGAACGGGTCATTTCCGAAATTCAGGTACATAAGTTCAAATACAACACTCGCTGGGAAGACTATGCCGTACTTTATCGGAGCAATCACCAGGCGCGCCTGATCGAACGCTCTCTGCGGGAACAGAACATCCCCTATCAACTTTCCGGTGGACAAAGCTTCTTTGACCGCGCAGAAATCAAAGATGTACTCGCCTACCTGCGCCTGATCACCAACCCGGATGATGATGCCGCCTTTCTGCGTATTGTGAATACCCCACGACGGGAAATCGGTGCCGGCACCTTACAAAAGCTGGGACAGTATGCCCAAAACCGCGGCATCAGCCTGGCTTATGCCACCCAAGAGCTTGGCTTAACCACCGTACTGGATGCCCGCCGCCTGCAACGGGTACAGACATTTGGTGAGCAGCTCTTCGACTGGATCAAAACCGCTGACAACCTGCGTGGCGAAGAGGTACTGGACTTTATCCGCCGTTTGCTGGAAACACTGGAATATGACAACTGGCTGCAGGAAACCGCCAGCACCCCTACCCAGGCTGAAAAACGCATGGCGAATATGCGGGAGCTTCTGCTATGGATTGAACGGCTTATCAAAAAAGCCTGGGAAGAAGATCAGCAGGAGCGCACTCTCGAAGAGATTATTGCCCATATGAGCCTGATGGATATCCTCGACCGACAACAGGGAGAAAAATCCCAAAATGCCGTCAGCCTGATGACCCTGCACGCCGCCAAAGGGCTGGAGTTCCCCCATGTTTTCATGATCGGCATGGAAGAAGAGATCCTGCCACACAGAGAAAACCTGGAATCCCCAGGGCTGGAAGAAGAGCGCCGCCTCGCCTATGTAGGCATTACCCGAGCCCAACGCAGCCTCACTCTCACCTACACGCGAAAACGCCGCCGTTACGGTGAAGAAACCACAACAGAACCCAGCCGCTTTCTCAAAGAGCTGCCCGAAGCCCACATAGAATGGGAAGGTAGACCTGACCAGCCCGTGGACAAAGCCACCCAAAAAGCGCGTGGCAAAGACCACCTCGCCGCCATGAAAGCCATGTTGGCACAAAAAACCTCATAGGAGTAACCATGTTTAAAGCCTACCCCCACTTCGATCCCAACCAACTTCCCGCCTTTACACTCGCTGCACTTCCCCGGCTTCAGTTTGGCTGGGGAATTCGCAACCAACTGGCTTCTCACATCCAAAAAACCAGCCAAAATCCGCTGTTTATCGTCTCGAAAAGTGTCAAAAACAGCGATTTCGGGCAGCACTTTTTTTCAAATTTCGATTCACAAAAAAAGGGGGAGACCCCCTGTATCCATACAGTTTCAGGCGAACCCTCACCGGATTTGGTCGATAAAATTGTAGCCGCCACCTCTGATTCCATCGACTGGGTGATTGGTATAGGCGGAGGCAGTGTGCTGGATACGGCCAAAGCCATTGCAGGTTTATTACCCTCCCGCACCTCAGTGATGGACTACTTAGAAGGTGTCGGAGCAGGCAAACCCTATCCAGGCGATGCACTGCCCTGGTTAGCGGTTCCGACGACTGCAGGTACAGGCTCCGAAACCACCAAAAATGCCGTGCTCTCCCGTCTGGGTCAATTTAAAAAATCCTTCCGGCACGAAGCACTTGTGGCAAAAGAAGTCTGGCTGGATCCCAGCTTCTTACCAGAGCTGCCCCGTAAAGTACTGCATGCCACCGCCATGGATGCCTTCACACAGCTGTTGGAATCTTATACCACGCGTAATGCCACCCCCATCACCGATGCGCTTGCCTGGCACGGTATGCAGCTTTGGCATGGTGCACTGGAAGCCGCAACGAAAGGAGATCAAAATGCGTGGGGACGCCTAATGCTGGCCGCCACACTCTCGGGGATCACTCTCGCCAACGCTGGGCTAGGCGCCGTGCACGGACTGGCAGGTCCCATCGGAGCTTATATTCCAGCTCCCCACGGAGAAGTATGCGCGGCACTGCTCGCACCGGTCACCCGTGCCAACCTTATAGCCCTGCAAGCCGACGATAACCCGACCCAGCAGCAGAGCTTAAAAAAATACGCTCAGGTTGGCCGCCTGCTTACCGATGATAACTCCCTGTCAGATCACCAGGCTCTACAGCGGCTGCCAGACCAGCTGGATATTCTGAACCAGCACTTTGGCCCCGGCACACTGGCGCAATATGGCCTGAATGATGCTGTGAGTAAAAAAGTGGTTGCCAGTTGTCGTGCAGGCTCCATGCTGGGCAACCCTGTCGAACTTTCCGATGAAGTTTTATTAAACATTCTCAAAACTTTGCAGTTAAATAACTAAATATTTAAAATATCCATCCAGAGCAATCATCCTTACAATTACATAATCAATA
>CAYRSN010000013.1:35757-37870 GCA_964427185.1 uncultured Piscirickettsiaceae bacterium | reverse complement strand
GATATCTCGGAAAAGATCAATGTTCACCAGCGCAACACCCACCCCGCCATGCGCACCGCTTGCAAACTTTTTCTGCCAGACCTGCTGAAACTTCACCCGGTTGTTTACCTGGGTCAGTGCGTCGGTAAAGGCTAGCCGCTTCAGCTCCGTATTGGCTCTTTCCAGCGCCTGCGTACGCGCCGCCACCTGCTCTTCCAGCTTGGCCGTCATACGCGCCTGTGCTTCGATCATATGGTTGGTCTGTTTGATCACATACGCCACTTCCTCAGCAGCACGCCCCAGCGGAATACGTACCCCGCGCACCCCCTTTCGCAGCTGGATAAAAGCCTCCGCCATAGACATCAGCGGCAAAACAATCTCACGTTTCAATCCCCAGTACATTACCAACAGCATGCCCGCAAAAAGTACAAAGGGCAGTACTGCAATCAGCAGGCTCTCCCACATCATGTCATACAGCGCATGCGCCTGACGCTGCACCACCAACCCTGCAGTGTCCCGATGCAGCACATAGGCGGGCAATGGCAGCCAGAACTGCAAGGGTGCATGCACCCATGCCCGCTGTAACAATGCCCAGATACCGTAATCAGCTTCTACCAGTGAATCAGGCGGAGAGAGGAAAAAAGAAGCCTGGCTGTCCCGGAGCATCACATTAAAGAACCCAGCAGCCTGATTCGGCCGCAAAAGCTGCTTAAACACCCATAAGGTGCCGGCATAATCACCAATCTCATAATCAATCGGGATACGCTCTACACCATAAAGGCCGGGAGATGCAAACACCTCTCGCCAGAAGGGTAGCTGATAGGCTGATGAAAGATGCCATAAACGAGAAAGATTCTCGGGCAGCTTTTCCATCAGAGGCAAACGGGGTACCTGTTGCGCCGTAACGCCATGCCCGCTCCAGCCCTCTCCTTCCGCGCTGACAAACACCACATGCGTCAGATTAAATGTCTGACGGATCTGTGCCAGCGCTGCCAGAATGGCCGATGTCTGTCCGTTTTCCACATAACCGGCCAACGCATATTTATAGGTTTGCAACCCACGGCGCGTATAATCAAGCTGCTTAAGCTCACTGATCAGCCAGGCATGCAACGCCTGTTGCGCCACTGCCTGCTCTCGCTGTACCTCCTGTTGAACAAAGGCCGCCGTTTTATACAGCTGAAACCCCAACAACAGCAGCATCAGCAGACACACCAACAGAAAAGCTGCCCGCACTCGTGCCAACAGACTGTGCTGTGTAGCTGAGCTCACATAGCCCTCCACACCTGCTCCTCTACACGCCACACGGGCTGTTCCACAACTGGACACCCCATCTCACGCCCCTTCTGCAAGCCGCCTCGCACCACACCCAGTACAGAATAGCCCGCTTTTTTCAAAAACTTATAGGCACTCACAGATTGACGCATGGTGACATCCGTAATCAGAATCGCCCTGTCCTTGGGAAGGTGCGGCAAATATGCCTGCAATTCGGTCATCGGCACATGCACCGTATCAGGCAAAAACCACTGCGGCGGTGCCAGCCAGGGTGGGCGCACATCCAGCACAAACGGCTGCCGGGTTTCCAGCAGTGCTTTCACACGAGCGCAGGGAAACTTAGGCGCACGCAGCTTGTTATAAACAGGGCTGATATACAGCGGATAATCAAATTGTCGCCACTCCGGGATACCACCGCGAAACCACATGACATTCGGCAATCCCCGTGCCAAAGCATATTCCACGGCACGACGGCTGTAAGCACATTTCACCCCCATGCAGTAAAACACTTTCGGCCGAGGGTCGTCTTTGCGCAGCAACTCACTGACAGGCACCAGCGGGGCGGGAATGTTGATACTACCCGGAATATGCTACTGAGAAAACTCAATCGGGCTTAAGGCATGAATCAGTAGCAACGGGGTATTCTCATCCAGCATGCTCTTTAATTCAGGCGCAGTGATAATCGGTACATCGGGCAAATTCGAATCTGCTCGAACCATGCCTGACAAGCTCCAACACCATAGTGCAAACCACCAAAACCCACGCCAAATCGTCAGCCGCACTCTGCTACTCCCCGTCGATTCAAAATGCGTCTGCCCATAGTAAAAACTTTATTGATCTAAATCAATTATTTTTAAGGCAT
>CAYRSN010000013.1:25045-35657 GCA_964427185.1 uncultured Piscirickettsiaceae bacterium | reverse complement strand
TGCGTCTGCCCATAGTAAAAACTTTATTGATCTAAATCAATTATTTTTAAGGCATCTCCGCAAAACCCTGAACGTTCGCGTTACGTGTGCGGTGGCGACAGATGCAAGGCAAGCAACACAGCAGATGCCGCGATCGTTCAGGGTTTTGCGTAGGTGCCTTAACAAATCATCACGCTTATAGCGATAACACAGTCGCCCCACTGGCACATAACCGTTCGATTTCCTGCGCACTGTGGCTGACCCAAATAATGCCGCGGGCAGGCACAGCCTGCAACCAACGCAACAAAAATAGCCGCACCCGCTCTGCACCCTGATCATCCAGATGGCTGGTCGGCTCATCCAACAACAGCACATGAGGATTGCGCATCACGGCACGCAAAATCCCCAGCCGCTGCAGCTCGCCACTGGATAGCGAAGCAACCGGCTGATGCAGCTTGGCTTCCGCCAAACCCACAGCCGTCAGCATTGTCTGCGAAGGCAGCTGATCAAAACAGGTAGCCGGGATATCCGCCCACCAGGCGGGCTGGGCGGCACAGTAAAGCACCTGCCTGCGCCACTGGCTGGGAGCCTCGTTTTCCTGCGCCCTGTTTTGCAGCCAAACCTCACCTTCATGGGGATCCAGATCTGCCAAAGCGCGTAACAATCGGGATTTCCCACTGCCCGATGCGCCCTGCACCACCAATACCTGCCCGACATGCAATGAAAAGGAAACTGAGGTGCGCATCCCAGAGCTCTGCACATGCTGCGCCGTCAGCAAAGCCTGCACTTACAAAACCTCCAGCTTAGCAAGGGTGGCTAACAGCCACTTGCTGCCGTACTGATCAAAGTGCACCTGTACCCGTGCCTGCTCGCCGCTACCTTCCCAGCCGATTACGATCCCTTCACCAAACTTGCTATGGCGCACCCGCTGCCCAATCCCCATAGAAGGGGTCTCCCCCTTTTTTTCAAAATGATTTTTTTGCGCTGAAAGTGTGTGATGCTGTGCTGCCATGGCCGGTTTGACACTGCTTTTAGGCCGTAATTCCTGAACACATTCCGCCGGCAGCTCGCTTAAAAAGCGAGAAGGCATGGGATACAGCTCCTTTCCATGCCAACGACGCTTTTCACACCAGCTGATTACCAGTTTTTTCTGCGCACGAGTAATGCCTACATAGGCCAGGCGACGTTCCTCTTCCAAGCGAGCTGCATCCTCTAAAGACTGCTGCGAAGGAAACAGGCCTTCCTCCAACCCCACCATCATAACGAAGGGAAACTCCAGCCCTTTGGCGCTATGCAGGGTCATCAGCTGCACACACGCTTCCCAGGCTTCCGCCTGATGTTCGCCTGCCTCCAGCGCTGCTTGATTTAAGAAAGCTTGCAAAGGTGAGGCTTCCGCCTGATCCGACTCGGAGCGAAATTGCCCGGCGGCGGTAATCAGTTCATCCAAGTTTTCGATTTTGCTCTGCGCCTGTTCAGATTTCGCTTTTTCAAGCTGCTGCTGTAAACCACTACGGCTGATCACCGTCATGACCTGCTCATCCAGCGGTTTATCCTGACAGTCCCGCGCCAAATCTTCAATCAAGTGCATAAAAGCCGACACAGCGCTACGCGCTCGAGGACTCAGCCCGTGCTGACACAGCCTCTGTGCCGCATCCCAAAGTGCGATCCCATGCTCCGCTGCATGAATGCGAATCTGCTCAACAGTGCGGGCACCGATACCGCGAGGCGGCGTATTTAACACACGCTCAAAGCTGGCATCATCCTGACGGTTGAGCAACAGGCGTAGATAGGCCAGCACGTCTTTGATTTCTGCACGCTCGTAAAAACGCAGCCCGCCATAGACCCGGTAAGGAATACCATGGCGCAGCAGTGCCTGCTCAATCACTCGAGACTGGGCGTTGGAGCGATACAACACAGCCACCTCCTCTCGACTGCCGCCATTTTCCAACCAGCGCTCGACCTGACGGCAGACAAAATCCGCCTCCTCCAGCTCATTAAAAGCACGATGGATTTGGATCGGCTCACCCTCTTCGCCCGCAGTCCAAAGGTGTTTACCCATACGTCCACTGTTATGGGCAATCAAAGTATTAGCTGCCTTCAGAATCTTGCCGGTAGAACGATAGTTCTGCTCCAGCCGAATCACCTCTACACCGGCGAAATCCTGCGTAAACTGCTGGATATTCTCTACTCTGGCACCACGCCAGCCATAAATTGACTGATCATCATCCCCTACCACGAATAACCGCCCGGTGCCACCTGCCAGTACACGCAGCCAGGCATATTGCAGCATGTTGGTATCCTGAAACTCATCAACCAAGATATGATGATAACGTTGCTGATAGTGCGCCAGCAGGGCGGGGTTATGCAACCACAGCTCATGGGCACGCAGCAACAGCTCGGCAAAATCCACCAACCCGCTCTGGCGACACTGCTGCTCATAAGTGCGGTAAATACGCAACAGTGTTTCTACGTAAGGATTGCGCCCCGAATCAATATGCGCAGCACGCCGTCCCTCTTCCTTATTGCCGTTAATAAACCCCATCACCTGCCGTACCGGCCACTGAGATTCGTCCAATTCATGCTCACGCATCAGGCGCTTAATCAAGCGCTTCTGGTCATCACTGTCGATGACCTGAAAGTTTTCCGGCAGGCCGGCCTCCCGCCAGTGCTGACGCAACAGACGGTATGCAATCCCATGAAAGGTGCCCAACGTCATCTGTTCCGCTTTAGCCCCCACCAGCTGCTGCACCCGCGCGCGCATTTCCCGCGCCGCCTTATTTGTAAAGGTCACTGCCAACAGATTGTAAGGCGATGCCTCCAAAGCCTCTGTCAGCCAACCCAGCCGGTGCGTCAATACCCGCGTCTTGCCAGATCCGGCGCCCGCCAAAACCAGCGCATGCCGCTCAACAGGCAGCGTCACCGCCTGCCGTTGCGCATCATTCAGGTCATTTAATAAAAATGAAATATCCATGGCGTAAGCTTGCATTATTGAAGTTTGTATGATAAAAAACGCAATTAGAATTTCAGCTGCATCTAAAAACTGCATCTTAGTATATAGCCTACCTAGCTGAATCTCAGCCTATTTGCGTTTATCTCTTAGCGGCTACAGCCTTTTAACTGGCTGTCAGAGGAGGCTAAAACAATCTAACAAGGAGCTTAAGCAATGAGCGAACATATGATTGAAGTAAACGACGATAATTTTGAACAGGAAGTTGTGCAATCTGACATTCCCGTTCTGGTTGATTTCTGGGCGGAATGGTGCGGCCCCTGCAAAATGATCGCCCCGATTCTGGATGAAATTGCAGCAGAATATGCCGGCAAGCTTAAAGTAGCCAAGCTGAACATTGACAACAACCCCGGCACGCCGCCCAAATATGGCGTACGCGGTATTCCGACACTCATGCTGTTTAAAAACGGGGAAGTGGAAGCCACGCAGGTGGGTGCGCTCTCCAAGTCTCAGCTGACCACTTTCTTAGACAGCAACCTCTGAACACACCGCAGGGGCGTTCGCCCCCTGCTCGATACTCTACTGACCAACCACAAAAAACCTATGAACCTAAGTGATCTGAAAAAGAAATCCGTTGCAGAACTGCTTTCCATTGCCGAAGAACTCAAACTGGAAAACCTGGCGCGCTTGCGCAAACAGGATATTATTTTCGCCATCCTGAAAGCTAAAGCCGCCAAAGGGGAAGATATCTACGGCGAAGGGGTATTGGAAATCCTACCTGACGGATTCGGCTTTCTGCGCTCTGCAGACAGCTCTTATCTGGCAGGGCCGGATGACCTGTATGTTTCCCCCAGCCAGATCCGCCGTTTTGGGCTACACACGGGTGACACCATTCAAGGAAAAATACGCCCTCCCAAAGAAGGCGAAAAATACTTCGCGCTCCTAAAAGTTGAAAAAATCAATTTCGAGAGCCCCGAGATTGCACGACGCAAGATTGCCTTTGAAAACCTGACACCTCTGCACCCTACACGGCGCATGAAACTGGAACTGGGGAACGGCACTACAGAAGATATCTCACCTCGCATTATTGACCTGGTTTCCCCTGTCGGCTTCGGCCAGCGCGGTCTGATTGTGGCTCCCCCCAAGTCGGGCAAAACCGTTATTTTGCAGAATATCGCCCACTCCATTGAAAAAAACTTCCCTGACGCTTATCTCATCGTACTTCTGATTGATGAGCGACCTGAAGAAGTGACCGAAATGGAACGCACCGTTCGCGGTGAAGTCGTAGCCTCTACTTTTGATGAGCCGGCACAACGTCATGTACAGGTCGCAGAGATGGTCATTGAAAAGGCCAAGCGCTTAGCGGAGCACAAGCGAGATGTCATTATCCTGCTGGACTCCATCACTCGCCTGGCACGCGCCTACAACACCGTCGTCCCCGCTTCCGGAAAAATCCTGACCGGCGGAGTAGATGCCAACGCACTGCACCGTCCCAAGCGCTTTTTTGGCGCGGCACGCAATATTGAAGAAGGCGGCAGCCTCACCATCCTGGCCACCGCACTGGTCGATACGGGCTCTAAAATGGACGAGGTGATCTTTGAAGAATTTAAAGGCACGGGCAACATGGAGCTGCACCTATCTCGCAACCTGGCAGAAAAGCGCACCTTCCCAGCCATCAACATTACCAAGTCCGGCACCCGTAAAGAAGAACTGCTGCTCTCACCGGAAGAGCTCCAGCATGTCTGGATATTGCGCCGCTTCCTGGGTGCCATGGATGAACATGAGGCCATTAACACACTCATCGACCACATGAAACACACAAAAACGAATGAGGAGTTGTTTATGGCCATGAAAGCCTCTGCAAAATAGGCTGTTGATTTAACAGGGCATCTTCCCTATAATGCCTCGTTCGCATAAATTTGTAACCGAACATAAAAGCAGGAATTGCATTATGAAACCAGGTATTCACCCCGAGTACAGAGAAGTGGTCTTTCAGGACATTTCCACAGGCACCACTTTCCTGACCCGCTCTACTGCCAAAGCCAATGCCACCATTGAGCTGGACGGTAAAGAGTATCCTCTGATTCGCGTAGAAATTTCCAGCGCCTCTCATCCGTTTTACACCGGCAAGCAAACACTGGTGGACACGGAAGGTCGCGTGGAAAAGTTCCGTCAAAAGTACGGCATGCGCAAATAAGCATTCTCACAATGCTTACCAAGGCCGCTTCTGCGGCCTTTTTTCTTTCTGCCTTTCCTCTTCACACATCAAACGGCACAGTTTCTGCTATGATTTCCGTTATGCAAAGGGGATATTTACTTGCACTGCTTATCATTTATAGCACCCTGGCACAGGCCGCCGCCCAGCCTTGTCTGCCGGAAAACCCGGAAAAACTCAAATGGGTCAAAGTGCAATATGTCAGCAATGGCAATAAACTGATTGTAGAAAACCACACACTATTACTGGAGGGTATCGTTGCACCCGAACCCGGACAAAAACACAAATGGTTTCACAGAGAGGACGACCCCCTCGCCGCCCAAGCCAAACTGTTTCTCCTGAAGCTCTTAGCCAACCATGACATGCAAGTCGGCATCGAGCACGACAAACAGGCTTTTGACAAGTTCCTGCGCGAACTCGGACACCTGTACTATAAAGACAAACAAGGCCGCATCCACAGCGTGCAGGCCGCACTACTGGAAAACGGCTACGCCCTGGCCGCTACCACCCCTCCTAATTTAAAACACCAACAGTGCTATTACGCCGCCGAAAAACGTGCTCGCCAGGCAACCCGAGGTATCTGGAAAATCGCCCAATCCTATCCTGCACTTAAATACCCTCTCATCCCCAGCGATAAAATCGCCGGAGACGATGTCGGCTACCGCATTATTGCCGGCCCGGTAAAATCTCTGGTATCCATCCGAGGCTTCAAAGGCCTCAACCTTGACACCACCGGCATCCGCATCCCTGAGGAAGATTTTAAAAAATACTGGTCATCCCGCATGCTCAACCAGCTCAAAGACAAACACATCGAAGTACGCGGCCGGCCCTATTACGTAAAAGGGCATATGTACATGGTGGTACGCCACCCTTATGCCATCAACCTGCTTAATCCCGTGTATGCAGGCAAAACACGGTAAAATGCCTTTTTAAGACTCATAACAAACAAACACACCATGAACACACTTAAAAACGACCGCTTCCTACGCGCCCTGCTACGCGAACCCGTTGACCGCACCCCTATATGGATGATGCGCCAAGCTGGGCGCTACCTGCCAGAGTATCGCGCCACCCGCGCCCAGGCCGGTTCTTTTATGGAGCTTTGCCGCAATACGGATCTGGCCACAGAGGTCACTCTACAACCGCTGCGCCGCTTCCCTTTAGATGCCGCCATTCTATTTTCCGACATTCTTACCATTCCGGATGCCATGGGACTGGGTCTCAACTTCGTTCAAGGAGAGGGTCCCGTTTTCGAGCATCCCGTACGCAGTGCAGCAGATGTTGCCAAACTGGGTGTGCCGGATATGGAGCAGGATCTGAGGTATGTAATGAATGCCGTGCGCAGTATCCGCAAAGCCTTGGATGGCAAGGTGCCGCTGATCGGCTTTTCCGGCAGCCCCTGGACACTGGCCACCTATATGGTTGAAGGCGGCAGCAGCAAAACATTCAGCAAAGTCAAAGCTATGCTTTACGACGATCCGGCTACGGCTCATGCCCTGCTGGGTATCTTAGCCGATGCTGTCACAGACTACCTCAATGCCCAAATCAAAGCCGGCGCACAAGCCGTGCAGATTTTCGACACCTGGGGTGGCGTATTGACTCCGCGGGACTATCAGGAGTTCTCCCTGGCCTATATGGCGCGCATTGTGGAAGGCCTAATCCGAGTGCACGAGGGTCGCAAAGTTCCAGTCATCCTCTTCACAAAAGGCGGTGGGCAATGGCTTGAATCCATGGCGGAAACAGGTGCCGATGCACTGGGGCTGGATTGGACAACACCGCTGAATGAAGCCCGTGCCCGAGTCGGCAACAAAGTAGCTCTTCAGGGCAATATGGATCCTTCCATGCTTTACGCCTCACCCGAGCGTATCCGTGAAGAAGTGCGGTACCTGCTGACACAATACGGACAAGGCTCAGGCCATATAATGAATCTGGGACACGGCATCCATCCGGACATACCGGTGGAGCATGCCCGGGCATTTGTAGAAGCTGTGGTAGACTTGAGCCCAGCATTTCACTAAACTAAAGGGGCTTTTACATTCACCGGACCATAAAGCATAAACATGAAAACACCTCTCATAATGGCCAAACGCGAAAGAGGATATATTGTCATTTTTCTTGCGCTGTCGCTGGTCATTATGACTTTTCTGGCCGTGGATCTTACCGACTCATCCTTAAGCGCCCAGCGGGCAAAATATCGCGATACAGATGCCGATCTTGAACGACTTGAAGCCGCCAAACAACAATTACTTGCTTTCACCGCCCTGACCCCCGTTATTTACGCCACCAATGCCGACGGCACCTTAACAGACAATGATAAAATTCCAGGTCCAGGCTACTTTCCCTGCCCGGATATTAACCAGGACGGTGCTCAGGAGCCGGACTGCGGCGGCACTGCCACCGCACCCTATGTGGCAGGCCAGCTTCCCATTAAAAACGCCACCCGTAATTTCACCTTTGATCCACTTGCAATCTCTGACAACACCATCATCCAATACACCGTCAGCGATCCCTTCGTCTATCAGTCCAACCGCTATAACACTACGGAAAACCCAAGCATTTACACTCCACTTAACAGCACAACCGTAAACACCCTGCCCACCTTATCCATCAACGGACAATCTGGCTTTGTTGTTGTGCTGCTTCTGCCCGGACAAGATGGCACAATCGCCGCAACCAACCAGAACACCACCAGCTTTACCACAGTCAACAACGATGACCTGATTCTCGGCATTACAACAGCCGAGTGGCAAACGGCCGCCCAAACCTCTGCCTGCTACCTCAAGACTCACCCACCCAGAAACCTACCAGAGTGGTATGACAGCAGCAACCCGCCTGTTGGTTCAGGCTGGCAAGGAGTCTGCCCATGAAGACTGCTCAACAACAAAAAGGCGCACTCATGGTGGATGCCGTCATCGGCATCATGCTTGTGGGTTTACTTTTAATCGGCATCTTCTGGATTTACCAGCCAACGGAAAACTCTCGACAAGAACTGGAGCATGCACACCAGAGCCTTAAAACCTTTTTAAAAATTAACGGCCGCCTGCCCTGTCCAGATACCGATTTGGACGGTGTAGAAAACCGAGACAGTGATAACAGTTGCACCGAACACTACGGCACCTTACCCTGGATCACGCTGGGACTTCATGAAAACACGGTCAAAATGCGTGGCAGCTACTTTCTCTACCAGGTACATAAACGCGCCAAAACCTCCGACAACATAGGCAACCTCTGTGATCCGGCTGCACTGTTTGCACCGGTCTCGGCCAGCTACACACTGCCTGCATTATCTGACACCTACCAGCTCCATGATGAATATGGCTTTGCCTGCACCAAGCAAACCAATGGCGGCACATGGTCAGCCGCAACATCAGACCCTCGAAGCTCAGGCAGTGCACATATGCATCTGGCAACCCCACCTGTCGGCACGGATAATGCCGGTCTGGCCGGAAAACTGGAAATCAAACGCTCAGATGGCACCGTATTAAGCGATGTAGCCGTTTATGCCATTGTGGCTTTTGGCAATACCCCCTCCCTATGGAACATAATAAATGGCGAAATAGAAATAAATGACGACACCTGCGATAACCGCCCACACTCCGACCAGCAGGAAAACTGCGACTTGGACAAAACCTTCATCATCGATGCCTCCGAAGATAAACTCCGCTTTCTCACCCCACATGAAGCCAAATACATCCTTCTGATTAGCGGGCAAATCAGGTAACTCCATGTATAACGCTTTTTTTGGCCTGAAAGAGCCCCCTTTTAAAAACACACCCACCACACAAGGCTTTTTTCCCGGTGCCGAACGCGCTGAAATACTGGCCGCCCTCGTCCACCTGCTGGAGCGCAACGACGCCTTTATCAAACTCACAGGCGAAGTCGGCACTGGCAAAACCACCCTGCTGCATAACCTGATCAACCACCTGATCACCGATCCCCGTTATCAGCTGGTGTTCTTCCCCAGCCCACAGCTAACCCCTGAAGCCATGCTCAAGCACCTATGCACCGAGCTTGGCATCACACCCCCTGCTCATGCAGACAAAGCGGATCTTTATCAGCTGATTTACCGTCATGTCATTGAACAGTTCAGCCAAAATAAAGAGATCATCATTCTGGTTGATGAAGCCCACCTAATGCCGCTGGAAACCTTGGAAGAGCTGCGCCTGCTCAGTAATATCGAAACCCAGGAAAGAAAACTCATCCAGATCGTGCTGGCTGGGCAGCCCGAACTGGATACTCTGTTAGCCACACCTCAGGCTCGCGCACTGGTCTCCCGCATCAACCATAGCCTGAAACTCAAAGCTCCCACCGATACGGAAATTCAAGCCTACTTGAACCACCGCATGACAAAGGCAGGCTATCGCGGCACACCGGTTTTTTCTCAAAAAGTGGCTCGCAAAATTAACAAACGTGCGTGCGGCAGCTTACGTACCACCAACAACCTGGCAGACAAGGCCCTTATGTCAGCCTACCTGCACAAACGCTCCCACGTCTTACCACAAGATATCGACACCGCATCATCCAAGCGTGCAAAAAGCTATTTACTGTTATTACTTCTTGGGGTTGGCACCGCCCTTACTTTTTTTCTATTTTTAGAAAAGTTTTCAAGCGATAATTCAGAACTTACAGCAACAATCAACAAAAAAAACAATATACTGTTTATTGCAAAAAATCCGGATCATTGCGCAACAAAAGCAGAACAAAATTTAATTGGTCAGCTGGTTTATCACCAAGCGGGCCAACAAAAATGCCTGAAGATTTTTCGTGCCTTAAATCAGCACAACATCAAAGACTATGCAGAACTTACGTTACAAGATATCGAAAAACTCGCCAAACAAAGAAATGGCCGCCTCCACTGGCTGGCTTCACCGTAGTGTATGGGCGACTCTGACAGTCGGCCTGTTTTTTCTACTAAGCGGCTGTCAGCAATGGGGGTTTGTCAAACAAGACCCTCCCAAACCTTATGCCCACATTCAGCAACCGACACAACCTAAAAAGCCCGAAGCTGTAGTGCCATTGCCTGCGCCCAAACTCCAGCTATCCACCGTCTTAGCTCCCCAGACACCGTTGGATCGGCAATATACCGTTTCTTTCAAAAAAACCTCCGTAGAGCAGGTGCTCTATGCACTGGCTCGAAAAACCGGGCTTCAGCTCAACATGAAGCCACTGCCCAATCAACAACGCATTACGCTCTACCTGAAAAACGCCCCTTTGCGCACTATTCTGGAACAAATCAGCAAGCAGGCTGATATTCGCTATCGCCTTCAGCAAAACACCCTGATTATTGAGTCTGATACGCCCTATTGGAAAACCTACACCATAGACTACGTCAATATCGCCAGTGACTTTAAAAGTGAAACCCAAGTATCACTGCAGCTGAGTACCTCTCAAACAGGCACAACGGGCGCAACGGGCACAACAGGTACAGCAGGCACAACACGAAATCAAAACACCCTGTCTGCCAACAGCGC
>CAYRSN010000013.1:14554-24945 GCA_964427185.1 uncultured Piscirickettsiaceae bacterium | reverse complement strand
CAACAGGTACAGCAGGCACAACACGAAATCAAAACACCCTGTCTGCCAACAGCGCTGGTGAAAATCAGTTTTGGGAGCGACTTCAAGCCTCCATTATGGCGATACTCAGCACCCCAGACAGCGAAACAGCGGCCTCCACAGCTCAACCCCGCACCACACCGCAACCCAATAACCCTCAAGGCAACGCTGCCGCCCCCCAACAAGACAGCCTAAACAACCGAGTATTTATCAACCAAGAAGCCGGATTACTATTGGCCTACGCCACAGAATACCAGCATCAAAAGATTCAGGCATTGATTGAGAAAATCACCACTCGTGCGAAAAAACAAGTCCTGATTGAAGCAACCGTGGTTGAAGTTGACCTTACAGAAAGCAACAAAATGGGCATTGACTGGAGTAACTTTAAACTCAGCTTTGGCGGTGCCACAGCCGGAAGCACACAAGCAGCGCTTGTCTACGACTCCACCAAGCCTTATCTAATTGATAACTTCACTTTCAATATGGGCATCAACTTTCTCAAGCAGTTTGGCAATGTAAAGGTGCTCTCCACCCCCAAAATCATGGCACTGAACAACCAAACAGCCATCTTAAAAGTGGTAAACAACCACGTCTATTTCACCACCTCAATTGACACCCAGGCTACACAGGGTGTCACCACCACCAATGTCACCACCGAACTCAAAAGCACCCCTGTGGGTTTCATAATGGGCGTGACACCATTTGTCGGTGCAAACGGCGATATTACCCTACAGATCAAACCCTCCATTTCCCGTATTGTCGGCTATACAAAAGACCCTAATCCGCTGCTGGCGCAAGCCGGCACCGAAAGCCTGATCCCCATTATCCAGCAAAAAGAAATGAGCACCATCATGCAACTTCAAGACCAACAGATCGCCATTCTCGGCGGGCTGATGCGTGATGAAACCAACAATACAGAAACTGGTTTTCCTCTGGGAGAAACACTAGATGTGGTCAATAATCTGACAGGCTACCATGCTGGTGAAAAAATCAAAACGGAGCTGATTATTTTCCTCCGCCCCACGGTTATCAAACAGCCGACTAACAGCCCATTTGACAATGCCACACAAAAATACAAAAGCCTGTTACCGCAACCGGATACAAAAGGTCAGAGGCAATGAGCATTCTGCTGGATGCACTGAAACAAGCAGAACAGGAAAAAAAAGCACACGCCGACAACGCAACCAACCAACCTTCGGCTGATGCACCTGCTGCCACGGAAGATACTCTGACACTCGCCATTACGGCCAAGCCCCCTGCTACGGAAAAAACAGATACCGAAGCGCCTGTTACCTTACCTGAACAAAACGATCCGACCGCACTTACGCTTAACCTAATTGAGCCTGAAACACAGCCCGCAACCGCCGCGCCGGCATCTACACCTTCGGAAGCACCACCCACCTCCCATAGCGGGCATGCACAGCAGCATGCGTCTTCTTCCGAAACTGATGCGGCTGCACACACAGATCAGATACAACCACAAACCACACCTGCGGAACCTGCTGCTCTGTCACTGCTCGAATCCCCCGAGCCTGCCTCCCCCCCAGAGCAGACACCCGATGATAAAACACATTCCTTAACTGCATCACCAGCAGACACTGCATCAACTGACAAAACTGCTGCCCTGCTGAACGATGCCGCCATCCCGGAGCAGACATTCACACACGCCTCAAAACGCTCCCCCTATATAACCAGTCTTTCGCTCATCAGCGTTTCCGTTTTGATCAGTGCAGCCTTGTTGCTTTACAGTTATTTATATAGTCGCCATATTCAGGAAAACCTGCCGCCAGCACCTCAAATCCCGGCCTTGCCTGAAACGGACGCTACAACTGTCGTCACACAGCCTCCCGTAAAGCAAGCTCTGCCCTCTGCTTCAACACAAGCACCTGCTACCACACCGCCTGCGCAACAGGCAGCGATTCCTCCCTCGCCGTCATCCCCCGAAACCGTGCCACGCAAACAGCCTGCGCCCGCACCTAAAACAGCCGCCGCGTCTCCACCTGAAAAAACCATGAAGATCCAGGCACAGCCCTCTGTTAAGGAACAGGCGCTAGCGCTCATCCATGCAGGAAAACTGGCTGCCGCCCAGCAGCTAATCGAAACCCGCTACCCTCCCAGCCAAATACCTGTAGCACTTCAGCCCCTTTACACTTGGATACTGATTCAACAGGATAAATGGATCAAGGCACAATATGCCGCTGAGCGCTTTTATAAGCAAAACCCCGACAACCTGAAACTTGCCCGATTACTGGCCAATATCTACCAACAACGCAACAACCCCGAGCTGTATCTACTGGCACAAAGGTTTGCACAAGACCCCGTCATCGGCTTTTATGCCGCACAAAACCTGATTCAACACCAACAGTCTAAAAAAGCAGCCGCCCTGCTGGATCGGCTCATTAACCATACGCCTACAGCAGAGCTGCTTTATCTGCGCGCCTATCTGTATTATCAGGAGGGCACCTATGAAACAGCCGCTCAGCTACTGGCACAAAGCACTCGCTATTTGAATACAAACAGCTTGATTTCACTTCAAACCATCAATACCCTCTACCAAAAAGTGCTGGAACAGCAATGATTCAACCCAGTCAAAAACCCAAACGCATCGGTGACATTCTGATTGATTCCGGTCTGATCGACCATGAACAACTTAAAGTCGCCCTTGTTGAGCAGAAAATCAGCGGTAAAAAGCTGGGGCAAGTCGTCGTAGACTTGGGATTTATCAGTGAGCAAGAGGCGCAACGGGTTATCGGGGATATTTTTGGCATTAAATATGTCGACCTTTCCCGAATGGTGCCAGATCATGAAGCATTACGCCTGCTGCCGGAAGACACCGCCCGAAAAACCCCCGCTCTGCCACTTAGCCTGGAGGGCAATACCCTTCAGATTGCCTTAACGGAGCCAGACAACATCCTGCTGCTTGACCGGCTTAAGCGCCTCATCGGCAACCCTGATATCAAGCTTGTACCTGTCGCCACATCTCGACAGGATCTACTCAATGCCATTGACCGCTTCTACGGTTTTGCTCTGGATCTGGACAGTGTTATTGATGAGCTTGTCAACGCACAGCAAAATCTCCAGCCCATTGGTGATAACATTGAAGAAACCCACCCACTTGTACGCCTGGTCAATGCCATCATTGCAGAGGCCGTCAAGCTGAAAGCCTCCGATATTCACATGGAGCCGGAAGAACACTTTATCCGTATTCGCTACCGTATTGACGGTGTCTTACAGCAACAACACTTGCTCCATAAGGCATTCTGGTCCGGCATGGCCGTACGTATTAAAGTGCTTTCGGAAATGGATATGACCGAAACTCGCCTGCCTCAGGACGGCCGTATGGAGATGATCGTCCATGGCCGACGCATCTTTTTCCGTGTCTCCACCCTGCCTACACTGCACGGTGAAAATATCGTCCTGCGTATTCTGGATAAGGAAGCCGGGATTGTGCCTCTGGTGCAGCTTGGGCTGGAAACCGAACAGGTGCAGCAACTCCAGCTGATGATGGCCAAGCCTGAAGGCATTATTCTGATCACCGGTCCCACAGGCTCCGGTAAAACCACCACGCTATACAGTATTCTGAATGAGCGCAATGATACCGCCATTAACATCATGACCCTGGAAGATCCAGTGGAATACCAACTGGAGCTCATCCGTCAGACACAGGTCAATGAAGAAATCGGCCTGACCTTTGCTAACGGCATACGCACCCTGCTGCGTCAGGATCCTGATGTGATCCTGGTCGGTGAGGTACGTGATGCAGATACGGCGGAAATGGCCTTCCGTGCAGCCATGACCGGCCACCAGGTCATGGCCTCCCTGCATACCAACTCCGCTATTGGTGCCTTTCCCCGGCTGCTGGATCTGGGCGTACACACCTCTGTGATTGCCACCAATATTATTGGCATTATCGCTCAGCGTCTGGTGCGTAAACTCTGTGAGTTCTGCAAAACCCCCTATGCACCCGATCCAATCGAAAAGCGCCTGCTTTCACTGGCAGATGATGAGCAAGTAAGTATTTATCGCGCACAAGGCTGCGAACACTGCAACCACACAGGCTATAAAGGGCGGGTTGCCATCATGGAGATTCTCAGAATGAATAAAACGCTTGACGAGCTGATTCTTCAAGGCGCAGACTGGAATACACTGGAGCAAACGGCACTGAATTTCGGCTTCCAGCCATTGCATAAGGCCGCCGCTGTTAAAATCCTCAATGGTGTCACAAGCCTGGAAGAAGCGACCCGCGTGATCGATTTTACAGAAACCATGCAGCAGCAGACCCATGGCTAAGTTTCGCTATACCGGCATTGACAAACAGGGCAGGCGCATTCAGGGCATTATTGACGATACCTCAGAAGAGCGCATCATTGCACAGCTGGAAAAATTGGGCATTGAAATCATCTCCATCCGCCCGGATAAGCCGTCACTGCTTTTTTCATTCACCAAAAGTGCCGTTACCCGCAAGCAGCTGATCACCTTCACCGCTCAGATGCAGCAGCTCCTGGCCGCCGGGGTGCCGCTACTCAACGTCTTACAGGCGCTTTATGAAGCGTTTGAAGAACCCGAAATGAAAGAGCTTTTAGGCGCACTGACACGAGATATTCAGCGCGGGCAGACTTTCAGCGATGCTATTGGGGTGCACCCCGGTATCTTCAACCAGGTTTATCACGCCATGATTCATGTCGGTGAGCGCACTGGCCAGCTGGATCAGGTACTTAAAGAGCTGGAAGAAATGCTCAAATGGGAAGATGAACTGGCCGCCAAGGCTAAAAAGATTACTATCTATCCTGCTATTGTCTCAGTAGTCGTACTAGCTGTGACCTTAGTCATGATGCTGTTTGTAGTGCCGCAGCTGATCCAGTTTATTCAGCAAATGGGCGGTGAGCTGGGCATTGCCACCACATCTCTCATTGCTACCTCCAACTTTGTGCAGAGTAATATTCTGCTGATACTGATCACCCCTTTTGTGATGATATTATTGCTCAAATACCTGCGCAGAAAGTCTCCATCCTTTCATTACCGCACGGACTGCCTGCTCCTTAAGCTACCGTTAATAGGGAAAATTATGCACCGCATTAAGCTGGCACGGATGAGCTCCGTACTGGCAGCGCTTTACAGTGCGGGAATTCCTTTCTCAAACGGCCTGAAAACCGCCCGCAATGTTGTCTCCAACCGCTGCATAGAAGCCCGTATCGATATGGCGCAACAACAGATTGAAGCAGGAGAACTGATTCATGCCGCATTTCGTGTCAGCCAGCTGATGCCGGTATTGGCCACCTATATGCTTAAGGCCGGAGAAGAAACCGGGCAGCTGGACGAAAGCCTGCGCAATATTCGATACTTTTACGACCGAGAAGCCAAAGAGATGATTGAAAAGATCGAGCCCGCCATTGAGCCTTTGCTGACGCTGATACTGGCAGGCATTGTACTGTGGCTGATGGCCGCCACTTTGATGCCCATATACGATACGCTCAGCAACCTTGACATATAAATCCTATGAAACCTTATACACTTTATATTAGCAATGAACAACTCCACCTGCTGCAAGCCCGCAGGCACAGAGTAGAAAGCCTGTATAAAACGGAGCATACACCCCAGATGCCGGAGGCTTTAGCCTCCGAGCTCGGTCAAGCACTTGCTCACATTCCACGTCAGGGTCGCTGCCATATCCTGCTTGATGTACAAGAAGAAGAAATCCTGTTCGCCTCACTGCCAAAAGTGCTGCCCTGGGAAAAAGCCGATGCCATAAAAGTCAGGTTAAGGCAAACCATCGACCATACAGCTAGTCTGGCTTATCTCATCGATGAGCTACCACCGCGACCAACCCAAGAAAAGTCGGAAAAACAGCTCAGAATTTTCAACCTGACCCGTTCTCCCTTATTGGAGGCACTGCAAGAAGCCATTGAACAAAACGGCACCTTAACACTCAAGTGTGTTTCTGTCACACGTTTACTGGAAAAACACCTACGCCCTCATCTGCCTGCGGATGCCCATATGGTGCTCCTGGAAAACCATCATACGCTTTACCTGTATGCTTTTTTAAATCGCCGCATTCACCTGTACCGTAAGCTGAATATCGCTACAGAAATCCTTCAGGACAGCCTGGCCCAGGAGTTAAACCTGACCATTCGCTACCTTTATAACGAACGCATTGTGCAAAGCGGCACCCCTTTTTCATTTCTGCACCTCCACAGCCAGCCCTCAGCAAAACTTGATACTACCACCTTACAGTCCCTTGTTGCGCAACTTCAGGAGCAGCATCACTGGCCTCAAAACAAAACTGCTGCACTTAAAACGCATCCCTTGCATCAGTATTTCAATCTGCCGGAAACTTCCGATTTGGCAACCTCTCTCACACAACTCAACCGGCGAAAATCCACCCAAAGCTATCCGCTGACACCCATTAAAGTCGCCCGCACAATTTATGGTCTCCGTACTGCGCTCTGGGTGACCACAGCGAGCATCTTCACTGCTGCCGTCACAGGCGGCATCTGGCTGCTTGCCCAACAGCATGCCCATCAACGTCTGGTCCCTCAGGTGGAAGCGCATATTCACCAGGTTCAACAGGCCTATAAACAGCTCAAGCCCTTAATCAATACTCAACTCAACCTTGAACAGATCTCACAGCTCTCCAAAGAAGCTGTCACACTGCATGCAGATATTCAGGCCACCCCACTGTATCCCATCCTCAAACAGCTCGCACAGGCGCTGGCACCCTATCAAGCACTGACACCACTTAGCATCCAGATTGAAAAGGCCACACCAGAGAAAGCTTCCGCACCTCATGCCGTCATCACCCTTAAGCTCCAGCTTTCGCCTCCCCCTTTAACCTATCAGAAAAGCATGGAGCGGATTAACCAAATCACCCGGCATATCCGCAACCAGCCTCATATAACGGAAGCCCAATTGATCGCCTTACCAATTGATGCGGCAGGCACCCGGCAACAGCCTGTCACACCTGATATGCTAATGCCCGCAACACTGGACTTTACCCTGCGCGTTAACTATGTGTGGGAGCAGCCACAACCATGAATATCCACAGCACTTATCACAAAACACTGATCAAGGCCTGGCTGTCACCGGTGATCATAGCCTTAATCAGTACCCTGCTGCTCCTCCCTCCTTTACTGTATTGGCAATACGAGCAGACACGCCAGGCTGTCACCGCCTATGAAAAAAAACTGAATACTTTAAAAAAACAACAGCGTCAGCTGAAACAGCTTTACAGTGCCTATCAGAACATACTGAATGCACAAAAAGACCTCACCTTATTATCCGCCATGGGGCTTTTCAAAACGCCCACACGCGCACAGTGGATCGACATGCTGCTACTGCATGCCAGCGCCTGGCTACTGCCAGACATGCAGGCAACCCTCTATCCCGCACGCCCCTTAAAAGGTTCTGAACTGATAAAAAAAACCCGGCTGGATGTTACACTCCGCGGCTATACAGAGCTGGAGCCGTTGCAGCTGTATGATGCCATACGCCAACACATGACCCCTTTTGTTGACTGGCGGCACTGCACCTGGCAAAACAGCACCTCCTCTACGAACGAGCGCACACCTCAACCTCCAACAGAAACATCTGAAACGCCCCTGCAACAGATAATCCTGCAGACACTGGCACAACAAAAAGACCTGCCCTTTATTCAGATAAATTGCAGCTTTAATATTTACCATGCACCCGCTCCGCAGGGTGCATCGACCGTTTCCACTCCCTCCTTGCAACAGGATAGCACCCCATGAAACGATCCTTTCGGTATGTTTGCCTGTTTTTATGCAGTGGCTGGAACCTGACTGTCCTCGCAGCCGTGACGCAAAAAGCGCCCCTACAATTTGAACAACTGATTCAGAATCACCTTCCGCCTCAGACAATCCCGGCTGAAATCAAACAGCTACCCAAACTGATGCGCACCCCCCAGCAGCGCCTGCATGCCGAAACCCTCAGACGCGAGCTGATTCAAAAGCTATATAAACTGCCGCAAAACACCAAGGGGGACGGCAAAAAGCCTATCAAACAATACCGCATCTACGGCTTCTACTATCCAGAGTCTTCCCCCCAGATGCTCATGCTGTTTACCGGTAACCGCTTTATTCCATTACGGCAGCTTTACCCTCAAGCGCGCGTGCTTCAGTGCACACCCGACCGCTGCCGCCTATCTATCAAAGGTGCTATCAAAACCCTCCGCCTCGGGCAGCTGATCACACCTCATCGCCCATAACATATCGCTATCGCCAATCCGCCTGTGGGCACTGCCCCGGTGTACGGCGGTGCCGCTTCACCGCCTGAGGGATCTGCTGTGCCGCCCCCTCAGGCAAGGGCGATGCTGCTGAACGCACCTCCAATATCACTCGCCGGTCATGCGCCTGCATCACTTCATCGGACAGCGGATAACGCTCTCCCAAACCCAACATCCAGATGCGCTCAGGCGGCACACCCGCTGCCATCAAAAGCTGGCGAAAATCCATCGCCCGCATCCATGCAAGCTTCAAATTATCCGCCTGACAGCCTACACGATCCGTTGCCACTTTGACCAGAATCCGATTTTCCGCTGCTAAAGCCTGCACCTGCATCAGCCACTGTTTTAGTCGCCGCACATACTCCCTGCGCTCGGGCTCAGACAGGTGCACACGTCCTGCCGCATATACACCATAAAACACCTTACGCACCAAAGGTTGCGGGCATCCCGTTTCATCTGCCGCCATTTGCTGCGGGATACCCGGGCACAGATCTCTGGCATCAATAACACCATCCCCGTCTCCATCCAAGCCACAGCCCAGCACATCCACCTGCACATCCGGCTGTGTGTAAGGGCAAGCATCCTGTGCATCCGGCACGCCATCTCCATCTTGGTCACCCGCCCAGACAGCGCCACTTAAAAAAACAGCGGCCAATGCCGCTGTGATAAAAGTTCCTTTTATTTGTTTCATTCCCCTAAAGTCCTGCTGCCGCCTTAATCTCATTGCCGTGTATTGTGATATATTGATCATCAAACGTTTCAGTATAACCCTCACCATAATATTCAGCCCCTGAACTATTCGGCACATTTGTACAGTTCGCCTGCTCATCACCTGACAAATCTGGTGCATTACAGGGGCGCAGATTATGGGCAATCACCACCACACTCACCTGTTCAGCCAAAACCTGATCATGATCCGTGTGAAGTTTCACCGTCAAATTCGCACTATCTGGTGCATTTGCCGTTGGTGGTGTGCTTAAGGTAAATACCCGATTTTCACAGAAATAACTTGCCGACGAAGCAGGATTGCAAACCTCACCGCTTTCTGTCACTTTGCCATTCACTACATAAGTCAATGGATGCCCATAGCTATCCATCGCCTGCGCCTGCGTCAGCCCTAACACCCGCCAAGGCAGATAACCTTTTGTCACCTTACATGCATTGCCACTTGTGGTGTTGTTTCCATCCGCAATCGTTTCCGAAGGGCAGGGCAAATAACCGTTTACCTTTACAAATTCCAGCAAAGCCTCCTTGGCCTGCTTAAGGCGCACCTGAGAGGTTTTATTTTGCTTTTGCTCATAAAGCGCACCCAGATTCTGCAGCCCCATGGTCAGCAAGACCCCAATAATCACCAGCACAATGGCCAACTCGACCAGGGTAAAACCTCGTATTTTCATCATCACATCCCTCTGCTTTTTCTTTGGTGCCGCATACAGCACCAAAGAAAAAGCCCGCCAAAAGGCGGGCTGACTCAAAAATCAGTCAATTTTAATTGCGTAGTTATAATCTGCCACATACTCACCAGAGGTCTGATCACAATAAGTATCACTTGTAGAGGCAGAAACCATTACACCACTATTACATTTTCCATCATCAATTTTAATATCCAGTAGCGCTGCATCCTGTTCTGCAACTTGCGCCAAAGTACCCTGCCATGTACCAGTCTGACCATAGTAAACAGCACCATAAATACTTAATTCAGAGAATGTTCCTGGAATGCGTGGCACAGTTTCGGATCCACTTCCTTTCAGAAAGCCGGCATAACGCAGTGCGCGTACGGCGAGACAACTCTCTTCCGTATCAGCAGTACATGTACGTCCTTCAATCCTACCATCGCCATCTCCATTGGCGACATCACTCCAGCGACTATTTTGCGTATCATCATCTCCAGGCTTTTTATTGTAACGGTCAAGGTATCCAAAATAAGCGCTTCTCAGCTCATCCGGCTCTTTTGCCGCCGCCTTGATCTCAGCACCCTGAATCAGCTCGGAGCCTTTCAATACACCACCAATCAAAAGCCCGATAATCACCAGCACAATTGCCAGCTCCACCAGGGTAAAACCCTTTTGGTTGCGTTTCATGTCGATATTCATAAACAATACTCCTTTGTTTAAATTAACGAAGATCCCTACCA
>CAYRSN010000013.1:0-14454 GCA_964427185.1 uncultured Piscirickettsiaceae bacterium | reverse complement strand
AGGTCATAAAATAAAAAAATTAAGAGTTCAAATTATTTGATAAAATTCTGAAACAACAAACCAAGGGTAGGTTTTATGAAAAACCTGGCATTACTTTTTCTCTTCCCCTATCTGCGCCTGTCACTGTGGAGCGCACTTGCTTTAATATGGCTGCTGGCAGCTGGTATTTATCTTTTTATCCGGCAGGTTGCCTTAGTAGAGGGGTCAGTCGCCTCAATAGCGCTCAGTGCCTGGTTTGCACATACAATTACAATTATTCTCATGATTATCTGGTGGGCCAGCATGCTGACAGAAGAGCACGAAAACCGTTTTGACCAAGTGCTCCACGCCCTGCCCCATTCACGCACAAAGCTACTGATTGTGCGTTTTTTCAGCTGGTGGGCTGCAGGCATGCTGGTCGCGCTGTTCAGCTGTTTGGCACTGATCACTCTGCAAGTGGATACGCAGCATGCGTGGCAGTGGGGCATATCGTTTGCACTGGAGCTGGCCATAGTGCTGGCACTGGTGCTGTTTTATGCCAATTTAAGCACTCAACCGCCGATTATTGTGCTGACCAGCTTGCTGACTTATTTGTTTTTACGGCTGTTGCCCTATATGGATGCCCTAAGCCAAAAACCGCTGCTTAAGGATGAAACGCTCCAGCAGGGCTATCGAGAATTTTTCCAGGGGGTTGTCGGGCTTTTACCCAACCTCAAGCCTTTTGCCGCCAGCGATATTCTTATAGAGGGCACAAGCTGGCAGGCACTGGGCACACAGGCATTCACCGCCGCGCTGTTTGTTCTTTTCATACTGGCATTAGCTAACTTTGATTTAAATAAACGCGCACTATGAAACAACTGACTCGTACCCAAGCTCAACTCCTCTCGCTTGGTATCGCCATTTTGGTGGGCGTGCTGCTATGGTTGAACACTCAAACTGACCGCTCATCACTTAAGCAGACACAGATTCCACCTGCACCAAACCTGCCTGTTGCACCATTTGTCGGGCTGGGAGATGCCTATGCCGGGGGCTGGCTGCTCACATTCTGGCTCCAGGCACAAGACTCTCAAGTTACCGGAGAAGTGCCCTTCCGCCATCTTAACTATCACCATATTGCACAGTGGCTGGATCAGATTAACTGGGCACTGCCCGAAGCCCGCTACCCGATTTTCAATGCGGTATTCGTATACGGTGCGATTCAATCCGACCCCACCAAAGCCGAGCAGATGTATCTTCAGGCGCGCAAACTGTTTCTCAGCGCACCGCAACAGCGTTGGTATGATTACGCCATGGCAACCGTACTCGCCCATAGAAAGCTGCACAACATGCCCCTGGCGCTCAAAATGGCGGAAGACCTGTTCTACCACGCTCCCAAAACCGCCCCTGAGTGGATTCGCTTTATGAAAATCTACCTGTTGCGCAATACACAACAAACAACCCTGGCCGCACAACTGGCTCGCGAAGCCATCGATAAAGGGTTAATTAAAAGCCCAGATGAGGCCGAACTGCTCAAACAAGTGATTCAACAACTGGAAAGCCAAAACTAAAGCCATGAATACATCATCATCCATAGCCATTCAAACCCAAAACATCAGCAAACGCTTTAAAAAACAGCAAGCGCTTGATGATGTCTCTTTTCAAGTCCACGCCGGGGAGATTTTCGCGCTCATTGGCGGCAATGGCGCTGGCAAAAGCACCCTGATCAAGATTCTGCTGGATTTCATCAGCGCAGATCAAGGCAGTGCCTTGCTGTTTGACACCCCCTCCACCTTGGCAAAAAGCCGCACCCCGCTGGTTTATCTGCCCGAGCGTTTTATGCCGCCTGCCTGGATGCGGGCAGGCCGCTATGTTCACACTTTCAGCAAGCTTTACGGCACTCAGCTGCCGAAGGAACAGCTGCATCAGGCCTGCCAGATGCTTTATCTGGATGTTGCCGCTTTAAAAAAACCCATCCGCAAGCTTTCCAAAGGCATGACCCAAAAAATCGGCCTGCTCAGCGTGTTTTTAAGCAACAAACCTCTACTGGTGCTGGATGAGCCCATGAGTGGACTGGATCCACTGGCCAGAATCGGGGTCAAAAACATATTGCAGCAACTTAAAGCGGAAGGTGCCACCGTTTTTTACAGCTCCCACCTGCTGGCAGATGTGGAAGCAATCTGTGATCGCTTAGCCGTTTTGCATGAAGGCCGGCTTCTATTTACCGGCACATTGACAGAATGTCTGGCAGCAGGCAGGACAGACAACCTGGAGCAGGCATATTTGAACCTGGTCACAGCCGCTTCAACCTAAGCGGCTGGCTTTGCTTACCCTACCGGCTTATACTCCTCCGGCAGGGCAACTTCTTCATCCCCAAACAGAAACTTTTCCATCTCCTCCTGCAGAAACTTGCGCGCTTTGGGATCCAGGCTGGACAGCCGATACTCATTGATCAAAATCGTCTGATGCTGCAGCCACTGTTTCCAAGCCTCTTTAGAAACATTTTCATAAATCTTCTGTCCCAAAGGCCCCGGAAACGGCGGATGCTCCAACCCTTCCAGCTCCTGTTTCAGCTTTGCACACTTAACGGTTCTGCTCATATTCGATTACCTCCTGTAAAACCCGTTTAACCGCAGCGGGAATATTCATCTTTAATGCCTGCGCCAAAGGCAGCCACTGCCCTGCCTGCTGCGGCATATCATCTGAGTGAGTGTGCCACAGATAAGGTGTAATATCCAGATGAAAATGCGTAAAGGTATGGCGAAAAGCACTCAGCGCCTCCCCCCGGTTGCCTTCCGGCAGCACCCACAGCCCTCCCCACAAACCCCGCGCTGGATTTTGCACCAGCCACACACACCCCTGTGACAAACTCACCTGCCAGCACACCTTACGCACCGGCATCACCTTTCTGGGGCGCGGCGCTGGCAGCTCGGCCACACGGCCTTGCCGGTATGCCACACACTCAGCCTGAAACGGGCACGCTTCACACCGTGGCTTTGTGCGTGTACAGAGCGTTGCCCCCAGATCCATCTGCGCCTGCGTATAATCTGGCATCACCTCACTTTGCGCAGGCAGCAGACACTCCGCCAGTGTCCACAGGTGAGCTTCCACCTGTCGTTCTCCCGGCCAGCCCTCTACCCCAAACAACCGACACAACACACGGCGCACATTCCCATCCAGAATGGCCGCCCGCTGCCCATACGCCTGCGCCATAATCGCCGCCGCAGTAGAGCGCCCCACTCCCGGCAGCGCCTGCCAGCCCGCCAAAGTTTCGGGAAAGCCGCCCTGCGCCACAATTTGCCGCGCCGCCTTGTGCAGATTGCGCCCACGGGCGTAATAGCCCAACCCCGCCCACTGGCTTAACACTGCATCCATTTCCGCATCCGCCAAAACGTCCACCGCAGGAAATGCCTCCATAAATCGCTCAAAATAAGGCACTACCGTTTTCACCTGTGTTTGCTGCAACATCACCTCCGCCACCCACACACGATAGGGTGTGCGGGGCTTCTGCCAGGGCAGATCATGACGCCCGTGCTGATGGTGCCAGGCTAACAGCCGCTGCGAAAACGCCTCTGCAGGAAAGGTCTCCCCCTTTTTTTCAAATGCGATTTTTTTTGCAGAAGTGCTCATATTCATGCTGTTATGCACCGCTTTAAGCCTTTATGAGGCAGGAATGATATAATATTTTTCTTTATCCATAGCCTGATACAGTCGTATGCAGATTATTCTGAATGGCGAACCTCGAGATGTACCTGACAACATTACTGCTGCTCAGCTGGTAGAAATGCTGTCTCTCACCGATAAACGCATCGCCATGGAACGCAATGAAACCATCGTGCCACGCAGCCAGTATGAAGCTGTACGTTTGGCACCCAACGACAGAATCGAAATCATCCACGCCGTCGGCGGTGGTTAACTTTCCGAGAAGGACACCATGAACGACACTTTTGAACTTGCTGGCAAAACCTATACCTCCCGCCTGCTGGTAGGCACGGGAAAATATAAAGACCTGGCCGAAACCAAAGCCGCCATTGAGGCCTCCGGCGCCGAAATTGTCACTGTCGCTATCCGGCGTACCAATATCGGCCAGAACCCCAATGAACCCAGCCTGCTGGAAGTTATCTCTCCGGAAAAATATACTCTGTTGCCCAATACCGCCGGCTGCTTTGATGCAGAAGCCGCTATCCGCACCTGCCAGCTGGCACGGGAGCTGCTGGACGGGCACACTCTGGTAAAACTGGAAGTACTGGGAGATCAACAGACTCTCTACCCCAACATGCCCGAAACGCTCAAGGCCGCCCAGATCCTGATTGAGGATGGCTTTGATGTAATGGTGTATACATCGGACGACCCGATTATCGCCAAAGAGTTGGAGGCCATGGGCTGCGTGGCTATCATGCCGCTGGGGTCACTTATCGGCTCAGGCATGGGCATTATCAACCCCTACAATATCCGCATGATCAAAGAGCAGCTGAAGGTGCCCGTGTTGGTGGATGCGGGCGTCGGCACAGCCAGCGATGCGGCAGTCGCCATGGAACTGGGCTGTGACGGTGTCTTAATGAACACAGCCATCGCTGCCGCCCAAAACCCCGTACTGATGGCATCCGCCATGAAAAAAGCCGTTCAGGCCGGGCGCGAAGCCTACTTGGCTGGGCGCATGCCACAGCGTGTCTATACCGCCAGCCCTTCATCCCCTGATGAAGGCATCTTCTTCGATCAAAGCAACAAATGAGTCACCAGACCTCCTCCGGCGAAAGCATCTTTCGCCGCGGCATCAAATCTTTCGTTATCCGTCAAGGGCGCATGACCAAAGGCCAGCAGCGAGCCTATGAGCTGCTGTGGCCTCAATATGGCGTTCCCTTCGCACCCGAAGTGCTGAATTTGCCCGCACTGTTCGGCAATGACCGCCCTGTCTGGTTGGAAATCGGCTTCGGCATGGGGCACAGCCTGGCTCAAATGGCTCAAAACCGCCCGGATGAGAACTTCTTCGGCATCGAAGTGCATAAGCCCGGTGTCGGCGCACTGCTGATGGAAGTCGAAAAGCGCGCACTTACTAATGTACGCATCAGCAATCATGATGCGGTCGAAGTCCTGCAACGGCAGATTCCGCCTCATAGCCTGCAGGGGGTCATGATTTTTTTCCCCGACCCCTGGCATAAAAAACGCCATCACAAACGCCGCTTGATTCAGCCGCCTTTCGTGGAGCTGCTGATCAGCCGCATGCGTCCGGGCGCGCTGCTGTACCTGGCTACCGATTGGGAAGACTACGCCCAGCAGATGCTGGAGGTATGCGAAAGCTTTACGACTCTGGAAAATCTCGCCGGCACCGGGCAATTTCACCCCCGACCCGACTGGCGTCCGCTGACCAAGTTTGAACAGCGCGGCCAGCGACTGGGACATGGTGTATGGGATTTACTTTACCGCGTGCGCTAAAACATGTTCACGGCATAAAATCCGCTACGATCTCATTGATAAACCATCGCCCTGATGTCGTCAGGGAAACATAGCCTCCCCCTAAAGAGAGTGCCCCCTTTTCTTGCCAGTGCTCCAGCACAGGCATCACCGTCTCCCGTGCACACCCTGTCGCCGCTTCAAACGCCTCCAGCGTAAAGGGGTCAAACAGTCGCAGGCGATTTAGCATGAATTCAAACGGCCGCTCAGCTTGATCCACCTGCCACAGCCGCCCCGGTTCTCCCTGCTGCATGGCCACCACATAAGCCCCCGGGCTGGTGGGCATCTGTCTGCGCCAGATCTCTCCCCGCTCAGCAAAGGTGAGCTTGCCATGTGCACCGGCACCCAGGCCGATATAGTCGCCATACTGCCAATAGTTCACATTGTGCCGGCACTGGTACTGCGGCCGCGCCCATGCAGAGACTTCATACTGCTGAAACCCTGCCGCCTGTAACAGCTCACCACAACGTTGCTGCATGTCGAAAGCCTGCTCATCATCCGGCAACCCCTGCGGCGGCTGCCGATAAAAAGGCGTGTTAGGCTCCAAAGTTAACTGATAATGGGAAAGATGGGTTGGCTGATGTGCAATCGCCGCTTTAATATCCTCCATGGTGGCCTCAAGCGTTTGACCCGGCAAAGCAAACATCAGGTCAATATTAAAGTTCTCAAAACCAGCCTGTTGCGCCATTTCAATGGCTCGGTGCGCCTCAGCACCCGAGTGAATTCTGCCCAGCACCTGCAGCTTGGCATCGCTAAAGCTCTGCACGCCCAGTGACAGGCGATTCACACCCGCTTCACGAAAAGCGCTGAACTTTTCCGCCTCCGCCGTACCCGGATTAGCTTCCAGTGTAATTTCCACCTCTGCGCCAAACCCCAGCAGTGCGCGCGCATGACTCAGAAAGTCATTCAATACATCAGGACTCATTAAACTGGGCGTGCCGCCGCCAAAAAATACTGCATGGATCTTTCGTCCCCAGACCTGCGGCAATACTTGTTCCAGCTGCGCTTTCAGGGCAGCAAAATAAGCCGATTCATTCCGAGTCTTATCAAGACGATGGGAATTGAAGTCACAATAAGGACATTTGCGCACACACCAAGGATAATGCACATAGAGCGTCAGAGCCGGCGGGATCAACGGCATGCTCAAAGCGCCAGCAGCCCTTGGGCGCTTAAGGTGTCAATCTGTGCCGCCAGACTTTTAAGCGCCTGCGCCCGGTGGCTGAGCTGGTGTTTACGCTCCGCAGGCAGCTCGGCGGCACTGCACCCTTCTTCCGGTACATAAAACACCGGGTCATAGCCAAACCCGTTTTCACCCCGCGGCTGCAGCAGGATTTCGCCATTCCAGCGCCCCAATGCAATCACCGGGGTCGGATCTTCCGCATGGCGTAAAAACACCATGGCGCAGTAGAAACTGGCCTGACGCTGCCCTTCCGGCACATCCCGCATCACCGCCAGCAGCTTTTCAACATTGCTGCTGTCTGTTGCCGCAGCCCCCGCAAAGCGAGAGGAGTATATTCCCGGCGCCCCCTGTAAAGCGGCAACCTCCAGCCCTGAATCATCACCTATGGCTGGCAGGCCGGTTTTCTCACAGGCAAAACGCGCCTTGAGCAGAGCGTTTTCTACAAATGTCAGCCCCGTCTCTTCCACTTCTTCTTTAAATAGTGCTGTTTGCGGAATGATTTCCCATGCCAGTGATGTAAGCATTTCGCTGACTTCTTTCACCTTGCCCCGGTTACCGCTGGCAAAAACCACTTTCATACGGAAGACTCCAACACCTGTTTTTGCAGAGCAATTAACTCACCAATGCCCTTTGCACCCAGTGCCAGCATCGCATCCAGCTCATCACGAGAAAAGGGCACACCCTCTGCTGTGCCCTGCACCTCGATAAAATGCCCGGAGTCGGTCATGACCAGATTCATGTCCGTCTCCGCAGCAGCATCTTCGCAATACTCCAGATCCAAAATTGCATGCCCTTCCAGCACACCTACAGAAATCGCCGCCACATGATGCATGATCGGGCTTTCCGCAAGCATTCCTTCTTCCAGCAGCTTATTCACAGCCAGCGCCAGTGCCACAAACCCGCCGGTAATGGAGGCTGTGCGTGTACCGCCATCGGCCTGAATTACATCACAGTCTATGGTTAAAGTCCGCTCACCCAGCTTCGTCAAATCCACACCAGCACGTAACGCACGGCCAATCAGACGTTGAATCTCCACCGTACGCCCACCCTGTTTTCCAGCACTGGCTTCCCGGCGCATACGCGTACCCGTGGAACGCGGCAGCATACCATATTCCGCAGTAATCCAGCCCTGACCCTGCCCTTGCAGAAAAGGAGGAACCTTGTCTTCCACTGTCGCCGTACAGATCACCTTTGTTGCTCCCACGGCAATCATCACGGAGCCTTCCGCATACTTGGTATAGCCCGGCTCCATACTGACCGCGCGCATCTCATCCACCGCTCGACCCGAAGAGCGCTGCCATTGACTCATGCTGTTTATCCTCATCTCATAGTAGAATGGGCAAAATTATAACGAACGAGCTGAAACGCCAATGAAAAGTATGACCGCTTTTGCCCGCACCCAGTGCGAAACCACCTGGGGGCAAATCATCTGGGAAGTCCGCAGTGTGAACCACCGCTATCTGGAAATGCATTTCCGCCTGCCGGAAAGCTGGCGAGAGCTGGAAATGCCCCTGCGGGAACGCATTAAACGGCACCTTGCGCGCGGCAAGCTGGAACTCACCTTAAATATTCAGCTCACAGGCGAGCACCAGGTACCCAGTCTCAATGATACGGTGCTGGAAGGACTGATCGAGGTTCTCAAAGACGTGCGTCAGCGCCTGCCCGCGGCCAGTCACCTTAACGCCATCGAAGTGCTGCAGTGGCCCGGCGTCATCCAGGAACCCGCATTGGCACGTGACACTATGAAAGCCGACTTGCTGGCCTGTGCCGAACAAGCACTCACCCAGCTAAATAACGCGCGCACTCAGGAAGGCGAAGCACTAAAACAACTCATTGAGCAACGGCTCGTGCAAATCGAGCAGATTGCAAAGCAACTACGCGCCATTATGCCAGAGCTGGTCAGTCACTACGAAACCAAACTGCGGGAGCGTATTCAGCAGCTTGCCGATGAGCTGGATGAAACCCGGCTGGCCATGGAAGTGGCCATCATGGCACAAAAAATGGATGTAGCCGAAGAGCTGGATCGGCTGCTGACCAATGTCAGCCATGTACGCAAGGCGCTTCGTCAAAGTGGCCCGGTCGGGCGGCGGCTGGATTTTCTCATGCAGGAGCTGAACCGTGAAGCCAACACGCTGGGCAGCAAATCCGCCGATATGCGCCTGACTGAAGCTGCCGTAGAGCTCAAAGTGCTTATCGAACAGATGCGCGAACAGATCCAGAACATCGAATAAGCCACTACCATAAAAGCATGAAATACTTGATCTTGCTCAACTCTACGCTCGAATTACATTTGCAAAATCATACACGCCTCAGTAAGATTTAACCCAAATTACTGAGATTGCCTGCCAAGGCGGACAGATAATACCGTTAACGGGGAGCCAAACTATGAGCGAGTTTATGAAGTTTTTAGGTGTGATGGTCATCACCGTCATCATTCCTTATCTTATGATCTGGGGCGTTTACTTCGACGTACTGCCTGAGTCACTGGAAGTTATTATTTCTCAGCTGGCTGTTTTCGCGGCCATTGTCATCATCATCGGAGGCAACCTGCTGTTAATGTATCAGGATATTAAAACAGGTCGCTATAAGAAACAGTCCTGAGTATTGCACGCTTCAGCTTAAAAACGCCCGGAAATCCGGGCGTTTTTGATTCATTCCTCGCTACAATAGACGCACCGAATGATTTGATAAGCGTCATACCATGCCCCACCACGATATTCTGAAAGCACCGGAAACCGATCAGTGCGAGCCCACATCACCCTCTCCAACACAGCCTCCTGCACCCACACGCAAAAAAAGACGCTGGCTCTGGGGGCTTTTGGCGCTTTTTTTCCTCATCCCGGCTGGTCTGCTCGGCTGGTATATGCTGACGATCTACCCCACCCTGCCGGATGCCTCCGACCTGAAAGAGGTGCGCTATCAGGTTCCGCTGCGCATCCTTACCGCAGACGGCAAACTGATCAGTGAAATCGGCACACAAAAACGTATCCCGCTGGACTACACCGAAATCCCCGAGCGTATGACACAAGCCATTATCGCGGCAGAAGACGAAAACTTTTTTTCCCATCCTGGCGTAGATCCTAAAGGGCTGGCACGCGCCGCCTACCAGCTGATCACCACCGGTAAGAAAAAATCCGGCGGCTCCACCATTACCATGCAGGTGGCACGCAACTTTTTCCTGAGCAGGGAAAAAACCTTCATGCGCAAGTTGAATGAGATTGCACTGGCACTGAAAATCGAACACCAGCTCAGTAAACCGGAAATTCTCGCTCTCTATCTCAACAAAATCTTCCTCGGCCACCGCAGTTACGGTGTTGCCGCAGCCGCACGCACCTACTATGGCAAAGACATTGATGCACTGACCATCGCAGAATATGCCATGCTCGCCGGTCTGCCCAAAGCACCTTCCGCCTATAACCCCATTACCAACCCCAAACGCGCCAAGCAGCGACGTGATTATGTGCTGCGACGCATGCATGAGCTGGGCTTCATTACCGATGCCGAGCTTCAAGAAGCCCTGAATACACCCGTACATGCCAAACTGGTCAGTACACGTATTGATGTGGAAGCTGGCTATATTGCTGAAATGGCACGGGATTTCGCACTCCAGCAGTTTGGCAAACAAGCTCTGGAAATGGGGCTGACACTCATCACCAGCATTGACAGCCGATTACAACAGGCAGCCAATGAGGCCGTGCGCCACGGCTTGGTTGAATACAGTCGCCGTCATGGCTGGCGGGGGCCACTACTGCATCTGGCTCCGGCTCAGATGGTAGATGAAACAGCCATACTCAAAGTGCTCAATGAACAACCCAAACCTGGACATTTGATACCTGCTGCCATCCTGGAGGTGCAACAACAACAGGCGGCTGCCCTGCTGGCTAATGGTCAGCGCATCACGCTACCTTTTGAACCGGCACTAAGCTGGGCGCGCCCCTATATCAGTGTGAACAAGCGCGGCCCAAAACCTGCCAGCCCGCTGGAGGTGGTCAAACCGGGCGATATCGTCTATCTTGAGCAGCGGCAAGGGCAATGGCTACTGGCGCAAAAACCCAAAGTACAAGGCGCTCTGGTTTCCATTAACCCCAATACCGGACGCGTGTTCGCTCTGGTAGGCGGATTTGACTATTTTGACAGTAAGTTCAACCGCGCCGTTCAGGGCAGGCGCCAGATCGGCTCCAACATCAAACCCTTTCTTTATTCCGCTGCACTGGATAAAGGCTTTACCACCGCCTCCATCATCAACGATGCCCCGGTAGTATTTCATGACAAGGCGCTGGAAGATGTCTGGCGTCCGGAAAATGATTCCGGGCGCTTTTACGGCCCCACACGCCTGCGCACCGCTTTGACCCACTCCCGCAATCTGGTATCCATCCGCCTGCTGCAAAGCATCGGCATTCGCCATGCCATTGACCATATCGCCAAGTTTGGTTTTAACAAACAGACCTTACTGCGGCATGCTGACCTGTCCCTTGCGCTTGGCACACCCCAGTTCAGTCCCTGGGAAGTTGTGCGCGGCTACAGTGTTTTTGCTAATCAAGGCTTTCTGATTCAACCCTGGTTTGTCAAACAGGTACTGGATTTTGACGGCAAACCAATTTTTGAAACTCAACCCAAGCTGCCCTGCTACCATGAACAGGCCTGCCTGCCGGACGATCCTGCGCAGGCACCCCGCGTTATTTCACCTCAGAACGCCTACCTTGTGACCAGTATGATGCAGGATGTCATCCAGCAGGGCACAGGCCGCCGTGCCAAGGTACTCAAACGTCATGACCTTGCCGGCAAAACCGGCACCACCAACGAGCAGAAAGATGCCTGGTTTTCCGGCTTTAACCCGGATGTGGCCACCAGCGTCTGGGTAGGCTTTGACCAGCCTCGTACTCTGGGCAGGCGCGAGTTTGGCAGCACCGCTGCGCTGCCGATCTGGATCGATTACATGCGTGAAGCACTCAAAGACAAGCCCCTTCGCCCTTTTCCGATTCCACCCGGTATTGTCAGCGTGCCCATTGACCCCAAAACCGGTCAGGCTGTCCCCGCCAGCACCCCCGGCGCACGCTTTGAGCTCTTTCGCGAATCCATGGCACCGGAAGTGCCCAGCGAAACACAAAAACAGCTGGAACAGCTTGGACAGGAACTTTTTCAATAACACCAAGGCATTAAAAACACATTATGAACTGGACTGCTTTACTGGAAGCCATCACCGCAGCCAACGGCTCCAGGCTTACCTTAATTAGCGCCCAGGCTGTCAGCGGCGGTGACATTCATCAGGCATGGCGGCTTCATACGCAAGAGGGAACCTTTTTTCTCAAGACCAGCCATCCCGGCAGCCTGCCGATGTTTGCCTGTGAAGCCCACGCCCTGGAAGCACTTTACGCCACCTACACCATACGCTGCCCCAAGCCTTATGCTTGGGGCAAAAATCAGACACACAGTTTTCTGCTCATGGAGTACCTGCCCTTAAGTCACCAGGGCAATGAAACGGCACGCGGGCGTGCCTTGGCCTTTCTGCATCAGCAACTGGAAGAAAGCGGACGCTTCGGCTGGTTTGAGGACAACTACATCGGTCACACTCCCCAGCCCAACAGCTGGTCACGGGACTGGATCCACTTTTACGGCACGCAACGCCTGTACCATCAGCTCCAACGCGCCACCCAAGCAGGTGCCTCCAAGCAGCTGCTTCACAAAGGCGAATTACTGATAGAACAGCTGCCGCACTTTTTCAGCGGCTACACACCCAAACCCGCCCTGCTGCACGGTGACCTCTGGGGTGGCAACAGTGCATTCACAGAAGAGGGTGAACCCGTCGTTTACGACCCGGCCAGCTACTACGGCGACCATGAGACGGATCTTGCCATGACCGAGCTGTTTGGTGGCTTTGGCGAGGCTTTTTACAGCGCCTATGCAGAAATTTTCCCTGTGGACGCAGGTTATTCCACCCGCAAAACCCTGTACAATCTGTACCATATTCTCAACCACTTTAATCTGTTTGGCGGCGGCTATGCCCGCAGTGCCGAACGCATGATTGACCAACTCTTAAGCGACGTGCGTTAATACATTCAGTAACCAAAAGGAGCACTTTCATGCGCATCATTTTGTTAGGCGCCCCCGGCGCAGGCAAAGGCACCCAAGCCCAGTTTCTAAGTAAACACTTCGAGATTCCACAAATCTCCACCGGTGATATGCTGCGTGCCGCCATTGCAGAAGGCACAGAGCTGGGCAAAAAAGCCAAAGAATACATGGATGCCGGTAAACTGGTGCCCGATGATGTCATCGTCGGGTTGGTGAAAGAACGCATCAAGGCGCTGGATTGTGAAAAAGGCTTTTTGCTGGATGGCTTTCCTCGCACTGTCGCACAGGCCGATGCCCTGAAAGCCGCTGGTGTACCGATTGATGCGGTCATTGAAATTGGTGTGCCGGATGAAGTGATTATCGAGCGGCTCTCCGGTCGCCGTGTACACCCGGGCTCAGGACGTACCTATCACATCAAGTACAACCCGCCTAAAAAAGAAGATGTCGATGATGAAACCGGCGAACCCCTCGTCCAGCGGGATGACGACAAGCCTGAAACCATCCAAAAACGCCTAAGCGTTTATCACGAGCAAACCGCCCCATTGGTGGACCACTACCGTAAAGAAGCAGAAGCAAACTCCGCATTAAAATATATCCACATTGACGGCACGCAGCCTATTGACAAGGTAGAGCAGGAAATCCTCCAGGCCTTAAAAGACTAAGGTTCCACACCTGTCCGCTTACCTCGCCTCCTTGACCAAAGCGGACAGGGGATACTGTCACAATAGGTTCATCATTCATACCTTGCTCCCCTATGTGCCATCCTGTAAGATAAGTTTTCACTTATTTTATAAAGCCAATCATGGATACATCTCAACACGCTCAAAGCAACACTGAACAAACAGACACCCTTCCCGCACCCGCTCAAAAAACACAGCTGCCCGCACCTCTGGAAAAAGCTCTGGTGCCCGGCAAAGATCTCAACACCTACCTGCAGGTGATTAACCAGTTTCCTGTCCTCACTCCGGAAGAAGAGCAGGCACTGGCAAAACGCTGGTATTACGACCACGACCCGGAAGCTGCCAAACAGCTGATTCTCTCCTCCTTGCGCTATGTGGTACCCATTGCCCGTAGCTATGCAGGCTATGGGCTACCGCTGTCCGATCTGATTCAGGAGGGTAATATCGGCCTGATGAAAGCAGTTAAGCGCTTTAACCCGGAACAGAATGTGCGCCTGATGACTTTCGCCGTGCACTGGATCCGCGCAGAAATTAACGAATACATCATCAAAAACTGGCGCATTGTCAAAACCGCCACCACCAAAGCGCAACGTAAACTCTTCTTTAAATTGCGCGGTGCTAAAAAAGCCTTGGAATGGTTTGGCGACAAGGAAGCAGAGCGTGTCGCACAGGAGCTGGGGGTTACCAAAGAAGACGTGCTGGAAATGGACAGCCGTCTCTATGGGCAGGATGTTTCCATCGACCCCACACCGGAAGATAAAGACAATGATCGCCCCACTCTGGTGCTGGCCAGCCACGAACCTGACCCGGAAACCCAGCTGGCCAACGATCAGGACAGCAAACTGAAACTGGAAAAAATGCATGCCGCCTTGAAGCAGCTGGATGAACGCAGCCGGGATATTCTGCAGCAGCGCTGGCTGACCGACGACAAAGTCGGCCTGAAAGAACTGGCGGAAAAATACGGTGTCTCCATGGAACGTATCCGCCAGATCGAAAAAGCCGCCATGAAAAAGCTGCACAAAGCCATCGCTGAAAGCAATACCGCCTAATCAAGGCACCTTATAAGATATAAAAAAATTTTATTTTGACCCATTGCCCCCACTTATTGGAAAATAGTCC